>NZ_JBIWMV010000004.1:0-237495 GCF_044766845.1 Streptomyces sp. NPDC101776 | reverse complement strand
CGGCACCCAGCAGAAACTCCAGGAACCGCCCCACCCCATCCCGCAAGCCCACCCGACACGGCACGCACCCCACCACCCTGCCCAAAGCGAACCCACCCCCGTCCGCCGCCCCCAACCACGCCCCCCAAGGCGACCCCGGCCAGCCCCTCCACCCGACCACGCCCCCCAGCGCAGCAAGGCCCACCCTCACCCCACCCACCTCAGCGAAACGAACACCGACACCGACACCGGCGACATCATCACCGGCACCAGCATCAACCCCGCCCCCCCCGGAGGGCCCCGGCCCCGCCCCCTACTTCCCCTCAGGCGACCGAGGCGGACTAACCGTGGTCCGCGGCGGACGCCGCTGCGACGACGTCCGCACGATCAGCTCCGTCGGTATCACCTGCTCGATCGGCAGATCGGACTCGACCCCCTCGATCGCGTCGATGAGGAGCTGCACCACCGCCGTACCGATCCGCCGCGGCTTCAGCGACAGCGTGGTGACGGGCGGCTCGGTGTTGGCGTACACCGTGGACTCGCTGCAGCACACGAGCAGCAGATCCTCCGGCACCCGCATCCCGTAACGCCGGGCCGCCGCCAGCAGATCCGTGCCGTTGGGGTCGAACAGGCCGTAGACCGCGTCGGGCCGGTCGGGCCGGGCGAGCAGCCGATCGGCGGCCACGGCGCCCGCGCACGGATCGTGCGCCGGATAGGACTCGTACACCGGATCCTGGCCCACCCGCTCGCACCAACGCAGGTATGCGGTGGTCGAGAGGTGTGTGTATGTGTCCGTGCTCGTGCCCGTGAGCAGACCGATCCGGCGGGCGCCGGCGTCGGCCAAGTGGTCCAGGATGCCCAGGACCGCGGCCTCGTGATCGTTGTCGACCCATGCGGTGACCGGGAGCGAGCCGGCCGGGCGGCCGTCGGAGACGACCGGTAAACCCTGCCGGACGAGCTCGCTGACCACCGGGTCCTGGTCGGACGGGTCGATGACGACCGTGCCGTCCAGGGCGACGTTCGACCACACGTCGTGGCGCGAGGTCGCGGGGAGGATCACGAGGGCGTAGCCGCGGGCGAGCGCGGCCGAGGTGGCGGCCCGCGCCATCTCGGCGAAGTACGCGAACTCGGTGAAGGTGAAAGGTTCATCCCCGTACGTCGTCACGGTCAGGCCGATGAGGCCCGACTTGCCGGTACGGAGTGTGCGAGCCGCCGCGGAGGGCCGATAGCCCAGCCGGTCGGCGACTTCTCGGACGTGGCGTCGGGTGGCGTCCGGGAGCCGGCCCTTGCCGTTGAGGGCGTCGGAGACGGTCGTGATGGAGACTCCGGCCGCGGCGGCCACGTCTCTGATTCCCGCCCGGCCCGGCCGGCTCCCTCGACGAGAGGTTTCCGCGCGGCTCACCTGGTGCTTCCCTGCTGCTGTCATGGCGAGCCGATAGTAGGGCTCATGCGGTGGGGTAGTGCGGACGCATATGCACGCGTTGACAGGCACGTTTCTGCAAGGTCAAAAGCAGTCAACTACCTTAGAAACAAAGTCAGTTAAACGATGCAATGGCATTACGTGACTTGTCGACGCGCATGGGCCTGCCAAGACCCCCATGTTTCGAAGAGGTCTCAACTCACCTGTACGAGGGATGCGCGCCACGGCGCGAGCTACCAGCGCATAGATATATGTACAGCGCGCCCCCGGTTCGTGCGCCTTCGTACGGTGTTGCCCCTGATGCGGATGTGACGCGTGGGGGTATCCCGCCAACCACGCACCAGGCACTCGGAACGCACTCGGAACGCACTCGGAACGCACTCGGAGCGCGCCCGGAGCGCACCGGATCCCACCCGCCGGCCCCGACACCCGCTCACCCGGAGCGGGAGCCGCCCGCTCACCCGGAACAAGACCTGTACGCGCCGGCCCCGAATCCTCATAAGGTGAGCAGTATTGGAACCCGGTGGTGGTCACAAGGAGGACTGCGGTGAGCGAGACGAGCCCGAAGCTGCGCGCCGAGCTGGAGGGTATCCCCACCTACAAGCCGGGCAGGCCTGCCGCGGCCGACGGTCCGGTGGCCTACAAGCTGTCCTCCAACGAGAACCCGTACCCCCCGCTGCCCGGTGTGATGGAGAGCGTCACCGCGGCGGCCCTGAACTTCAACCGGTACCCCGACATGGCCTGCACCGGCCTGATGAACGAGCTGGCGGAACGGTTCGGCGTCCCGGTCTCCCACCTGGCCACCGGCACCGGCTCGGTCGGCGTCGCCCAGCAGCTGATCCAGGCGACCTCCGGCCCCGGCGACGAGGTCATCTACGCCTGGCGGTCCTTCGAGGCGTACCCGATCATCACGCGGATCAGCGGTGCCACTCCGGTGCAGGTGCCGCTGACCCCGGGCGATGTGCACGACCTGGACGCGATGGCGGACGCCGTCACCGACCGGACCCGGATGATCTTCGTCTGCAACCCCAACAACCCGACGGGCACGGTCGTCCGGCGGGCCGAACTGGAGCGCTTCCTGGACCGGGTGCCCGGCGATGTGCTGGTCGTGCTGGACGAGGCGTACCGGGAGTTCATCCGGGATCTCGACGTGCCGGACGGCGTCCAGCTCTACCGCGACCGGCCGAACGTCTGCGTCCTGCGGACCTTCTCCAAGGCGTACGGCCTCGCCGGGCTGCGGGTCGGTTTCGCGATCGGCCATGAGCCGGTGGCGGCGGCGCTGCGCAAGACGGCGGTGGCCTTCGGGGTGAGCCAGCTCGCGCAGGACGCGGCGGTCGCCTCGCTGCGCGCCGAGGACGAACTGCTCGGGCGGGTCGGCTCGTTGGTGAGCGAGCGCACCCGCGTGGTCGACACACTGCGCGCCCAGGGCTGGACGGTCCCGGAGACCCAGGCCAACTTCGTGTGGCTACGGCTGGGGGAGCGCACGCTCGACTTCGCGGCGGCCTGCGACCAGGCGGGCGTGGTGGTGCGGCCGTTCGCGGGTGAGGGCGTGCGGATCACGATCGGGGAGACCGAGGGCAACGACATCTTCCTGAAGGTGGCGGAGGGGTTCCACAAGGAGCTCTAGTGCCCGCCCGCGGGGGGAGCTCCGGCGCTCGCCCGCGGGACGGTTCGTAACGAGTGACGTCAGGGGGGTTGCCATATGGGGACCCCCCTCCGTAATGGGACCCCCCTTCGTCGGTCGAAAATCGGTACGTCATAATAGCTTGTGAATGTGAACGCGTTCACAAGCGTGTCCCAGTTCGTCCCATGATGTGTGCGATAAAAGGGGCAAACTGCCGCTGTACCACGGCGACATAAGGAGACCGACGACGTGGAAATGGCTCTGGCGCCAGAGACACTGGCGCGATGGCAGTTCGGTATCACCACCGTCTACCACTTCCTGTTCGTCCCGCTGACGATCTCGCTCGCCGCGCTCACGGCCGGGCTGCAGACCGCGTGGGTGCGCACGGAGAAGGAGAAGTACCTCAGGGCCACCAAGTTCTGGGGCAAACTCTTCCTGATCAACATCGCCATGGGCGTCGTCACGGGCATCGTGCAGGAGTTCCAGTTCGGCATGAACTGGTCCGCCTACTCGCGGTTCGTCGGCGACATCTTCGGGGCCCCGCTCGCCTTCGAGGCGCTGATCGCGTTCTTCTTCGAGTCCACCTTCATCGGGCTGTGGATCTTCGGCTGGGACAAGCTGCCCAAGCGGATCCACCTGGCCTGCATCTGGATGGTCTCGATCGGCACGATCCTGTCGGCGTACTTCATCCTCGCGGCCAACTCGTGGATGCAGCACCCCGTCGGCTACCGGATCAACAAGGCCAAAGGGCGTGCCGAACTCACCGACTTCTGGCATGTGCTGACCCAGAACACCGCCCTCGCGCAGGCCTTCCACACGCTCTCCGCGTCCTTCCTGACCGGCGGCGCGTTCATGGTCGGCATCGCGGCCTTCCACCTGTTCCGCAAGAAGCACATCTCGGTGATGAAGACCTCGCTGCGGCTGGGCCTGATCACCGTCACCATCGCCGGACTGTTCACCGCCGTCAGCGGTGACACCCTCGGCAAGGTCATGTTCAAGCAGCAGCCGATGAAGATGGCCGCCGCCGAGGCCCTGTGGGACGGCCAGGACTCCGCGCCGTTCTCGATCTTCGCCTACGGCGACGTCAGCAAGGGCCACAACAGCGTCGAGCTGTCCATCCCGGGGATACTGTCGTTCCTCGCCGACGACGACTTCAGCTCGTACGTCCCCGGCATCAACGACACCAACAAGGCCGAGCAGGCGAAGTACGGTCCCGGCGACTACCGGCCCATCATCCCCGTCACCTTCTGGGCGTTCCGCTGGATGATCGGCTTCGGCATGGCGTCCTTCGCGATCGGTATCGCCGGACTCTGGCTGACCCGCAAGAAGTTCATGCTGGCCCAGCATCTGCGGGTCGGCGACGACGAAGTGCCGAACGTCGTCCTCTTCAAGAACAAGGCCCTCGGCCCGAAACTCACCAAGCTCTACTGGCTGGTGTCCATCTGGACCCTCGGCTTCCCGCTGATCGCCAACTCCTGGGGCTGGATCTTCACCGAGATGGGCCGCCAGCCCTGGGTCGTCTACGGCCTCTTCCAGACCCGCGACGCCGTCTCCCCCAGCGTCTCCCAGGGCGAGGTCCTCACCTCGATGATCGTCTTCACCTCGCTCTACGCGATCCTCGCCGTCATCGAGGTCAAGCTGCTCGTCAAGTACGTCAAGGCCGGCCCGCCCGAACTCACCGAGGCCGACCTCAACCCGCCCACGAAGATCGGCGGCGACTCCCAGGACGCCGACAAGCCGATGGCCTTCTCGTACTAGGCCGAGGGAGCTGCAACAGTCATGGAACTGCACGACGTCTGGTTCGTCCTCATCGCCGTCCTGTGGACCGGCTACTTCTTCCTGGAGGGCTTCGACTTCGGGGTCGGCATCCTCACCAAGCTGCTCGCCCGGAACCGCGCCGAGAAGCGGGTCCTGATCAACACGATCGGTCCGGTCTGGGACGGTAACGAGGTCTGGCTCCTCTCGGCCGGCGGCGCGACCTTCGCCGCCTTCCCCGAGTGGTATGCCACCCTCTTCTCCGGCTTCTACCTCGCCCTGCTGATCATCCTGGTCTGCCTGATCGTCCGGGGCGTCGCCTTCGAGTACCGGGCGAAGCGGCCCGAGGAGAACTGGCAGCGCAACTGGGAGACGGCGATCTTCTGGACCTCGCTGCTCCCCGCGTTCCTGTGGGGTGTGGCCTTCGGCAACATCGTGCGGGGCGTGAAGATCGACAAGAACTTCGAGTACGCCGGCACCTTCTGGGACCTGCTCAACCCGTACGCGATCCTCGGCGGCCTGGTCACGCTGACGCTGTTCACGTTCCACGGAACGGTGTTCACGGCACTCAAGACCGTCGGGGACATCCGGATGCGGGCCCGGAAGCTGGCCCTTCAAGTCGGCCTTCTCACCGCCCTGTTGGCGCTGGCCTTCCTGATCTGGACCCAGGTCGACAGCGGTGACGGCAAGAGCCTCGTCGCGTTGATCGTGGCCGTCGTCGCCCTGGTCGCGGCGCTGGGGGCGATCCAAGTCGGGCGCGAGGGCTGGTCGTTCGCGTTCTCCGGGGTCACCATCGTGGCCGCCGTCGCGATGCTCTTCCTGTCGCTCTTCCCGAACGTCATGCCGTCCTCACTCAACCCGGACTGGAGCCTTACGGTCACCAACGCCTCGTCGAGCCCGTACACCCTGCGGATCATGACCTGGTGCGCGGGGATCGCGACCCCGATCGTCCTGCTCTACCAGGGCTGGACGTACTGGGTGTTCCGCAAGCGGATCGGCACGCAGCACATCGCCGAAGCAGCGCACTGAGTCCGGATTGGGGCATGTTTCACATGAAACATGCCCCGTCAGGATGTCCTGAGAAGAGGGTGTGTTTCACGTGAAACCAATCGACCCACGGCTACTCCGATACGCCCGCGCCACCCGCCTCTTCCTGATGGCGGTCGTCGGCCTGGGAGCAGTCGGCGCGCTGCTGGTCATCGCCCAGGCGATGCTCATCGCCGAGGTCGTGGTCGGCGCCTTCCAGCACGGGAAGTCCGTGAGTGAACTCGGCACTCCCCTGCTGCTGTTGCTGGCCGTCGCGGGTGGCCGCGCCCTGGTCTCCTGGCTCACCGAACTCGCCGCCCACCGAGCAAGCGCCTCCGTGAAGTCGGAGCTACGGCGACGGCTGCTGGAGCGTTCCGTGGAGCTGGGCCCCGGCTGGCTGAGCGGGCAGCGGACCGGTTCGCTGGTCGCCCTCGCCACCCGGGGTGTCGACGCCCTCGACGACTATTTCTCGCGCTATCTCCCGCAGTTGGGTCTCGCCGTGGTCGTCCCGGTGGCGGTCCTCGCGCGGATCGTCACCGAGGACTGGGTCTCGGCGGCGATCATCGTCGGCACTCTCCCGCTCATCCCGCTCTTCATGGTGATGATCGGCTGGGCCACGCAGTCCCGGATGGACCGTCAGTGGCAGTTGCTCTCCCGGCTCTCCGGGCACTTCCTGGACGTGGTCGCGGGGCTGCCGACCCTGAAGGTGTTCGGGCGGGCCAAGGCGCAGGCCGACTCGATTCGGCGCATCACCGGCGAGTACCGGCAGGCGACCATGCGGACCCTGCGGATCGCCTTCGTCTCCTCCTTCGCCCTGGAACTGCTCGCCACGCTCTCCGTGGCCCTGGTCGCCGTGACGATCGGCATGCGGCTCGTCCACGGCGACATGGACCTCTACATCGGCCTCGTCGTCCTCGTCCTGGCCCCCGAGGCGTATCTGCCGCTGCGCCAGGTGGGCGCCCAGTACCACGCGGCGGCGGAGGGCCTCGCCGCCGCCGAGGAGATCTTCTCCGCACTGGAGACTCCGGTACCGGCCTCGGGCACCGCCGAGGCGCCGTCGGACGCGCTGGCCTTCGAGGGCGTGACCGTCCGCTACCCCGGCCGGTCCTTGGACGCCGTGTCGGACGTTTCCTTCACCGTGGACCCCGGGGAGACGGTCGCCCTCGTCGGCCCGAGTGGCTCGGGCAAGTCCACTCTGCTGAACGTCCTGTTGGGGTTCGTACGACCCGCAGAGGGCCGGGTGCGCGTCGGGGGAGTCGATCTCGCCGACGTCGGCCTGGAGCGGTGGCGGTCGCGGATCGCCTGGGTGCCGCAACGCCCGCAGCTGTACGCCGGGACGATCGCCGAGAACGTACGGCTGGCCCGTCCCGACGCCGACGACACCGCCGTACGGCGTGCGTTGGCCGACGCCGGCGCCCTGGACTTCGTGGACGCGCTGCCCGAGGGGATGGGGAGCGTGCTCGGCGAGGACGGGGCCGGACTGTCCGCCGGGCAGCGGCAGCGGCTCGCGCTCGCGCGGGCCTTCCTCGCCGACCGGCCCGTCCTGCTCCTCGACGAGCCGACGGCCGCGCTGGACGGGGCGACCGAGGCCGAAGTGGTCGAGGCGGTACGGCGGTTGGCGGTCGGGCGGACTGTCCTGCTCGTGGTGCACCGGCCGGCCCTGCTCGCGGTGGCCGACCGGGTGGTACGGGTGACGGAGGGCGTGGCCGCGCTTCGCACGGAGGCCGGGGCGGAGACCCGCGGGACACGAACTGCCGAGGAAACGCCGGTGAGTTCCCCTGCCCCCGACGAGCCCGAGACCCGGCTCGCGGCGCACAAGGGCAGTGTCCTCGCCCGGGTCCGCGCCATGTCCGGTGCCCGGCGTGGCCGCCTCGCCCTGGCGCTGCTGCTCGGAAGTCTCGCGCTGGGCAGCGCTGTCGGTCTCATGGCCACCTCGGGGTGGCTGATCTCGCGGGCCTCGCAGCAGCCACCCGTGCTGTATCTGATGGTGGCGGTCACGGCGACCCGGGCCTTCGGGATCGGACGGGCCGTGTTCCGGTACGCGGAGCGGCTCGTGTCGCACGACGCCGTACTGCGGATGCTGGCCGACACCCGGGTCGCCGTCTACCGGCGCCTCGAACGGCTGGCGCCCGCCGGCCTGCGCGACACCCGGCGCGGCGATCTGCTCTCCCGGCTCGTCGCCGACGTGGACGCGCTCCAGGACTACTGGCTGCGCTGGCTGCTGCCCGCCGGGGTCGCGACCGCAGTCTCCGCCGCGACGGTCGGCTTCACGGCCTGGCTGCTGCCCGAAGCCGGTGCGGTACTCGCGGTCGGCCTTCTCGCGGCCGGCGTCGGCGTCCCCCTCGTGACCGGTGCCGTGGCCCGCCGAGCCGAACGGCGGCTGGCCCCGGCCCGCGGAGCGCTCGCCACCCGGGTGACCGAACTGCTCACCGGAACCGCCGAGTTGACGGTCGCCGGCGCGCTGCCCGCCCGTACCGCCGAGGCCGAGCGGGCCGACGGCGTGCTCACCCGGATCGCCTCCCGCGCCGCCACCGCGACCGCCCTCGGCGACGGCCTCACCGCGCTGATCTCCGGCCTGACCGTCGCCGCCACCGCACTCGTGGCAGCCCAGGCCGTCGCCGCGGGACGGCTCAGCGGCGTGGTGACGGCCGTCGTCGTCCTCACCCCGCTCGCCGCCTTCGAGGCCGTCCTCGGGCTGCCCCTCGCCGTGCAGTACCGGCAGCGGGTCCGCAAGAGCGCCGAGCGCGTGTACGAGGTCATGGACGCCCCCGAGCCCGTACGGGAACCGGAACGGCCCCGCCGGGCACCCGCGACACCCTTCCCGCTCGTCGTGCAGGGACTGGCCGCCCGCCACACCGGCCAGGACCGGGACGCGCTCGCCGGGCTCGACCTGACGCTGGAGAAGGGGCGCCGGGTCGCCGTGGTCGGATCCTCCGGCTCCGGCAAGACGACGCTGGCACAGGTGCTGCTGCGCTTCCTCGACGCGGACGCGGGCTCGTACACGCTGGCCGGCGTGGACGCGTACGCCCTGGACGGCGACGACGTACGACGGCTCGTGGGGCTGTGTGCCCAGGACGCGCACCTCTTCGACAGCTCGGTGCGCGAGAACCTGCTGCTCGCGAAGAAGGACGCGACCGAGGACGAACTGCGGGCCGCGCTCGCGCGTGCCCGGCTGCTGGACTGGGCCGACGGGCTGCCCGACGGCCTCGACACCCTCGTCGGTGAGCACGGGGCGCGGCTCTCCGGCGGGCAGCGGCAGCGGCTGGCGCTCGCCCGCGCGCTGCTCGCCGACTTCCCGGTCCTGGTGCTCGACGAGCCCGCCGAACACCTGGACCTGGCGACCGCCGACGCGCTGACCGCCGACCTGCTCGCCGGCACGGAAGGCCGTACGACCCTGCTCATCACGCACCGGCTCGCGGGCCTGGAGGACGTGGACGAGGTGATCGTGCTGGACGAGGGGCGTGTGGTGCAGCGCGGGCCGTATGCCGGACTGGCCTCGGTGGCGGGGCCGTTGCGGGGGATGGCGGAGCGGGAGGCGGAGTCGGAGGCGCTGGTGGCGGTCGGTTAGGGCGCCCGGCGGCGGATCTGCTCGACTTTCCGTGACAAAGGGGACTTATTAGGCTCGGGGTATGTCAGCCGCCGTGCGCCCCGGTCCCCCGTCGCCCGCCTCGGGGCCGTCGGCCGAACCGGCCCTGCGGGTGCCGCAGTTGCTGGAGGCGATGCGGTCCATGGGGAGCGGCCTCGAACTGCACTCCACGCTGGAGCGGATCTGCGAGGCGGCGGCCACCCTGACGGACGCCCGCTACGCGGGCATCGGGGTCGTCGACGAGGACGGCGAGGCCCTCGCCGACTTCGTGTTCCACGGCGTCGACGCGGCGACCGCACGGCGCATCGGGCGGTTCCCCGACGGGCACACGGGGCTGCTCGGCGCCCTCGTCCGGGAGTCGGAGCCGGTGCTGCTGATGGATGTGACCGAGGATCCGCGGTCCTGGGGTTTCCCCGAGCACCATCCGCGGATGCGTGGCTTCCTCGGCGTTCCGATCCGCGTCCAGGGTGAGGCCTTCGGGAACCTGTATCTCGGCGAGAAACGCGGCGGGGTCCCCTTCGACGACCACGACGTCACCATGGTCCGGGTGCTGGCGACCGAGGCCGGCATCGCCGTCGGCAATGCCCGGCTGTACGAGGCCGCCCAGCAGCGCGAGCGGTGGATCGACGGGTCGGTGGCCGTCACGACCGCCCTGCTGTCCGGCGGGGACGCCGAGGAGGCCCTCCAGGTCGTCGCGGAACGGGCCCGCCGCTTGTCCGGGTCGGCGGCCGGGATCGTGCTGCTGCCCGCCGAGGAGGGTGGCATGGAGATCGTCGCCGTGGCCTCGGAGCAGCCGTCGAACCAGTTGGGCAGGGTCGTCCCGCCGGAGAGCGAGATCATGGCCCAACTGCTCGCCGGAAAACCGGTGTTCGTGGCGGACGCGGCCACCGATCCGCGCATGATCAGCGCCCTCGCGCGCGCGTACGGGCCGATCATGGCGCTGCCCCTCCAGAGCGGAGGGCGCGTCCTGGGGGCCCTGGTCACGCCCCGCGCACAGGGCGAGCGGCGGTTCACGGAGACCGAACGCACCCTCGCGACCCAGTTCGCCTCGCAGGCCGCGCTCGCGCTGATGATGGCCGAGACACAGCGCGACCGGGAACGGCTCGCGGTGTACGAGGACCGCGACCGGATCGCCCGTGATCTGCACGACCTGGTCATCCAGCGGCTCTTCGCCACCGGGATGATGCTGGAGAGCGCCCGACGCGGACCGCTCGTCCCCGAGGTACGGCGCGGTGTGGGCAACGCCGTCGACGAGCTCGACATCACCATCCAGGAGATCCGCACCGCGATCTTCGCGCTCCAGCAGGGCCCCGCCGAGGCGCCCTCCGGACTGCGCACACGGGTGCTGCGGGAGATCAACATGGCGTCCGTGCCACTCGGTTTCCGGCCCGCGCACCGTTTCGTCGGCGCGGTCGACACGACGGTCGGCGACCTCACCGGCAAGAACCTCGTCGCGGCTCTGCGCGAGGCACTCTCCAACGCGTTCCGGCACGCGCGGGCGACCCGTATCGAGGTCGTCGTCGACGCGACCGCGCCCCTGCCGGACGGACGCCCCGGCGTACGGCTCACCGTCGCGGACGACGGGGTCGGCATCCCCGCGGGCGGCCGGCGCAGCGGCCTGAAGAACCTCAAGCGGCGGGCCGAATCCCTGGGCGGCGACAGCTGGTACGGGCCGGGCATCGGCGCGGACGGCGGCGGCACGACGGTGGTGTGGCAGGCGCCTCACTGAAGTCCGTCACCGGGCGTCCCACTGAACCCGTCAGCACGGCCCTCCGCCGAGCTCGTCACCACGGCCTTGTGCTGAGCCGTTCGCAGCAACGCGTCCCCCATGCGTACGACTTGAACAGGGCCTTCGTCCCGCGCCCGGGCCACGATCGCTGACATGCGCTCATCTCGCCGTCACCCATTGCTCGTTCCGGTGCTGCTGTGCGCGATCGCCGTCCTGGCGGCCCGCCCCGGCGAAGGCGACGGCCACACCGCCGGTGCCGGGCAGGCGGACGCGTTGGGCGCGGCGGGTTCCTGCCCGGGCACGGTCCGCCTCGACCGGCCGCCGACGACTGGAACCGCCTCATGGGTCGCGCCGGTGGAGACGGCCGAACTCTCCGCGGGCTTCGGCAGCGGCGGCTCCCGCTGGGCGAACCGGCACACCGGCCAGGACTTCGCGGTGCCCATCGGCACACCGGTGCGCGCGGCCGGAGCGGGCCGGGTGGTCCGGGTGTCCTGCGGCGGCGCCTTCGGCATCCAGGTCGTGATCGAGCACCCGGGCGGCTACTGCACGCAGTACGCCCACCTCGCCGCCGTCACCGTCGACCAGGGCGACCGCGTCACCACCGGCCAGTGGATCGGCCAGTCCGGCACGACCGGCAACTCCACCGGCCCCCATCTGCACTTCGAGGTGCGAGTCACTCCGGAACCGGGATCGGCGCTGGACCCACTGCCCTGGCTGGCACAGCGGGGAGTCCCGCTCGGCTAGGGCACCCGTCGTGCGCGTAAGGGGCGCGCTCCAGGACCACGCCCGTTACAACGGCTGCCGCTACCGCCGCTACCGCCGTTACCGGCGCTCCGCGAGCATCCGCTCGATCACGACCGCCACACCGTCCTCGTTGTTGTCGACGGTCCGCCCGGAGGCCGCCGCGAGCACATCGGGGTGCGCGTTGCCCATCGCGTACGACTGTCCCGCCCAAGTGAGCATCTCGACGTCGTTCGGCATGTCCCCGAAGGCGACGACCTCCTCGGGCGCGATACCGCGCTCCGCGCAGCACAGGGCGAGCGTGCTCGCCTTGGAGACGCCGGGTCCGCTGATCTCCAGCAGGGCGCTGGGGCTGGAGCGGGTGACGTTCGCGCGGTCGCCGAGGGCGCGGCGGGCGACGTCCAGGAAGACGTCCGGGTCCAGCTCGGGGTGGAACGCGAGGATCTTCAGCACCGGCTCGTCGGCCCCCGGTGCGTCCGGCGCCAGGAGTTTCTCGGCGGTGGCGAGGGTGTCCGGGATCTCCAGGTGCAGCTTCGGATACGCCGGCTCCTGGTAGAAGCCGTAGGTCTGCTCGATCGCGTACACCGTCCCGGGCGCCGCCTCGCGCACCAGCCGTACGGCGTCGAGGGCGTTCTCGCGGGCCAGTTCGCGGACCTTCACGAAGCGGTGGGCGCCGGGGCCGCCGTGCAGGTCGACCACGGCGGCGCCGTTGCCGCAGATCGCCAGGCCGTGGCCGTGGACATGGTCGCTGACGACGTCCATCCAGCGGGCCGGGCGGCCGGTGACGAAGAAGACCTCGACACCCGCCTCCTCGGCCGCCGCCAGGGCCGCCACCGTGCGGGGGGACACCGACTTGTCGTCGCGCAGGAGAGTGCCGTCCAGGTCGGTGGCGATCAGCCGTGGCGGGACGGCGGAGGCCGGGGTCTCGGGCTGTCGAGTAGCTGAGGTCACCGGGCCATTCTCCCGCATATGCCCGCACGGTTGTGCGGGAGTGTGCACAGGTGAGTGGTCACCGCCCTCACCAGGGCCGATGCACTCCACAGTCACGGCGGAGCGGTGATGCGGTGATGCCGTGGTGCCGACTCAGCGCAGCTGTGCCGGAGCCTCCATGGCGATCTGCTCGAAGATCTTCTCGTCCGCGGCGAAGTCGGGGTAGTCCGGGACGGGCCAGTGGATCACGATGTCGGTGAAGCCCAGTTCCTGGTGCCGGCCCGCGAAGTCGACGAAGGCGCCGAGGGACTCCAGCGGACGGCTGCGGTCCGGGGTGAAACCGGTGAGCAGGACCTTGTCGATCCCCGCCACTTCCCGGCCGATCGCGGCGCACGCGTCGGCCAGCTTCTCGACCTGCCCACGAATGGCGTGAACCGACTGCTCAGGGGTGCCGTTCGCGAACAGCTTCGGGTCGCCGGTGGTCACCCACGCCTGTCCGTACCGGGCGGCGAGCTTCAGCCCGCGGGGCCCGGTGGCGGCCACCGCGAAGGGCAGCCGGGGCCGCTGCACACAGCCCGGGATGTTGCGCGCCTCGTGCGCCGAGTAGAAGTCGCCCTCGTAGGACACCGAGTCCTCGGTGAGCAGCCGGTCCAGCAGCGGAACGAACTCTCCGAACCGGTCGGCCCGCTCACGCGGGGTCCACGGTTCCTGCCCGAGCGCGGTGGCGTCGAAGCCGGTGCCGCCCGCACCGATGCCGAGGGTGACCCGCCCGTCGGAGACGTCGTCGAGGGAGATGAGGTCCTTGGCGAGGGTCACCGGGTGCCGGAAGTTCGGCGAGGTGACGAGCGTGCCCAGCCGCATCCGCTCGGTGACGGCCGCGGCGGCGGTGAGCGTCGGTACGGCACCGAACCACGGGCCGTCCCGGAAGGTGCGCCAGGACAGGTGGTCGTAGGTGTAGGCGGTGTGGAAGCCGAGCTGTTCCGCGCGCTGCCACGCCTCGCGGCTCCCCTCGTTCCAGCGGCGGTACGGGAGGATCACGGTGCTCAGACGCAGGCTCATGATTCCCAGGTTATGGGCCGGGCGTGTTTCACGTGAAACCGTCACTGGATGCGGCTGTTGAGCCACGGGGTGAGGATGATCATCGAGATCCACTCCTCGTGCGTCCGGTCGCCGGGCAGCGGGACGATCAGGCGGCATGCGGGCGGGAAACGGCGGGTCTTGACGTACGCGCGGCCGTCGAAGACGGAGCGGAGGAAGGCGGGGACGTCGTCGCGGTCGATGTCGGGGCAGTCGATGCCCTCGACCGTGATCAGGGCGTCGTCCTCGGGGTAGAACCGCACGCTCACCCGGGGCAGTCCGCCGAACTCGGCGAAGGCCTCGTGCGGGAGCGAGCCGTCCGGGTCGGTGGTGACGCCGAAGCCCGCCGAGGTGCGGCGAGAAGTCTGGTCTGCGCCGATGTCATGGGTGACCTCGATCTCGCGCGCGTACTCGGCCGCGAGGGCACGGAGGGCGGTGACGGCGGCCTCGGTGCTGGGGAGGTGGTCCATACCTCTGATCATGCCGGGGGCGGTACGGCCGAGGCCATAGCCAGGCAGTGCTCCTCGGGCCCCCTCGGGTCTTCTCCGGCCGTGCGGGGTCAGTGCGATGCGGGGAACCGCAGGTAGCGCGCGGGTACCGCCTCCGTGAGCCACACCCCGTTCTCGCTGACCCGGAACACCTGGCCGTCCTTGTGCATCGCGCCCGCGTCCACGGAGAGCACGACGGGCCGGCCGCGGCGGGCGCCCACACGGGTCGCGGTCTCCCGGTCGGCGGAGAGGTGTACGGCGTGCCGGTTCATGGGCTTGAGCCCCTCGGCCCGGATCGCGTCCAGGTTGCGGGCGACCGTGCCGTGGAAGAGGTACGGCGGCGGGGTGGCCGGGGGCAGTCCGAGGTCGACCTCGATGCTGTGGCCCTGGCTGGCGCGGATACGGGTGCCCTCGATCGCGAAGCGGCGTTTGTCGTTCGTGGCCACCACATGGTCGAGTTCCTCGCGGTTGAACCGGAACCCGTGTGCGGCACAGGCCGCGATCAGTGTGTCGATCTCGACCCAGCCGGCCTCGTCGAGTGTGAGCCCGATCCGCTCGGGTTGGTGGCGCAGATGCTTGGAGAGGTACTTCGACACCTTCACGGTGCGTCTTTCATCCATCCGCTCAGCATGACGCGAGAGACGTGGATCACGCATTTTCTTTTATCGCCGATGTTTGATCCACAACCAACTGTAGTTATCCACAGGGGAATTGGCGTTTCTGTGGACAACTCCCCGACATGTCACACCTGTTCGTCAAGATCGGCTGGGGGTACCCCATTTGGCATGAGCGCATCCAACGCCCTTGCCCCCAGCTCCCGTTCGGCCGCCAACGCGATGAACTCGGCCGCCTTCGCAGCCCCAACCAGCGCCTCTACGGCCCGCATTGTCGACTCGGGCACGGCCACGGAACGTGACGAGGACGCCGGCCGCGAGGGGTCCGCCGTTCCGAGGTGCCGGCGCAGCGAACGGTTGGCGAACAGGCGCATCGCGCGGGCGAGTTCGGCGTCCACGGTCTGCCGCGCGAGCGGGCGCAGCCGTCGTACGAGCGAGGCCGCTTCTGTGGCGTCCGCGTCCGTCGGGCGGTGCGGTCCTTCGAGGTAGCGGGCGAAGACGTGCTCGGTGGTGAACTCCAGGAAACGGGCGGCGATGTGCTCGACCTGGACCCTCAACTCCCGTAGATGGGACGAGATCGCGGTCAGGGGAACGCCCGAGGCGTACAACTCGACGGCCACCGCCAGCTCTTGGGGGCTCGGCACGAGGAAGGTGTCGGGGTCCCCGGGGACCGGCTCCAGCACGCCGAGTTCGACGGCCTCGGCCACGGCGGCGGCGTCCGGGCTGCCGCCGAAGCGCTGCTCCAGCTCGGCACGCGAGACCCGGACCGCCTCCTCGTCGGTCCACGGCCCGTCCACCTCGGCGACCAGCCCGAGCACCCCGCCGAGCCCCCGGCCCGCGTCCCAGGCGTCCAGCAACTCCTTGATGGAGGCCAGCCCGTAGCCGCGGTCGAGCAGGTCCGCGATCTGCCGGAGCCGGGCGAGATGGACATCGGCGTACACGTTGGCCCGCCCGCGCCGCTCGGGCCGGGGGAGCAGACCGCGGTCCTGGTAGGCACGGATCGTCCGGACCGTGGCACCGCTGAGCCGAGCGAGGTCCTCGATGCGGTAAGTGGGCTCGTGGGGACGGGAGTCGGGACCCGCCCCGGAGGTCACGCGGCCCCCGCCCGAGCCGCCGGTGAGCGCTTCAGATACTCCACCGCCCGGCTCAACGACCCCTCCCGCGACGGATGGTAGGAGCGCCGCAGATAGCGGGGGACGGCCGCGCCGAGTGATCTCCAGGTGGGGAGCAGGCCTTTTCGCACGGCCTTGTTGTGTTCGGTGAGGGAGTAGCGGACGTGGTCGGGGAGTTGGGGGTCGCGGCGGATCAAGTAGGCCGTGCCCCAGGCCCACAGGGCGAGCATCACGGGGGCCGTCACCGCCATGCCGACCACGCGGTGCGCGTAGCGGGGGAGGCCGTGGCCGCCGCAGTGCTGGAACATGTCGAAGGCGACCGCGCGGTGTTCGACCTCCTCCGCGCCGTGCCAGCGCAGCAGGTCCAGCATGATCTCGTCGGCGCCGGCCCGGTCGAGGCCCTCGGCGGTCAGGATCCAGTCGCCCAGCACCGCCGTGAACTGCTCGATCGCCGCGACGACCGCGAGCCGGAAGCGCAGCCACTCCCGCTCCGGCACCGGCGCGCCGAGCGGCGGGCGTTCGCCGAGCAGCCGTTCGAAGAGGAAGTCGACGTGCCGGGTGAAGGCCTCGGTGTCGAACCGCTGAGCCGTGAGCCGGTCCAGCACGTGCGCGTGCTGGACGCTGTGCGTGGCCTCTTGGCCCATGAACCCCTTGACGTCGGCCCGGAGTTGGGGATCCCTGACCAGCGGCAGGCCCTCCTTGAGGACCTTCACGAACCACCGCTCCCCCGCCGGCAGCAGCAGATGCAGGACGTTGAGGACATGCGTGGCGGTCGGCTCGTCCGGTATCCAGTGCAGGGGTGTGCGCGACCAGTCGAAGGAGACCCGGCGGGGCGCGATCGCGTGGTGTCCGCCTGTGTGCTGCTCGTCCGCGGAGGTCACAGCGGCGGCTCCAGCCGGGCCATCGCCCGCAACGCGCGCGGGGCGAACCGGGACATCAGATGGGCGCCGCGTGCCTCCGGGGTGACGGGTACGACGGCCTGGTTGCGGACGACCGCCCGCAGGATCGCGTCGGCGACCTTCTCCGGCGGGTAGTTCCGCAGCCCGTACAGGCGCGCCGACTTCTTCTGGCGCCGTTTCTCCTCGTCGGCGTCGACCCCGGCGAAGTGCGCGGTCGAGGTGATGTTGGTGTTGACGAGGCCCGGGCATATCGCCGAGACGCCGATCCCCTGCCCGGACAGTTCCGCGCGCAGGCACTCGCTGAGCATCAGCACCGCCGCCTTGGACGTGCCGTACGCGGGCAGTGCCTTGGAGGGCTGGAAGGCCGCCGCCGACGCGGTGTTGACGATGTGGCCGCCCTGGCCGCGGTCGGCCATCTGTTTCCCGAAGAGCCGGCAGCCGTGGATCACGCCCCACAGGTTGACGTCGAGGACCTTCTTCCAGTCCTCCGGGGTGGTGTCGAAGAAGGAACCGGAGAGTCCGATTCCGGCGTTGTTCACCAGCACGTCCACCACGCCGTACTCGGCGGCGACCTTGGCGGCGAGCTTCTCCATGGCCTGCTCGTCGGACACGTCGACCGTCTCCGCCCAGGCCTCGGGGGCGCCGATCAGCCGGGCCAGTTCGGCGGTGCGGGCCGCGCTCTCCGCGTCCCGGTCGACGGCCACCACGCGCGCGCCGGACTCGGCGAAGGCGAACGCCGTGGCCCGCCCGATACCGCTGCCCGCGCCCGTGACCAGCACGAGCTGCCCGCCGAACCGCTCGACGTACTTGCCGGTCGCCGGTGTCGACGCGGGCCGGTCGCCTTCGTTGGCGGTCACGAACTCCGTGATCCAGGAGGCCAGTTGATCGGGCCGTGTGCGCGGGATCCAGTGCTTGGCCGGCAGCGTGCGGCGCACCAGTCCCGGCGCCCACAGCTCCAGGTCGTCGTAGAGCCGCTCCGACAGGAACGCGTCCCCCAGGGGCGTGATGAGCTGCACGGGCGCGTGCGCGTACGCGTCGGGGCGTGGTCTGCGCAGCCGCGCCCGGACGTTGTCCCGGTACAGCCAGGCGCCGTGGGCCGCGTCCTGGGGCAGCGACGAGGTCGGGTAATCGCCGCGCGGGACCTTCTCGACGCGCTCCAGGATCCTCGGCCAGCGTTTGCCGAGCGGGCCGCGCCAGGCGAGTTCGGGCAGCAGGGGCGTGTGCAGCAGGTACACGTACCAGGACTTGGCGCCCTGGCCCAGGAGTTGGCCGACGCGGCGCGGGGTGGGCCGGGTCAGGCGTTTGTCGATCCAGTGCCCGAAGTGGTCGAGCGACGGCCCGGACATCGACGTGAAGGAGGCGATACGGCCCTCCGTGCGCGCGACGGTGACGAACTCCCAGGACTGCACCGAACCCCAGTCGTGCCCCACCAGGTGCACCGGCCGGTCCGGGCTGACCGCGTCCGCGACCGCCAGGAAGTCGTCCGTGAGCTTCTCCAGGGTGAACCCGCCCCGCAGCGGCTGCGGGGCTGTGGAACGGCCGTGGCCCCGGACGTCGTAGAGCACCACATGGAAGCGGTCGGCGAGGCGGCCGGCCACTTCGGACCAGACCTCCTTGCTGTCGGGGTAACCGTGCACCAGGACCACCGTCGGGTTCGACGGATCCCCCAACTCGGCCACGCACAGCTCGACTCCGCCGGTCCGCACCCGGCGCTCGCGCGCACCCTCAAGCGTCACTTGTCCTCCGCCCAGCGCCGCACGTGCGGCAGATCGTCGTCGAGCCAGAAGGCGCTCTGTTCGGGGTCCTCGGAGTCGGTGACGACGAGGATCTCCTCGAACTTGGCGCCCGTGCCCCGGAATCCGAGATGCGGTTCGACCGCCCACAGGCCCGGGTGCGGGGGGTGGTCGGAGAAGCGGTACGGCGACCACAGCGGGGACCAGCCGTCCCGGTGGCCGTGCAGCGCGTCGCTCGCGAGGCCCTTCAGGGACTGCGTGCCGAACCCGAACAGGCGCGGGGACCAAGGGCGTTCGGCCACCCGGTCGACCTTGTGCGCGATCACGCCGAAGGGATACGCGCGGTGCCGGTTGGCGTAGCCCTGGCGGACCATGAGGCGGTCCACGTCCTCGTAGATCTCGCGCAGCGGGCGCCGCTCGCGCACCTCGCGCAGGAGCAGCTCGCGATGCGCCTCCAGGTCGGCCATCAGCCGGTCCTGCACCGGGTTCGCCCCCAGGGAGCCCGAATAACCGATGTCGGCCGTGAATCCCCTGTACACGGGGGCCATGTCCAGGATGAACGGCATCCCGGGCTCCAGCCGGCGGTTCGTGGGGAAGAACTGGAGCGGCACCCGGAAGTCGGTGAACGCCGTGCGGTCGCCGAACCAGGCGAAGGGCAGATGGAACCAGTCCTTCACGCCCCGCGCGCGCAGCCACGACCGCTGCATCCGGGCCGCCTCGCGCTCGGTCACCCCGGGTTCCAGCCGGGCCGCGACGGCTTCGGCGCACTCGTACGCCAGCCGCTGGACCTCCCTGAACCCCCGCAGTTCCGCGGAGAGTTCGCGTGTCACCGCCGTAGTCATGCCACCGCCCCACCTGTCCACACCGACTGCGGTACGTGCTCGTAACTTGACACTGGTGAATGTGACAGTTGTTAGAGGCTCCGTCAATAGGCCCGATCTCCACCTGTGGACAACCGCACGGGCCGGTCGCGTAACTCTCAGGTAGGGGCATCCCCTACGGGCCCGTACGTCTGGAGTCTGACGTGAGTACAGCTCTGCGGGGTGACGACCGCAGTGGCCCGCGTCACTACCTTCGTAGACGTGACTGTGATCGCGACCGAAAGCCTGAGCAAGCGGTTCCCGCGGGTGACCGCGCTTGACCGGCTCTCCGTGGACGTCGGCCCCGGTGTGACGGGGCTCGTCGGTGCCAACGGAGCCGGCAAGTCGACCCTGATCAAGATCCTGCTGGGTCTGTCCCCCGCCTCCGAGGGCCGAGCCGAAGTGCTCGGCCTCGATGTCGCCACCAAGGGTGCCGACATCCGCGAGCGCGTCGGGTACATGCCGGAGCACGACTGTCTGCCGCCCGACGTCTCGGCCACCGAGTTCGTCGTCCACATGGCGCGCATGTCCGGCCTGCCCCCGACCGCGGCGCGCGAGCGCACCGCCGACACCCTGCGCCATGTCGGTCTGTACGAGGAGCGCTACCGCCCCATCGGCGGCTACTCGACGGGCATGAAGCAGCGCGTCAAGCTCGCGCAGGCCCTCGTCCACGACCCGCAGTTGGTCTTCCTGGACGAGCCGACCAACGGCCTCGACCCGGTCGGCCGTGACGAGATGCTCGGCCTCATCCGCCGTATCCACACGGACTTCGGCATCTCCGTCCTGGTGACCTCGCACCTGCTGGGCGAGCTGGAGCGCACCTGCGACCACGTGATCGTGGTCGACGGCGGCAAGCTCCTGCGCTCCAGTTCCACCACGGACTTCACCCAGACCACGACCACCCTGGCGATCGAGGTCACCGACACCGACGAGCACCCGGACGGCACCCGCGCGGTGCGCGACGCGCTCCACGCGCGCGGGGTGGACACCCACGACGGCAGCGGTCTGCCGGGCGCGGGCCACGTCCTGCTCCTGACGGCCTCGGGCGAGGAGACGTACGACGTGATCCGGGACGTGATCGCGGACCTCGGCCTCGGCCTGGTGCGCATGGAGCAGCGCCGGCACCACATCTCCGAGGTCTTCACCGACACCAACACCGGTACCGATACAGGCACCGGCAGCGACGCAGAGCGGAAGGAGGCCGTAGGCCATGGCAATTGACCAGCCCCTGGTCCCCCAGCCGGGCGACCAGACCCGTATCCACAACATCGGCTACCGCAACTACAACGGCCCCCGCCTGGGCCGCGCCTACGCCCGCCGCTCGCTCTACTCGCAGTCCCTGCGCGGCTCCTACGGCCTCGGCCGCTCGGTGAAGTCCAAGGTGCTGCCGATGCTGCTGTTCGTGGTCATGTGCGTGCCCGCGGCCATCATGGTGGCCGTCGCGGTCGCCACGAAGGCCAAGGAACTGCCCGTCGACTACACGCGCTACGCGATCATCATGCAGGCCGTCATCAGCCTCTACGTAGCCTCGCAGGCACCCCAGTCGGTCTCGCGCGACCTGCGCTTCAAGACCGTACCGCTGTACTTCTCGCGGCCGATCGAGACCGCCGACTACGTAAGGGCCAAGTTCGCGGCCCTGGCCTCGGCCATGTTCGTCCTGACCGCGGCTCCCCTGATCGTGCTCTACGTAGGAGCGTTGCTCGCGAAGCTCGACTTCGCCGACCAGACCAAGGGCTTCGCCCAGGGCCTCGTCTCCGTGACCCTCCTCTCCCTCCTCTTCGCCGGCATCGGCCTGGTCATCGCCGCGGTCACCCCGCGCCGAGGCTTCGGCATCGCGGCCGTCATCGCCGTACTGACCATCTCCTACGGCGCCGTCTCCACCCTCCAGGCGATCGCCGACGCGCAGAACGCCACGAACGCCATCCCCTGGATCGGCCTCTTCTCGCCCGTCACCCTCATCGACGGACTCCAGTCGGCCTTCCTGGGCGCGACCTCGGCGTTCCCCGGAGGCGTCGGCCCCACCCACGCGGAAGGCGTCGTCTACCTCCTCGCCGTCCTGGGCCTCATCGCCGCGACCTACGGCCTCCTGATCCGCCGCTACCGGAAGGTGGGCCTGTGACCACGCTCTCCATCGACCACGTCTCCCGCTGGTTCGGCAACGTGGTCGCCGTCAACGACATCACCATGAACGTCGGCCCCGGAGTCACCGGACTCCTCGGCCCCAACGGCGCCGGGAAGTCCACCCTCATCAACATGATGGGCGGCTTCCTCGCCCCCTCCACCGGCACCGTCACCCTCGACGGCCAGCAGGTGTGGCGCAACGAGCAGATCTACAAGCACATCGGGATCGTCCCCGAGCGCGAGGCGATGTACGACTTCCTGACGGGACGCGAATTCGTCGTCGCCAACGCCGAGTTGCACGGCCTCGGCGCCAAGGCGGCCCAGAAGGCGCTCGCCACGGTCGAGATGGAGTACGCGCAGGACCGCAAGATCTCCACGTATTCCAAGGGCATGCGCCAGCGCGTGAAGATGGCGTCCGCCCTGGTCCACGACCCCTCGCTGCTCCTGCTCGACGAGCCCTTCAACGGCATGGACCCGCGCCAGCGCATGCAGCTCATGGACCTGCTGCGGCGGATGGGCGACGAGGGCCGCACGGTGCTGTTCTCGTCCCACATCCTCGAAGAGGTCGAACAACTGGCCTGGCACATCGAGGTCGTCGTCGCCGGACGGCACGCGGCCAGTGGCGACTTCCGCAAGATCCGCCGCCTGATGACCGACCGCCCGCACCGCTACCTGGTCCGCTCCAGCGACGACCGCGCCCTCGCGGCCGCGCTGATCGCGGACCCGTCGACGTCCGGCATCGAGGTCGACCTCGCCGAGGGCGCGCTGCGTGTCCAGGCCGTCGACTTCGGCCGGTTCACGGTCCTGCTGCCCCGGGTGGCCAAGGACCACGGCATCCGGCTGCTCACGGTCTCGCCGTCCGACGAGTCCCTCGAGTCCGTCTTCTCGTATCTCGTCGCGGCGTAGGAGGCCAAGAGATGTACGACCCCACAGTCGCCCGACTCACCTACCGGGCCCTGCTCGGCAAGCGCCGGGCCCTCATCCTGGGTGCCCTGCCCCTGCTGCTGATCGCCATCTCCGTGGTGGTGCGGGGCCTCGCCGGCGCCGACGACCAGACCGCGGTGGACGTCCTGGGCGGGCTCGGCCTCGCCACGATGGTGCCGATCATCGGCGTCATCGCGGGCACGGGCGCGATCGGACCGGAGATCGACGACGGTTCGGTGGTGTACCTGCTGTCCAAGCCGCTGAAGCGGCCCACGATCATCTTCACCAAGCTGATCGTGGCGGTCGGCGTCACCATGGTGTTCTCGGCCGTGCCCATGCTGATCTCCGGGCTCATCCTGAACGGCAACGGCCAGCAGATCGCCGTCGCCTACACGGTGGCCGCCCTGGTGGCCTCCATCGCCTACGCGGCGCTCTTCCTGCTGCTCGGCACGGTCTCCCGGCACGCGGTGGTCTTCGGACTCGTCTACGCCCTCGTCTGGGAGGCCCTGTTCGGCTCCCTGGTCGCCGGTGCCCGCACGCTCAGCGTCCAGCAGTGGTCCCTGGCCGTCGCCCACAAGGTGTCCGGCGGCGACCTGGTCACCTCGGACGTCGGACTGACCACGGCGACGATCTTCCTGGTCGCGGTCACCGTGGGAGCGACCTGGTACGCCGGCCAGAAGCTGCGCTCGCTGAAGCTGGCCGGCGAGGAGTGACAGGGCCTGAGGAACGGCAGGGCCTGCCGCGGAGATGACAGGTCCTGATCTTGACGGGGGCTTCATCTCTGTCCGGGCACACTGGGCAAACGGGACGCGTGGCTAGGAGGACGGGGATGGCCGGAGAGGCGACGTACGGCGGCGGTCAGGCGGAGTCCGGGGACGGCTGGGACAAGCTGGTCCTGGACGACGACTTCATACGCTCCGCCGAGACGGCCGAGCCGTCGGCCCGGGCGCGGATGCTCGCGGCGCGCTGGCGTGCGGAGTCTCCCGAACCGCAGCCGTGGCGCTCGGACGAGCCGCCCGCGGGGTGGTTCTTCAGCAAGGCTCGGCGGCGCAAGTGGCGGCGGAAGTAAGCGTTCGGGTGGGCTGCGTGGGTCCTTGGCCGCGGGCGAGCGGGGGCTGGTCGCGCCCGCGCGGCGGAGCCGCATGTCGATGCGGCCTCGCGCCCCTGAAGGGGCGCGTACCGGGGCCCGGTTAATTCGGTGGCGCCCAACTCGGCGTACAGGCACAGTTGTTGTGTCGACGCCGGATCAGCCGGCGCCACCGACTGGGAGAGGAGCTGGACGATGTCGATGCCAGACAGGACGTCCAACTCCCTTCAGGGCAGCCCGCGGCGGTCTCCGGAGTAGTTACCCTCCGTCGAGTCGCCCACCACGGGGAGCTGCCCGGGGCGGCCGCTTCGAGCACGCGACTCATTATCGCGTGGGCCGCCCTCCCGGAGGATTGGCCGAGTGGTAAGGCACGGGCTTGCTAAGCCCAGGTCGGGCTTGGAAAGCCCGCGCACGTTCGATCCGTGCATCCTCCGCAAGACGCCGGCGATCTGACCCAGGACATGTGGTCCCACCTCAGGGACGCGAGGCTGTATCGATATACGGCTCCGCCGCGCGGGTGCGACCAGCCCCCACCGGACCCGCAGCCAAACAACGACCTCAACCCAGCAGTCGCTCCAACACCACCGCGATCCCGTCCTCCTCATGGGAAGACGTCACCTCGTCCGCCACAGCCTTGAGCTCCTCATGCGCGTTGGCCATGGCCACGCCGTGGGCCGCCCACCCGAACATCGCGATGTCGTTGGGCATATCGCCGAAGGCAACCGTGTCGGCGGCCTTCAGACCCAGCCGCCGGGCCGCCAACGACAGCCCGGTCGCCTTGGTGAGACCCAGCGGGAGCAACTCGACGATGCCCTCGCCGGCCAGCGCGACCGAGACGAAGCCGCCCGCCGCGAGGCGTGCCGCCTCCGCGAGTTCATCGTCCGTCAGACTCGGGTGCTGGATATAGATCTTGTTCAGCGGCGCGGCCCACAGCTCGGACACGTCCGCCAGCGGAGTCGACGGCAGCGAGCCCGTCACCGCGTACCCGTCGCCGACCAGGACGTCTCCGTCGAGACCGTCCCGGCTCGCCGCGAGGTACAGCGGGCCGACCTCCGCCTCGATCTTGGCGAGTGCCACCCCGGCGAGTTGCCGGTCCAGGGTGACCGAGGTCAGCAGGCGGTGCTCCCCGGCGTCGTAGACCTGCGCGCCCTGACCGCACACGGCGAGGCCCTCGTAGCCGAGGTCGTCGAGGATGTGCCGGGTCCAGGGGACCGCGCGGCCGGTCACCACGATGTGCGCGGCGCCGGCCTCCGTGGCCGCCGCGAGGGCGGCACGGGTGCGCGGCGAGACCGACTCGTCGGAGCGCAGCAGCGTCCCGTCGAGGTCGGTCGCGATCAGCTTGTACGGGAAACCGGTGCTCACTTGGCGACCGGCGTCAGGACCTCACGGCCGCCCAGGTACGGACGCAGTACCTCGGGCACGCGCACGGAACCGTCGGGCAGCTGGTGGTTCTCCAGGATCGCCACGATCGTGCGCGGTACGGCGCACAGCGTGCCGTTGAGCGTGGCCAGCGGCTGCACCTTCTTGCCGTCGCGCATCCGGACGGACAGCCGGCGTGCCTGGAAGCCGTCGCAGTTGGAGGCCGAGGTCAGCTCGCGGTACTTGCCCTGGGTCGGGATCCACGCCTCGCAGTCGAACTTGCGGGACGCCGACGAGCCCAGGTCGCCCGAGGCCACGTCGATGACCTGGAAGGGCAGTTCGAGGGCGGTGAGCCACTGCTTCTCCCAGTCCAGGAGCCGCTGGTGCTCGTTCTCCGCGTCCTCGGGGAGGACGTACGAGAACATCTCGACCTTGTCGAACTGGTGCACGCGGAAGATGCCCCGCGTGTCCTTGCCGTACGTCCCGGCCTCGCGGCGGAAGCACGGGGAGAAGCCCGCGTAGCGCATCGGGAGCTTGTCGGCGTCGAGGATCTCGTCCATGTGGTACGCGGCGAGGGGGACCTCGGAGGTGCCGACCAGGTAGAAGTCGTCCTTCTCCAGGTGGTACACGTTCTCCGCGGCCTGGCCGAGGAAGCCGGTGCCCTCCATGGCGCGCGGGCGGACCAGCGCCGGGGTCAGCATCGGGATGAAGCCGGCCTCCGTCGCCTGCGCGATCGCCGCGTTGACGAGCGCCAGCTCCAGGAGGGCGCCGACGCCGGTGAGGTAGTAGAAGCGGGATCCGGAGACCTTCGCGCCGCGCTCGACGTCGATGGCGCCCAGCGCCTCGCCGAGCTCCAGGTGGTCCTTGGGCTCGAAGCCCTCGGCGGCGAAGTCGCGGATCGTGCCGTGCGTCTCCAGGACGACGAAGTCCTCCTCGCCGCCCACGGGCACGTCGGGGTGCACGAGGTTGCCGAGCTGGAGCGCGAGGCGCTTGGTCTCCTCGTCCGCCTCGTGCTGGTCGGCGTCGGCCGTCTTGACGTCGGCGGCGAGCTGACCGGCCTTCGCGAGCAGCTCGGCCTTCTCGTCCCCGGACGCCTTGCGGATGAGAAGGCCGATCGCCTTCTGCTCGGCGCGGAGTTCGTCGAAGCGGACGCCGGACGACCTGCGCCGCTCGTCGGCGGACAGGAGAGAGTCGACGAGCGCGACGTCCTCTCCACGGGCGCGCTGGGACGCGCGCACACGGTCGGGGTCCTCACGAAGCAGGCGAAGGTCAATCACGCGGACCAGGCTACCGGTGACGGGTTCCGGCTCACGACTCGGTATTCCGAACTGCGGCTTACATGTAGTTATGGGGTAATTGCGCAGAGTGTTCTCGTGTGGTGACGCGGGTCAACGAAAAGGCGTCCCGCTCCCTGGAACGGGGCAGGCGTGGGGCGGCCTGTTGACTCGAATCCCTTGTG
Organism: Streptomyces sp. NPDC101776; assembly: GCF_044766845.1. Lineage (NCBI taxonomy): Bacteria > Bacillati > Actinomycetota > Actinomycetes > Kitasatosporales > Streptomycetaceae > Streptomyces > Streptomyces sp. NPDC101776. The sequence continues at coordinate 210,972 of NZ_JBIWMV010000004.1, read as the reverse complement.
GGAAAAGGGACTTGAGGCCGTGGTTGTCCACAGGAATCCACATCCCGGAAGAGTTATCCACAGGGTGTGCGAAAGATCTGTGGACATCGAAAACGATCATTTCCAGAGCGTTTCGCGCGACGGGCAATTCCTGTCCCAAACGTGCCCCACATCCCCTTTCGGGTTGAAATGCGTCGCTCCATAGGATTGCCCGCAGGAAACAGGTGGACGAAGAGTGACCTACGCACCGGTGGACGTGTGGACGGCCTCTAGGGAGATTTGTCGACTGGATCGCACTTCGTTGTCGACTTGTCCCCAGGTCGAGAAGCGGACCTGTGGATAACTTCTGTGGATAACGAAGATACGCAGGTACTACCGGTGCGCCACCAAGGCACCACCGGTCAGAAACGGCCGTCCTGGCAGTGCGCGACCCAGTCGGCCGCCGCAAGGAAGTCCTCGTCCGAGGTCGCCGGGAAGAGCGGCCGCACCCCGTCCACGCCGACGTCCGCGCGCGGGTACGAACCGAGGAAGCGCACCTGGAGACAGATCCGCTTGAGCCCCGCCAGGGCCTCGGCCACCCGGCGGTCGGAGATGTGTCCCTCGGCGTCGATGCAGAAGCAGTAGTTGCCGATGCCGGCGCCGGTCGGGCGGGACTGGAGCAGCATGAGGTTGATGCCCCGGGTGGCGAACTCGCCCAGCAGGTCGCGCAGCCCGCCGGGGTGGTCGTCCCGCTGCCAGATCACGACCGAGGTCTTGTCCGCGCCGGTCGGGGCCGCCGGGCGGGCGGGCCTGCCCACCAGCACGAACCGCGTCTGCGCGTTCTCCGCGTCGTGGATCTCCGTCTCCAGGGCCTCCAGGCCGTACCGGGCGGCGGCGAACTCACCGGCGAACGCGGCGTCGTAGCGGCCCTCCTGGACCAGTCGCGCGGCGTCCGCGTTCGAGGCCGCCGACTCCCACAGGGCGTCCGGGAGGTTCGCCTTCATCCAGTTGCGGACCTGCGGCTGGGCGGCGGGATGCGCGGAGACCGTCTTGATGTCGGAGATCTTCGTGCCCGGCCTGACCAGCAGCGCGAAGGTGATCGACAGCAGCACCTCGCGGTAGATCATCAGCGGCGCGCCCGCGACCAGCTCGTCCAGGGTGGTGGTGATGCCGCCCTCGACGGAGTTCTCGATCGGCACGAACGCGGCCTCGGCCTCGCCGCTGCGCACCGCGTCCAGGGCGGACTGCACCGACACGTACGGGATCAGCTCCCGGGTGGCCGTCTCGGGAAGCGTCCGCAGGGCGACTTCGGTGAAGGTGCCCTCAGGGCCGAGATACGCGTAGCTGGCTGGCATGACCTCACCCTAATGGGCCTTGCGAAACCGGACGTACCCTTCCTGGCCGAGCCACCCGTCAGGGCGACGGCTCCCGCCTCCAGCAGCCGCTGCCCCTGTGCAGAGCGACCGGCTCACCCCTCCAGCAGCCGCTGCCCCACGTACTCGCCCTTCGCCGCCCCGCCCGGCACCGCGAACAGGCCGCTCGCCTCATGGCGGATGTACGTCGACAGGGCGTCACCGCGGTCGAGTTTCCGCTGCACGGTGACGAAGCCGCGCAAGGGATCGGCCTGCCAGCAGACGAAGAGGAGCCCGGCGTCCGGGGTGCCGTCGGCGGCGATGCCGTCGTGGTACGAGAAGGGGCGCCGCAGGATGGCCGCGCCGCCGTTCTGGTCGGGGCGGGCGATCCGGGCGTGCGCGTTGATGGGGACGACCAGGGCGCCCTTCGCGTCGGTCTTCTCCAGGTCCATCGCGGTCGTCTCGCCGCCCCCGGACAGCGCCGCCCCGTTGGACTTGCGGCGCCCCACGACATCCTCCTGGGCGCCGACCGAGAGCTTCTCCCAGTCGTCGAGGAGCATGCGGATACGGCGTACGACGGCGTAGGAGCCGTTCGCCATCCACGCCGGGTCGGTCGAACCGGACGCCGGCACGAAGATCCGCTTGTCGAAGTCGGACTCGGTCGGCTTGGGGTTGCGGGTGCCGTCGAGCTGGCCCATCAGATTGCGGGCGGTCATCTTGTGGGCCGTGGCACCCGGCGTCCGGTTGAAGCCGTTCATCTGCCAGCGGACCCTGGCCGCGCTGCCCGCGTCCTTCTGGATCGTGCGCAGGGCATGGAAGGCGACCAGCGCGTCGTTCGCGCCGATCTGCACCCACAGGTCGCCGTTGCTCCGCGCCTTGTCGAGGTGGTCGGAGGAGAAGTCGGGCAGCGGGTCGAGGGAGACGGGCCGCTGCTTCTCCAGCCCCGTACGGGAGAAGAAGCTGTTGCCGAAACCGAAGGTGATCGTCAGCGACGAGGGCCCCGCGTCCTGGGCGACCTCCGTGTCGTCCTGCGCCGCCGCCTCACCCGCCATCAGTCGCTCGGCGGTCGTCGACCAGCGGCGCAGCAGAGCGGCCGCCTCCTTGCGGCTCGCGCCCGCCGCCAGGTCGAAGGCGACGAGATGGCCGCGCGCCTGGAGGCCCTCGGTGATGCCGGGCTGATGTTTCCCGTGAAACATTGCCATGTCCGCGCCCAGCGAGGTCAACGGTGTGGCCCCGGCCGGTGCGGACGCGTACCCCACGGCTCCGCCCGCCGCACCGAGCACGAGCCCGGTGGCAGCGGCCGTACCGAGGAGTCGTCGGCGGGAAACGCCGTCCCCGGGGGAGGTGTTTTCGGAAACGGCCTCCCCAGGGGGTGCTTCTACGGTCCGGGCCTCGGGAATGGACTGGTCAGGCATGGCGTGGTTCAGCCGATCTGCGCGTTCTTGTCGACGGTCGTCTGGTCGATGTCGGAGGTCCGCACGGTCACCGAGATCTTCCAGTCGCCCGCCATGGGGATCTGAATTCCGGTCGCGGCCCAGTGCCCGGTGGTGATGCGGTCGGGCGTCACGGGCAGCGGGCCGATCTTCTTCGCGGCGAGGGTGAAGGCGACCTTCACCTCGGGGACGTCGAAGGCCCGGCCGTTGGGGCGCTGCACATAGACGTGCATCTCGTTGCCGCCCACGCGCGCGGGGTCGAGGTCGAGCCGGATGACGCCCTTGCCGTCCGTGCCTCCGGTGTCGAAGGACATGTCCAGGGTCAGGGCGCCGGAGGACGAGGTGTTGGCGGCCGAGGAGGCGGATGCCTTGGCCGCCTTGGCGTCCTCCTCGGTGCGGCCCGGTTCGGTGGCCGTCAGGGCCGTGGTGACGGCGAGGACGACGACGGCGACGGCGGCCTCGGCGAGCACCGAGCGGCGCAGCCCGAAGCGGATCGGGTCGGCGTCCCGCAGCCGCTTCTGCCGCGTGGTGTCCACGGCGGCCTGCTGGCGGGCGAGTTGGGCGGCGCGCCGGGAGTCGCCGGTCGCCTCGGAGTCGTCCTTGCCGGACGCGGACGAGGACGAGGACGCGCCCACCTCGGAACCGGCCTCCGCGGACGTGGTGGACTCGGCGTCGGCGGTCTTCGTGGACGCGCTGACGTGCGCCTTCTCCTTCTCCCGCTCCGGCGCGCGCTCCTCGACGACTGTCCCGGTCCTTTCGGCCGTAGCCGCCGTGCTGTCCGCTGTGTCGTCCGCCGTCTCCGCCAGTCGTCCCGTCCAGCGGCGGGAGATCGACGCGATGCCGACGAGCAGCGCCACGAGCCCGATCTTCACGAGCAGCAGCTGTCCGTAGCCGGTGTCGGTGAACGCCGACCAGGAGCCGAGCTGGCGCCAGGACTGGTAGATGCCGGTCGCGACGAGTGCGATGACGCTGCCGAACGCGATGCGTGAGAAGTTCTGTACGGCGCTCCGCCCGACCGGGTTGTCGGCGGGGGCCCGGTACAGCGCGACGAGGAGGGCGGACAGGCCGCCGAGCCAGGTCGCCACGGCCAGCAGGTGGACGACGTCCACGGGCATCGCGATGCCGGGCTCCAGCCCGGTCGAGGCGTGCTCGGCCAGCGCCCAGCTCGCGGCGAGCCCGGCGGCCACCACACCGCCGCCGATGGAGAGCCCGAAGGTCAGGTCCCGCTTCTCCTCGTCCTCACGCTTGTCGTAGGCCCCGAAGAGCACGGCGATGAACAGCGCGGCGGCGGCGAGCAGCAGCAGCCGGGAGACGAGCGCGGCGCCCGTCTTGGTCTGGAGGACCTGACCGAGGAGGTTCAGGTTGAAGATGTCGCCGAACTTCCCGGTCGTCGTGTACGAGCCGCGCACCAGCAGCAGCCACAGCGTGGCCGCGGTCAGCGAGACCCAGCCGGAGACGACCAGCCGCTGCAGCGCGCGCACCCCGGCGCCCCGCTGCCAGCAGGCCAGGACGAAGGCGGCGCCGCCCACCATGACGATGAAGCCGGCGTACGACATGTAGCGCCCGAAGCCGTACAGCCCGCCGACGAGCCCGCCGCCGACGTCCTGGTCGGAGACCGAGACGACGGTCCTGGAGGGGGCGCCGACGGAGAAGGTGAAGGCGCCGGCCACCGGGTGGCTGTCGGCGGACACGACCTGCCAGGCCACCGTGTACGTGCCGTCGGGCAGCCCGCTGCGGACCTGGATGGCGTACGTCGTGCCGCTGATGTTGGACGGTTTGCCGACGTCGACGCGTTTGCCCTTCGGGTTGAGCACGCGCAGCGAGTCGTCGTTCGTCGCCACCTTCTCGGAGAAGGTGAGCGAGATCTGCGTCGGAGCCTTGTCGACCACCACCCCCGAACTGGGGTCGCTGCCGGTCAGCGCGGCGTGCGCGGACGCCGTCCCGGCCCCCGCGAAGAGCATGCCGGTGACGGCCAGGAGCAGCAGCACCAGATTGCGGACGCGGGGGGTGATGGTCGTCTTCAAGGTGGGGGTCCCTCCCTCAGTGCCCGGTCGTGGGGTTGTACGTCGCCGACTTCACGGGCATCTCAACCGTGAGAGGGCCGGACTTGGCAAAGTGCAGCTTCACGGTCACGTTGTCGCCCTGCTTCAGCGTGTGCTTCAGCTTGTCGAACATCAGGTGGTTGCCCCCGCTCTTGAACACGAGTTGACCGTGTGCGGGCACATCGAGGGAGGTCACCTCCTCCATCGCCTGGCCGACCGTCTCGTGCACGGAGACCGGGCCGAGGTCGCTGGTGACGGAGGTCAACTCGTCCTTCGCACCGCCCTTGTTGGCGATGTCCAGGAAGCCCGCCGCCATGTCGGAGACCGGCTGGGGCATGTAGGCGGAGCTGACGGAGAGCTGGGCCTTCGTGTCGTCCGAGCCGCACCCGGTGAGGACCAGCGCGCCGGTCAGCACCGCGACGGGCGCGGCCAACCGCCTCACGGCGTCTCCCCCTTGATGATCTTGGGGAGGTCCTTGGTGTAGTCGTCGACGGTGGTGTCCTGGCCGTAGAGCAGGTAACCGCCGTCGGTCTTCGGGGAGAACGCGACGACCTGGGTGCCGTGGACGGAGACGAGCTTGCCGTTCTTGTCCTTCGATGTGGGCTCGATGGAGATGCCCATCGTGCGGGCGCCGGCCTGGATGGTGGCGAAGTCGCCGGTCAGGCCGATGAACTGGGTGTCGATGCCCTTGAGCCACTTGCCGAGTTCCGAGGGGGTGTCCCGCGCCGGGTCGGTGGTCACGAACACGACCCGCAGCTTGTCCTGTTCGGCCTGGGGCAGCGCCTTCTTGGCGACGGCGATGTTGTTCATCGTCAGCGGGCAGATGTCGGGGCAGTGGGTGTAGCCGAAGTAGATCAGCGTCGGCCGGCCCTTGGTCTCCGCCCGGAGGTCGTACTTCTTGCCGTGCGTGTCCGTGAGGACCAGGTCCGGCTTCTCGAACGGGGTGTCGAGCACGGTGGCGGCCTGCGTCGCGGTGTCCTCGGAGACCACGGAGACAGGGCTCTGGCTGTCGTCGCCGCTGCCGCAGGCGGAGAGCGTCAGGGTGGCGGCGGCGAGCAGAACGGCCGCCGCGAACGTCTTCTTGCGCATAGAGAAATGTCCCAGTTGTGAGAGCTCCGGCGCGCACCGGGTCCGAACGCAAGAGTCGCACGGACCCCTGTGCGCGCCATGAGCGGACGGGCCTCAGACGGTCGTACGCCGTCGGCCGGCGAGAACGCCGTACGCCACGCCCGCCGCGCCGACGGCGATGCCGACCACGCCGAGGACGCGGGCGGTGGTGTCGGAGGAGTCGGCGGACGACGCCGTGGTGTCGGCGGCGGTGTTCTCGGTCTTCTCGGAGGCGTCCTCGGCGGTCGCGCCGGAGGCGGCTGCGGAGGTCAGCTCCAGCGTCGGAGCCGGGTTCTCGGGCTCCTCCTCGCCGTCCTTCTGCACCTCGATCCAGCGCACGACCTGCTTGTCGGAGTACGTCTGGAGCGCCTTGAAGACGAGCTGGTCGGCGTCCGTGGGCAGCATGCCGACGGAGACCGGGAACTTCTGGAAGTAGCCCGGCTCGACACCCTTGCCGGTCGCGGTCCAGGTCACCTTGGTGACGGCCTCGGTGATCGTCTCGCCGTGCATCTCGGCAGGCTTGGCCAGCTTCGACTTGGTGACCTTGACGGTCCAGCCGCTGATCGGCTCCGGCATCACGGACGCCAGCGGGTGCTCGGTCGGGAAGGTGACTTCCAGCTTGGTGGTCGACGCGTCGTCACGCTCGTTCGGGACCTTGAAGTCGACGACCGCGTAGCCGCCCTTGACGGCCGCGCCCTCCGGCTGCACGGAGACGTGCGCGAAGGCGGGGGAGGACAGGACGAGCACGGCCGAGCCGGCGACGGCGGCGACGGCGGCGATACGAGAGGTCTTCAAGGACGTCATCGACTTCATGGACTTCATGGACTTCATGGAAAGGAGCACTCCACTTCGAGTTCGAGTGAGTTCCGGTGGTGAAGAGGGGGCGCGTGGCACGCGCGTGTGCCGCACGACGGCGGCCGTCCTCTCCCGGGGAGCCGTGCTCGAAGGAAGGTGAGGGTGATCGCGTCGCGTCAGGCGGCGAGGACGTGTGCGGCGGCGGCCGGCGGGCCGCGGCGGATCACCGAGTGCTGGAGTGCGGTGGTGTGCGGCGCGGGCGGCGCGAAGAAGGCGGTACGGCGCAGCCGCGGGCCCGCCTCGGGTGCCCCCGGCAGCCCGGCCCGCAGGGCGCGCACCAGGGCGAGGGCCCCGCGCAGGGACCGTACGAGTGCCCCTTGTGCGACTCCGTGCGCCGACAGTTCCATCAGGCGCAGCAGTGCCAGGTCCCCGCGCCGCAGCAGCCAGCCGGCGGCGAGCGCCGCGAGGACGTGACCGAGCAGCATGGACAGGGACGGGAACAGCGACATCGAGGAGGCGGCGGAGGTGGACATCGCGTCCGCGGGGTGATGCATCGACCCCATGCCGCCACTCATCGAACTCATCGAGCCGGAACTCGTCGAGCCCGAAGTCGGCAGCAGGCGTGCGTCGGTGAGGATCTGCTGGGCATGCGCCGGGCTGATCGCCGCCGCGGTGGTCCCGCACAGCAGATGCGCGGCCCGCGCGACGAGCGAGGCGTCGGACGCGGACAGTCCGCCGGTGGTCGGCGTACCGGCTGTGGTGGCCGTACCGGCCGTCTGGCCGAGCCCGAACAGTGTGTGCAGCACGGTCTGTCCGACCGCGAGCAGCGCCGCGATCCCCGGCAGCGAGCGCTCACGCCCGGCGAGCGGGGCCACGACGAGGAACGTGACGAGGAAACCCGCGCCCAGGGTCCACAGCGGAACGGTGGCGCAGGAGGCGATCGCATGACCGGCCGCGGCCAGCACGACACAGACCGCGGCGAACACCGCGGCCCGCAGGACCCGGAGTTCACCTCCGGAGCGCGCCGTACGTGGGTGGGGGGCAGTCATGGCGGGCTCATCATCGCACCGGCCCTGTCGTGGCCATACGGCAGGTCCGCAACATCGGGGCCATAGTGTGTCGTACGTCACAAAGATCACTCTCCGGCGTGAGCTACCTCCGGATACACCAATTACGTTTGGGACACATCCCCCATATGGGCGGCATCACGTCAACTCCGTGCTTACACAGGGGCACTGGCGGCAATAGGTATCACTATGTCGAGCCGCGGCCGGGAGGCTGGAGCATGAGCATCTGGTGGTCACTCCATCTGAGGCGCGAGGCCGCGAGCGTGCCACTCGCCCGGCGACTGTTCCTCGGCACGATGGAGACCGCGGGCGTCGACCCGGACATCTCCTACGACCTCTCCGTCGCCCTCAGCGAGGCGTGCGCCAACGCCGTCGAGCACGGCGGCGACACCGCGCACGGCGCGCCCACCGAGGCGTACCGGGTCACCGCGTACCTCGACGGCGAGAAGTGTCGTATCGAAGTCGCGGACTCCGGCCCCGGTTTCGCCCGCACCCAGTCCGTCCGGCCGGCCCCGAGCGAGGCCGAGAACGGCCGCGGTCTGTGCCTCATCCAGGAACTCGCCGACCACGTCCACATCGGCAACAAGCCGGGTGTGGGCGGCGCGGTGGTGAGCTTCGACAAGATCCTGAAGTGGCGGAAGGACGCGCCGCTGATGGCGGTGTGAGGGCGCGTTCGAGGCGAGTGCCAAGGCCGTTCGAGGCGAGTGCCTCGGTGTCGGTGCCGCGGCGGCAGAATCTGCGGATGGACATCCGACCCGAACAACTGGCCGACGGCATGATGCTGCGGCTCGCCGAGCCCGCCGACGCCCCGGCCCTCGCCGCCGCCTTCGCCGAGAACCGGAGTCCCTGGGAGCCGTACCGCCCGGACGCCTTCTTCACCGCCGAAGGGCAGCGCGGGCGGCTGGAGGCGATGCTGCGGGAGTGCGGGGCGGGCCGGGTCGTGCCGCTGCTCCTCGTCTCCGGCGAGCGGGTCACCGGGGCCTTCACGCTGGCCGGGATCGTGCTCGGCTCCTTCCGCAGCGGCTCGCTCGGCTACTGGATCACCGCCGACGAGCAGGGGCGGGGCCTGGCCACCGCGGGGGTCGAGCGGGTGTGCCGGATCGCGCGGGAGACGATCGGGCTGCACCGGCTGGAGGCGGTCACGCTGCTCGACAACCTGGCCTCCCAACGCGTCCTGGAGAAGAGCGGGTTCGAGCCGATCGGCATGGCTCCGCGCTATACACACGTCGCCGGGCAGTGGCGGGACCACCGTCTGTTCCAGCGGATCCTGCACGACGACGACCCGAGGCCGCTCTGACGTCGCTGACATCGCCGACGACCCGACTTCAGCTTTCTGAGAATTCTTACCTTGCGCACAGCGCACGCTCACGCCCTTGACGGCGGCCGTTCCTAGCTTCACGACCATGACGGGAAACCACAAAGAGAAAACGATCAGCCGGCGCCGCGCCCTCGCGGTGACCGGCGGCACGGTCGCGGCCGGCGGGCTGGTGGCGGCCGGGTTCCAGTCGGCGTCCGCCGACACGACATCCGACGCGACCGCCTCCGCCACGGCGAGTTCGACCAGCGACGCGTGCATGACGCTGATGACGAGCGTCACGGAGGGCCCCTACTACCTCGACGGCGCGCTGGTCCGCAAGGACATCACCGAGGGCAAGGCGGGCGTCCCGCTCACCCTGCGGCTGACCGTCGTCGACGCCACGGACGGCTGTACGCCGGTCAAGGGCGCGGCCGTGGAGATCTGGCACTGCGACGCCTGGGGCTACTACTCCGGCTACACCACCGCCAACCCCGGCGGCTCGGCCCCCGCCGAGAGCGAGGAGGGCGACAGCGCCAACGACCTGACCTACCTGCGCGGTTACCAGGTCGCGAACGCCAACGGGGTCGTCAAGTTCGAGACGATCTTCCCGGGCTGGTACACGCCCCGGACCTGCCACATCCACGTGAAGGTGCACACCGGCGGCGAGAAGGAGGACGGCACCTACGAGGGCGGCAAGGTCAACTACACCGGCCAGTTCTTCTTCGCCGACGACATCGCCGAGGAGATCTTCACCCTCGACCCGTACGCCAAGCACACGGGCTCGTACACCGTCCTCGCCGACGACATGGTCTACGACGGCGGAGGCGCCGCCAGCGGCCTCCTCACCCTCAAGGCCGTCCACAAGAAGGACCCGTCCAAGGGCTACAAGGGCTCCCTGACGCTCGGCGTCGACCCGGACGCGGAGGACACGGGCGGGGGCGGCGGCGGAGGCGGCACGCCCCCGAGTGACGCCCCGACAGGTGCGCCGCCGTCCGACAGCGCCAGCCCCTCCCCTTCGGCCTCCGCCTCCTCGTAAGGTACGACGATGCAGAGCCGCGAGGACGAGGCACTGGCGCGGGCCGCCGTGGACGCACTCACCGGGCAACTGGCGCTGGCTCCCAAGCCGGGCCTGCCCGACCCGCGCGACCTGGCCGCCCGCACGACCCGCGTGGACCACCGCGCCCTGCGCTGGTCCGCCAAGGCGCTGACCCCCGGCCTCGCGGCGATGGCGGCGGCCGCCCGCCGCACCGGTGAGCCGACTCCTGTGCTCCGCGCGGAACTCGGCGCGATCGGCCGCTGCACGGAACACTCCGTCGCCCTCGCGGGCGGCGGCCATCGGGGTGCCCTGTGGGCGCTCGGCCTGCTGGTCGCGGCGGCGGCCCTGGACCCCCGTGCGGGGGCGAAGGACGTCGCCGCGACGGCCAAACGCATCGCCGCCCACCCCGACCGACGCGCCCCGCGCCGGCCCTCACGCGGTTCGTCGATCTCGGCGAAGTACGGCGCGGCCGGCGCGCGGGGCGAGGCGAAGGCCGGATTCCCGCACGTACGGCGGGCGTTGGACACCCTCGCCACGACCCGCGCGACCGGCGCGACGGAGACCCAGGCCCGCCTGGACGCCCTCCTCACGGTGATGTCCACCCTCCAGGACACCGAACTCCTCCACGCCGTGGGCCCGTTGGGCCTGCGCCAGGTCCAGGCGGGGGCCCGCGGCGTCCTGGAGGCGGGCGGCACCGCGACACCGGCGGGCGCGGAGGCCCTGGCCGCCTTCGACACCGACCTGCACACACGCGCGTGGAGCCCTCGCGGAAGCGCGGGACTCCTGGCGGGCGCGTTGTTCCTGGACTCGTTGCCGGTGGGGTCTTTGGCGCGGGTGGCTTGAGCGGGTCGGGGGCGGGGGCGGGGGGTTCGCCGGCGCGGGTGGTCTGAGTGGGGCGGGCGCGGTGGGTCCTTCGGCGCGGCGGGCCTGATCGGATCAGTGCCGTGGAACTCACTGGCGCGGCGGGCCTGATCGGATCAGTGCCGTGGAACTCACTGGCGTGGGTGGCCTGGTGGGATCAGTGCCGTGGAACTCACCGGCGCGGGCCGCATGGTGGGACCGGTGCCGGTCGACTCGCTGACGCGGGCCGACGATCGGCTGCTGACCGGCAGGCCGTTCCGAGAGGCCCCGGTGGGCGCATCGATGTGGTCCGCCAGGCCTTGCCGCGCACGGGCCGCTGTCTCGCTCGCCGCCGTTCGGCCCGTCGACGTGGCCTGTCCAGTCATCGCCCGCGACCGTCGCTCGTGCCGGTCAACTCACCAACACCGGTTCCCTGACAGTCACTTCACCAGCGCCGGAGGCCCTCCGCACCGCCGGACCCATCGCGTACGACGCCACCACCGTCGCCCCGCCCAGCAGCAGCCAGCCCGGTGTCCCCCACTCCAGGAGGAGGGACGTCAGCACCAGGGGACCCATCGTCCTGGCGACCGTGACGCCGGTCCCGAAGAAGCCCTGGTACTCGCCCACCCGGTCGGCCGGGGCCAGGTCGAAGGAGAGCTGCCAGGAACCCGCCGACTGCCCCATCTCGGCGGCCACTTGGAGCACCGCCCCGACCACCAGCGCCCCCACGGCCACCCACGGCGACGCGCCCGCCGAGAGCGCGAACACCGCGCAGGCCGCCAGCATGATCCAGCCCGACCGCCGCACCGCGCGCGTGGCCGACGCGAGCCCCGTGATCCCGCGGGCCGTCCGCACCTGGAAGACCATCACCGCCCCGGTGTTGAGCACGAACAGCGCGGAGACCAGCCAGGTCGGCGCGTCCGTCCGCTCCGCGATCCACAGCGGCAGCCCGAGGCTGAGCAACGGCATCCGCAGCAGCAGCACGGTGTTGAGCAGCGTGACGACGACGTACGGCCGGTCCCGCAGGACACCGAGACCACCCGCCTTCCGTGCCCGGCCGCCTTGTACCGACGGCAGCCGCAGCAGCAGCCCCGCACACACCAGGAAGCTCACCGCGTCCAGCGCGAACACCCCGAGGTACGCCGACCGCGTCCCCGCCCGCAGCGCGAGCCCGCCGAGACCCGCGCCCACCGCGAGACCGGCGTTCAGTGTCGACTGGAGATGCGCCAGCAGTCCGGTCCGCTCCCCGGCGGACACCAGCCCCGCCAGCAGCGCCTGCCGGGCCGCCGCGAGCCCCGACTGCGCCGAGGCGTAGGCACACGCGGCGATCACGAACGGCACGAATCCCCGTACGACGAGGAAGGACGCCACCGCGCACCCCGTCGCCAGCGCCAGCAGCACCGCCGTACCGCGCGGCCCGCGCCGGTCCGCCAGCCGCCCCAGCGGCACCCCGACCAGCGATCCGACGGCCCAGGCGAGCGTGAGCCCGAGACCCACGCGCGCGGGGGCGAGCCCGACGACGTGGGTGAAGTACAGCGCCGAGGTCACGTAGTAGGCGCCGTCACCGACGGAGTTGGTCAACTGGGCCAGCGCGAGGGTACGTTGCGGGCCGGCGGGTGGGACGAGTGAGTTCGTCATGGCTACGACGATAGGGCGGGGTTGGGTCCCTCAAGAGGCCCAATTGGTCACCATTTCAGTGGCCCAATTCGGCAGACTCGCCCAGCCCTCCCAGGCCCTTCCCAGCCCGTCCCCAGGCCTTTCCTCGGCCACCTCAGCCCGACGGCCCCCTCGGCCCTTCCTCAGGCCTCTCACGCCCCCTCCAGCACTCGCCCCAACACCTCCAGCGCCTCCGGATAGACCCGCTCCCGAGGTGTCCCGTACCCCACGACAAGCCCCTGCGGCCGCCCCTCGCGCTCGCCCGCCTCATGCCAGTGCTCCCCGAGCCGCCCGACCGCGAGCCCCTCCTTCTCGGCCCGGGCGAGGACGGCCTCCTCGTCGGCGACCTCCACCAGCGCGTGCAGCCCGGCCGCGATGCCCCGCACGCTCCCGTGCGCCCCCAGCCGGCCGAGCAGTTGGTCGCGGCGGCGCCGGTACCGCAGCCGGCACGCGCGCACGTGCCGGTCGTAGGCATGGCTGTCGATCAGTTCGGCGAGCGCCAACTGGCCGATGGTCTCGGTGTGGTGGTCGCTGTGCAGCTTGGCGTCGGCGACCGCGTCGACGAGGTGCGGCGGCAGCACCATCCAGCCGAGCCGCAGCGCGGGCCCGAGGGTCTTCGACGCGGTCCCCAGGTACGCGACCTGACCCGGCGCCATCCCCTGGAGGGCGCCTACGGGCTGCCGGTCGTAGCGGAACTCTCCGTCGTAGTCGTCCTCGACGATCAGTCCCCCACGCGCGCGTGCCCAGTCGGTGAGTGCCCGTCTGCGTTCCGGATGCAGGGTGACGCCGGTCGGGTACTGGTGGGCCGGTGTCACCACCACGGCCGCCGCGTCCCCCAAGTCCTCGGCGCAGGCGCCCCGTTCGTCGACCCGCACGGGCACCACGCGTCCGCCGTTGTGCCGGACCACCTCCCGGTGGAACGGCAGCCCGGGGTCCTCCATGGCCACCCGGGAACCGTCGAGCACGCGCGTGAGGAGCGCGAGTCCCTGCACATACCCGGACGTGATCACGATCCGCTCCGGGGGCGCGATCACCCCGCGCGCCCGCCCCAGGTACCCCGACAGCGCGGTGCGCAGCTCGATACGACCGCGCGGATCTCCGTAGTCGTACGCCATGGAGGGTGCCGTCGCGATGGCGCGGCGCAGCGAGCGCAGCCAGGCCGCGGCCGGGAACGCGCCGACGTCCGGGCTGCCGGGCCGTAGGTCGAAACGGGGTACACGCGTGCGTGCCGCCGCGTCCGGTGCCTCCGCGTCGACGGAGGGCAGCAGCGCGACCTGGGTGCCCGAGCCCTGGCGCGCGGTCAGGTAGCCCTCGGCGACGAGCTGGTCGTAGGCGGCCTTCGCGGTGCCCCGGGAGACGCCGAGTTCGGTCGCGAGGCGTCGGGTGGCGGGGAGACGGGTCCCGGGGGCGAGCCGGCCGTCCCGTACGGCGTCCCGCAGCGCGCGTTCGAGACCGACCCGGCGGCCGCCCTCCGGGTCGGGTTCCAGATGCAGGTCGACCCCGACACCGGACCAGAAGTCGTTCATGAAAAAGCCCTCCCCCTAGGCACGTTCACGAAAAAAGCCCTCCCCTAGGCACACGATCGGCGGCTGTCCGGCACACGAATGGCCGGGCACCGCACGTGTGCCCGGCCATCAGTCTTGTATCAGCTACCGACTGTCGACGGTCAGCCCTTCAGGGACGCCATCCAGCTCTCGACCTCGGCCGAGGCCCGGGGCAGGCCGGCGGAGAGGTTCCGGTTGCCGTTCTCGGTGACCAGGATGTCGTCCTCGATACGGACGCCGATGCCGCGGTACTCCTCGGGGACGGTGAGATCGTCCGCCTGGAAGTACAGGCCGGGCTCCACCGTGAGGACCATGCCGGGCTCCAACGTGCCCTCCACGTACGTCTCGGTCCGCGCGGCGGCGCAGTCGTGGACGTCCATGCCGAGCATGTGACCCGTGCCGTGCAGCGTCCACCGGCGCTGGAGGCCCAGCTCCAGAACACGCTCCACGGGACCCTCGACAAGGCCCCACTCGACGACCTTCTCGGCCAGCACGCGCTGCGCCGCGTCGTGGAAGTCGCGGTACTTGCCGCCCGGCTGCACCGCCGCGATACCGGCCTCCTGGGCCTCGTAGACGGCGTCGTAGACCTGCTTCTGGATCTCGGTGAAGCGGCCGTCGACCGGCAGTGTGCGGGTGATGTCCGCCGTGTACAGGGTGTACGTCTCGACGCCGGCGTCCAGGAGGAGCAGGTCGCCGGAGCGGACCGGGCCGTCGTTGCGCACCCAGTGCAGGGTGGTGGCGTGCGGTCCCGCGGCGCAGATCGAGCTGTAGCCGATGTCGTTGCCCTCGACGCGCGCGCGGAGGAAGAACGTGCCCTCGATGTAGCGCTCGGTGGTCGCCTCGGGCCTGTCGAGGACCTTGACCACGTCCTCGAAGCCGCGGACCGTCGAGTCGACGGCCTTCTGCAGCTCGCCGATCTCGAACTCGTCCTTGACCAGGCGGGCTTCGGAGAGGAAGACGCGCAGTTCCTCGTCGCGCTCGGCGGTGACCTTGTCGGTCAGCGCGGCCTGGATGCCGGCGTCGTAACCGTGCACGACGCGCACCGGGCCGGTGGCCTCGCGCAGCGCCTCGGGCAGTTCGCGGACGTCGGAGGCGGGGATGCCGTACAGCTTCTCGGCCTCGGTGAGGGAGTGGCGGCGGCCGACCCACAGCTCGCCCTGGCCGGAGAGCCAGAACTCGCCGTTCTCGCGGTCGGAGCGCGGCAGGAGGTAGATCGTCGCCTTGTGGCCCTCGGTGGCGGGCTCCAGGACGAGGACGCCGTCCTCGGTGAGGTTGCCCGTCAGGTACGCGTACTCGACCGACGCCCGGAAGGGGTACTCGGTGTCGTTCGAGCGGACCTTCAGGTTGCCCGCGGGGATCACCAGGCGCTCGCCCGGGAAGCGCGCGGAGAGCGCGGCGCGGCGGCGCGCGGTGTCCTCGGCCTGCTCGACGGGCCGCAGGTCGTGCAGCTCGGTGTCGGCCCAGCCGGACTTCATGCTGTCCGCCAACTCGTCGGAGACGCCCGGGTACAGGCCGTTCTTCCGCTTCTTGATGGGCTCCTCAGACTCAGTCTCCGGGGTCTCCGGGGTGAGCTCGTCGGCCACGGTCATCCTCCTAGATACGGCACTGGACCCCCTCCATCGTACGGTCGTACGGAAGGGGGCCCAGGGCCGTATGGCCTGTTACACATGGCGTCCGGGCGACTACTCGAAACGGGCCGCCAGGAGGACGACGTCCTCGTCGCTGTCGGCCGTGTCGAGGCCGTCCGGCAGCACGGTCCGCAGCACGTGGTCGGCGATCGCGGCCGGGTCCTCGCGCAGCGCCTTGGGGACGCTCGCCGCCGCCGCGTGGAGGCGGGCGAAGGCGCGGTCCATGGGGTCGCCGGTGCGGTGCAGCAGCCCGTCCGTGTAGAGCAGCACCGTCTCGCCGGCCTCGGCCTCCAGCTCCACGCTCGGCGCCTCCCAGCAGGCGAGCATGCCGAGCGGCGCGGACACGGAGGTCTCCACGAACTCCGTGCGCCGCTCGCCGACCAGGAGCGGCGGGCTGTGACCCGCCCCCGCCAGGGTGATCTTGCGCAGCGCGGGCTCGCAGTAGGCGAACAGCGCGGTGGCCGAGCGGGCGGGCTCGGTGAGCCGCAGGAGCAGTTCGAGGTCGGACAGGACCGCGACCGGGTCCTCGCCCTCCATCACCGCGTACGCCCGCAGGGACGCCCGGAGCCGGCCCATCGCGGCGATCGCGCTCGGCCCGGAACCGGTCACCGAACCGACCGCGAGGCCGAGCGCGGCGTCGGGCAGCGGCAGCGCGTCGTACCAGTCGCCGCCGCCGCGCGGACCCGTGCGGTGCAGCGCGGCGAGCTGCACACCGGCCACGCGGGGGAGCCGGGACGGCAGCAGCTCCTCGGCGATGGTCGCCATGCACGCGCGTGTGCGCTCGACCTCGAGGACCCGGGTCAGGTGCTCGGTGGCGTACCGCGCGTACAGCCGGACCAGATGGCGTTGCCGCTCGACCGGCTCGGCGGGCTCGTCGTACAGCCACACGGCGGCGCCGAGCCGCCCGCCCACGTCGGTCGCCAGGGGCAGCGCGTAACTGGCCGCGTAGCCCAGGCGTACGGCGACCTCGCGGTGGCGCGGATCGAGGCCGTCCTCGGCGAACAGGTCGGGGTGGACGATCTCGCCGCCCTCGCCCCCGGGAGCGCCGTCGAGAATCTGGCCGTACGACATCGCCCCGCGCGGGACGGTCTCGATGTGGCCGAGGTCGGCGCGGGCGAGGCCCAGGCCGATGGTGGTCTCGGGGCCGAGGCCGTCGCCGGGTTCCAGGACGACGAGTCCGCGGCGGGCGCCCACCAGGGCGGCTCCGGCGCGCAGCAGCTCCTGGAGTGCCTCGTCGAGTGCGTCCGTGCGTGCCAGCCGCTCCGTGAGTTCATGGAGGGTCGTGAGATCGGACACCCAGCCGGCGAGCCGGTCCTGGAGCAGGGCGCCTGGCGCGTTCTGGGTGGTATCAGGCGGGTTCTGCGTGTTCGAGGAGGGGCTTGGAGGGGTACCGGTGGCGGCAGGCGCGGGCGCGACAGTGTGTGCGGGCGAGGGAACCGTTGAATCGATTCCAGCCACTTTCGAAGGGTGCGGGGCGGTCATGGCGTCCGGCTTTCCGACCGGTGCGTATTGCTCAAAAGCATCGCAAACCCCCATGTCATTCTGCGCCGCTGGCAGTGTCTCCACATGTACACGCACTCGTGAGGGGATGTCCAGCATTGTCCTGCTGGGATTCCTGGTGTCCATGGGTTTGGCGGGGGTATTTCGCTCTCCTCTTGCGGATTGGCAAAGTTGGCCTAAAACTGCATCAGGGGACGGTCCATTGAGGTCGACTGGGTTTGCTCGACGGAGCGTCACAGCGGTCGTGATGGGTACGTACTCGGAGAAGGCCAGGGGTGGCTGGGGGCCACCCGGAACCTGGTGAGGGACCCGGGCGTCTTAACCACCGACGATCGTGACCCATCCTCCCGTGGCGGAGGCGGAGAGAACTACGCGGGACGGCAAAACGCCAGACTTCGCCACCCCCGCGCCATGCCCACGCTTTTCTTGCACGCACGGGTTCCCCTTGTCGAAGACAGGGGTGTGATGCGCCAACAGGTACGCACAGTGAAGTGATCGACACATGATGTGATGTGGTCCTCGGTGTTGCCAGCGGTGCAACGGAAAGGAACGAGCGCTCATGCGCGAGATCCTCGGAAAGCGACGCAGGCTCCTGTCCAGGCGAGACAACAGGAGGTCTGAGATGCTCAGCGCGGCCCTGACCTTCGCGACAGAATGGAAATGGCCCGTACTCCCGGGCGTGGCACCGGACCCTCAGGGCCGGGCCCGCTGCGGCTGTCCGGACCCTGAGTGCACGGTGCCCGGCGCCCACCCCTTCGACCCCGGCCTCCTCGCGGCCACCACCGACGCCCGCATGGTGCGCTGGTGGTGGGGCAACCGCCCGGCGGCGCCGATCGTCCTCGCCACCGGCGACAAGGCTCCCTGCGCGGTCAGCCTGCCCGCACCCGCGGCCGCCCGGGCCCTCGCCGCGCTCGACCGCCAGGGCATGCGCCTCGGCCCGGTCGTCGCGGCGCCCACCCGCTGGTCGCTGCTCGTCAAGCCGTACTCCCTGGAGAAGCTGGGCGAGCTGCTCTACGCCCAGGACCACGTCCCGGGCTCGCTCCGCTTCCACGGCGAGGGCGGCTACCTCGCCCTGCCGCCCTCCGAGACCGGCCAGGGCCAGATCCGCTGGGAGCGCGCACCACTGCCCGGCTCGGCCTCGCCCTGGGTGCCCGATGTCGAGGCCGTGGTGGACGCCGTGGTCGAGGCCCTCACTCGTACGGGTGTGAGCGCGCCCGAGTTGTAGGGGTGTCGGGCGTGCGTGGAACGTGGCGCCCGTAGTTCGTCGTTATCTTCCGCAGTATGCGCCGTCATTCCGGGGGACGACCCCCAGACCCCCGAATGGTTCGTCTGTTCGCCCTCGCGGGCGTTGCGGTGTGCGCGGTCGCGCTGCCGCTGGCCGTGGCGTCCGCGGGACCCGTACGCGACGAGGGTCACGCGGTCGTACGGTCCCTGGTGCGGTCCTCCGGATCCCTCGGCTCGGCCGGCTCCTCCGACGCGTCGGGGTCTTCCGGCGCCTCGGACGCGTCCGACGACGACAAGAAGCCGTCGGGCGCGCCCTCGCCGGCGCCCTCGCCCGTCCGCTCCCCGCTGAAACTCGGCCTGGGACTGGCGACGGCCGCGCGCTGCGGACCCGAACTCTCCTCCCCCGACGGCATCGAGGCGCAGACCTGTGTCATGACACAGGGTGAGGACACCTGGGCGCGCACCTACTACCGCAACGCGACCGGCGACGGCCTGGACGCGGTGCTGAGCCTCATGGGGCCGGCGGACCGCACCGTGCAGATGCACTGCCTCGTGGAGGCCGAGGACGAGCCCGTGCTGTGCGAGACACCCCGGGAGCGGACCCAGGGCGAACCGGGGGCCTACACGGCCGTCGCGGAGTTCGCCGGGCGGGGTGGGAGCGGGCCGCTGTTGCTGCGCTCGGGGAGCAACTCCTCGGCGCCTACCGCGAGTTGACGGACGGCGTCGTTCCGTAAACGGGAGCCGGGCATGCAAAGACCCGGTTGCTGGCGACGGGGGATGCACCAGCAACCGGGCTACTCGAACGGTAACAAGAGATCGGCGGTTCGCAAATTCGATCTCGGCTATTCGGACACCGACTTCCCTTTCACAACGGGGAGTTGCGACAGGAGTCACCGGAGTGAACAGGCCTGTTGCGACTGAACGGTCGTTCAGTCGGACCCCTGGCCCATTCCGGGTGTCAGCTCAGCGTGACCTGCCGGTTGGTGAGGCCGCCGCGCGCGCGGCGCTCGTCCGCGGTGAGCGGTGTCTCCGTGGCCAGCGCGGCGGTGAGGCGCTCGGCGAACTCGGCGGCCGGCTTCTCGATGTCGTCCGCGCCGAGCCCGCTCGGCAGGTCCCAGACGGGCACGGTGAGACCGTGAGCACGGAAGGACCCCACGAGACGGGTGCCCTCGCCGAGACCCGAGCGGCCCGCCGCGTGCAACCGCGCGAGTCCGTCCAGAAGCTGCTCCTCCGGGTACGGCATGACCCAGCGCAGATGGTTCTTGTCGGGCGTCTCGCACCAGTACGCGGCGTCCACGCCCTGGAGCTTCACGGTCGGGATGGCGGCGGCGTTGGCGCGCTCCAGGGAGGCGGTCACCTCCGGCGCCGCGCTCGAAGCCTCCGGGACCCAGAATTCGAAGCCCGGGTGCACAACTGGCTCGAACGCGCCTTCCGGGTCGAGCAGATCCTGCAGTCGCGGACCGTCGGCCGGGGCGCGGCGGGCCTGCACCGGAGTGCCCGGATCGGCGACCAGCGCGCGCTGGAGGGTGTCGGCGAGGTCGCGGCTGATGTCGCCGGACGCCGTGTCGTTCTGCAGGCCGAGCAGCACCGAGCCGTCGTCCCGGCGCAGGGCCGGCCAGGCCATCGGCAGCACCGTGGCGAGCGTGACCGACGGGACGCCCTCGGGGAGGCCGCCCTTCAGGGGCAGTGCGACCGTGGCCGCGGGCACCAGCTCGCGCAGCGCGACCCAGTCGCCCTCGCCGGGCAGCCCCTCGAAGGGGCGCTGCACCAGCTCGGTCACCGCGTGGGCGGCGGCGCGGCCGTGGCAGGCCTTGTAGCGGCGGCCGCTGCCGCAGGGGCAGGGCTCGCGGGCACCGACGACCGGGACCGCCTCGTCGCTGAGCTGAGGCCGCTTGGCCGTGGTCTGGGGTCGCTTCTTGGCCATCGTGGGTGTCTCCCGGTTACGGCTCGTCTCGTACGGGCGGGAGCCTAGCCGTTCACGCCATGACCGACGGGAGCCTGTGGACAACCCGGCGACACGGGAACCGTGGTGGACGGCCTGTGGACAACCCGGCGGGCGTGGACGCGCGCGTCAGTCCAGCTCGTCGAACGCGTCCGCGAACTCCAGCCGGGGGACCGCCGACACCGTAGGAGTCGTGACCGCGGGAGCCATGACGCGCGTAGCGAAGTCGTCGCGTCGGTGCCCGGCGTCCGGATCGTCGGCACCCTCGCCGCCGTCCCGGTCGTCGTCGTCCTGCACGACGACCCACACCGTGATCTCGCCCCGGTTCTCGTCGCGTACGCCCCAGTCGTCGGCGAGCGCGCTGATGATGTTCAGCCCGCGTCCGCCGTGGGCGGTCACCGACGGGGTGGCCGGAGCCGGGCGGGTCGGGCCGCCGCCGTCCGTCACCTCGACCGTGAGCCGGCCGCCCGTGTCCACGCGCCAGGCGCACCGGACGTCACCGTCACCGGCCAGGGCGTCGCCCAGGGGCCGGCCGTGCTTGCACGCGTTGCTCAGAAGTTCGGAGAGGATCAGTACGGCGTCGTCGATGACCTCTTCCGACACACCGCCGGTGCGCAACTGGTCGCGCATGCGATGTCTTGCTTCCCCTACGCCCGCAGGGCCATGGGACACGGCCATGCTCGACGACGTGGGCACCTCCTGTGCCACCACCAACGCCACCCCCGAGACCTCCTTCGCCCCACGCCACGGTGTGGATGCCCCATTGGCCTGTACCGGAAACCGGCCAATCCACGTTCAGTGACGCATTCACAACGATCGAACACGGACCGAACGCGCCGGAGCACTCCCTGTAAGCGAGTGGCTGGTTTTCGACGGTGTGGCCGGGTTCGGAGGATGGTGCAGGTGAGGTGCCCGGGTCAAGGGGTGTTTGGCGGTCTTTATGAGGTTGTTTATCGATCGCGACCGAGCTGGCTCAGAACGGCCCCCGGCCGGTTGGTGATGATGGCGTCAATGCCCAGGTCAACGCAGAGATCGACGTCCTCGGGCTCGTTGACGGTCCAGACATGCACCTGATGACCGGCGTTTTTCAGCCGTTCGATATACGCAGGGTGATTGCGCACGATCCGGATCGAGGGGCCTGCGATCCGGACACCGGCCGGAAGTCGACCGTCCCTCAGGCGCGGCGAGAGGAACTGCAACAGGTAGACCGTCGGCAGCGTGGGAGAGGCCGCCCGCACCCGGTGCAGCGAGCGCGCCGAGAAGCTCATGACCCGTACCGGGGAGTCCGCGGCGGTGGCCGGGGCGTCCAGCCCGAAGCGCTTCAGGAGCACCAGCAGCCGTTCCTCGACCTGCCCCGCCCAGCGCGTCGGATGCTTCGTCTCGATGGCCAGCTCCACCCGCCGGCCGGCGTCCGCGACGAGTTCGAGCAGCCGCTCCAGGGTGAGGACGGAGGTGTCCGCCCGGTCCTCCGGGGGGTGCTCCCAGTCCGGCTCCTCGTCCCGCGTCTTCCAGGAGTCGCGGGACAGGTCGCGGCCCTTCCAGGACCCGAAGTCGAGCGCGGCCAGATCGGCGAGCTCCAGCGCCGAGACCGCCCCGCGTCCGTTCGACGTCCGGTTGACCCGGCGGTCGTGGACACAGACGAGATGGCCGTCGGCGGTCAGCCGTACATCGCATTCGAGGGCGTCCGCACCGTCCTCGATCGCCTTCTTGTAGGCGGCCAGGGTGTGCTCGGGGGCCTCTTCGGAGGCTCCGCGGTGGGCGACGACTTGGATCCGGTGCTGCCGTGCGTGGGTCACCGCGTCATGGTGCCACCGCGACGGGGAAGGCGTGGAACCGAAAGGCGGTGGACGGGTGGTCGAGGCGCGCGGAGAGTATGTCTTTTTGGCCCGACAGGTCCTGTATGACCCGCCGAATCCCTTATAAAGGTTCGCCGTGAACCCACAGGCACCGCTTATGGTGCTCTGACGGCCGGTGGGAAAAGCTGACGGCATACAAAAGCACATGCACAGCTGTTTCGCGCCGGACCGATCGACAAGCGTGAAGAGTGTGACCGCATGCTTCCGAGAACAACAGCCGTGGACCGAGGAGAAGAGCTGTGAGCACCGAGAACGAGGGCACTGAGGTACCCCCGGCCCCGTCTGCACCTCCTGTGCCGGTGGAATCTCCCGCAGCTTCCCCGCAGGCGGCCGCGCCCGAAGGGGGCGCCCCTACGACGCAGCTCCCGCCGGTGCCTCCGGGCGCCCCGCAGGACACGCTGCACGCCGGCCACGCGCCGGCGTACGCCGACGGGCCCCCGCAGGGCACGGGATCCGCCCCCGACGCCGCCTGGCCGCCCCCGCCGCCCGCCGCCTCGTCGTACGCCGACGGTGGCACGGGCGCGTACGGCGGCGAGGGCGTCGGCGGATACGGCGGTGACGCGGCCGCGGGTGCGGGTGGCTACGGCGGCGACGGCTGGGGCACCCCCTACCAGCAGCAGCCCGCGCCCAAGAAGCCCGGCACCGGACGCGGCGGCCTGATCGCCGCGGTGCTGATCGCCGCGCTGGTGGCCGGCGGTCTGGGCGGTGGCCTCGGCTACACCCTGGCCAAGGACCACGACGACAACAGCAACTCCACCACCGTCTCCGCCGACACCGGCAGCAGCGCCTCCGTGAAGCGCGACCCGGGCACCATCGCCGGGGTCGCCGCCAAGTCCCTGCCCAGCACGGTCACCATCGAGGCCGAGAGCACCAGCGGCGAGGGCGGCACCGGCACGGGCTTCGTGTTCGACACCCAGGGCCACATCGTCACCAACAACCACGTCGTCGCCGACGCGGTCGACGGCGGCAAGCTCACGGCGACCTTCCCGGACGGCAAGAAGTACGACGCCGAGATCGTCGGCCACGCCCAGGGCTACGACGTCGCGGTGATCAAGCTCAAGAACGCCCCCAGCAACCTGAAGCCGCTCGCCCTCGGCGACTCGGA
The DNA here is from genome assembly GCF_044766845.1 of Streptomyces sp. NPDC101776. Classification (NCBI taxonomy): domain Bacteria; kingdom Bacillati; phylum Actinomycetota; class Actinomycetes; order Kitasatosporales; family Streptomycetaceae; genus Streptomyces; species Streptomyces sp. NPDC101776. The sequence goes on along the minus strand of NZ_JBIWMV010000004.1, from coordinate 187,590 downwards.
CAAGGTGGCCGTCGGCGACGAGACGATCGCCATCGGCGCCCCCTTCGGACTGTCCAACACGGTGACCACGGGCATCATCAGCGCCAAGAACCGCCCGGTGGCCTCCAGCGACGGCAGCTCCACCAGCAAGGCCTCGTACATGAGCGCCCTGCAGACCGACGCCTCGATCAACCCCGGCAACTCGGGCGGCCCGCTGCTCGACGCCCAGGGCTCGGTCATCGGCATCAACTCCGCGATCCAGTCGACCAGCAGCGGCGGCCTCAGCGGCACCAGCCAGTCCGGCTCGATCGGCCTGGGCTTCGCCATCCCGATCAACCAGGCGAAGTACGTCGCCCAGCAGCTGATCAAGACCGGCAAGCCGGTGTACGCCAAGATCGGCGCCTCGGTCTCGCTGGAGGACAGCACCTCCGGAGCGACGATCACCGCCGAGGGCGTCAGCGGCTCCTCCTCGGTGGAGGCCGGCGGCCCGGCGGCCAAGGCGGGCCTCAAGGCCGGCGACGTCATCACCAAGCTCGACGACTCGGTGATCGACAGCGGCCCGACCCTCATCGGCGAGATCTGGACCCACAAGCCGGGCGACAAGGTCAAGATCACCTACAAGCGCGGCGGCACGGAGCACACGACCGACCTGACCTTGGGGTCGAGGGTCGGCGACAGCTGACATAGCGTCACAAGATCGGCCGACGGGCCGGGCGAGGACTCTCCTCGCCCGGCCCGTTCGTTTTGGGCACCCTCCACGCGTGCGTGCACGTCCTCCACGCGTGCGTGCACCACGAGGGAACCTGATTCCTCCCTGCGGCGAAGTACCGGTGAAAGCCCAATCTTCATCAGCGAGTCCGCATGGACGAGAGGAGCCCCGATGACCGTCGAACCAGGTGTCAGGGTGGGGCAGGACAGCGGCGCCCGGATGAGTGACGCCTCGGTGATCGAACGGTCGTGGGACGAGCCCGAGGCGTTCGCCGTGCTCTTCGACCGCCACGCCGACCCGGTGCACCGTTACGCGGCGCGCCGGCTCGGCACGGAGGTCGCCGAGGACCTGATGGCGGAGACGTTCACCACCGCGTTCCAGCAGCGCTTCCGGTACGACACCCAACTGCCGGACGCCCGCCCGTGGTTGTTCGGCATCGCGACCAACCTCATAGGCCGGCACCGGCGCGCCGAGGCCCGACGGCTGAGGGCGATCGGCCGGCTGCCGTCGGCCGCCCGCGCCGACGGCGCCGAGGACCCGGTCGCCGACCGGGTGGCCGCACGGGTCAGCGCACAGGCCGTACGCGGCGAACTGGCCCTGGCCATGGCCCGGTTGCCCGCCAGGCACCGGGACGTGCTGCTGCTGGTCGCCTGGGCCGACCTCGGCTACGAGGAGGTCGCACGCGCGCTGGAGGTACCGGTGGGGACGGTCCGGTCACGGCTGCACAGGGCCCGCAGAAAACTTCGCGACGCATTGGGCGGATCCGATCCGACAGCCTTCCGAGAGGAATCCGACGATGAGTGAACCGAGGAACGAACTCCAGCTCCTGAGGGAGTGGGACGCGGACACGCCCCCGCTCACGGACCCCGCACGCGCGCGTGCCCTTTTCCGCCTCCACCAGGCGATGCTCACGCCCACCACCCTCGCCCCCGCGACCGTACGACGCCGTCCGGTGCTGCGGATGGCGGTGGCGGGCGTCGCGGCCGCGGCGGTGGCGACGAGTGTGGTGATCGCCGCGGACGACGGCTCCTCCCCCCGCACCCAGTCGGTGAGCGCGACCACCGTGCTGCACGGCGCGGCGGCCGAGGAACGCCGCCTGGAGAAGCCGATCGCTCCGCGCGACGACCAGTTCATCTACACCAAGGAGATCACCAAAGAGACCCCGACCACCGGCGGCCGGACCCGCACGTACGTCGACGAGAACTGGAACTCGGTCGACGGCTCCAAGGAGTCCTACGTCAGCGAGCTGGGCCACAAGCAATGGGTCCCGGTGTACCGCGCGGGCCAGGGCGACTGGCCGCCCCGCAGGTGGACCCTGCTGAAGCAACTGCCCACCGATCCGGCCAAGTTGCTGATCGCCCTCCGCGACGGCCCCGGAAAGCCGGACTACAACAGGCCGATGAAGGCCGCCGACTGGCCGATGACCCAGTACCTCGTCGCCGGCCTGCTCCGCACCCCCGTCCTGCCGAAGGGGCTGCGCTCCGCGGCCTACGAAGCGCTGGCCACCGTCCCCGGCATCAAGGTCCTGCCCCACCAGAAGGACGGGGACGGCCGCGTGGGCATCGGCATCCAGTACGTGGGACCCGCCGGAACCCCCTGGGCACACGGCGGCCCGATCCTGGTGTTCGACGCGAAGACGTACCGGTACCTCGGGATGCGCGATCGGCGGACGGCGGGCGGGACGACGTACGACCAGTGGTCGTACGTCGCCGCGAGCGTCGTGGTGGACCGGGCGCTGCAGCGGCCGTAGGGACGTGACCAGGGGTGTCGCCTGCCGGGCGGCGCCCCTGTTCCGCGTTCCGCGCCGGGAGTCCGGTGCGGAGGAACCGCGGACGCGGGCCCGCGGCTACGCGGGCGCCGTGACGGCCGAGGTCAGCAGAGCCGCGCCGGCCACGGGCGCGACGGACGCCGGCCGGTTCCTCGTCCGGGCAACCCCGCGCCCGGACGAGGAACCCGGACCGTGCACCCCGCGACCCGCCCGGTGCCGGTACGCTGTACCCGCTCCGTCCCTGGTGGGCGGGTGCGCGGGTGGGTTGCCCGAGCGGCCTAAGGGAACGGTCTTGAAAACCGTCGTCGCAGCGATGTGACCGTGGGTTCAAATCCCACACCCACCGCAGCAGGTCAGCTTAGGTGCTGGTCAGAGGGGGTGCCCCGGTGGACGGGGCGCCCCTTTCGAGTATTAGCTGTCTCACCCTTTCTCGCCGGTATCCCAGCTTTGACCAGTGCGTGTGGGCCATCTGTGGGCCAGGATCAGGGCATCTCGTCCTCGCCTAGGGCGCGGGAGATCAGGTTGTTGGAGTGCTGCTGACCACCCTTCAGGATCTTCGCGTAGAAGCGGTACAGCACTGCGATGCTGTGGCCGGCGCGAGCAGCGACCTCCGCCGGGTCGACCCCCGACTTGATCCACAGGGAGACCCCCGCGTGACGCAGGGAGTAGGGCACTGCCGCGAGGGCGGACTCGACTTCACCGGGAGAGAGCACGACGCTCCGTGCTCTCTCCCAGGCATTGCAGTACTCCGTAGAGGACACTCGCCCTCCCCGCGACGCCCGGAAGAGTCGGCCGTCATCGGCCGTGCCGTATCGGGCGATGTGCTCCCGGAGTAGGTGCACAAGAACGGGCGGGATGGGCACGGTTCGCGTCGCGCCGCGCTTGCGTCGCTTGAGGCCGCGCCTCTCGTACGACGTGCCCTCGTCTGTCCAGCCGCCACCGACTTCCGGGCGGCTTTCCCCGAGCAGCAGTTCGCCCCATTCCTTGACGGACTCCGGCGAGTTGGGCGGCAGCGTGCAGTCCGATTCCTTGAGCGCGACGATTTCACCGGGTCGCATAGCCGCGTAGTAGAGGCACCCGAAGAATGCGTGTAGGTGCTCGCCGCGCGGACCGGAGTCGCGGACAGCCCCGAGCAACGCGCGTGCCTTACTCGGGCCGGGCACGTACCGGAAATCAATCTCGTCGTCACTCTCGGGAGGCGTCCAGTCCACGCGGGATAGAGGGTTCGCCGTGAGTAGACCCTTCTCCTCGACGGTGTAGCGGAGCACGTTGCTCAATACCATGCGCTTGCGCCTGACCGTGTTTTCGGCAGCCCTGACCCCGTCCAGCCGAAGTGAGAGCGCCTCCAGGGCGGGACGTAGAAGGGTGGGGTCCTCCAAATCCTTGACCTTGATGGAGCGCGAGGCAATCCACTCCAGAGCGGCGCAGATGTCCGCAGGCGGTTCCTCGACGACGTGGCGCGACACCCAAGACCCTTCGGGGCCACGAACCGCCCGGAACGCCCACTGGTAAAGGGCATCACGCAACACAGTCGAGGTGGGCGCCCCCCGCTTGCTGGTGACAAGCGTGGGGGTCACGACCGCGAGCGATTCCGCAATGCTCGCCCGGTGCTTGGCGGCGGCTTGCGGCCATTTCATGAGGACGTACCCCGTGACGTGCTCGTACCAGGAAGGGGAGGTGCGGGCCATCAAATCGCCTGCGGGAAGCCCCGTTTCCTCGTCGAATTGCTGGTGGTCGCGTAGAGCACTCATCAACTCTGCCCGACGGCCGTCCGCTTGGGGCTTGAGTTTGAAGCTGCGGGAGTGCGGACGCTCACCGACACGCCAACGCAGTTCCCACGGCTTCGGGCGGCCAGCACGCTTGCGGATGGACCAGATATCGACGTCGTACGTGAGCATGTCTCTCCAAACAGAACGAGGGGCCCGCGCTCGGCGCGGGCCCCGGTGAAGCGGTCGGATTTAAGCGGCGCGCTCCTCGCACCGCTCCCACCACGCGTCCAAGTCCGCGCGGCTGACGCGGAGTTGGCCGTTCGGGATTTTGTGCATGCGGGGGGCTTGGCCACGAGCGCGCATGCGATAAAAGGCGGCGCGGCTCATGTCGATCTCTTCGAGGACTTCGCGGAGCTTGAGTTTCTGGGGGCGGGCCACGGTTCGACTCCTTGGCGTATTCCGGGGAAGGCTTAGGAATCGCTGACAGAACTGACAGAACCTCGCCGATGAGCAGTTGACCTGCGGTTTTCATGGGTTTTGGATCTCTGACAGAACCGAATTAAAACCTGACAGAACCTCTTGGGGGGAGGTTCTGTCAGGGGACGCCCGATGGTGGTGCCGGGGGTTCTGTCGGGTTTTTATTCGGTTCTGTCAGAACCGTGATCATGGGTGTTCGTGCAGGTCAGCGGCTTGGGCGGGAGGTTGTGTCAGTTGTGTCGGCGGTCTGGGGGTTGTGTCAGGCGCCGCGTGCGATGCGGGGGTGGGTTTCGTAGCGGGGGGATGGCGGGCGGCCACCCTTGCCGGAGCGGGGCGGGGGTGGGAGTTGGCGGATCCAGCCGTGTTCTTCGAGGAGGGCGAGGGCGGGGTCGAGGTCGCTGATGGCGGGGAAGTCGGCCGGGCGCAGTGTCCGGAACAGCTCGCGTTTGGTGAACTGTGCGGGGTTGGTGGTGACGAGTTGCGCGAGGACGGTCAGTGCGGATTCGTGGGCGGGGTCGGCGTTCATGGCGCTGAATACGTCCAGGGCGTGTGCGGTGAAGTAGTCGCCCAACTCGGTGGCGGCGGCCATGGTCGGGGCTTGGATGGGTTGGTGCCATCCGTCCTCGGGGTGGGTGGCGAGGTGGAGGAGTGCGGCGATGCGGGCCACGGCGCCGTCCCGCTTCGACGCCCACTTCACGATCGGCGCGAAACTCCCGTCCGGACCCAGCCGCGACTCCGTGACCTTCTGGAACGCCAACAGGACCGCGTCCGCTTCCGGGGTGAGCTGGACGAGGGCGGGATCGGTCCAGTCCGCCAGGGCGAGGGTGAGGCCCGCGAGGTGCTTGGCGTAGGTGGCGGCCACCTGTTCGTCGAGCAGGGCGGGGGTCAGGCTGCGGGAGCCGACCAGGGACAGCGGTTTGGAGTAGAGGAAGCGGGCGAGCAGGCCGCGGCCGTCGGCCCCGTCGATGCGGCTGAGCGCGTCCAGGACTTCCGGCTGCACGGCGAGACCGATGGTGACCGCGGGCGAGTCGACGTGCTGGGCACTACGGCCCTGGCGGTTGACCCTGAGCATGTCGCCGGCGTGGCCCTTGAGGAACATGCCCATGTTGGGCTTGCCGGTGTAGCGGCCGGCGATGATGTCGAACAGTTCCCCCTCTGCGCTCAGGCAGGAGATCCGCCCGCCCTGTTCGTCCAGGAGGGTTCCGACGTTCTCCGGGGTCACGTCGTCCGCGACGAGCTGCGGTTCGGCGGGGACCCGCATCTTGTCGGCGTCCTGGGCGAGTTGGACGGCTTCGGCGGTCAGGGTGTCGCGGTGTTCGGGTTCCGCGTTGGCCGCCTTGCCCGCGGCTTTCTCGGCTGCGGACTTGGCCAGCCGTGCCAGGGTCTCGGCTTCCGCCCGCACGGGCCCGGAGAGTTCGATCAGGGCTTTCTCGGCATCGAGCAGCGGTTTGACCATGAGGTCGAAGACGGCGGACTTGCGGTTGCCGGGGGGCAGCGCGATGGCGGTGTAGATGTTCACGGGCTCGCGCCAGTGTCCGCGTACGCACACCTTGACCCGCCCGCCCGCCGCGGTGGCCAGGACTGCCAGGGCCAGGCATCCGGCGAGGTCAGCCGGGGTCTGGGTCTCTTCGGCGACACCGCGCACCATGCCGGCCAGCCAGGCGGGGAGGGTGTCCACGGGGAAGCCCGGGAGGGGCGGGCGGGCCCGCAGGGGAACGGGTTCGTCCCAGGCGGGTCCGGTGATCTGCTCGGGTTCGATGTGCTCGAACCCTTCCCACAGATCCGCGCCCGTGTCGTTGGTCGTCATGCGGCGGCCCTGCCTTCCGACGTGGTGTTCAACAGGGGGCATGCGGTGCGGTGTTCGCCGTGAGCGGCGATCAGTTGCAGGACGGCCGCGCGGCCGATGGCGTGCCGCTCGTACCCGCAGGTGCACCAGGAACGGGCGGAAGGCGTGACCCCCCAGGACGGCGGCGCAACGATGTGAAGCCAGGCCACGGGGCGACGCCCGCCGTCCCCGTGTGGGTCAGAGCGAAGGGCAGTAGGGACGCCCTTGCGGGCGGCGACCTCCGATTCGCCTACGGAGACCGTTGGCGGACCCTGTACGGCGCCCTGAGGGCTGTTTGCAGGGTTACAGGCTGCTTTGTTCATGCCGCACGCCTTGAGGCGGTCTCAAGGCCGTTGGTGACCGCACGGCGGGCGTAGGCCTCGGGGACGCCCACGGAGACGGCGGCGGCCACGATCTCTTCCCCCGCGAGGTCGAGGGCGCAGGGGCCGGGGCAGTCGGTGTGCTGGACGGCGAGGAAGCGTGCCGCCCCGAACGCCTGCGATCCCGCCCCGGATTCGGCGTGCGCCCGGACCAGGGCGAGGCCGCGATCCAGACCGGTACGGACGTACCGCTCCGTGTGGCGGCAGCCGGTGGCGACCGTACGGTTCCAGGTGGCGCGCTCGGGGAGAGAAGACACCACCTCCCCGGCGGCGGGGGTGGTGTCTTCCTTCACCGCGAGGGCGCGCACGGCATCCGGCAGGACGGTCATGCGACCGGTGCCGGGCCCCAGCCAACGGGCGTACGACATGAGGGACTTGACGTCCACGCCGGACCGTACGTCGTTGTGGGAGGGCATGACGCCCCGGTAGAGCCAGTGCTGTCCGCGCGTGGTCGGCACGGTCCGTGTGGCGGGCAGGGTGTCGCGGGCCCACGCGACGGCTGCCGCGTTGTCGAGGTCGACGACGGTCAGCCCGGCGCCTCCGGGGTGGTACGCGACCGCCGCCGCGCGACGCCATGCCGCCTCCCACTGGGGGGAGTTGAGGACGTGCGGGTTGGTGGTGGCGGCGGCCCACGCGTGGCAGACGCCGGGGCACTGGCAGGGGCCGGGGGCCTTCATGTTCGGCCGGCCGCCGCACGCGTTCTTCGCGCAGGTACGGCAGTTGCCGAACGGCACCTTTCCCGCCCGCAGCGGCAGCACGGGGACCCCGCGCGCGGCGAGGGCGAGCGCGGTGTTCAGGTGCGCGTTCATGCCGCCGCGCTCCCGTCTGTCCACAGGCTGAGGACGCGGTCGTTGAAGGCGTTTCCGGCGGCGGCGATGGCGGTCTTGTCGTCGGCGCGGATGGCGTCGAGGAGGGCGGCGGCTTCCGGGGTGGGGCCGGGTGCGGGTACGTCGTCGAGGTCGCGGGCCAGGGTGCAGAGCAGGGAGCGGGTCAGGTACTTGTCGAGGAACATGCGGTGTTCGATCAGGACGAGCGGCGGACCGACCGTGAGCAGGGTCAGAACGGTGCTTCCGTCGGGGGCGGTCTCGGTGCGGGCGGTGACGACTCGTTCGGTGCCGTCGGGCAGTCGCGGGTGAATGCTGTGCTCGGGCATGCTGGATGTCTCCAGTTCCTTGATGGGTGACTGGCTGACAAGGGCGACCCCCACTTCCGCCAAGAACACGGGGTCGCCCTTGGCGTAGCTAGAAGGGCGGTTCGCTGCTGTAGCCGTCGGGTCCCCACGGGTCACGGCCGTTGTCGTGGCGACGCAGACACCGGGGCCGGTTCGGCAGGGGTATCAGGAGCCAGCGCCGGGACTCGTTCCAGCACTCGCACGGCTCCCAGTCGCTTCCGGCGTACTCGCCGTTGTCGTCGCCGTAGGGGTGCTCGATGCCGCCGAATCCCCCACAGTTGGAGCAGTCGGGGCGTGGCGTGTCGGTCAGGACCAGGGCCCTGCGGGGCCAGTGGGCGACCTGAATGCGCAGTCGGATCACGGGTGTTGTTCTCCCTTGTCAGCCGTAGAACTTGTTGCGCTTGATGACGGCCTTGCGGATGTTGACCGTTGTCCCGCCGTGGTGGCCGCTCGCGCTGAACACCTGCACGGCGATCCAGCCGCCGAAGATGACGGCGGCGAGGATGACGAGTTGGGTGATCAGGGCGGTCAGGGCGGTGATGAACGCGGTGAGCATGAGGAGTCCGCCGCATACGGCGAGGAACCCGACGCCCCCGAGCGCGACGTTCACGGCCGCGCGGGAGACGGGCGGCTTGGCCGCGACCGGCTCGGGCTGTGCGGGGTTGATGGCGTAGCCGGTGACGACCCGTCCGTCCGGCAGGACGACGCTCGCCACGGACGGAATGGCGCCGGGCTGCACGGGCATGAGTGGCGCGGTGTGCGCGGAGGCGAGCGGGGCGGGGCGGTGGACTTCCACGGCCGCGACCTGGTGGCCGGTCGGGTGGTAGGCGGCGGGTTCGTTCATGTCTTGATCTCCCTTCTAGTGACGGATGCCGGGGAGGGCGTCGGTGACGGCGGTGACGAGGTGGTTGACGGTGTCGGCCGCGCCGGTGTGGGCGAGGTAGAAGCCGAAGAGCGCGACGACGACGGCCGCGCCGAAGCCGACGGCCTTGAAGCGGAGCAGCAGGACGGCCACGACGGCGAGCAGCAGTACGAGCGGGATGGTCAGGACCATGGGTGTCTCCGGGCGGGTCAGCGGGTGCCGGCGCGGTAGGTGCGCGCGGCGCGGTTGTAGATCCAGCGGCCGACGCGTATGCGCTTGCCGGTCGCGTCGCAGCGGCGGCAGTCACGGCCGCGCTTGGCGTTGCCCTTGCGGTCGGTCTTGATGCCGTGGCCCATGCCGTGGCACTTGCGGCAGTCGCCGAACGGGCTCAGCCAGCACTTGGCGCTGTAACACAACGTGACGGCGAGTAGGCAGGCGATAGCGAGCAGGGGAAGGCTCATCAGGGGCCTCTCAGGCGGGTTTTGAGGGTTTCCGCAGGTCGGCCGCTATCTGCTAGCGACCTGATCAGGTTCGGTTTGGGTCGCTAGCAGGGTCGCTTGCGCAAGCGACGGGTGGTGCTTGCGCAAGCGACCCCGGGGACCTATCCGGCGTCCCGCTTTTCGTTGCGCTGCGTAATCGCGGCGGCGAGATCCTCGCGCTTGATGCCGCGCTTGTTGACGACCTTGCCGTCGACGCGGCGGCTGATCTGCTCGGTGCTCACGCCGTGCGGCTTGAGCGCTGCGGTGAGCGCTTCCGCCTTGGGCTTGGGCTCCAACTCCGCCCACGGGCCGTAGACGTCGGGGCGCAGGTCGGCGAGGCGGTCGACGATGGTCTCCGACCACACCTTGGCCTCGCCCTTGCCCAGCACGGCCGCGACGTCGTCCAGGACCGTGGCGGACACCTCCGGGGCCGGGGCCTCGCCGGCCGCGTCACCGGTCAGCGTGCCCTCCGCCTCGCGCAGCGCGGCGGCACGGGTGAGGATGCGTTCGGCGTCGCGGCCGTCGGCGAGGTAGGTGCGCACGATCCCGGAGTCGTCCGACATGCCCTTGAGCAGGCCAACGCCCTTGTGGGACTTGAGGAGCTTGGACGCGTCCAGGCCCTCGGAGTACGAACCGGCACCGAGGATGGTGTCGGACACCTGGTAGGCGCCGACCCGCAGCGCGAACCGCGCCTGGTGCTGGTCGCGCAGCTCGGAGGGGCAGGCCTTGTCGTCCGGCTTCTGCGTGGACGTCATCACGCTCACACCCACGGCGGGGGCGACCCGGGCGAGGTAGACGAGCAGGGAAAGGATCTCCTTGCCGTGTTCGGGGTGCTGCAAGTACTCCTGCACCTCATCCACCACGAACAACGTGAGGGGCATGTTCAGCTTCTTGTCCCGGCTGATCTCCGGGGTCAGCTTGCCCTCCGGGCAGATGTGCAGCGGCAGTTCCGAGAGCCGGTGGTAGCGGTCCTCCACATCCGCCTTCAACTCCCGCAGCGACGTGAGCAGATGCGCCACTGGGTCGATGCCGTTCTTGGGCACGATGCCGAACCCGATGCGGTGCGCGACCAGCGCGAACCGGCGCCAGTCCGGCGACGCCTTCCCGTCGAACACATACAGGCGCACGTACGGGTCGAGCGCGGCGGCGAGCGCGATCGTCCGGGCAGAGAACGTCTTGCCCTGCCTCGGGACGGCGCCGACCAGCAGGGACAGCCACAGCATGGTCGCCATGACCGGGTTGCCGCGCTCGTCGACACCCCACGGGAACGGCTTCCAGAAGTCCACCCGAGTCGCCCCCAGCAGCGGCGACCTGCCGGACGGCACGGCGAGCGGGTCACGGTCGGCGATCCAGTACGACACCCTGCGCTCGCTCGACTCGTCCCTGTCCAGGAAGAGCTGAGTGGCGGCGATGTCCAGGCCCGACGCGAGCTTGGTGTGCGCGTTGAGCGCGTCTTTGAACGACTTGCCGAACGGCAGGTCGACGACCACGCGCCAGCCGTCGCCGTCACGGCCGATCGGACGCGGGAAGGCGATGTTCTGATCCTTGCTGGTCAGCCCGGACACCTCGTGTGCGCGGATGACGATGTCCGAGGACAGCTTGCGCTTGCGGAACGTCACCTTGGCCATGTCGATCAGCGGCCGGTCCGCCGGCGCCCCCACCACACCCAACGTGGTGGCCAGTGCCGCCATGGACAGCATGAGCAGCCAGGACGGCGCCATGACGTACAGGGTCAGGGTGGCGGCGAGGCCGACGAACCCGCCCACCGTGGCGACGATCCCGCGCAGGCGGACGCGGTCGTTGCGCTGCCGGGACAGCTTCAGGTACTCGGCAGCGTCCTCGTTGGCCACGGAGTTCAGACGCAGGCCCTTGCCCTCGGCGTCGAACACCCAGCGGCCGATCGCGGTCGACCAGCGCCACGCGCCGCGCGGCGAGTACATGCAGATCTTCGGCGTGTAGACCAGCGGCAACCGGACCGCGTGGTAGCCGATCACAGTCGAGTAGTGGCGAACGGCCCACTTGCGGACGGCCGTTCGCTGGTCGGGGAGTTTCACCCAGTCCGGCAGGACCGGCATGCGGGCCTTGTCCTTGGCCTCCATCCATTCCGCGACCGAGGGCGGGTAGACCTCGCGCGGCGGGTCGACCGGGGCGCCCTCGCTCAGGCCGTCGGCCTCCGGGTCGTCGGTGTCGGGGAGTTCGGCCTCCCACTCACCCGGCTTCACCGTGCCCTCGCCCGGGGCGGTCGGGTCGGGGTCGGTCTTCTTCTTCAGCGGGAACGGCAGCACGTCGGCCGTCGGCTGTTCGGTGCCCTCCGGGTCCCCGGTGGGCGTGAACGTGGTGGTCTCGGTCACGATGTACGTACTCCTTCGGGAGTCGACGGGTCCGGCCGGCTTGCTGTGGAAGGTCGGGCGGCCGGACCCGGGATACGAGGTGGTTCAAGCGGCGCGCTGGTCCTCGGGGTAGGCGCACGGCACGCACATGCCGAGCGAGCGGGGCATGCAGTAGCTGTAGATGACCCCGCATTCGGGGCAGGTCTGGCGGGCGAGCATGGCGAGCGCGAGGGCGCCCCACTTCCGCGAGGTCATCGGGCGTACGGGCTTGGCGAGGTCGATGAGGTAGAGGTAGGCGACGCGGACCGTGCCGGAACGGCGGTTGATGCGCATGACCTGCGCCGCTACCGGCTGACCCCCCGGACGCAGCCCCAACGCCCTCAACTGCCGGCGGGTGGCGTACTGCTCGTCGTCGGGGGCGTACTTCCAGGGGAAGGTGGGGACGCCGTAGCGGACGCCGGTGGGGTCGTAGCACTTGCCGAACGCGGCGGACATCAGGCGACCCGCTTCCATGCCGCCCGGAGGCGGACCTCGGATGCGGAGTGGCCGGCCGAACGGAAGCGGATCGCCATCTCGCGGTACGACAGGGCGGGGGTCTCGCTGGTACGGATCTCGTCGACCAGCCCGTCAAGCTCCCCATCGGTGAGCGGGGGAGACGCCCAACCGATCGCCGCTACCGGCTCGGAGCGTCCCCACACGGGGAGTTCCCAGGCGGGTGTGACGCCGGGCGTGACGCGGCTCGTCACACTGGTCAAGGCCCTGCCGGTGTCCTCGCCCTGACGGGCCGTCTCCAGCGTCGACCACGCCCGCGACAGACTCTCAGCGGTCCGCGCCTGCACCCGGGCGACGCTCGCCCCCGCCTGCGTCACGGCCGTCAACCGCGTCGTCTCCGTGGCCGCTTCCGCCCGCAGGCGGGCACGGGCCACGGCGGCTTCGTCGCGGGCTTCCTGCTGAATGCCCCGGATCGCGTCCAGCGCGACCGGGGTGAGCGCGGTCCGCTCCCACATCCCGTGGACCAGCCAGAGGGCTTTGGCAGCGATCGGCAGCCAGGCCACGGCCAGCCACGCCCCCGCGGATGCTTCGGCGGTGAGTGCGTGGACGATGAGGACGCCGGCGGCGATCGCGCCGAAGCACCAGCCCACGGCGGTCACGGTGCGGGAGTGGTCGCCCTGTGCGGCGAGGCGCCGTTCGTAGGCGAGGGTGGCCAGCCATCCCCCGTCGATCCCGAGACCGACGACCAGGGCGACGGGCCACGGCATGGCCGTGCCGAGCCACATCACGACCACGGCGAGGGTCAGCACCATCGAGACGGCCGTCATAGCGACGGCCGGCAGCACGGTCCGGGCGTTGCGCCTCATGCCGCACCCCCGACCAGCACCGGGGCGGCAATGTCGCCGTAGCCGACCAGTTCCAGTTCCGCACCCGCATACGTGGTGACCACCCGCAGGACTGCCGTACGGCCCTCGCTCTGCACGTGGAAGTCGACCGCGTCGGGCGCGATGTCCAATGCCTTGCGCCAGGCCTCGAAGCCCGGCAGACCGGAGTGGAACGCGATCTCCAACCGGTCCGGGTAGAGGGGCGAGATGTGCACGGTCGGCGCGGGCAGGTGCCCGAAGTCCAGGGTCAGCACCCGCAGTACCCGCAGCGCGGCGGTCAGGCTGTCCAGGGTCAGGTTCTCGGTCATGCCGCCGCCTCCTTGGGGTGCGCGGTGCGGGTGCCGGGCCGTCCGGTACGGCGCCCGGCGGTCGTCGTGTGGGTCGGAGCACCGGCGGCGGGGTCGCACCAACCGCCGCCCGCCCGCTTCGCCGTGTACATGGCCTCATCCGCGAGCCGCATCAGCAGCGACAACGCCCCCGGACCGCCCTGCGGGGCGGCGGGAAGGAGGTCACTGCTGAGCGAGGCACCGATAGAGACACCGACGCTCAGGTCGATGCCCTCGAAGCGGAACGGGGCGGTGACCGCGTCGTGCAACGCCTCCAACAGCCACGCCAAGCGGTGCACGGCGGGCAGCGGGACAGCGGCGATGAACTCGTCTCCCCCGAGACGGCCTACGACCGCCCCGGGGTAGGCGGACACGGCGTCGGTCAGGCTCGCGGCGGTGGCGCGGATCGCCGCGTCCCCCGCCGCATGGCCGAACCTGTCGTTCAACGCCTTGAAGCCGTCGAGGTCGACCAGGATCACCGCCGTGTGCATCTGACGGCCCAGAATCCGCAGGGCCCGCCGCTCGAACGCGGCACGGGTCCACAGACCGGACAGCGGGTCGCAGCGGGCAGCCGTCAGACGACGCCCCAACCACAGGCCGTGAACACCCCACCCGCAGGCGATCGAGCCCGCCGCAGTGACAGCAGTCAGCAGCGCGCTCATGCCGCACCACCCGACGTGGCCGCGCCGTCCAGGTTGGCCAGTTCACGGCGAGCGGTGAGCAGCCGGCGCCGGGCACGGCGAACGCGCTGCCGGTCCACCTCGGAGGGAGCGCGGTCAAGGGTCATGATCTGCGCGTCGATCAGGTCAACGTCCGCCAGGATGACGGGCATCTCGGAGTCGATCGCGTCCAGCTCCGCGCTCGTCGGCTCCAAGAAGTCGGCGAACGCAGTAACAGCTTCCTGAACAGTGACGATGTGTTCCATTGGGTCGTGTTCTCCCTAGCAGGTGGTACGGCCCGAACAGCACCCCCGGAGCTCCAACTCCGGGGGTGCGCGCCGTTGGGGTGGTGGGGTGGTGGGGTGGTGGGGTGGTCAGGAGTTCTTGGGGGTGCGGCCGTCAACGGCCGCCCCGTGCACGGGCGTTGTCCTCGCTGCGCTTGTTCGCCTCGCCGTTCTTGCGCGAGAGGTCCTCGCGTTCCTTGTCTGTCAGACTCGTGATCACAGGTGCCTCCGGTAAGGCGTCTGTGCGCGGTCCTTCGGGGTGCAACCCGGGGGACCGCTTCTGTGTCGGTGCCGGCGGATTCCGACTCCCCGCGCTGCCTCCCGTCCGGCACCGCGCGAGGCGGGCCGTACGGGAGGCAGAGGCAGCCGGCCGCAACGCGCACGGCGCTGCGAAGCCAGGAAACGGACCGGAGAAGGAGCGGGCACCGCCGGCCGGTCCGATCCGGCGGTGACCTTGGTATGTCGTCGGTCCATGACCGACCTCCCGCAGATGGCAGGGACACGGCTTCACCGGTCCGCCGTTGCGCGGCGGACCGGTCCCGAGCCGGTTGGTCGGGTGCGTCATCGTCACTGCTCTGACGCCAGCAGGCGGCTTGCACGAAACGGTGCAGGTTGGCGTGCCGCCGACGACGTCACCCGGTCGCCTCGGGGGCGGTCTTCTCATCCCGCCACGTGCGTTGGAGCCCCGCTGTATCTCCCCACACCCGTCACCGGGTGGCGCCTGCCAGGCGCGTAGGGGGAGAGCTGCGTCCATCACAACGGTTTGCCCCCGGACCCTCGCCCTGGGCACCTGCCATGACCGCCGCTCCCGCGTCAGCCCCGCACGATCACTGTTCAGTTTTCAAGTAACTGTGGTGCTGGTCGAACGCAACTTTCCGAGCAAGTGACCTAGGTCGCTTGTCGTTGAGTAGAAGCTACCTAGGTCACTTTTGGCTCGTCAAGGGTTTACTCAAGGTGGTTACAAACGACCTAGGTCAAGTACGCTTTCGAGGTGGACTCACAGCCGAAGCGGAAGCCCAACGCCCGCGAAATCGCCGCCAGGATCAGAGACGAGATCGCCGCGGGAACGTTCGGCCCTGGGGACCGCCTCCCGGGAGGCCGTGCCTACGCCAAGAAGCTCGGCGTATCGCTGATGACTGTGCAAGGCGCCTACGCACAGCTCCGGGATGAGGGGCTGGTGGAGGGCGTTTCCGGGAGCGGTACCTACGTGCGCGACACCGCCCCAGGCGAGCAGACGCCCCGTGAGTCGGCCCAACGCCTGACCGACCTGCAAGCCGAAGTCGCACGTGTCTCCGCCGAACTGGCTGGCGTCGTTGAGCGCATCAAGCAGCTTGAGGCGGCCGTGGGTCCCACGGGAGGGGAGCCCGGCGCTTAGCGGCTCTCGCGGTGCGTTCGTCGTCATGCTCTAAGCGTGTCCCGGCGAGCGCGCCGTGGGTACGTACTCTCGCTGCCGCTGCACCGAACTAATCCGAACTCTGGCTGTGTATCAGGGTGTTGGCGCTGCGTCAGGAGCTGCAAGACTGGTCGCATGGCTGAACTGAACGGAAAACCCGTCACCCTCGACGAACTCCAGAGCCTCGCCCTCACGAACTATGGCCACTTCACATCCATGCGTATGGAGGACGGCACCGTTCGGGGTCTGTCGCTTCACCTGGATCGCTTGGTGCGGGACTGCCGCATCGTTTTCGGCGTCGAGTTGGACCGAGAGCAGACGCTGATCTACATCCGCAAGGCAGCCGAGGGCGTCACTGGTGTCGCTGGCCTGCGCGTCACGATCTTTGATCCCGCCATCGACATGGGACGCCCCAGTGACGCCCAAAGTCCTCACGTGCTGGTGAACTTGCGGCCGGCGGGCGCGCTCTCTCCATCGCCACTCACCGCCAAGTCCTTCACCTTCACTCGCGACAGCGCAGAAGTGAAGCACATCGGACTTCACTCGCAACTCCGGATTCGGCGTGACGCACAACTCGCCGGTTTCGACGATGCGGCTTTCGTCGAAGCAGACGGTCGCATCTCCGAGGGCGGCACGTGGAATCTCGGTTTTGTCGACCAGGACGGGACGGTTATTTGGCCGGACGCTCCCGTGCTCCCCGGCACGACGATGCTCCTACTCCAGAGCCTCGACGCTCCCAAGCAAGTCGCTGCCCCCGTCCGGCTTGCTGACATCCAGAACATGGCCGCCGCATTCGCCACGAACACGACGATTGGCGTGCGCTCTGTGAGCGCCCTCGACGACGTGCAGTTCCCGCAGGACCACCCAGTGCTCGACGCACTGCGTGTCGGCTACGCCGGAATTCCCGGCGACCGCTTGTAAACGCGTGCTGCCGCCCCTGCCAGGGGCGGCGATTCACGACAGAGGTAGCCCATGCCACTCGTTACGAAATGGACCGGACGTGAAGTTAAGGCACTGCGCGAAGCCGTACGAATGAGCCTCATGGAGTTTGCCGAGAAGCTTGGGGTGTCCGACCGTATCGTCTCCCGGTGGGAGGCAGACGGAGAGCAAGCGACCCTGCGCATGGTGAATCAAGCGGCCTTGGATACCCTGCTCGCCAAGGCAGACCAGGATACTCAAGGCCGCTTCATTGGCATCCTCGCGGCGGACGACATCCCCACCCAAGCAATCATCGACCCTGGTGAAGATCAGACGAGCAGCGGCGAGTACGTGAAGCATCCCGGTGACGGGAAGCTCATGGCGCATGTTCCGGAAGGGATCTTTCTGGCAGGGGAAGACGACGATCCCGTGTGGGTGGACGAATTCCACATAGACACCTTCCCGACGACCAACGCGGATTACGCGCGGTTCTGCGCGGCCACTCGGCGCTCGGTACCTGAGCATTGGGAGAACGGCCGATGCCTGCGGGAGTTGTACGACCACCCCGTCGTGCACGTGACGTGGCGCGACGCGGACGCGTACGCGACATGGGCAGGGAAGTCGCTCCCGACAGCGGAGCAGTGGGAGAAAGCGGCGCGCGGTACCTCCGGCCGTACCTTCCCGTGGGGCGACCAGAAGACTGCCGCAAAGTGCAACGTCCGAGAGACCGGAGTCGAGCGCACGACCTCCGTCTCTCGGTATCACAGCGGTGTCTCGCCCTACGGGGTCTACGACATGGTGGGTAACGTGTGGGAATGGCTCGCGACGCCGACCGCGCCAGGGAGGTACGAGTTGAGGGGCAGCGCATTCACGAGCCCTCTGTTCCGGGGAGTGCCAGCCGTACCGAATGACGCCAACGACACGATGCAGGACGACGACACAGGGTTCCGGTGTGTGTCGACGCCTGAGCAGATGACCCCCCGCAAGAGGTGACGCTGCGGGCCCCTTTCGGGGTCCATGGGCCATGTGTGGGCCAGACCGGTCCCCGCCGGAGGCGAAACCGTACGTGACCAGGGCGTTCATTATGCTTGCTTGACGCTCTTGAAAACCGTCGTCGCAGCGATGTGACCGTGGGTTCAAATCCCACACCCACCGCGGCGTGAGAGCCCCTGACCAGTGAGAACGGTCGGGGGCTCTCGTCGTGTCACCACGATTCGGCCTGGAGGAACAGCGTGACCGCCTCTACGGCGAACCAGATGACGAACGCCAGACACGCGAGCCACAGCCCCCACAGGACCCAGCGGAACCAGTGGACCCGGCGGACCTCTCGGCGTATGCGCATGGGGGGATCATCCCCCGTCGCGGGCCTGTGACGAGGTGGAGAAAGAAACCTGAACTCGCTTTGGTCGCTCGGGAGTTCAAGGCCGATGCCCCGTCATCCGGGCCGCCGAGGCGATCGTCGCCCGGGCCTCTCTCTCGGTGAGCCCCGTGCCCAGCGCCGCCTCGACCAGGGGCTCGGTCAGCGCGGGCCCGATGTCGTTCTCGTAGGCGCGGCAGGCCGCCCAGAAGAGGCGGGTGTTGCGTTGGCCCTCGTGGGCGGCGAGGACGAACTGGACCAGGCCCTGGCCGTGTTGGCCGGTCGAGGTGGGGGTCGGGTGGTGGGAGCGGGGCGGGGGGAGCAGGAGGCGCAGGAGCGAGGGCGGGCACGGGGCCGGTGCGAGGTGGGCGGTGGCCGGGGCGGCGCCGTAGAGGCCGTGGTCGGTGCGGGAGCCGGGGCCGACGAGGTAGCCGCCGGCGCCGCGGATGTCGATGCCGGGGGCGAGCCGGCTCGCGGAGTTGGGGACGACCACGTCGGGCGGGCCGCTGAGCCAGAGGTGGCGGCCGCCGCTGGGGGTCAGGACGACGACCGTCTCGGGAATCGTGAACAGGTGGCGGAGGGCGAGTTCGCGCAGGGCGGACGAGGAGTCCGTACCCGACTTGGTGTCGAGGTCGATGCCGATCAGATGGTGCGGCGGCAGCCCGCACGCGATGCCGTAGCCGGTGGCCCAGGGCGCGGCGGCGAACAGTTCGCGGATGCGTGCCGGGTCGGTCGAGGCGTCGTACACCCCGTGGCCGAGGCGTCCGCACTCGCCGTGGCAGGGCACGCCCACCGGGTCGGCGTCGAGGTCGTCGCGGTGCGGGGAGCGCAGGGCCGGGAGTTTCGTCCGGGACAGGGGGATCACGGCCAGTCCGCGTTCGGCGGCTGACAGGGCGTGTGCGAGGGCCAGCGTTGTGGCCTGCCGGTCGGTGGTGGCCATGCCTCCATGTTCGTACGCATGTTCGAAAAAGGGAAGAGGGGGAGGCTACGACTCGCCGAGCGGGGCGTAGGGGCCGGAAATGTGGAGGAACGCTTCGCCCCTTGGGGTGTCTGGGGCGAGCTGTCCGTACTGCGACGGATGACACCTTCTGGGCAGCCAAGGGGGTTTATCGACTTGTCATCACGCTTCAGAGGGAATAACCGCTTCCGCTCTGGTTCGCCGGGGATCCGGTGGGCAACTCTGATCTCGCGACGTTGTGCACCACACCGAGGCGGTCGGCCAACTGCCTTGGCAGCAGCAGTACTTGAAGCCGTAGTTCATGTGCGTCCGGCCACGGAGCCGGTACGCGCCCTGTTCTGGAGGAACAACATGGCAAGCATCCGTACCGCCCGCATCATCGCCGCCGTCTCCGCCCTTCCGCTGGCAGCCGCCCTCTTCACCGGCGTCGCGGCGGCGGACAACGGCGCCATCGCGGGCAACGGATCGAACGCGGGTGTGGCGACCGTCAGCGGGAGCGGCGTCGGGCACGACAACAAGGGCAACTCGTCCACCACGCAGCAGCAGGCGGTCGGCTCCGGAGCCTCGAACCAGAGCAACACCGCCCAGGTCAACGGTTCCGCGTTCACCGCCATCAACCAGGGAAACGAGAACGTCGCCGTCAACTTCGCCAACTTCTGGTAGCCGGGCCCGACTTCCGCGCGGGGATGCGCGGGGGTGCCTGAGGTGTGCTCTCTGGGGTTGTGACGCGTCTGCGCGGCGGTGCTTCGGTACCGCCGCGCAGGCGTTTTTCGTGTGCCACGCGTGCGTGCCGCACGTGTGTGCCCGGACGCGCGGCGCCTCTCCGGGAACGACCTTGACAGTGCACGACATCTGACGGACAGTCAGAAACCATCGTCCGCAGGACTACGACGACACGGAGGTCCGGCGTCGTGCACCTCGCCCCCACCGAACGCCAGCAGCGGCTGCGCGCCGAACTCCGTACGTACTTCGCCGAGTTGATGCCGGACGGACCACCCGGCACGGACGACCCCCAGGGCCAGCGGGCCCTGTTGCGCCGTATCGGGGCCGACGGCCGGCTCGGGCTCGGCTGGCCGGTCGAGTACGGCGGTCAAGGGCGCGGCGCCGACGAGCAGTTCGTGTTCTTCGACGAGGCCTACCGGGCGAACGCGCCCGTCTCGATGGTCACCCTGAACACCGTCGGACCGACCCTCATGAAGTACGGCAGCGAGGAGCAGAAGGCCGCCCTCCTGCCGGGCATCCTGCGCGGCGAACTCGTCTTCGCGATCGGCTACAGCGAGCCGTCGGCCGGTACGGATCTCGCGTCGCTGCGGACGCGGGCGGTACGTGAGGACGGCCGGGGCTGGCTGATCGACGGGCAGAAGATCTTCACCTCCAACGCCCACAACGCCGACTGGATCTGGCTCGCCTGCCGCACCGACCCCGAGGCCCCCAAGCACCGCGGCATCTCGATCATCCTCGTCCCCACCGACGCCCCCGGCTTCTCGTGGACGCCGATCGAGACGGTGGGCGGGCAGCGGACGACGGCCACGTACTACGACGGGGTCCGGGTCCCGGCGGGCAACCTCGTCGGCGCGGAGAACGAGGGCTGGTCCCTCATCACCAACCAGCTCAACCACGAGCGGGTCGCCCTCGCCGCGACCGGAATGCAGGCCGAGGACTTCTACACGGCGGTGCTGACCGCCGCCCGCACACCCGATCCGGTGACGGGGCGGCGCCGGGTCGACGAGCCGTGGGTGCGTTCCCAACTGGCCGAGGCACATGCCCGGCTGGGGGCGACACGCCTGCTCAACTGGCGTCTGGTGGGTGATGTGGGGGCAGGCCGGCTGGCACCCGGCGACGCGAGCGGCGTGAAAGTCGTGGGAACCGAATCGACGGTGGCGGTGTACCAGATATGTCAGCACGTCGCCGGAGCGGACGGGACAGCCGGAGAGACCGGTTCAACGGGACTGACGGGGCTGGTGCGTTCGGGATCGCCGGGTGTCTTCGGGGACGGCGAGCTGGAGCGGTTGAACAGGGCGGCGCAGATCAACACGTTCGGGGGCGGGGTGAGCGAGGTGCAGCGGGAGATCGTCGCGACGATGCGGCTCGGGATGACGAGGGGGGGGCGGTGAGCACGGTGATCGACGAGCTGGGGGCGCGGCTCAAGACGTACGAGGGACGTGCGGCCGCCGTCGCGGGCCGGGGGAAGGACCCGGTCAACGAGCCGATGATCCGCCACTGGTGCGAGGCGATGGGCGACACGAATCCGGCGTACACGGGACCGGACGCGATCGCCCCGCCCACCATGCTCCAGGCCTGGACCATGGGCGGCCTCTCCGGACACACGGGACGGACCGGGGCCTACGACGAGCTGTTCGACCTCCTCGACGAGGCGGGCTGCACCTCGGTGGTCGCCACCGACTGCGAGCAGGAGTATCTGCGGCCCCTGCGGCCGGGCGACGAGGTCACGTTCGATGCGGTGATCGAGTCGGTGTCGGACCGCAAGACGACGAAGCTGGGCACGGGGTACTTCGTCACGACGCGGATGGACGTCCGGGTGGGCCCGGACCTCGTCGGCACCCACCGCTTCCGCATCCTCAAGTACGCCCCCGCCCACGCACGCCAGAAAGGCAGAGAGGGGGCGAAGCCGGAAGAGAAGCGGGCCCGCGCCCGGCGCCCGCGCCCCGTCGTCAACCGGGACAACGCCGGCTTCTGGGAGGGCGTGCGACGGCACCGACTCCTCATCCAGCGCTGCACGGACTGCGCGACCCTGCGCCACCCCTGGCTCCCGGGCTGCAACGCCTGCGGCGGCCTGGACTGGGACACCGTCGAGGCGAGCGGCGAGGGCACGGTCTACTCGTACGTGGTGATGCACCACCCGTCCTTCCCCGCCTTCACGCAATCCGATGATGCCGCTGACGCGGCGGGCCCTTACGCGGTCGGCCTGATCGAACTCGCCGAGGGCGTGCGGATCGTGAGCAACGTGGTGGGGGTGCCGTACGACAAGGTCCGCGTCGGGCTGCCGGTACGGCTCGAATTCAGGCGGTACGACGAACCGCAGCCGCAGGGCGGCGAGTCGGGCGGCGCCGAGTCGAGCGGCGACCCCCTGGTGCTCCCCGTCTTCCGGATCCAGGAAGGCCGAGAGGGCGAGGTGGGCTGACATGGACTTCACGCCCACGGAGGAGCAGTCGGCGGCCCGTGACCTGGCCGCCCGGATCTTCGGCGACCTCGCGACACCCGAGCGGCTCACGGCGGCCGGCACGGACAGCGACCCCGAGCTGTGGAAGGCCCTGTGCGCGGCCGGACTGGTGGGCGCCGTAGAGGAGTTGGGCCTGCTCGGGCTCGTGCTCCTCCTGGAGGAACAGGGGCGGACGACCGCGCAGGTGCCCTTCGCGTCGACCTGTGTGTACGGGCTGCTGGCGCTGGCGGCCCATGGCTCACCCGAGCAGCGGGAGCGGTTGTCGCCGGGGATCGGGGACGGGTCGGTGGTGGTGTGCGGGGCGTTTCCGGCGCAGGGGGGTGTGCGGGCGAGAGAGGTACGGGGTGGGACTGAAGGGGGTTCGGCGCAGGGCGAGTTGACCGGCACGGTTCCTGTCGTGCCCTGGCTGCGGGACGCCACGCACGTCCTTGTCGCCGACGACCGGCACGGGTTGTGGCTGACCCCGGTCACGGATGCCGTGCGCGTCGAGGCGGTCGAGCTGACGGCGCCCTGGTCGGCGGGGCGACTGACACTCGACGGGGCATCGGCGGAGCGGCTCGGTGCGGGAGGCGTGCACCCCGCTGCCGAGGGCCACCAGCCCCCCTCCCGCCCCCCGACTCCCTCCCCCTACAGCGACGTTCTGGCCACCGCCCGCACCGCGTTCGCCGGTCTCCAGGCCGGGGTCTGCGCCGGTTCGCTCGCCCGGGCCGTGGCGCACGTCAACACCAGGGAGCAGTTCGGGCGCCCGCTGGCCGCGCGGCAGGCGGTCCAACTCCGGGCCGCCGACGCGCACATGGACATCGAGGCGATACGGGTGACGGCGTACGAGGCGGCCTGGCGACGGGACGCGGGGCTGCCGTACGCCACGCACGCGCTGACCGCCGCCTGGTGGGCGTCCGAGGCGGGACAGCGCGTCGTCCACACCGGTCAGCATCTGCACGGCGGGGCCGGAGCCGACCTGGACCATCCGGTCCACCGGCACTTCCTGTGGGGCCGGCAGCTGGACGCGTACCTGGGCTGCGGGGGCGAAGTGCTCCAGGAACTGGGGGAGTTGATCGTCAGTGAGGAGGAGGCGCAGTCATGAGGGCAGGTGAGGAGTTGCCCCCGCTGGAGATCGAGATCACCCGCACGCTGATCGTCGCCGGAGCGGTCGCCTCCCGGGACTACCAGGACGTGCATCACGACGCGGAGGCGGCACGGCAGAAGGGTTCCCCGGACATCTTCATGAACATCCTGACGACGAACGGTCTGGTGGGCCGCTACATCACGGACCACTTCGGACCGGGGGCCACGCTCCGCAAGGTGGCCATACGGCTCGGCGCCCCCAACTACCCCGGCGACACGATGGTGTTGACCGGCAGGGTCGAGGAGACGGACGGCGACACCGCGACGGTGCGGGTGGTCGGGGCGAACGGCATCGGCAGACATGTGACCGGCACGGTGACCGTGACCGTGCCGAGGGAGGCCGGGGAATGAGCGCCCGCACCCGCGACACCCTCGGCGGACGGGCCGCGATCGTCGGGATCGGGGCGACGGAGTTCTCCAAGGACTCGGGGCGCAGTGAGCTGCGGCTGGCGGTGGAGGCGGTGCGGGCCGCGTTGGCCGACGCGGGGCTGACGCCGGCGGACGTGGACGGGATGGTCACGTTCACGATGGACACCAACCCGGAGATCACCGTGGCCCAGGCCTGCGGGATCGGCGAGCTGTCCTTCTTCTCCCGGGTCCACTACGGCGGCGGCGCGGCCTGCGCGACGGTCCAGCAGGCGGCGCTGGCGGTGGCGGCCGGGATCGCGGAGGTGGTGGTCTGCTACCGCGCCTTCAACGAGCGGTCGGGGCGCAGATTCGGCTCGGGAGTGACCCACCGGGAGCCGTCGGCGGAGGGCGCGGCGCTCGGCTGGTCGCTGCCGTTCGGGCTGCTCACACCGGCGTCGTGGGTGGCGATGGCGGCGCAGCGGTATCTGCACACGTACGGACTGACACCGGAGGTGTTCGGGCAGGTGGCGGTGGTGGACCGCAGGTACGCGGCGACGAACCCGGCGGCGTACTTCCACGGCAGACCGATCACCCTCGCCGAGCACGCGGCCTCGCGGTGGATCGTGGAGCCCCTCCGGCTGCTGGACTGCTGCCAGGAGACGGACGGCGCCCAGGCGATCGTCGTCACGTCGGTGGAGCGGGCCCGTGATCTGCCGCGTCCGCCCGCGGTCGTCGCGGCGGCGGCGCAGGGTGCCGGGCGGGCGCAGGAGCAGATGACCAGCTTCTACCGCGACGATCTGACCGGTCTTCCGGAGATGGGCGTGGTCGCGCGGCAGCTGTGGCGGACGGCGGGGCTCGGGCCGCGGGAGGTGGACGTGGCGATCCTGTACGACCACTTCACGCCGTTCGTGCTGATGCAGTTGGAGGAGTTCGGATTCTGCGGGCGGGGGGAGGCGGCGGACTTCGTGGCCGAGGAGCGGGTGCCGGTCAACACACACGGGGGACAGCTGGGGGAGGCGTATCTGCACGGGATGAACGGGATAGCGGAAGGCGTCCGACAGGTGCGGGGCACTGCCGTGAACCAGATACCGGAGGCGGGGCGGGTGCTGGTGACGGCGGGGACGGGGGTGCCGACGTCCGGGCTGGTGCTCACGGCCGAGGGATGAGCCCCCAGGGGTAAACCCGCAGTACATGTCACCCCCTCGTCCACCTTCAGGAGGTGGAGCCAGCCCCACCCCTACAACCTGAGGCGGAGTCTGCTTCGGGACCTGCGGCCGATCCGCGGGAGTGGGGGTCGCTCATAGCGTGGAGCCATGACCACAGCAGTCTGCACCAGCGCTTCGAACGCCGTCGCACGGGCCGCCGTACGCCCGGCCGCGCGCCCCGTCACCCGGCCCGCCGCACGGGCTGCGCAGACCCGGCCGACCACCGCCACCCTCACGTACCCCTCCTTCTCGTCGTACATGAGGGCCAGGCAACCCGTGCTGCTGCGCACGGCGCGCTCGCTGACCGCGAACGCGTGTGACGCGGAGGACCTGTTGCAGACCGCGCTGACCAAGACGTATGTGGCCTGGGAGCGGATCGAGGACCACCGGGCGCTGGACGGCTATGTCCGCCGGGCGCTGCTGAACACGCGGACCTCGCAGTGGCGCAAGCGGAAGGTCGACGAGTTCGCGTGCGACGAGCTGCCCGAGCCGGAGACGGTCGGCTCCGCGGAGGACCCGGCCGAGCAGCAGGCCTTGCACGACGCGATGTGGCGGGCGATCGCGAAGCTCCCGGAGCGGCAGCGGGCGATGGTCGTCCTCAGGTATTACGAGGACCTCAGCGAGGTGCAGACGGCCGAGGTGCTCGGGGTGTCCGTGGGCACGGTGAAGTCGGCGGTGTCGCGGGCGCTGGGCAAGCTGCGGGAGGACCCGGAGCTGGTTCTCGCCCGATAATCCGCACCGCTCGTGACAACCTGACGTGATCGATCGCCCGTTCCTAGTGACATACCGTGCGGTATGTGCGCAGAATCAGCGCAACCCCAACTACCGCGCAGGCAATGTCGCCTCGGGAGGACGCCGTGCTGAGCACCATGCAGGACGTACCGCTGCTGATCTCCAGGATCCTGACCCACGGGTCCACGGTCCATGGAACATCGCAGGTGATCAGCTGGACCGGTGAGGGAGAGCCGGAGCGCCGTTCGTTCGCGGAGATCGGTGCCCGCGCGGCCCAGTTGGCGCACGCCCTGCGCGAGGACCTGGGTGTGGTCGACGGTGAGCGAACCGCGACCTTCATGTGGAACAACGCCGTTCACGTCGAGGCCTACTTCGCGATCCCCGCCATGGGCGCGGTGCTGCACACCCTCAACCTCCGCCTTCCGCCGGAGCAGTTGGCGTGGATCGTCAACCACGCGGCGGACCGGGTGGTGATCGTCAACGGTTCGCTGATCCCGCTGCTCGCGCCGCTGCTGCCCAAGCTGCCGACGGTCGAGCACATCGTCGTCTCCGGGCCCGGCGACCGTACGCCGCTCGAAGGCGCTCACGCGCGCGTGCACGAGTACGAGGAACTGATCGCGGGCAAGCCGACCACGTACGACTGGCCCGAGCTGGACGAACGCCAGGGTGCCGCGATGTGTTACACCTCCGGGACCACGGGCGACCCCAAGGGCGTGGTGTTCAGCCACCGTTCGATCTACCTGCACTCGATGCAGGTCAACATGACCCAGTCGATGGGGCTCACGGACCAGGACACGTCACTGGTCGTCGTGCCCCAATTCCACGTCAACGCCTGGGGATTGCCCCATGCGACCTTCATGACCGGCGTGAACATGCTGATGCCGGACCGCTTCCTCCAGCCTGCCCCGCTCGCCGAGATGATCGAGAGCCAGCGCCCGACGCACGCGGCGGCCGTGCCCACCATCTGGCAGGGCCTGCTCGCCGAGCTGACCGCCAAGCCCCGCGACGTCTCCTCGCTCACCCAGGTCACCATCGGCGGTTCGGCCTGCCCGCCCGCCCTCATGGCGGCCTTCGACGAACTGGGCATGCGGGTCTGCCACGCCTGGGGCATGACGGAGACCTCCCCGCTGGGCACGGTCTCGCGCCCGCCGGCCGAGGCGGTCGGCACCGAGCGGGAGTGGGAGTACCGGCTGACCCAGGGCCGTTTCCCGGCGAGCGTCGAGGCCCGCCTCACCGGCCCCGGCGGCGAGCGGCTGCCGTTCGACGGCGAGTCGGCGGGCGAGCTGGAGGTGCGCGGCCCGTGGATCGCCGGCGCCTACTACAACGGCACGGACGCCGAACCCCTGCGCCCCGCCGACAAGTTCAGCGAGGACGGCTGGCTCAAGACGGGTGACGTCGGCACGATCTCCGCCGACGGTTTCCTCACCCTCACCGACCGCGCCAAGGACGTCATCAAGTCCGGCGGCGAGTGGATCTCCTCCGTCGACCTGGAGAACGCCCTGATGTCCCACCCGGACATCACCGAGGCCGCGGTGGTCGCCGTACCGGACGAGAAGTGGGGGGAGCGTCCGCTGGCGACCGTCGTCCTGCGGGAGGGTTCCACCGCCGACTTCGAGTCCCTGCGCGCCTTCCTCGCCGACGCGGGGAAGATCGCCAAGTGGCAGCTCCCGGAGCGCTGGACGATCATCGAGTCCGTCCCGAAGACGAGCGTGGGCAAGTTCGACAAGAAGGTGCTGCGCAGGCGCTACGCCGAGGGCGACCTGGACGTCACCAGGCTCTGACCGACCGGCACATCGTGAACGCCGGGCGGGAGGCCCCACGCTTCCCGCCCGGCGCCGACACCCTCCCATTTCCTACGGCCACGCTCGCGTCGCACGTGAAGAACTCGCCGCAGCCCAGCCGCAGGAGTCGCCGCCGCGCCCCGGAACGCGCCGGGCAGGGCACCCCCAAGACCCCGGCCCCACCCACCCGGCGTACAGATATGTCACCGCCGCCCAGCCGCAGCCCCCCAACCCACCACCAGCCACACCCCCGCCACCGCACACACCCCGCCCCACCCGAAGTGGCTGAACGCCGGCCCCGCGAGGGACGAGGCGAGCGCGCCGCCCGTGAAGCCGGCGACGACGTACGCGGTGTTGGCGGTCGCCGGGGTGGAGGTGGTGGTGAGGGCGAGGGTCTGGTTGGCGACGTGGGAGGCGACCAGGGCCGCGTGGACGGCGATCGCGGCGACGAACAGCGCCCACAGGACATGTCCGCCGAGCCAGAACAGCGGCACCGACACGGCCGCGAGCGCGTACGCGGACCGTACGACCTTCCCCGCGCCGAACCGGTCGACGAATCCGCCCGCGAGCGGAGCCACCGCGCCGGCCGCCAGCCCGAAGAGACCGAACAGTCCGGCGGTCGCGGTCGAGAAGCCGTAGGAACCGCTCGTCGTGCCCGTCAGGAGCAGGGCGAGTGTGGTCCACAGGGCGCTCCACGCGCCGAACATCCCCGCCTGGCGCAGGCACGCGCGCCACAGGTCCGGTGAGGTGCGGACCAGGCCGGGCAGGGCGGCGATCCCGGCGAACAGCGGGCCGGAGCCGCGGCGCTTCTCGGACGGGAGGACGTATGCGGTGGCGAGGCCGAGGACGAGGGTCAGGGCGGCGGAGCCGACGAAGACGACCCGCCAGCCGTAGGCCTGGCCGACCAGGCTGCCGACGACGCGCGCGGCGACGATGCCGGTGAACAGGCCCGCTATGACGGCCGCGACATGGCGGGCGCGGTGATGGGCGGGGGCGCGTTCGGCGACCAGCGGGACGAGGAGCTGCGGGACGACGGTCGCGGCGGCGGCGACGAAGACGGCCACCGCGAGGGCGGCGGTGCCGGGGGCCGCGGCACCGGCGAGTAGGGCCGCCGTGGTGGCCACGGAGAGCGCGGCGACCAGGGGGCGCCGGTTCACCCGGTCGCCGAGCGGGGCGAAGAAGAGGTGACCGGTGGCGTAGCCGAACTGCGCGACCGAGGCGATCCAGGCCACCGCGGACGGCGTCGAGCCGAAGTCGTGGGCGATGAGGGGGAGCAGCGGGCCCGCGAGATAGATGTTGGCGGCCGTCACGGCCGTACAGACGGCGATGAGGACGAGGAAGAGGCGGCCGGAAGCGGCGGTCGGCGTTCCCGTCGGGACCCGGACCGGCTGGGCTGCGGTTGCGGAGGACATGAGCGGTGGGACTCCTTCGAGCCAGCTCTAGCAACTAACTGGTTGGTTGGAAGCTGGAACAGCATGCGGCGCCCGCGGATTCCCTGTCAACCAAACAGTTGGTTACCGTCGCTCGCCGAGTACGCTGGGCCTCATGGGAGTCAGAGACCCCGAGGCCACCAAGGCCCGGATCTTCGAGGCGGCGGTCGCCGAGTTCGCCCGGTACGGCATCGCGGGCGCCCGTATCGACCGCATCGCCGCCGAGGCCAAGGCCAACAAGCAGTTGATCTACGCCTACTTCGGCAACAAGGCGGAGCTGTTCACCCGGGTCCTCGGCAAGTCCATGCTCGACCTGGCCGTTGCCCTCCCCGTCGACCCCGACGACATCGAGGGCTGGATCGACCGGCTCATGGACTACCACGAGGCCCACCCCGAACTGCTCCGCCTCCTCTTCTGGGAGGGCCTGGAGTACGGCACCGCCGAACTGCCCGACGAGACCGAGCGCCAGCAGCACTACGCGTTCAAGGTCGCCGCCCTCCAGGACGGCCAGGACCGGGGTGTCGTGAGCGACGCGATCCCGGCCCGCGACCTGCTGTTCCTGCTGGTCGCGATGGCCAACTGGGGTGTCGTCGTCCCCCAGATGCGCCGCGTCCTGGTCGGCGCGGACGACACGGACGGCGACCGCCTGCGCGAGTCGATCAAAGAGGCGGCGCGCAGGCTGATCGCCAAGTAGCCGTTCTGGACGGCTAGTTGGTGCCGATCCGGGCGAGCAGATCGACGATCCGCGACTGGACCTCCGTGCTCGTCGACCGCTCGGCGAGGAAGAGGACGGTCTCACCGGAGGCGAGCCGCGGCAGATCGGCCTCGTCCACGGCGGCGGTGTAGACGACGAGCGGGGTGCGGTTGAGCTGTCCGTTCGCCCGCAGCCAGTCGACGATCCCGGCCCGCCGCTTGTGCACCTGCAACAGATCCATCACCACGAGGTTGGGCCGCAACTGCCCCGCCAACGTCACCGCGTCCGCGTCGCTCGCGGCCCGCGCCACCTGCATCCCGCGCCGCTCCAGCGTCGCGGTCAGCGCCAGCGCGATCTCCGCGTGCTCCTCGATCAACAGCACCCGCGGCGGATGCTGCTCACTGTCGCGCGGCGCGAGCGCCTTCAGCAGTACGGCGGGATCGGCGCCGTAGGCCGCCTCGCGCGTCGCCTGTCCGAGCCCCGCCGTGACGAGCACGGGCACCTCGGCCGCGACGGCCGCCTGCCGCAGCGACTGGAGCGCCGTACGCGTGATCGGCCCGGTCAGCGGGTCCACGAACAGCGCCGCCGGGAACGCGGCGATCTGCGCGTCGACCTCCTCGCGCGAGTGCACGATGACCGGCCGGTACCCGCGGTCGCTCAACGCCTGCGTGGTCGTCACGTCCGGCGCGGGCCACACCAGCAGCCGACGCGGATTGTCGAGCGGCTCGGGAGGCAGCTCGTCGTCGAGCGGCTGCGGCCGGGGCGTGTCCGCGATCTCGACGGCCCCACCGGGACCGTCCAACGGCTCCGGCCCCTCGGCCGCGTTCTCGTCCGGTGCTCCTATGGCGTACGACCGCCCGGCCCCCTCGGTCATCTGCGCGAGCCGCGACTGCCCGGCCATGGAGGGCTGCGCCTGCTCACCCTGAGGATGCGGACGCGCCGCCCCGGTGGGGGCGGCATCGGGCCGCGTCCCCAGCTTCCGCCGCCGCCCGCCACCAGTCGGCTGATGCGGCGGAGGCGTGGCGGTAGGCAACTGCACCTGAGCGGCCTGCCGCGTGAACGGCACCCCCTGCCCCAAGGTCCGCACACTGATCGCCCGCCCCTGAGTGGAGTTGGGATCGACGGGAGCGGCGGCCTCGGCGGGCAACGGCTGAGCGGCCCGGACCTGCGCGGCGACGGGGGTACCGGACACAGGGGCGCCCGGATTCGCGTTCGGGTTGGGGTTCGGTTCCGCGTTCGGCGCTACGGCGATGTCGGCGCC
Organism: Streptomyces sp. NPDC101776; assembly: GCF_044766845.1. Lineage (NCBI taxonomy): Bacteria > Bacillati > Actinomycetota > Actinomycetes > Kitasatosporales > Streptomycetaceae > Streptomyces > Streptomyces sp. NPDC101776. The sequence continues at coordinate 156,873 of NZ_JBIWMV010000004.1, read as the reverse complement.
GTTCGCCGGTACGGGCGCGCCCGGCGCCACCGCCACGCCGGGGTGGCCCGCGGCCGGGTTCGACTGCGCGGCGGGCAGAGCCTGCGGCGGTACCGGCTCAGCGGGTCGACCCTGCGCCGGGGCGATCTGCCCGGGGATGCCGTGCGGGGACACGGGTTGCCCCTGGACGGGGGCGAGTTGACCGGGAATGCCCTGGGGCGGGATCGGCTGGCCGGGGACACCGGGGGCCGCCTGCCCTTGAACTCCCTGGACCTGCCCCTGAATTGCCTGGCCCGGAATCCCTTGGGGCGAGACCGGTTGCCCGGGGAACCCCTGACCCTGCGCTCCCTGACCCTGGATTCCTTGCCCTTGGATCCCCTGCGGCGACACCGGCTGCCCGGGGTTGCCCTGCGCCGGGATGCCCTGGCCGGGAACCGCCTCCGCCGGGAGCGGCAGCGGCCGGCCCGCCGGGGTCTGCCCGGGGGCGGAAAGGCTCTGCGCGGGGGCGAGTTGCATGGCGGCACCGGGCTGTCCGGGGTTCTGCCCGGGCAACGAGACGACACCCCCGGCCTGCACGGGAACACCCTGACCCGGCCCCGGCTGCCCCTGCCCCACAGCCGTACCCTGCGCCGGAACCACCGCCCCGGGCTGCCCCTGCCCCTCGCCGCCGGCCTGAACCGGGGCACCCGCCTGGACCGCCACCGACTCCCCGGCCTGCGGCTGAAGTTGGGGCTGCGGCTGGCCAACAGCCCGACGCCGCCGCCCGGTTGGCGCGCTCGCGGGATGCGGCTGAGGCGGAGTGTGGTCGTCGGACTGATCGAGCGGAACGGCGTCGTGCCGACCGTCGTCACCGGGATGACCACCAGGAACGCCCCCGGGAACCTGCCCGGGAACCTGTCCAGGCACCACCGGAACTCCCGCAACTCCCGGGGCCTGCGCGGCCGTTGCCGCGGAGACGTCCGGCGTCCGGTCCGCCTCGGCCGGTGGCAACGCGAACACCGTCCGCGCCCCCGCCTCCTGCGCCGCGGCCCGCTCGGCCGCGGCCGCCAGCGCCCGCCGCCGACGCCCGGTCGGCTGCCCGTCCTCGCCATCGGAGTCACCGGAGTCGCCGGAGTTGCCGCTCGCGGGCAACGCGGCCGGCAGCGCCTGCCGTTCGCCGCCCACCGGCACACCCCGCGGCGACACGGTGCCACCCAGCCCCGTACCGGAAGCCGCGGTCCCGGCGGCATGCTCGGCCGCCGTCATCACGGCACCCTCGGACACACCCCCGGAAACGCCCTCGACCACGCCTTCGGACTCACCGTCGGACACCTCACCGGCCGCGCCCTCGGCCGCCCGCCCGCGCCGCCGCCCGGTACCGCTGGACGCACCGCCACCGGACGCACCGTCGCCGCCCGCTTCACCGACCGCCACCGCCCCCGACTCGTCGCCCGCACGCCTTCTGCGCCGACCCGTGGGCACCGCGGCCTCGCCGCCGTCACCGCCACCGGTGTCGTCGGAGGCGCCGCCCGGCACCTCGCTCTCCAGGAACGCGTCCACGGAGGACCGCCGGGCGCGCCGACGTCCGTTGCTGCCCGCGGTGCCCGACGCGGGCTCGGGCAGGGCGAGTTCGGCGCCGCCACCGGTCGCGGCCGGAACCGCGACGGCCCCCGCCCCGCCCCCGATGGGCACCTCCAGGACATACGCGCTGCCGCTCATGCCCGGCACGTCGTGCGTCTGCAGCACACCGCCGTGCGCCCGCACGATCCCGCGCACGATCGGCTCGTGTACCGGGTCTCCCCCGGCGTACGGCCCGCGCACCTCGATCCGTACGACCTCACCGCGCTGCGCCGCCGCCACGACGACCGTGTTGTCCATGTAACCGCCCGTCGAAGCGGGCGAGTTGCCGGTCGCGTCCACGCCGGCGACATCCGCGACGAGATGCGCGAGCGCGGTCGCGAGCAGCCGGGGATCGACCTCGGCCTCGATCGGCGGCGCGTGCACGGCGAACTGCACACGCCCCGGCCCGATCAGTTCCACGGCCCCGTCGACACCGGCCGCGACCACGGCGTCCAGCATCACCTTCGTCCGAGCGATGTCGTCGGCCCCGGTCTCCAGCCGCTGATAGCCGAGCACGTTGTCGATGAGCTGCGTGATGCGCGAGTAACCGGCCGACAGATGATGAAGGACCTGATTGGCCTCGGGCCACAACTGACCGGCGTCGTCCGCGGCCAACGCGGCCAGTTCGCGGCGCAGTTCGTCGAGGGGGCCGCGCAACGAGCGCCCGAGCAGCGTGAGCAACTGCTCGTGCCGTCCGGCGAGTTCCTCGTACCGGTCCTTCTCGCGCTCCCCGAGCGCGGCGTACCGCTCCTCGTTCGCCGCGAGTTCCTCCTCGTGCCGCTCCTGGAGTTCCTCGGTCTCGGTGATGTGCTTCTGGCGCAGCGAGGTCAGCTCGGAGGCGTGCTCCTCGTCGATCCGCTCCAGCTCGTCCCGGTGCAGCTTGTCGGCGGCGTCCTTCTCCTCGGCGAGCGAGTCGTAGGGCCGCCGGTCGGTGAAGGTCATCACGGCGCCGACGAGCTGGTCGCCGTCGCGCACGGGTGCGGTGGTGAGGTCGACGGAGACCCGGTCCCCGTTCTTGGCGAACAGCACCTGCCCGCGCACCCGGTGCTTGCGCCCGGACCGCAGGGTGTCGGCGAGCGGCGACTCCGCGTACGGGAACGGCGAGCCGTCCGCGCGCGAGTGCAGGACGAGGGTGTGCAGTTCCTTGCCGCCGAGATCGCTGGCGCGGTACCCGAGGATCTGCGCGGCGGCCGGATTGACCAGCACGACCCGCCCGTCCGTGTCCGTCCCCACGACGCCCTCGGCCGCCGCGCGCAGGATCATCTCGGTCTGCCGCTGCGAACGGGCCAGCTCGGCCTCGGTGTCCACGGTCCCGGAGAGGTCGCGCACGACGAGCATCAGGAGCTCGTCGGAGGTGTAGCCGTAGCCGTCGTAGGCCTGCTGGCCGTCTTCCAGGTTGGCGCTGGTGACCTCGACGGGGAACTCGGAGCCGTCGGTGCGGCGGGCGGTCATGCGGGTGGGCTTGGTCCGGCCGCGCGGGTCCATCGAGTCGGGGCGGCGCATGGAACCCGGGATGAGCCGGGAGTCGAACTCCGGCAGCAGGTCCAGCAGTCCGCGCCCGACGAGCGCGGTGCCCGGCGCCTCGAAGGCCTCCAGCGCGATGGTGTTCGCGTTGACGACAGTCCCGTTGGCGTTGACCAGCACCAACGCATCCGGGAGTGCGTCGAGTATGGCTGCGAGGCGAGCAGCGCCTCGGGATGGCCTGCTGCTCACGAGACGCTTCCTCCCTGTTACCGCACCTTGCCGACCGCAGAGGCCATCTTGCCAACCTGCCCGCGACGTGTCACGCGAGGGAGTCTAAGGGCAGTCCTTGTGCTCGCGGAGTGAGATGAGAGGGAGGTCGCACGGTGAAGTGACGTAGAACGTGTGACCGACCGTCGTCGGACCCCTACCGATGGACACCTGACCGACGGACATCCGGCCGACGGGCGGCTACCTGCGGAGGTCGGGCAGCAGCGGGACCATCCCGTTCCAGCGGGAGACCGCGCAGCCGTTGCCGCGGTCGTACGTCGTGTCGACGGGGCGTCCGGCCCAGGTGCCGGTGACATGGGCGGTGGCGGGGCCGCCGTAGATCATCGTGCACATGCTGTCCGGGGGTACCGGTGCGAAGGGGTCCTTCCCCCACCGGGTGTTGCGGCCGACGGCCTCGCAGGCGCCGGTCACGTCCGGGTGGGTGCCGCCGTCGGGATGGCAGTACAGCTCGTACGTACCGTCGGCCGAGCCGCCCGCTTGCCGGACGGTGACGGTGAGATGGTCGCCGGCGGACAGGTCCTCGTCGTGGACGGGCGGTGGCGCGAGGGTGTGGGGCGTGGTGGTGGGGGCGGCCTGTGCGTGGGCGGTGGCGGGCACGGCGGCCAGCGAGCCGACGGCGGCGGCGAACACGAGGAGACGGTTGACCTGCAACATGACCTGACTAACGCCCGCCGCCCCCGGATGTTGCGGACCCGCCGGCCGACGGCAACGGCTTTGCCCTGCGGCCCGGCTGCCTAGTACCGTGGGAGGCGATTGGTGACACCGCGCTCGTCTGTGTCATCATCTGCACGCACCTTCCGCGCTCGCGCGGGTGGTTGTGCTGGAGGCGTCGCCTAGTCCGGTCTATGGCGCCGCACTGCTAATGCGGTTTGGGACGCAAATCCCATCGAGGGTTCAAATCCCTCCGCCTCCGCACCTCGTCGAAGCCCCGGTCCACGCGACCGGGGCTTCGCTCGTTCCCAGGACGGTCCTCAGGGCCTCAATATCGCTGTTTTCCCAGCTCACAAGGGGTACGGCTAACGGATTTCACATGGCGGCGGCAGTCATGTAATGTTCTTCCTGTCGCCGCGAACGGCCCGGAAGGGCAGGGAACGGCGAAGAAAATCAACAAAAAACACGCACTCGTAGCTTAACGGATAGAGCATCTGACTACGGATCAGAAGGTTGCAGGTTCGAATCCTGCCGAGTGCACATCGACGAGAGGCCCCGGAGTGATCCGGGGCCTCTCGCGTGCGTGCGCGGTCCCCCTGCGTCCGTTGTTTTGAAGGTCGGCGGCGGTTTTCGGGCGTGCCCGGGAACGGGCAGGTCAGGGGCGTGAGGGGTACGTCCGGGGGGCCGAAGTGGTTCCCGAGTGCCCGATCTGTGATGAACAAGCGATGTGGACGGCCTCAGCGAGTGGCGTGTCTAGGCCCATACTGGAGTCAATGACAAAGCCAGCTGCACCGAAGCGCTATTTGCCCACCAGTCCCTTCAAGGCCCCGGCCGCGGCGGCCCCCAAGCAGTTCGCCGTCGGCGACCAGGTCACACACGACATGTACGGCCTCGGCCGGGTCATCGGCATCGAGGACGGAATCGCGGTGCTCGTCGACTTCGGCTCGGTTCAGGAGCGCATCCTGAGTCCGTACGCCAAGATGAGCAAGCTGTAGGACCGCCGTGCCCGGTCACGGCACACCAGGTCCCAGCGGCCTGTAACGAACGGGAGACCCTCTCATCGACCTGACCTCGTTGTTCTCCGCCCCGGAAGGGGCGACCCGCCATCCCAACGCGGGATCGCCCCCTCCGGCGACGAACCCCTTCCAGGCCCCGGACTTCGGGGAGGACGAGAGCCTGCTGCTCGACGACGGGCCGGCAGCCTTCTCGGACATGGACGAGGCCTTCCGCAGGGCGGGCTAGTCAGGGCGGGCTGGGCTTCCACGGGCGCTGTCCGGTTTCCACGGGCGCGGTCCGGCGAAGCCCGTCAACCAAGTGACAGTTCCCCGGCGGTTTTTCAGTGCTCCTTCGCCGGCCATCCGATGGCCCGGAAGACGGCGACGGGGTCCAAGTAGTCACGCCAGTGCGCCACTTTGCGGTCCTTGACGGTGATCACGGAGACGAAGTGGTTGTCGTAGGCCCGCCCGGTGCCGACCGCCTGTCCGTGCACCGCGTACTCGAGTACGACCACTGACGTCCCGGGGGCCCGATGGACGGCCAGCCCGTCCGCGCTGTGCAGGATCATGACGTCGCCGTAGCCGCGGTACAGGTCGGCCACCGCCTCGCGCCCCCGCACCCGGCGCGGGTAGCCGGGCACGGAGACCACGTACTCGACGACCACGTCCTCGGCCAGCAGCTCGAAGAAGTGCCCGCCGTCGACGAGCCCCGACAGCCCTTCCTGGACGATCCGGAAGAACGGCTCCAGCGCGGCGAAGTCGCCGAAGCCACCGGTGTTCCCCATGCTCTCCATGTTCCCTGCGCTCCCCATGTTCCCTGCGGTCATGGTCACTTCACCGCCGGTGCGGCCGCCCAGGCGCCGGCGTTGCGCCGGGCGAAGTCCTGGAAGGTCGCCGGCGGCCGGCCGGTGACCTTCTCGATGTCGGCGTTGGGCGTGGAGCCGTTGCCGGAGGCGATGGTGCCGGTCAGCCAGCGGAGCATGACGGCGTAGTCGGCGGGCACGAGGCCGGCCGCGACCGCACCGCCGATCCACGCCTCGGGGTCAACGTCCCGGTGGGTCACCGGATGGCCGGTCACCGCCGCGATGGCGTCGGCGACCTCGGCGACCGTGAGGGCCCGCGGTCCCGTGGGCGCGTACTCCGCACCGGCGTGGGCCTCGGAGGCGAGCAGTGTCTCCACCGCGACGGCGGCGATGTCGGCCGCGTCGACGAATGCCTCCGCACCACCCCCGGTCGGCACCGTGATCACTCCGTCGACGACCGGCAGATGCGCGTCACTGAAGTTCTGCATCACCCACGCGGGCCGCAGCATCGTGCGGGTGACCGTGTCCCGGGCGGCGAGATCGTCCTCCACGGCCCTGATGTCGACGTCCGGGGGTGCCTGTCGGCCGCCGTAGGTGCTGAGGTACGTGACGTGACGTACCCCCGCGGCCACGGCGAGGTCGAGGAAGGCGGCCACCTGGTCGGTGTAGGAGGTCCGCAGGACGGGGGTGACGAGGTAGAGGCGGTCGACGCCGGCGAGGGCGGTGGGGTGGGTGGCCGGGGCGTCCCAGTCGAAGCGCACGTCGGCGCCGTGGCGGGCGGCGGTACGGGCGGCCGTCCCGCGCTCGGTGAGGCGGCGCGCCACGAGCGAGCCGGTGCGGCCGGTGCCGCCGAGGACGAGGGCGGTCGGGGGTGGGGCGGTCGGTGATCCAGTCATGGCTTCAGCCTGGGAGCAGGGCGCGAGCGGATCAATGAGTGAACCGCTCGATTCATTACGTCAGACGCTCGGAAACACTCCTGCCGGGGCTGTCTGACAGACACTGGCCGGGTGGACATACTGCACGATCGCCTCGCCCGGGCCCGCGCCTCCGGTGCCGTCTTCGCGCGGACGGTGGCCGAGCCGCCGTGGGGACTGCGGCTGGCCGGGTCGATCCAACTTGCCGTGCACACGGTCGTACGGGGCAGGGGCTGGCTGTGGCTGGAGGACCCCGAGGACGCGGTGGAACTCGTGCCGGGCGAGGTGACGCTCGTCCGCGGCGGCACCGATCACCACATCGGGCACGAGCCGGGCGCCGACTGTCTCGAACCGGACGAATTCCGCAACAGGCATGCGCACGAAGGGAGTTCGGAGAACCCGCGGGCGACGGTCTTCCTCTGCGGTGCGTACCGGTTCTCGGGTGACATCGGTGCCGGGCTGCTGGAGGCGCTGCCGCAGGTGCTGACGCTGTCGGCGGGGGTGGGTGATCCGTTGCGGGACGTGATCGGGCTGCTCTCCCACGAGTTGGCCACGCCGGCGCCGGGCGAACCGGGCGGCCCCACCGTGCTGGACCGCCTTCTCGACGTCCTCCTTGTCCTCGCCATCCGCACCGACTTCCGGCGCAGCCCGAACGCGCCCCGCTGGTACCGGGCGTGCGCGGACCCCCGCCTCAACGCGGCACTCCAGGCCGTCCACGAGAACGCCGGCCACCCCTGGACGGTCCCCGAACTCGCCGCGATCAGCGGCCTGTCGAGAGCCGCCTTCGCCCGCACCTTCCGCGACGCCCTCGGCCAGACCCCGATCCAGTACCTGACCGACTGGCGCATGGCCCTGGCCCGCGACCACCTGCGCACCGGCGACCTCACCCTCACGGCCATCTCCCGCACGGTCGGCTACGGCTCGCCCTACGCGTTCGCCGCCGCGTTCACCCGGCATCACGGCGAACCGCCGGGGAGTTGGCGGCGACGGGAGTCCGGTTCTGCGAACGACCCTCATCCGCATGGCGGTTGATCCGCTCAGGAGGCCAACTTCCGCCGCCGTGGCAGCCGTCGTAGGTGACGGGCATTTCCGTTGGTGCGTCGAGTTGTTGGGGCGTGGGGCCGTCACGCCGCCGCGCTGAACGCGGGAGTCGGCCGTACCGGAATCGCCACCGGGGTCGACGTCGCCGTCCGTGTGGTGCGGTCGGTGAAGACGAAGAGGCGGAGGACCAGGAAGCGGCCGATGCCGGCGAGGGCGGAGGCGCTGAGGTAGACGAGTTGCTCGGTGAGCATGCTGGGGGAGGGCTGGACGGTGTGCAGGATCAGTACCGCCGCCGACGTCGCCGCGTAGGCCGCCGTGGCCGAACCCGCCGACTGCCAGTGCTCGCGCCAGCCGGGGCGGCGGCCGGTGCCGAAGGTGAACAGGGCGTGCAGTTCGGTGCAGAGGACGGTCGAGGCGACCGTGATCAGCGCGTTCGACACCGCCCACGGCATCAGCGCGGCGAGCAGCGGTACCGCCAGGCTGGAGAGGATCCCGATCCCGCCGCCGCACGCCACGAACCTGATGAAGGAGGCGAGTGGACCGGGACCGGGCTTCATGGGATTTCCCTCCGTACGGCGGCCGTTGGGCCTGCGCAGGCCCTGTTGACCGGCTGAGGTCAACCTTGCCGTCGTACGCGTCCGGGCACGATGAAGCGGTCTCCCGAACCGTTGGTGTAGCGGGCTGTACCAAGGGGGTCGGGTATACCCCCGGGTGCCCCCGGGTGCCCCTCGGGTCAGTTGGCCTCTCAGCTGTCCCCGTCCCCGCCCTCTTCCCTCGCGCGGAGCTCCTCGACGTACTCCCGCGCCAGCGCCGACGTGCGGGTGAACCAGTCCGCCAGTACGGCGACCTCGGCCGGCGAGTAGTCGGCGAAGAGCGCGTTGAGGCGGTCGTAGTACGGGCCGTAGAGGGTGACCACACGGGTCACCGCGTCCGGTACCGAGGCCACGCGGACGCGGCGGCGGTCTGTCGGGTCGGGGACGCGGGTGATGAAGCCGGCGCGCTCCAGACGGTTGAGGATGCCGGTCACCGCACCGGTCGTGACGTGCACGTGTTCGGCGAGGTCGCCCGCGGTGAGGAGGTGCTCGCCGGACCGCAGGACGTAGGCGAAACAGACGAGATCGGTGACGTTCAGGCCCAGCCGCTCGGCCATTTCCTGCTGGCCGAGCTGGGCGGTCGCGATGAGGTTGTCCATCGCGTCCAGCGCCTGGGCCGGGGTGGCGGTGGGGCGAGGCTTGGCTTGCATGGATATTGCCTTAGCTGGTGAGAGGTTTATGCTCTAAACTTCTTAGACAGTGAGGGAATTCCCCCGTGTGGCGGGGAGCTGCCTGAGGAGGCCGGCCGGGATATGAGCGCACACCAGTATGACGAGGGTCATACGGTCGCCGGGTGGACCGGATTCGGCATCGCGACCGTCGGGACGAGCGTCGCCGGGGTGGGGGTGTGCGCGGTGTCGGCCCCGCTGATCGGGCTCGGGCTGGGCATCGTCGCGGTGAGCGCCCTGGTCACCTGGGCGCTCCACCTCAGCGGCTGGGGCAAGCCGCCCGGGCGGCGGTACCGGGCGGAGTGGGGGATGCGGGTACGGGACCCGTTGGCGCGGGCCGGGCACGCCGGGTGTGTCGGCTGCCGGCTGGCGGGGCGGGGGCGACCCGCCGCGGAACGCACGGACGAGGAGCGCGCGGTGGCGCTCCGGCAGTCCGCTGCCGCCCTGGTCGGTGACAGCGCGGGCTGATGCCGCCGGTCGGCCGGCCGAGCCCGTTGTCAGTGGCGCCCTCTAGTCTCGTGAGGGATGGCACAGACATCACGGACGGCACGGACATGGAAGTGCTCGGGGCTGCGCTGGGCGGCCGGCGGGCCCGAGTTGAAGTGGGACGGCGGGCGCGGGAGCCCGTTGCCCCGGGGGAAGCGGGTGGCCTTCGAGGTCGCGGAAGGGGGCGGGCGGACATGTGTGGGGGCGCGGGGCAATCCCTGCCCGGTGCGGGCGGCCGTGCCGGAGCGGAGTACGGGCGCGCGCTGCGAGGAGTGCGCGCGACTGGACCGGGCGCACTCGGTCGCCGCGGACACGATCGCGGACGACCCGCGGCCGTACCACGTATATCTGGCCTGGTTCGGCCCCGGCCTGCTCAAGGTCGGCATCACCGCCGAAGAGCGCGGCTCCGCCCGGCTGCTTGAGCAGGGCGCGGTCTGCTTCACCTGGCTGGGCCTCGGCCCGCTGATGGCGGCCCGGCGCTCGGAGGAACTCCTGCGCGCCGCACTCCGCGTGCCGGACCGGATCCCCTACGGCGAGAAGCGCGCCGTCCGTTCCGCGTTGCCGGGTTCGGCGGCGGAGCGGGCCGCCGAGCTCGCCGACCTGCACGCACGGGCCCTCGCGCTGCGCGAATGGCCGGAGTCGCTCCACCGCGAGCCGTATCAACCCGTGGACCACGTCGACGTGTTCGGCCTCGCGGGACTCCCGGCCGCCGTCGGCGAGGTGAGCGGGCTGGTCGCGGGCGGGGTGGTGAGCGGAGAGCTGGTCGCGGCGGCGGGACCGGATCTCCACCTCGCGACCGGGCGGGGTGTGGTCGTGCTCGACACCCGGTTGATGACGGGGTGGGAGCTGATCCCTGCCGGGGCCCCGGCGGGGGGTGACACGGGTGGATTCACGGTGCCGGTACGGGAGTTCAGGCGGGAGGTGCCGGGGGTGCAGGAGGGGTTGTTCTGAGGGGGTAGCCAAGGTGACAGGGGTGGTCGAGGTGACAGGAGTGGTCGAGGTGACAGAGGTGGCCAAGGTGACCGGGGTGGTCGAGCAGGGGTCGGGTCGCACCGCGAGGGTCAAGGCTTGGATCCCGTACGGATCCCTTTCGGCAAGCCGATGGACTGGGCTCGCCCTCGGGACCGATCGTGGGTGACATGAGCGATCACCGTGTTGCCGCTGTCCCTGTCCCCGTCCCTGTAGCCGTCCACGAACCCCCTTACTACGCCGTCGTCTTCACCTCTCTCCGGACCGAGGGCGACGGGGGATACGGAGAGACGGCCGAGCGGATGGGGGAGTTGGTGAGGGAGATTCCCGGGTTCCTCGGGGAGGACTCGGCTCGGGAGCCGGGCGGGCTGGGGATCACCGTCGCCTACTTCCGCGATCTGGCCGGGATCGAGGCGTGGCGCACGCACACCGAACACCGGGCCGCGAAGGCCTACGGGCGGGAGCACTGGTACGAGCGGTACTCGCTGCACATCGCCAAGGTCGAGCGCAGCCACGGATTCGAGCGGACGCATGGCTGAGGCGGCCGGGGATGCCGAGGCGGCCGGGGTCCGGGCGTTCTGGCGGCGGCTCGGGCTCCCCGGGCTCGTCGATGTGCACACCCACTTCATGCCCGAGCGGGTGCTGCGCAAGGTCTGGGGCTACTTCGACGCGCTCGGTCCGGCGACCGGCGGAGCGCTGGAGTGGCCGATCACGTACCGGAGGGAGGAAGCGGAACGGGTCGCGCTGATAAGGGAGTTCGGAGTACGCGCTTTCACCGCCATGCTCTATCCGCACAAGCCCGGGATGGCCGAGTGGCTCAACGGCTGGGCCGTCGACTTCGCCGCCCGCACCCCCGACTGTCTGCACACTTCGACTCTCTTCCCGGAGCCGGGAGTCGAGACCTACGTCAGGGAGGCACTGGACTCCGGCGCGCGGGTGTTCAAGGCGCATGTGCAGGTCGGGGCGTACGACCCGGCCGATGAACTCCTCGACCCCGCCTGGGGGTTGCTCGCCGAGGCCGGGACGCCGGTGGTGGTCCACTGCGGGTCGGGTCCCGCGCCCGGCAAGCACACCGGGCCCGGGCCGATCGGGCGGGTGCTGGCCCGGCATCCCCGACTGCGGCTGGTCGTCGCGCACATGGGGATGCCGGAGTACGAGGACTTCCTCGACCTGGCCGAACGCCACGGGGAGGTGCGGCTCGACACGACGATGGCGTTCACGGACTTCAGCGAACGCCTCGCGCCCTTTCCGCCGGACGCGCTCCCCCGGCTGGCCGCGCTCGGCGACCGCGTGCTGCTCGGCAGCGACTTCCCGAACATTCCGTATCCCTACCTCCACCAACTGCACGCCCTGGAGCGGCTGGACCTCGGCGACGACTGGCTGCGCGCGGTCTGCCACGACAACGGGGCGCGGCTGTTCGCGGGGTGAGCGGAAGCTGAGAGTAGGACCGGTACGGGTGATGCGGGGAGAGTGTGCGGATACGGAGGAGGTCGGGGCGGGCGCGGACGGGACCGGCGGCTTCATGACCGCGGGATGAGCGTTGGGCAAGCGGTTCCAAGGTGTTCCCTGAGTGGTGCCTGTGAGTTTCTCAGGAAAATCACAGACTCTAGAAAGCGTGCTCTTAGAGGACCCCGACAAGGTGTCCACTATGACCACGACCTCGCCCCAGGGGCGCACCGAACTGCTGAGGCCGGACGGGAGCCCCGTCCGAGTGCTTGTGGTGGACGACGAGCTGTCGATCACCGAGCTGCTGTCCATGGCCCTCCGATACGAGGGCTGGCAGATCCGCAGCGCGGGTGACGGGACCGGCGCGATCCAGACCGCGCGCGAGTTCCGGCCCGACGCCGTCGTCCTCGACATGATGCTGCCGGACATGGACGGCCTCACCGTTCTCGGCCGGATGCGCAGAGAGCTGCCGGACGTACCCGTGCTGTTCCTGACGGCCAAGGACGCCGTCGAGGACCGTATCGCCGGGCTCACCGCGGGCGGCGACGACTACGTCACCAAGCCCTTCAGTCTCGAAGAGGTCGTCGCCCGGCTGCGTGGACTGATCCGCCGCTCCGGTGCCGCCGACCGCCGCTCGGACTCCGTGCTGGTCGTGGGTGACCTCACCCTCGACGAGGACAGCCACGAGGTGTCGCGGGCCGGAGAGGGCATCCACCTCACCGCGACCGAGTTTGAGCTGTTGCGCTTCCTCATGCGTAATCCCCGGCGTGTACTCAGCAAGGCACAGATCCTCGACCGTGTGTGGTCGTACGACTTCGGTGGGCAGGCCAATGTGGTCGAGCTCTACATCTCGTACCTCCGCCGGAAGATCGACGCGGGACGTGAGCCGATGATCCACACCCGGCGCGGTGCCGGTTACCTGATCAAGCCCGCGGCCTCATGAGCGGGCGACGACGGCCGCGTGCGCAGAAGAAGCGAGCGGGTAAGCCGCGCACCCTGCGGACCCGGCTCGTCGTCGCGTCCGTGACGCTGATCGCGGTGGTGTGTGCGGTGATCGGTACGGTGACGACGCTCGCGCTGCGATCACATCTGTACGAGCAGCTGGACGGCAGGCTCGGCGAGGTGTCGGCCCGTGCCTCGGGCGGCTTCGGACAGCCGCCCGGCGCGGACAAGGACGGCTCGACCCCGCCCGGCCAGAAGGGCAAGGCGGTCGCGCAGAAGGCGGAGGCGGTCAATCTCTCCCAGTTCGTCTCCCGGGGGCCGCAACCGGAGGGCACGCTGGCCGCCAGCGTCAAGAACGGGGTCATCACCGACGGTCAGGTCGGTGAGAAGAAGAAGGACAGCAGCACCGGGGTCACCAACATGAGCCCCGTGGCGCTCTCAGCCGCCCAGAAGTCAGCGCTCAACGAGGTCTCCCAGGACGGCAACGCGCACACCACGGAGCTCCCCGGGCTGGGTGACTACCGCGTCAAGTACGTCACCGGCCCCAACGGCAACTACTACGTCGCCATCCCCACCACGGACACCCAGAGCACCATCAACACCCTGATCCTCGTCGAGGTGAGCGTCACCGCCGCCGGCCTCGTCGCCGCCGCCATCGCCGGCTACGTCCTCGTCGGCGTGGCCACCCGCCCCCTGCGCCGCGTGGCCTCCACCGCAACCCGGGTCTCCGAACTCCCCCTCCACACCGGCGAAGTCACCCTCAACGAACGTGTCCCCGAGTCCGAGACCGACCCGCACACCGAGGTCGGCCAGGTCGGGGCCGCGCTCAACCGGATGCTCGACCATGTGCACGGCGCCCTGCACGCGAGACAGCAGAGCGAGATGCGGGTACGGCAGTTCGTGGCCGACGCCAGTCATGAGCTGCGGACGCCACTCGCCTCGATCCGCGGCTACGCGGAGCTGACCCGTCGCGGGCGCGAACAGACCGGGCCCGACACCAAGCACGCCCTGGGGAGAATCGAGTCCGAGGCCGGGCGCATGACCCTCCTCGTGGAGGATCTGCTCCTCCTCGCCCGTCTCGACGCGGGCAGACCGCTCCAGTTCGACCAGACCGACCTCATCCCGCTCGTCGTGGACACCATCAGCGACTCGCGCGCGGCCGGCATGGACCACAACTGGCGGCTCGACCTGCCCGACGAACCGGCCCTCGTGTCGGCGGACGCGGCCCGTATCCAGCAGGTGCTCATCAACCTGCTGGGCAACGCCCGCAAGCACACCCCGCCCGGTACGACGATCACCGCCCGCGTGCAGCGGCGCGGGCCGTGGATGTGCGTGGACGTCGAGGACAACGGCCAGGGCATCCCGCCGGATTTGCTGCCGCATGTCTTCGAGCGGTTCGCGCGCGGCGACTCGGCGCGCTCCCGCTCGACGGGATCGACCGGTCTGGGTCTGGCCATCGTGCAGGCGGTCGCGACCGCGCACGGCGGCGCGGTCACCGTGGACAGCGTTCCCGGACGCACGGTGTTCACCGTGCATCTGCCCGCGCTGGCACCGGCTGTGCCCACGCCCGCCCCCGAAACGAATTGGCAATCGCACTCACAGGCACAGCACAGTGCCACCACATGGGTGCAACAGGGCGTTTGAGGAGAGTCGGTTCATGCGAACCGACTCTTCTCCCGGCACCCTGCCGGCGCGGGAGCACCTCCCGGCCACAGACGCCGGTACGCCTGTCCTGGACGTAGTGATCCCCGTCTACAACGAGGAGAAGGACCTCCAGCCATGTGTGCTCAGACTGCACGAGCACCTCAAGCGCACGTTCCCGTACGCGTTCCGCATCACCATCGCGGACAACGCGTCGATCGACACCACTCCTCAGGTGGCGGCGCGGCTGGAGTCGGAGATCCCCGAGGTCAAGTCGTTCCGGCTGGAGCAGAAGGGGCGCGGTCGAGCACTGCGCACCGTCTGGTCCGCCTCGGACGCCCCGATCCTCGCCTATATGGACGTCGACCTCTCCACCGACCTCAACGCGCTGCTGCCCCTGGTGGCACCGCTGATCTCGGGTCACTCCGACCTGGCGATCGGATCCCGGCTGGCCCGCTCGTCGCGTGTCGTGCGTGGCGCCAAGCGCGAGTTCATCAGCCGGACGTACAACCTGATCCTGCGCGGCTCGCTCCAGGCCCGCTTCTCGGACGCCCAGTGCGGGTTCAAGGCGATCCGGCGTGATGTGGCCCAGGCGCTGCTGCCGATGGTCGAGGACACCGGCTGGTTCTTCGACACCGAGATGCTGGTGCTGGCCGAGCGTGCCGGACTCCGTATCCACGAGGTGCCGGTCGACTGGGTCGACGACCCGAACTCGACCGTCCACATCGTCAAGACGGCGACCGAGGACCTGAAGGGAGTGTGGCGCGTGGGCAAGGCCCTGGCCTCCGGTTCGCTGCCGCTCGACCGTGTCACGCGTCCCTTCGGCGATGACCCGCGCGACCGTGACATCAAGGACGTGCCCAAGGGCCTGGCCCGCCAGCTCGTCGGGTTCTGTGTCGTGGGCGGTCTCTCCACCCTCTTCTACCTGGTGCTCTACAGCGCCTTCCGGCAGTTCTCCGGCTCGCAGATCGCCAACGCGCTCGCGCTGCTGGTCTCGGCGGTCGCCAACACCGCCGCCAACCGCAGACTGACCTTCGGGGTCCGCGGCCGGGGCGGCGCCGTCCGCCACCAGGCCCAGGGCCTGGTCGTCTTCGCCATCGGCCTCGCGCTGACCAGTGGTTCGCTCGCCGCGCTGAACGCGGCCAGCAGCGACCCGGCGCACTCCACCGAACTGGCGGTCCTGGTGGCCGCCAACCTCGCGGCGACCGTCCTGCGCTTCCTGCTCTTCCGCGCCTGGGTCTTCCCGGACCGCGGCGACAGCGCCGAGGAGTCGACGGTCGTGGCCGTCAACACCCCCTCGTCGCCCACCTATTCGACGGTCGGGGCGATGCCCCGGCACACGCAGCACCACGGTTCCTACGGCCCGCTGCCCCACCGGCAGCCCCAGCCCCAGCAGGGGCCGTACGACACCACCACCCAGTTCCGCGCCGGTGAAGCCGCGGACGGCACCTGGAGGGACGCGACGATGCGGTTGCAGCCGGTGCGTCCCCACGACACCGACCCGAGGGACCCCCGATGACCACCGAAACCGATCAGACGACCTATCCGGGAGGCGGCGGCCCCTCGTCCTGGGGGGCGCCGAGCGGTGACCCGGACACCGGCAGAGACACGGCCGTGCAGGAACCGGCGGCGTCCTCGGACACCCTGGCCCCCCAGGCGGGTGAGCCCAAGCAGCCGCTCGGGCGCCGCCTGTGGCGCGGCCGGCCCGAGGACCCGCGCTGGGCACGCCCCGCCTTCTGGGGCATGCTCCTGGCGACCGGCCTGCTCTACCTCTACAACCTGAGCGCGTCCGGGTACTCCAACTCCTTCTACTCGGCGGCGGTCCAGGCCGGCAGCAAGAGCTGGAAGGCGATGCTGTTCGGCTCGCTGGACGCGGGCAACGCGATCACCGTCGACAAGCCCTCGGCCTTCCTGTGGCCGATGGAGATCTCGGTCCGCGTCTTCGGCCTCAACTCGTGGGCGATCCTGGTCCCCGAGGTCCTGATGGGCGTCGGCACGGTCGCGGTCGTCTACGCCGCGGTCCGCCGCCGGCACAGCCCCGCGGCCGGTCTGATCGCGGGCGCCGTGCTGGCGCTCACCCCGGTCGCCGCGCTGATGTTCCGCTTCAACAACCCCGACGCCGCACTGGCGTTGCTCATGGCGGCCGCCTGCTACCTCGTCGTCCGGGCCCTGGAGGACGGCCGTACGAAGTGGCTGGTGTGGGCCGGAGTCGCGATCGGCTTCGCGTTCCTGTCGAAGACCCTCCAGGCCTTCCTGATCCTGCCGCCGCTGGCCATCGTCTACGCGGTGTGCGCGCCGGTGAGCGTGAAGAAGAGGTTCGCCCAACTGGGCCTGGCCACGGGCGCGTTGGTCGTCGCGGCCGGCTGGTGGGTCGCGCTCGTCGAGCTGTGGCCGGCGTCCTCGCGCCCCTACATCGGCGGCTCGCAGAACAACAGCTTCCTTGAACTGACCTTCGGCTACAACGGGTTCGGCCGCCTCAGCGGCGACGAGACCGGCAGCGTCGGCGGTGGCGGTGGCGGCGGCGGTACCGGCCAGTGGGGTGCCACCGGCTGGAACCGCATGTTCAACGACGAGATCGGCAGCCAGATCTCCTGGCTGCTGCCGACCGCGCTGATCCTCCTCGTCGCGGGCCTGGTGGCCACGCGCAAGCTGGGCCGCACGTCGGTCAGGCGCAGTTCGATGCTCGTGTGGGGCGGCTCGCTGGTGACGACCCTGGTCGTCTTCAGCTACATGGCGGGCATCTTCCACCAGTACTACACGATCGCCCTCGCCCCCTACCTCGCCGCCGTCATCGGCATCGGCGCGGGTTCCCTCTGGGAGCGGCGGAGCGAGATCTGGGCGTCGATCACCCTCGCGGCGGCGGTAGTTGCGGCCGGCGTGTGGGGTTACGTCCTCCTCAACCGCACCCCCGACTACCTGCCCTGGCTGAAGTGGCTGGTCCTCCTCGGCTCCCTGGCAGGCGCGCTCGGCCTGATCTTCGTCGCGAAGATCGGCCGCCAACTCGCCCTCGCGGCAGTCGGCTTGAGCATCGTGGCGGGCCTTGCGGGTCCCGCGGCGTACACCCTCTCCACGGTCAACTCGGCGCACACCGGCTCCATCCCGACGGCCGGTCCGGCCGGCGCGAGCATGATGGGCGGCGGTCCGGGCGGCGGCGGTCGCGGCGGTTTCGGCGGCGGCAACCGCACCGGCGGCACGGGCACGATGCCCGGCCAGCAGGGCGGCAACGGCGGTACCACCCAGAACCAGGGCGGCGGCTTCCCCGGCGGCGGCACGGGCACGATGCCCGGCGGCGGTACCGGTACGGCGCCCGGTGGCGGCGGTACCACCCAGAACCAGGGTGGCGGCTTCGGCGGCCAGACCGGTGACGGCGGCGGTATGGGCGGCGGCGGTGGCGTCGGCGGCCTGCTCAACGGTGCGACGGTCACCTCGGCGGCCAAGAAGCTGCTCCAGACGGACGCGGGCAAGTACACCTGGGTCGCCGCGTCCATCGGCTCCCAGAACGCCGCGAGCTACCAACTCGCCACCGGCGACCCGGTGATGGCGATCGGCGGCTTCAACGGCACCGACCCGTCGCCGACGCTGGCCCAGTTCCAGAAGTACGTGGCGGACGGCAAGATCCACTACTTCATCTCGGGCGGCACCGGCATGGGCGGCAGCAGCACCGGCAGCTCCTCGCAGATCACCTCGTGGGTCGAGAAGAACTACAAGAAGGTGACGGTCGGTTCGGCCACCTTCTACGACCTGACGCAGAAGACGAGCAGCTGAACTGACACCCGGCTGACCTGAAGGGGCGGTGACCACATGGTCACCGCCCCTTCTCGTATCTCGATTGTACGCTGTATGGGAGTTGTTCTACGGTGTACAACATGCCGACCTCCTCAGGCCCCCAAGCCCTCCAGGGCCACCCTCAGCGCTGGATCGTCCTCGGAGTCATCTGCCTGGCGCAGCTCACCGTGCTGCTCGACAACACCGTCCTGAACGTCGCGATCCCCTCGCTCACCCGCGAACTCGACGCGAGCACCGCGGACATCCAGTGGATGATCAACGCGTACTCGCTCGTGCAGTCGGGGCTGTTGCTGACGGCGGGCAGCGCGGCCGACCGCTACGGTCGCAAGAAGATGCTGATCACCGGACTCGTGCTGTTCGGCGCGGGCTCGCTGATCGCCGGACTGGCCGACTCCACCGGGCAGTTGATCGCCGCGCGGGCCGGCATGGGGGTGGGCGGCGCCCTGCTCATCACCACCACCCTCGCCGTCGTGATGCAGATCTTCACCCCCGGGGAACAGCCGAAGGCGATCGGCATCTGGGCCGCCGTCAACGCGCTCGGCTTCGCGACCGGCCCGCTCCTCGGCGGCTTCATGCTGAACCACTTCTGGTGGGGTGCGATCTTCCTGATCAACCTCCCGGTGGCGGCCCTGGCCCTGGTCGCGGCGGTGGCCCTGGTCCCCGAGTCGAAAAACCCCCGCGGCGACCGCCCCGACCTCCTCGGCGCCCTGCTCTCCACGATCGGCATGGCCGCGCTGGTCTACGCGATCATCTCCGGCCCCGCGCACGGCTGGACGTCGGACCGGGTGCTGCTGATCGCCGCGGTGGCGGTGCTGTTCCTCGCGGTGTTCGCGTACTGGGAGAACCGCGTCCCGTACCCGATGCTCGACCTGGACTTCTTCCGCGACCGCCGCTTCACCGGCGCGGTCACCGGGGTCGTCCTGATCACCTTCGGCATGGCCGGCTCCCTCTTCCTCCTCACCCAGCACCTCCAATTCGTCCTCGGCTACGGCCCGTTGGAGGCCGGCGTACGGACGGCGCCGCTCGCCCTGGTGATCGTCGCGCTCAACTTCTCGGGGCTGGCGGCGAAGTGGACGGCGAAGGTCGGAGCGCCGGTGGCCATCGGGCTGGGCATGGTGTTGATGTCGGCGGGCCTGGCGTCGATCGCGGTGATCGCCACGGACGGGTATGCGGGGACGCTGGTGGGGTTGATGCTGATCGGGGCGGGGGCCGCTCTGACCAATCCGGCGATGGCTCACGCGATCATGAGTGCGATTCCGCCGGAGAAGGCGGGGGTCGGGGCGGCGGTCAACGGAACGTTGGGGGAGTTCGGGAACGGGTTGGGGGTCGCGGTGCTGGGGGCGGTGCTGAGTTCTCGGTTCGCGGCGGTGTCCCTGCCGGGGGGCTTGGCGGTGGCGACTTCCGCGGTCGAGCGCGAGAGGGTGATCGACTCCTTCTCCGCGGGGCTTCAGGTCAGTCAGTTGGTGGGGGCGGTGGCTGTTTTGGTCGGGGGGTTGCTTGCCGCGGCGTTGTTGTGGCGGGCGGAGCGGGCAGACTCGGAGATGGTGGTCGCCCAGTAGCTCGGGTGGCGTGGTGCGTTGGCGGCTGCGGGTGCGTTGTGGCTGGTCGCGCCCACGCGGCGGAGCCGCAAATGTCACAGCCTCGCGCCCCTTGGATACTGGGTCGGGGTTGGAATGTCGAGGAAGGTGCGTCATGGCCAAGACAAGCCCGTCGTCCGGGCGTTCCGCGCGTACCAGTGTCTGGCTGGAGAGCCGGACGCGCCGGAGTGGACGTGGGGGCGGACAGCCTTCCGGGCTTGATCGGGATCGCATCACCGACGCCACGGTACGACTGCTCGACGCCGAGGGGCTCGCGAAGTTCTCCATGCGGAGGCTTGCCGCTGAGCTGAACGTGACCGCGATGTCCGTCTACTGGTACGTCGACACGAAGGACGATCTCCTCGAACTCGCCCTGGACGCCGTCTTCGGCGACCTGCCGTTGCCCGATCCGGAGGCGGCGGGCGAGGACTGGCGGGAGCAACTCCGCATGCTGGCCACGGCGTACCGGGGGCTGCTGGTCCGGCATCCCTGGCTGTCGCCGCTCGCCGGGACGTTTCTCAACATCGGGCCGAACAACCTGTCCTTCTCCCGTGTCGTGCAGCGCGTGATCCGCCGCACGGGCCTGCCGGACCACGGCCTGACGGGGGCCATCTCGGCCGTCTTCCAGTTCGTCTACGGCTACGGCACGATCGAGGGCCACTTCTTCGCCCGGGTCGCCGACGCCGGCATGACCCCCGACGACTACTTCCGGCAGGCCATGACGACGTTCGACGGCGCCCCCACGACCGCCGAGATCGTGACGGAGTCCAAGAAACTCATGGCGGCCCGGGGCGGCGACACGGTCGCGGAGATGATGGAACGGGACTTCACCTTCGCCCTGGACCTGCTGGTGGCGGGCATCGAGGCGATGGTGAAACGAGACGGCGACAAAACGGGTCCACCACGGGCTTGAGCACCGGACGTCCCCCCGACCCGGGCCGACGAAATCAGCCTGCCGTGGGCTTGCGCACCGGGCGTACCTTTCGACCCGGCCGGTGAAACCAGCCTGCCGCAGGCTCCGGCACCGGGTGCCCCTCTCAACCCCGGCCGCGCGTAGTCAGCCCGTCCGGCGTTTGAGGACGAGGCCCCTTCAGGGCCGATCGGGGGTCTGGGGGCGGAGCCCCCAGCACCACCTCAGCCTTCGACGAGCCGCGCCGGAAAACCGCCGGTGGCAATCGGCCCCCATCGCTCCGGCGTGACCCGGATGATCGACTTGCCCTGCTTCAACATCGCCGCGCGGTACTCGTCCCAGTCCGGATGCTCCCCGGCGATGTTGCGGTAGTACTCGACGAGCGGTTCCACGGACTCCGGCGGGTCGATGACCTCCGCCGTGCCGTCGATCTGGACCCACGGGTCGTTCCACTCGTCGCTCAGCACGACGATGCCGACCCGCGGGTCCCGCTTGGCGTTACGGGTCTTGGCCCGTTCGGGGTACGTGGAGACGACGATCCGCCCGGAGTCGTCCACCCCACAGGTCAGCGGCGAAGCCTGAGCGCTGCCGTCGGCCCGCCTGGTCAGCAGCAGCGCGCGATGGCGGGGACGTACGAAGTCGAGCAACTCGTCCAGGGTGACTTTGGTGTTGGTCGCGATGTTCGGTGCCATACCGCCACCCTAGGCGCACGTCCCCCGCTCACGCCTGCGGCAGCGACTCCCCCTGCACCGCCTGGACGTCCAGCTCGACCTTCAGCGTCGTACCGATCGCGGCGATGCCCGCCTGGACGACCTGGTTGTAGTTCATCGCGAAGTCCTCGCGGCGCAGTTCCGTGGTGGCCCGGAACGCGGCCCGCGTGCCGCCCCAGGGGTCGGCTCCGGTGCCGAGGTAGGCGAGATCGAGGGCGACGGGTCGTACGACACCGTGGAGGGTCAGTTCGCCGGAGACCGTCCAGCGGTCCGAGCCGGCCGGGGCGAGGGCGGTGGAGCGGTAGGTGATCTCGGGGTAACGGGCCACGTCCAGGAAGTCCGCCGAGCGCAGGTGGTCGTCCCGCATGCCGTTGCCCGTGTCGATGGACGCGGCCCGGATGACCGCCTCCACCCGGGACTTGGCGATGTCGTCGGGCGCGATCTCGACCGTGGCGCTGAAGTCGGTGAAACGGCCGCGCACGCTGGAGATGCCCAGGTGCTGGGCGACCGCGCCGACCGTGGAGTGCGCGGGGTCGACGGTCCAGGGGCCGGGCGGCGGCAGTTCGGTGCCGCCCTGCCGGGCCAGCGTGACCGTGCCGACCTCGGCCCGGCCTCCCCCAGAGGGGGGACCCCCAGCCGTGACGATCGCGGTGACGGCGGCGGGCGCGTATCCGACGGCGGTCACGATCACGGTGTACGGCCCGGGGGCCATCGGGTTCGGGTCGCGCACCGCCCCCTCCGGGTCCGCCTCGGCCCGCAGCACCTGCGCCCCGGTCATGTCGGTCACCGTGACGACCGCGTGCGACACGGCCCATCCGTCGCGGGTACGGATCTTCGCGGTCAGTCCCATGTCTCTCGTAACTCCTCGCCGTACAAAGCCATATGAGCCATACAAAGGAACCGGCCCGTGGGGCGTGCCTCCGCTCGGGACACGCTCCACGGGCCGGGGTGGGTGGGCGAACTACTCGCCGGGGTGGGCCAGTTCGATGTCGTGGCCGTCGGCACCGCTGCCGTTCAGCGTGAGGGCGGTGGCGACCGGCGGGTAGCCCGTCGCGATCACCGTGTACTCGCCGCCGCTCAGATCGGTGAAGGCGTACGCCCCGTCCGAACCGGTCGTGGCGCTGCCGACCACGTTGCCCGCCGCGTCCACGAGGGTCACCCGGGCGTCGGCCAGCGGGCCGTGCGGGGCGCGGACCACGCCGAGGACCTGGGCACCGGAGTCGAGGTCGATCTCGACCCGGGTGACCCCGGTGCCGCCGACCTCGACGGGCAGCGCGCGCGGCCGGAACCCGGCGGCGTTCACCGCGATCGTCACCGCCCCCGGCACCAGCTCGGCGAACGCGAACTCGCCCTGTTCACCGGTGATCCCGCTGGACAGCAGATCCCCGCGCACATCGGTCACGACGACCATCGCGTCCTTGACGGGCAGCCCCGAATCGGCCGCCCGGACAAGGCCGTTGAGACCGCTGGTGCCGCTGAGGAGGACGTCGTACGACACCGGGTCGCTGCCGTTCACGACGACCGTGGACGCCTGCGGCTGGAAGGCGTCGGCGGAGGCGATCAGGACGTACGAGCCGACGCTCGGCGCGTCCAGCGCGTAGGAGCCGTCCGCCTGTGTGACCGAGCGGCCCAACTGGCGTCCCCCGAGGGAGATCAGGGTGACGGCGGCCTGCGGGACGGGCGCGCTCTCGGCGCCCCGGACGAAGCCGCGGACCGGAATCCCACCGGAGACGGGTGCGGGGTCGAGTGTGGTCACGGGTGCGGTCTCCTCCCTGGCCTCCGTGGCTACGGGGGCCTGGACTCGATGGGCGGCCACGGCGTTCTCACGGGCCGGCGCGGGGAACTCGCCCGCGTCCAGCACGCCCACCGCTTCCTCCGCGGCCTGGGCCAGCCCGCCGGAGGTCCGCAGCGGGACCTCCTTGATGAACATCACGACGACGAAGGCGATGAGGGCGAAGGGGGCCGCGTAGAGGAACACGTCGGCGATCCCGTGGCCGTAGGCGCTCTCCAGCCAGGTGCGGACCGTGCTCGGGAGGGCGTCCATGTCGGGGAGGGCGCTGCTGCCGATGGCCTTCGCGGCGGCGGCCTGCGACTGCGGGTCGAGCGAGGTGACGGTGTCCTTGGCGTAGTGCGTGATCCGGCCGGACATGACCGAGCCGAGCACACCGACGCCGACCGCGCCGCCGAGGGACCGGAAGAAGCTCACCGTGGAGGAGGCGGCGCCGAGGTCCTTCGGGGTGACCTGGTTCTGCGTGGAGAGGACCAGGTTCTGCATCATCGTGCCGACGCCGATGCCCAACATGGCCATGTAGATGGACAGTTCCCAGTACGGGGTGTCGTAGCGCATCAGACCGAGCAGGCCCAGGCCCGCGGTGAGGAAGAGACCGCCGGCGACCAGCCAGCCCTTCCAGCGGCCGGTCTTGGTGATGAAGCGGCCGGAGACCATCGACGCGACGAACAGACCGCCGATCATCGGGATCGTCATGACCCCGGACATCGTCGGGGACTTGTCCCGGGCCAGCTGGAAGTACTGGGAGAAGAAGACCGTGCCCGAGTACATGCCGACCCCGACGAACAGCGAGGCCAGCGAGGCGAGCGAGACGGTGCGGTTGCGGAAGAGGCGCAGCGGGATGATCGGCTCGCTCGCCCGGGTCTCGGTGAACACGAACAGCAGCGCCAGCACGAGCGTGCCGCCCACCATCGTGTACGTCTGCCACGACAGCCACTCGTACTTGTCGTCGGCGAAGGTCACCCAGACCAGCAGCAGCGAGGCGGCGGCGGTGATGAAGAAGGCGCCGGTCCAGTCGACCTTGACCTTCCGCTTGGCGACCGGGAGGTGCAGCGTCTTCTGGAGCACGACCAGCGCGATCAGCGCGAAGGGGATACCGACGAACAGGCAGTAGCGCCAGCCGAGCCACGAGGTGTCGGTGATGACACCGCCGAGCAGCGGACCGCCGACGGTCGCGACGGCGAAGGTGGCGCCGGTGTAGCCGGAGTACCGGCCGCGCTCGCGCGGGGAGATCATCGCGGCCATCACGACCTGGACGAGGGCGGAGAGACCGCCGGCGCCGAGGCCCTGGATGACACGGGCGCCGATCAGCATCGCCGGGTTCTGCGCGAGACCGGCGACGACCGAGCCGATGATGTAGATGACCAGGGATATCTGGACCAGGGCCTTCTTGCTGACCAGGTCCGCCATCTTGCCCCACAGCGGCACCGAGGCCGTCATGGAGAGCAGGGCCGCGGTGACGACCCAGGTGTAGGCCTCCTGGCCGCCGCCCAGGCTGCCGATGATGGTCGGCAGGGCGTTGGTGACGATCGTCGACGAGATGATCGCGGCGAACAGACCGAGCAGCAGCCCGGAGAGGGACTCCATGATCTGCCGGTGGGTCATCGGAGCGCCGTCGGGGGCCGCGGGGGCCGTAGGGGATCCCCCTCCGTGCTTGGCGTGAGCCCGCACACCGGCTGGTGTGGTCGTTGCCATGGGCTTCCTTTTCTTCCGTGCTTATGCGGGTGTACGGGTGGTGTGTGCGAGTTCGGGGGTGTGGGGGGTTTCCACGGCTTCCGTGGCTTCGGTGGGGGCGGGGGGCCGGAGCGGCGCGGTACGGCAGTCGTCGAAGCTCGCGCGCAGCCGGGCCATCAGCCCGATGAGCTGCCCGACCTCCTCGTCGCTCCAGTCGCTCAGCCGGTCGGCGAGCAACTGGGCGGTCCGCCGCGACAGTTCGTCCACCTGGGCCCAGCCGCTGGGGGTGAGGCGCAGGATGCGGGAACGTTTGTCGGCGGGGTCGGCGGAGCGTTCGATCCAGCCCCGGTCGGCGACGTGGGCGACATGGCGGCTGGTCACGGACATGTCGACGGCGAGCAGCTCCGCGAGCCTGCTGATGCGCATGGCACCGTGCCGACTGAGCAGGATCAGCACCGCCGCGGAACCGGCGGCGCAGTCGGACGGCAGCACCCGCCCCAGTTCCCTGCGCACGGCGCCGAAGGCACTGAACTGACGCATCAACTCCTCGTACTGCGCCTGCTCGGCCATCACACCTCCCCTGTCCCGGTCTTCTCTGTCCGCTGTCCACCGTGTTCGTTGCTTAGGGCAACCATAAGATCTGTTGGTTGCTACAGGCAAATAAAAAGGGGTCGGTACGGCATAAAAAGTTGGCAAAGGCAAGCATTGGCGTATGTAAATCCGCAGGTGGGGAAGGCCGTCCGGGGCCCCGCACTTGGGTGTCTCCCGGGGATTCGCTAGTGTCTCGCCCCATGGCAAACACCCAGGGCCCCGAGGGCAACTACGACCCCGCCGGCAGCACCCAGATGTTCCGTGCCTTCGTCGACGAGACCCCCCAGGGCGGCCAGCAGCAGCAGGCCGCCGCCTCCGCCGGACCCCGCGTCGGCCTGATCGTCGGCGTCGTCGTCGCCGTGCTGGTCGTGGCGGCGGTGGTGTATCTGGCGGCGATGTAGCGCTTCTACGACGGGGGCGGCAAGGGCCGTCGTAGGACCGGCCGTTGAGGCCGGTGGCGGTGAACGTGCGCCGCTACGGCCGGATTCGGCGAGCAGTGGAGCGGCCGGAGTGGGTGTGCGGGACGCCGGTCCTCGTGTGGGTCTCGTTCTTGAAATCCCGCTTGCGGCGGTCGACTTAGGGTCGTCCGGCGCGGAGTCACGCTGCCGGGCGGGCGGGCCGCCGTAGCGGATGGCCGGGTCGGGCGGATCGCCGGGCAACCGCCTTCACCACCGCCTCCGCGCGCCGCCGGCGCCGCGCAGACGACGGCCGCCGACGCACCCGATGGGGCGCCTCGGCGGCCATTTGTCCGTGTCGGGCGAAGCGTCGTGCCACCGCGCCATGGCGGCTGACGCTTCGTCACATGGGAACCCTCGTGGCCCTGTTGGCCTCGCCGGCCCTCTTGGGGGTCAGTCCGAGATCAGGCCCTCGCGGAGGGTCGACAGGGTGCGGGTGAGGAGGCGGGAGACGTGCATCTGGGAGATGCCGACCTCCTCGCCGATCTGTGACTGGGTCATGTTGGCGAAGAAGCGCAGCATGATGATCCGGCGCTCGCGGGGCGGCAGCTTGGCGAGCAGCGGCTTGAGCGACTCGCGGTACTCCACGCCCTCCAGGGCCGTGTCCTCGTAGCCGAGACGGTCCGCCAGCGAGCCCTCGCCGCCGTCGTCCTCGGGTGCCGGGGAGTCGAGCGAGGAGGCCGTGTACGCGTTGCCGACCGCGAGGCCGTCGACGACGTCCTCCTCGGACACGCCCAGGACCGCGGCGAGTTCGGGGACGGTGGGCGACCGGTCCAGCTTCTGGGAGAGCTCGTCACTGGCCTTGGTGAGGGCCAGCCGCAGCTCCTGGAGGCGACGCGGGACACGCACCGACCACGACGTGTCGCGGAAGAAGCGCTTGATCTCGCCCACGACGGTCGGCATCGCGAACGTCGGGAACTCCACCCCGCGTTCGCAGTCGAACCGGTCGATCGCCTTGATCAGGCCGATCGTGCCGACCTGGACGATGTCCTCCATCGGCTCGTTGCGGGAGCGGAAACGCGCGGCGGCGTAACGCACCAGCGGGAGATTGAGCTCGATGAGGGTGTCCCTGACGTAACCGCGCTCGGGGCTGTTCTCGTCGAGCGCGGCGAGCCGCAGGAAGAGGGAGCGGGACAGGGTGCGGGTGTCGATGGCTCCCGTGGTCGGGAGGGCCGGGGCCGGTACGGCGGGTACGGCCTCGAGGACCGTAACGGCGTCGAGTGCGGGCTCGGCCTCGCTCTTGGTGAGCGTGAGCACCTTCGAGCTGCCCTGGTCTGCGGACATGCCACCCCCTTTGGGTCGCGGGACGGTCGCGGCGATCGCCCCCGTCTGGGGAGCGGTGCCTTCACCTGAATACCGGAGCCGGGGCCACGGCAAACGCGCTTCCGGCAGAATGTCACATGTCGGCAACACGCTGTAGTGACATGTCGACTTGTCTGTTACGAATCGGCCCTGGAAAAAGGGGGTCTGACGGTTTTTCAGCGCAGAACTGCCGGGAAAGGGCCCGATAGGCGATTCGTTCGTACCGGTGACAACTCGCTCGGGTATTCGACAGGGCCCCGGCGCGGTGTCATGCCGCGGCGAGGGGGCGCTACGCCTCGATACGGTTCGCGGAGCGCAGCCGCTGGAAGCTGCGCGCGAGGAGCCGGGAGACGTGCATCTGGGAGACGCCGAGTTCCGCGCTGATCTGCGACTGGGTGAGGTTGCTGTAGTAGCGCAGGAGCAGGATCCGCTGTTCGCGCTCCGGGAGTTGGACGAGGAGATGGCGGACGAGGTCGCGGTGCTCCACGCCGTCCAGGGCCGGGTCCTCGTAGCCGAGCCGGTCGAGGAGCCCGGGGAGTCCGTCGCCCTCCTGGGCGGCCTCCAGGGAGGTCGCGTGGTACGACCGTCCGGCCTCGATGCAGGACAGCACCTCGTCCTCGCCGATGCGCAGCCGCTCGGCGATCTCGGCAGTGGTGGGGGTGCGCCCGAAGGCCGTCGTCAGATCCTCCGTCGCCGCGTTGACCTGCACCCACAACTCGTGGAGCCGGCGCGGGACATGGACCGTGCGGACGTTGTCGCGGAAGTACCGCTTGATCTCGCCGATGACGGTCGGCATCGCGAACGTCGGGAACTGCACGCCCCGGTCCGGGTCGAAGCGGTCGATGGCGTTGATCAGCCCGATGGTGCCGACCTGGACGACGTCCTCCATCGGCTCGTTGCGGGAGCGGAAGCGGGCGGCGGCGTAGCGCACGAGCGGGAGGTTCGCCTCGATGAGCGCCCCGCGCACCCGGTTGTGCTCCGGCGTGCCCGGCTGGAGCTCCTTTAGCTGGCCGAAGAGCACCTGGGTGAGGGCCCGGGTGTCGGCGCCGCGGCTGCGGGGCGGAGCGGCTGCCACCGGGGTCTGGGCGGGCGCCTCGTCCTGGGGCGGCGCCGTACTGGCCGACACGGTCAACGCCACACCTCTTCAATAGGTCAACTTCAATAGGTCAACTCATCCGTCAAAAGCGGTCATAGCATCACAAGACATGTGCACTGTGTGCAAGCACCGCCTAATACCTTGTTAAGCCGTGTTGAGCAACAAAAGCCCCCTGCCGTGACGGCAGGGGGCTCTCCGGTGCGGTGCTCGGACGCGGTGCTCAGATCTCGTAGTCGGCGATCACCCACGTGGCGAACTCGCGCCACAGCGCGACGCCCGCCTGGTGTGCGGGGTGCTCGACGTACCGCTTCAGCGCGTCGGCGTCGTCGGCCGCCGAGTTGATCGCGAAGTCGTAGGCGACGGGGCGGTCGCTGATGTTCCAGCCCAG
Organism: Streptomyces sp. NPDC101776; assembly: GCF_044766845.1. Lineage (NCBI taxonomy): Bacteria > Bacillati > Actinomycetota > Actinomycetes > Kitasatosporales > Streptomycetaceae > Streptomyces > Streptomyces sp. NPDC101776. The sequence goes on along the minus strand of NZ_JBIWMV010000004.1, from coordinate 128,116 downwards.
CTCCCAGAAGCGCAGTTCGTCGATCAGGTCGCCGAGCGGGCGGAAGGCCTCGACGCCGGCGACGACACGTGGGTCGTCGCGCCGGACGCCCTCGTTGAGCTTGAACAGGACGAGGTGGCGGATCATCTGCGGGCTCCCGGTCGGTCGGCTACTGCGCCCCGTCGGCCAGCCAGGTCATGAAGTCGCCGATGGCCTTCGCGGCGTCCGATATGCCCTCGAAGCCTATCTGGACGTAGTCGGCGGCCTTGGACGGGTCCGTGATGATCACGTACAGCGCGAAGACCACGAGCACATAGACGGCGATCTTCTTCGCGTTCACCGCCATCGCGGCCTCCCCTGTGACGTCTGTGCCCGTGGGTCCCCTGTTGCCGGCGGTGAGTGTAACCTTCACGGCCGTTTTTGGATCTACGCACGAAGGGCCCCGTCTCTCGACGGGGCCCTTCAGAAGCGGTAGCGGAGGGATTTGAACCCTCGGTGACTTGCGCCACACTCGCTTTCGAGGCGAGCTCCTTCGGCCGCTCGGACACGCTACCGAGAGAGACCTTACAACAAGGTGGGGCGTGGTTTGAAATCGGTAATCGGCGGCTGGCTAACGGCTGCGGAAGAACTCCGTGAGGACGTGCGCGCACTCGACCGCGAGCACGCCCCCGATCACCTCGGGGCGGTGGTTGAGCCGCCGGTCCCGTACGACGTCGAAGAGTGAGCCGGCCGCGCCCGCCTTCTCGTCGCGGGCGCCGTAGACGACCCGGTCGACCCGGGATTGAACCAGGGCGCCCGCGCACATCGTGCAGGGTTCGAGGGTGACGACGAGGGTGCAGCCCGACAGCCGCCACTCACCGAGGTGAGCGGCGGCCCGGCGGATCGCGAGGACCTCGGCGTGCGCCGTCGGATCGCCGGTGGCCTCGCGTTCGTTGTGCCCGGTGGCGAGCACGGTCGTACCGTCCGGGGACAGTACGACCGCGCCGACCGGGACGTCGCCGCCCAGGGCGGCCACTCCGGCAGCGTCGAGGGCGAGCCGCATCGCGGCCCGCCAGCGGTCGCGTACCGGGTCCCAAGGCCCTTCTGTGCGTGCTGTGGTCAGCGGACGGTCTCCAGGACCTCCGAGGCCCCAAGGGCCTCGGCGATGGAGCTCAGCGCGTCGTCGGCGTCGAGGAGACGCAACTCCTTCTCGCCGACGCCCAGGTCGTCCAGGATCTGGCTGTCACCGACAGGGCTGTGCGGAACGGCCTCGGCCGAGGAGGTGCCGTCCTCGTCGTCGTCCTCCTCGTCCTCCCTCTGAGGATCACCGTCCTCCGTACCGTCGAGGTCGAGGGAGTCCAGATCGGCGACGTCGTCGTCGTCCGGATCCCGTCCGAGCAGCTCGTCGGTGAGCAGGATCTCGCCGTACGAACTGCGGGCTGCGGCAGCCGCGTCCGAGACGTAGATCCGGGGGTCGTCCTCGCCGTCGATGCGGACGACGCCGAACCAGGCGTCCTCCTGCTCGATGAGCACCAGCACCGTGTCGTCCTCGGGCGAGGCTTCACGGGCCAGTGCGGCCAGATCCGACATGCTCTCGACATCGTCGAGTTCCGTGTCGCTCGCTTCCCACCCGTCTTCGGTGCGCGCGAGCAGTGCGGCGAAGTACACCGTGACTCTCCCACTGGTCATAGGTGTGCCGGTTGGGGGTCCCCCCGGCTGAGGTTGCGGGCGGGGAGAGCTCGTGCTCCGAGCCCCACCCACTCGGAATCGTGGCAGAAACAAGGCGTTCAGGGGACGTCTTCGGCTCCCTGTGTCCGCCCGTTTTGATCGACCACCAGCGGGATCGTACGCGGCGATCGCCGTACGCACGCACCCGGTTGGCCTTACAAGCTCCTGTGAGACAGGCCTCGACTACCAGCGGAACGTGCGCATACGCATGGCGTGGCGCAGCCGGGCGACCTTGGCGCGCCGGGGCTGGACCCGGTCGCGCAGCTCGCGCGCCTCGGTCAGATCGCGCAGGAACTGGGCCCGGCGCCGCCTGCGCTCGGCCTCGGTCTCCTGGCTCTTGTTCCGCTGTGACGGGTCCTCGTGGGACTCACGGTCAGGCATCGGCTCACCACCTCGGTCCGTCCCTCCCACTTTCCCCCGGACGGGCGGTTTGATGCCAGTCCGGGCGGAATCGCGGCCGGTGGGGGCCGTCGTGGCGGCGGGCCGGAGCGGGGCCGCGGCAGCCGCGGGGCCCGGCTACTGTTGTGGACATGCGTCTCCACGTCGTCGACCACCCCCTGGTCGCCCACAAGCTCACCACGCTGCGCGACCAGCGCACCGACTCCGCGACCTTCCGCCGCCTGGCCGACGAGCTGGTCACCCTGCTCGCCTACGAGGCCACGCGCGACGTGCGCACCGAACAGGTCGACATCACGACGCCGGTCGCCTCGACCACCGGCGTCAAGCTGTCCTACCCGCGCCCGCTGGTGGTGCCGATCCTGCGGGCCGGCCTCGGCATGCTGGACGGCATGGTCCGGCTGCTGCCCTCGGCCGAGGTGGGCTTCATGGGCATGGTGCGCAACGAGGAGACGCTCCAGGCCTCCACGTACGCCACGCGCATGCCCGAGGACCTCTCCGGCCGCCAGGTGTACGTCCTGGACCCGATGCTGGCCACCGGCGGCACCCTGGTCGCCGCGATCCGTGAGCTGATCAAGCGCGGCGCCGACGACGTGACGGCCGTGGTGCTGCTCGCCGCCCCCGAGGGCGTCGAGGTCATGGAGCGCGAGCTGGCGGGCACCCCGGTGACGGTCGTGACGGCCTCGGTCGACGAGCGCCTGAACGAGTACGGCTACATCGTCCCGGGCCTGGGCGACGCGGGCGACCGGCTGTACGGCGCCGCGGAGTAACACCCGCTCAACACCCGATTCCCGTACGGCTCTTACCTGCCGTACGGGAATCTGCGCGTGTGCTGTCGTACGGCTAAGAGCACGCCTTCGGCGAAGCCGAGGCACCGGCCGTCGGTGCGGCGGCCCCGCTCAGCGCGGCCAGTGCCTTGTCGGCGGTGGCCCTCACCGTGAGGTTCTTGAACGCGGTGCCGATGATCAGGTCGACGGTGGCGCCCTTGCGGGTGGCCTCGGTGCGGCGCTCGGCGCCGCTGAGCTGGGTGGCGAGGACGGGCAGCGAGGTGTCGAGGGACGCGGCAGGGCCGAGCAGTACGCCGGTGCCCTTGACCTTCTTGTCCCACTGCGCGGACGCGTTGCCCACGTCGCCGATCCGGAAGCCGCGCTTCTTCAGCTCGTCGGCGGTCGACTTGGCGAGACCGCTGCGGGGCGTGGCGTTGTAGACGTTCACGGTGATCTGGGCGGGCTTCGGCACGGCGGCGCCTGCGCTGGGCGAGGGGCTCGCCTTGGTCGCGCAGGCGGCCTTGGGACCGGCCGCCGCGGCCTGCTTGCCGCCACCGGTGAAGACGTCGATGAGCTGCAACGTGCCCCACCCGCCCACACCCACTACGGCGACGGACGCGACCATCATGAGGACGAGCCGCCCGCGACGCCGCGGACGGCGCATGCGCGGGTATTTGTCCCCCGTGATCCGGTACTGGCCGCCCATGCCTGGGGGAGTCAGCATGCTCATGAGCGCAGCGTAGTGCGCCCGGGCGACGATGCCTACTAGATGATCATTCGACAGCGCCGAGACCAACCCGAAAGGGCGAACGGTTCACCGGAAGGCAGTCGTCCGGGCCGCCGTCCGGGGCTCGACGAGGGTGCGGCTCAGTCCAGTTCGAGGACGCGCGCGTGCAGCACCTGGCGCTGTTGCAGCGCGGCGCGGACCGCCCGGTGCAGGCCGTCTTCCAGGTACAGGTCGCCCTGCCACTTCACGACGTGCGCGAAGAGGTCGCCGTAGAAGGTCGAGTCCTCGGCGAGGAGGGTTTCGAGGTCGAGCTGGCCCTTGGTCGTCACGAGTTGATCGAGGCGGACCGGGCGCGGTGCGACATCCGCCCACTGCCGGGTGCTCTCCCGGCCGTGGTCGGGGTACGGCCGGCCGTTTCCGATGCGCTTGAAGATCACACGGAAAGCCTACCGGTCATGACGTTCCGGGCGCAGCCATGGAGACGGAGTGCGACGCTGGAAAAGATGCCGCAAAGCCGGGCAAAAAGGGAACCGAGGCCTGATATGAGTGACAGCGAGACGATCGCCGCCGGGTACGCCTTCACAGGACCTGCACTCGACCTGGGCGCCCTGCTGTGGGACGGGGCCCCGCTGCCCGACGCGCAGATCCGCATCCCCCTCCCGATGCTCAACCGCCACGGCCTGGTCGCGGGCGCCACCGGCACCGGCAAGACCAAGACCCTCCAGCTCATCGCCGAGCAGCTCTCGGCGCAGGGTGTGCCGGTGTTCCTCGCGGACGTGAAGGGCGATGTGTCGGGCATTTCGGCGCCGGGCACCTCGAACGACAAGGTCGCGGGCAGGGCCGCCGAGGTCAAGCAGCAGTGGACGGCGACCGGGTTCCCGGCCGAGTTCTACGCCCTCGGCGGCATCGGTCACGGCATCCCGGTCCGGGCCACGATCACCGGCTTCGGCCCGGTGCTGCTCTCCAAGGTCCTCCAGCTCAACCAGACCCAGGAGCAGTCGCTCGGCCTGATCTTCCACTACGCCGACACCAAGGGCCTGGAGCTGATCGACCTCAAGGACCTGCGGGCGGTCGTCACCTTCCTGACCTCGGACGAGGGCAGGCCGGAACTGAAGAACATCGGCGGTCTGTCCACCGCCACGGCCGGCGTGATCCTGCGCTCCCTCACCGCCTTCGAGGCGCAGGGCATGGCCGACTTCTTCGGCGAGCCGGAGTTCGACACGAGCGAGCTGCTGCGCACGGCGTCGGACGGCCGGGGGATGGTCTCGGTCCTCGAACTCCCCGCCGTCCAGGACAAACCGCAGCTCTTCTCGACCTTCCTGATGTGGCTGCTGGCCGACCTCTTCCACGACCTCCCGGAGGTCGGCGACGCCGAGAAACCGAAGCTCGTCTTCTTCTTCGACGAGGCGCATCTGCTCTTCAACGACGCCTCGAAGGCCTTCCTGGACTCGATCACGCAGACCGTCCGCCTGATTCGCTCGAAAGGGGTCGGCGTCTTCTTCGTGACCCAGACCCCGAAGGACGTACCCGGCGACGTCCTGGCCCAGCTCGGCAACCGCGTCCAGCACGCCCTCCGCGCCTTCACCCCCGACGACCAGAAGGCCCTGAAGGCGACCGTGAAGACCTTCCCCAACTCCTCCTACGACCTGGAGGAGATCCTCACCGGCCTGGGCACCGGCGAGGCCGTGGTCACGGTCCTCAGCGAGAACGGCGCCCCGACCCCCGTCGCCGTCACCCGCCTCCGCGCCCCCGAGTCCCTCATGGGCCCGATCGACCCGGCGACCCTCGACGCGGCGGTCAAGTCCTCATCCCTCTACGGCCGTTACGCACAGGCTGTGGACCGAGAGTCGGCGTACGAGAAGCTGACCTCCCGCCCGCAGCCGCAGGAGACACCGAAGGCGACCGCCAAGTCGTCCGCCAAGTCGGCTCCCAAGGAGGACGAGTCGATGGTCCAACAGGTCGTCGGCAGCGGGATGTTCAAGTCCCTGGCACGTTCCGTGGGCACCCAGATCGGCCGAGAGATCACCCGCTCCCTCTTCGGTACGGCCCGGCGGAAGCGCTAGCCGCCACCGGGCCGTACGTCCGGAGGGTCAGCGCTTGTGTCCCTCCGGAGGCCGCTGCGGCTCGGGTCGGCGGATCTCCGGCTTGGGCGCGTTGCGGACGGCCTCCGCGCGCAGCAGGGCGCGCAGGACGGCGTACGGGTCGATGGGCATGGCTGTGCTCCTGGCGTCGTACCGACGGATTGACCTGGGTGGCGGTCGGTCCGTCAGCAGCGCAGGACCACGGTGCGCCGGGCACGCAGGGTGTACGACGGCCAGGGCGGCGCGGGGTGGGGGCCGACCCGGGGATCGTGCGGCGCCGGGGCGGGTGCGGGGCGCAGGGGTGCGGTGGGCCGGTGGACGGCGGGGGAGGAGGGCCGTAGCGCGGCGGCGGCCGGTTCGAGGACGTCGTACTCGACGGTGTTCGTCCCGACGGAGGACGCGACGGGCATGGCGCGCGTCTCGGCGTCGGTGCCCGGGACGAGCAGGGCGAGCAGCAGCACGAGGGCCCGCAGCCAGACGCGGCTGCGGGGGAGGTGGCGTGCGGGGCCAACCCTCGTGCTCATGGAAGGTCATCTCCCAGCGGCCGTACGGCGTTCATCGCGGCGGGCGGGGAAACCGCCCGCACGGCCTACCAACGAGGCTCACAGGGCCGCGGGCACCTTCTTGGCGAGGCCCCTCATCCGGACGGCGGTGATGATCTCCACGACGCCGACCGCGACCAGCCAGATGCCGCAGACGAGGGTGAGGACGGCGACCGAGCGGAAGGGCGAGTCGATCAGCACGATGCCGGCGACGAAGGTGACGATCCCGAGGAAGATCTGCCAGCCGCGCGCGGGCATCGACCTGTCGTGCACGGCGGCCAGGGTCTGGGTGATGCCCCGGATCAGCCAGCCGATGCCGATCCACAGGGCGAGCAGCAGGATCGACTGCATCGGCCCGCGGAAGCAGAACAGCCCCAGCACGATCGACAGCGCGCCGCTGATGAACGCGAGGACGCGCAGCGAGGTCGCCCGGTGGGTGCCGAACGCGGCGACCAGTTGGAAGACGCCGCTGATCAGGAGGTAGAGGCCGAAGAGGATGCCGGCCGCGAAGAGGGACGCGCCGGGCCACACCAGGACCAGTACGCCGAGGACGAGGGACGCGACGCCGGTGAGCAGGACGACCTGCCAGGCGGCTTTGGAGAGGGCGAACAGGGGCCCTTCGAGTTCCTCTTCGCGTGGCGGCCGGGGTTCACGCCGGCTGTCGTGGGCGCTGCGGTCGTCGTACTCCGGGCCCCAGGGGCCGCTCGGTGCCTCGGTCATGGTCCATGTTCTGACCGGCCCCGGCGGACCCGCCACCGGGGCGGGCCACCTGGATGACGGGCTACTTACCGCCGGCGGCCTTCGCCGCGGCCTTCATCTCCTGCTTGTGGGCGCGGACCTTGGTGAGCGACTCGGGCCCGGTGATGTCGGCGACGGACCGGAAGGACCTGGCCTCGCCGTACGCCCCGGCCGCCTCCCGCCAGCCCTTCGGCGTGACCCCGAGCTGCTTGCCGAGCAGGGCGAGGAAGATCTGCGCCTTCTGCTTCCCGAACCCGGGCAGCGCCTCCAGCCGCTTGAGCAGCTCGGCCCCGGTGCCGACCCCGTCCCAGACACCGCTCGCGTCCCCGTCGTAGTGCTCGACGAGGTACTGGCAGAGCTGCTGGATCCGCTTCGCCATGGACCCCGGGTACCGGTGCACGGCCGGCTTCTCGGAGAGCAGCGCGACGAACTCCTCGGGATCCCGGGCCGCGATCTCGTGCGCGTCCAGATCATCGGCCCCGAGCCGGTCGGCGATCGTCCGCGGCCCCTTGAACGCCCACTCCATCGGGACCTGCTGATCGAGCAGCATCCCGACCAGCGCGGCGAGCGGGGAACGGCCGAGGAGCGCGTCGGCGTCGGGGTCCTGGGCGAGGTGAAGGGTGACGTCCATGGGTCGATGATGGCGCGTTCGGGGGCGGGATGCCTGCCGGGTCAACGGGTGGTCCGACACCGACAGCGGGGACTCAAGAGGCTTCGTCGGCATCGGCTGGTTGCCCTGCCCGGCGCAGTTCTCTGACGGTCAGTGCCCCCGCCCCCGCCGTCCCGAGGAGCGGCAGCACGGGGAACAGCGTCCAGATGCCCCGGGAGACGAAGCCCGTTTCCACCGCTCTGTAGCTTCCCCAGGGAATCCGTGCGGCCCTGACGGTCGCGCCCACGTGGCCGTTGTGGGGAACCTCCGCGGTGCGCGTGTGCGCGGTGTTCCGCACCGGGCCGCCGCATACGGTTTCGGTGCCGCTCTTCACCGCCTCTTGGTGGCACTCGGTGAGCCGGATCTCCACGGCGTTGCCCGACAGGTTCAGCGTCGCGATGCTCAGGGACATGGCCGCTGCCGTCGCCACCACGCACAGCAAGGTGAGCGCGGCACAGCCGACGACCACGCGTATCCGCCTCTTCGGCATGAATCAATCATGCCGCCTCCCCGTACGGAGTCGGCCTCGGCCTCAGGCCGGCCGCCAGTATCCGAGCGCGTGCACCCGCTCCCGCCGTACCCCCAACTCCCTGCGTACGTACGACGAAAGCCCCCGCGTCGTGGCCGTGTCGCAGGTGATCCAGACGTACGGGTCGGGGGTGGTCTTCAGGAGGTCCGGGAGTTCCGCCCGTACCCGCTCGGCGAGTTGGCCCCTGGAGAGATGGCGGATCTCGTGCCGGGGCGGGTCCGTGCGGAACGGCAGGCCCTCGGTGGCGTTCTCGAACCAGATGGTCGCCGGGACCGTCGAACCCACCGCGCCCAGCAGGGAGTTGATGGCCGGCAGTGACGCCGGGTCGCCGATCACGAAGAGGTGGGACGGGTCCGGGTCGGGGCGGTCGAAGCCCGTGCCCTGGATCGTCGCCTCGATGGTGTCGCCGGGCTTCGCGGCGCGTGCCCAGTCGCTCGCGCTGCCCTCGTGCAGGGCGAATTCGAGGCCGAACGTGCCGGCCGCCGGATCGGGGTCGACCAGGGTGTACGCCCGCTGGTGCGGCCTGCCGGCGTTGTCGAACCAGAGGCGGACCCACATCGTCGGGTGGACGTCGGTCGCCGCGAGCATGCCGCCGTCGGTGAGGCGGAGGCGGCGGTAGTGCGGGGTGACGTCCTCGGCCCTCGTCACGGTGAACTCGAAGTCCTTCGCGCGCAGCAGTTTGAGTACCGCGCCCTCCCAGCCGCGCCCCTGCACCATGGTCTCTTCACCCTTCGCGTACGCTTCCCCCACGAGTAACTTAGGCAAGGCTAACCTAAAAAACAGCCGCACCACAGAGGTGCGTCACAGCGTCGGAACACAGAGGGGCCGCAGGGTGACAACCCAGATCTACCGAGATGCCTGGGGAATCCCCCATCTGCGCGCCGACAGCGCCGACGAACTCGCCCGTGCCCAGGGCCGCGTCACCGCCCTCGACCGCGGCCGGCAGATAGAGGTCGAACGGCATCGGGCGCGAGGCACCTCGGCCGCCTTCCTCGGTATCACCGCCCTGCCCTGGGACCTCTTCGCCCGCCGTGTCCGCCTCGACGACACCGCGAGGCGCTGTTTCGCCACACTGGAGCGGAAGGACCCGGAGACCGCGCGCTGGGTCCGGTCGTACGTCGACGGCGTCAACGACGGTCTCAACGAACTTTTCAGGGGCGGGACTTCGGCTCCCGAGTTCGCCAAGTCGGGCCTTGCGCCCGGCCGTTGGGAACCCTGGACCCCCCTCGCCGTCTGGCTCGCCACGCACATCCTCTTCGCGGGGTTCCCGGCCAAGCTGTGGCGGGAGGAGGCGATACGGCGGCTCGGGCCGGACTCCGTCGGGCTGTTCGCCGCCGACGGGCCCGGTACCTCCGGCAGCAACGGCTGGCTGGTCAGCGGGGCGCGGACCACGACCGGGCGGGCCGTCCTCGCCGGAGACCCGCACCGCTTCATCGAGGACCCCGGCGTCTACCAGCAAGTCCACCTCTCCTGCCCGGAGTTCGACGTCGTCGGCCTCACCGTGCCCGGTGTCCCCGGCATCGCCCACTTCGGGCACACCGGCACGGTCGCCTGGGCCATCACCAACGCCATGGCCGACTACCAGGACCTGTACCGGGAACGGCTGCGCCGTACCGGTGCCGGTGTCGAAGCCCTTGACCCGGACGGGAGTTGGCGGCGCGCGGTCCGGCACACGGAGACGGTCGAGGTGGCCGGGGAGGAGCCCGTCGAGGTCGAGGTCGTCGAGACTGGGCGCGGGCCGGTCGTCATCGGCGGACCGGAGGGGCTCGACGGCGGAGTCACCGCGCCGCCCGGCGTCCCGCCCCTCGCCGTCAGCCTCCGCTACCCGCCCCGCGTCACCGAGGACCTCGGCTTCACCGCCCTGCTCCCCCTTCTCCGCGCCCGCCAAGTCGCCGACGTGGACCGGGCGTTCGACGACTGGGCCGAACCCGTCAACGTCGTCCAGGCCGCCGACACCGAGGGCGGACTGCTGCACCGGGTCGCGGGCCGGGTGCCCCTGCGCGCCGAGGCCAACCGCGTCCGGCTGGTCCCCGCCTGGGAGCCCGGCCACGAGTGGCAGGGCTGGCACGAGCCGCCCCGCGCAGGGCCGACCGGGGACGGCATCGCCGTCATGGCCAACCAGCGCGGACCGGCCGCCCCGCTCGGCGTCGAGTTCGCCCCGCCCCACCGCGCCGACCGCATCACCGAACTGCTCGCCGGGCGGGTGAAGTGGTCCGCCGCCGACATGCCCGCGATCCACATGGACACCCGACTCGGCTCCGCCGCACCCCTGTTGGACCAGCTGGCCACCCTCACCGACCTCACCCCCGCCGCCTCCGCACTCCGCGAGCGGCTGCTGGCCTGGGACCGCCGCATGGACGCCGACAGCAGCGCCGCCGCCGCCTTCGCGGCCGTGCGCGGCGCGGTCGTACGACGGCTCGCGGCGCACCCCGCGTTCGCCGCGCTGGCCGAGCCGCCCGCGTACCCGGAGGTGTTCCTGCCGTGGCTCGCGCTGCTCCCGCGGGTCGCCTTCGCGCTCGAACACCTGCTGCGGGCAGGGGAGTTGCACGGCAGCGACGGGGTGGAGATCGACCGGACGGAGATCGTGCGGGCGGCCGTCGAGAAGGCCGCCGCCACCCCGGCCGGGGTGTGGGGCGACACCCACCGCCTCGCTCCCTGGCGGGCCCTCACCGGGACGACGTACTCCGACACGGACCAACAACCGGGGCTCTCCGGCGACCACGACTGTGTGCTGTGTACCTCCTCCGTGCCCGGGCTCACCGACCTGAGCACGCGGGGGCCGGCGGCCCGCTTCGTGTGGGACCTGGCCCGGCGGGAGGACAGCCTGTGGGTGGTGCCGCTCGGGGCCTCGGGGGATCCCGGGTCGCCGCACCACCGCGATCAACTGCCCATGTGGCTCAAGGGAGATATGGCACCCGTGATCACCGACTTCACCCGCCTCGAACCTGAGACCGGCAGCCCCCGGACTCGCCGCCCGCTCCACGAACAACACGTCGACGGCTTCGGCACCATCCGCGTCCTCCCCCTCGACCCGGCGGCCGACGCGGAGACCGTCCACCGCTGGGTCAGCGAGGAACGGGCCGCGTTCTGGGGCATGAACGGCCTCACGCGGGCCCAAGTCGCCGAGATCTACGCCCACATGGAGACCCTCGACACCCACCACGCCCACCTGGTGGTCGGGGACGACGACGAACCGGTCGCGCTCCTCCAGACCTACGACCCCGCCGCCGACCGCGTCGGCGGCTGCTACGCCGTAGAACCCGGAGACATCGGCATCCACCTCCTCCTCGCCCCCGCCGGACCGGACGGCGACCGGCCCGGCTGGTCGGCGGCGGTGATGGGGGTCCTCGCGTCGTACGTCCTGCTCGGGCTGGACCGGCGCCGGGTCGTGGTCGATCCGGATGTGCGGAACGAGAAGGCGATCGCGCGGTTCTTGCGGCAGGGGTTCGTGGCGGGGCCGGAGGTCGTGCTGCCGGAGATCGACATCCCGGACGTTTTCCTGCCCGAAAAGCGCGCTCAACTGGCGTTTCTTCCTCGCGAGGTGGCCTTCCCGTAGCCTGCCGGGGTGACCGGAGTGACCCCAGAAGAGCTGACCCCAGAAGACCTCGTCGCCCACTACGGCCTGGAGCCGATCCCCCGCGAGGGCGGTCTGTTCCGGCAGACCTGGGCGGGTCCGGCGCGCCCGGACGGCCGCCCGGAGGGCACGGCGATCGTCGCCCTCCTGACAGCGCCCGACTACTCCGCGCTGCACCGCCTGCCCGGCGACGAGGTCTGGCACTTCTACCTGGGCGACCCGCTCGAACTCCTCCTCCTCGCCCCCGACGGCACCACCCGCACGGCGGTGCTCGGCCCGGACGTACGACACGGCCAGCACCTCCAGTTCACCGTGCCCGGCGGCAGTTGGATGGGGGCGCGGGTGGTGGCGGGCGGCGCGTGGACGTTCTTCGGCTGCACGATGGCACCCGGGTTCACCTACGACGGCTACGAGCACGGCGAGGCAGCCGAGTTGACCCTTCGCTACCCCGCCGAGGCCGCCCGCATCACCGGGCTGTGCCGCCCGTGAGCCGCCTGCTGGAAGGCCAGTTCGCGCTGGTCACGGGCGCGAGCGGCGGCATCGGCCGGGGCATCGCGCTGCGGTTCGCCGAGGAGGGGGCGGCGGGGGTCGCGGTCCACTGTTGTACGGCGGTGCAGGAGGCCGGTGAAGTCGCCGCACGCGTACGGGAGTTGGGGGCCCGAGCCGTCGTACTGCAAGCCGATCTGACCGACGAGGACGCCTGCCGCGGACTGGTCCGCGAGGCGGCCGAATGGAGCGGTGGACGGCTGACCGCGCTGGTCAACAACGCGGGCGTACAGCCGACGCAGCCCCTGGCCGGGATGACGGCGGCGGACTGGCGGGCGGTCGTCGACACCAACCTGACCAGCGTCTTCGCGTGCACCCAGGCGGCGGCCGAGGTGATGGGGGAGCAGGGCGGCGGCACGGTGACGCACATCGCGTCGATCGAGGCGGGCGCCCCGGCAGCGCTGCACGCGCACTACTCGGCGTCCAAGGCGGCCGTGGTCATGCACGCACGGTCGGCGGCCCTGGAGTACGGCCCGTACGGCATCCGCGTCAACACCGTCTCGCCCGGTCTGATCGACCGGGAGGGGTTGGCGGAGGCTTGGCCGGAGGGTGTGCGGAGATGGCGGGAGGCGGCACCGACGGGCCGGCTGGGCCGCCCGGAGGAGGTCGGGGACGCGTGCGTGTTCCTGGCTTCGCGCCTCGCCTCCTGGGTCACCGGGCACGACCTCGTCGTCGACGGCGGCGTGACGGCGCGGCCGACATGGTGAGCGGGACGCGCGCCTCCTCCGTACATAACCGGAGGCCGACGCACACGACAGTGGGCCGGAAAAGTCCGAAGACGGAGATGTGACGTGCGCCGACGACGGAACGAGGGCCAGGGTTTTGGATACGACGGAGGAGGCGGAGGAGGCGGAGGTGCCAGGGGCACCGGAGGCGTCCGACGGGCCGGCCGGCGAGGAGTTCAAGGGCTGGTGCTGCTGGGCACCGTGCTGGTCCTGCTCCTCCTCGGCACCGCGGGCACCGCGTCCGCGCACGCCGCCCTCGAATCCACCGATCCCGCCGACGGAAGCGTCCTCAAGTCCGCCCCCCGCACCCTCACCCTGACCTTCTCCGAGTCCGTCGCCCTGCTCGACGACTCCTTCCGTGTCTACGACCCCGACAACCGGCGGGTGAAGACGAGTTCGGCGCACCACGCGAAGGACGCGGGCGACACGGCGAGCGTCACGCTCCCGGCCAAGCTCGGCACCGGCACCTTCACGGTCGCCTGGCGCGTGGTCTCGGCCGACAGCCACCCGGTCTCCGGCGCCTTCACCTTCTCCATCGGCAAACCCTCCGCCACCACCTCGATCAGCACGGCCCCGACCGAGGAGCCGCTGACGGGCAGCCTGTACGACATCGCCCGCTACTTCGCGTACATAGCCGCGGCCCTCCTCATCGGCACGGCCGCCTTCGTCGTCCTGTGCCGCCCCCCGGACCCGTCGGTCCTCAACAAGCCGATCCGGATGGGCTGGTGGACCCTGCTGGCGGCCACCGTGGCTCTCCTCGTCCTCCGTGCCCCCTACGAGGCGGGCACCGGCCTGGCCACGGCCTTCGAACCCTCCGCCCTCCCCAAGACCCTGACGTCCCGCCCCGGCCAGGCACTCGCCGCCCGCCTGCTCCTCCTCGCCGCGACAGCCGCCTTCCTCCTACGACTTCGGGAGCGTGAGCGATACGGGCGGGTGGCCCTGGGGACGGGTGCCGCCCTGGCGGTCGGGCTGGCGCTGACCTGGGCGTCGGCGGAACACGCGTCCGCCGGGATCCAGGTGCCGGTGGCGATGACGTCGGCGGTGCTGCATCTGCTCGCGATGTCGGTATGGCTGGGCGGTCTGACGGCCCTCCTCACCGTCCTCTACCGCTCACCCCGCCTCGACGCGGCCCCGGTGTCCCGCTTCTCCCGCCTCGCCTTCGCCTCGGTGACCGTGCTCGTCGTCACCGGCGTCTACCAGTCCTGGCGCGGCCTCGGCTCCTGGAACGCCCTGACCGGCACGTCGTACGGCCGCATCCTGCTGGTGAAACTCGGCGCGGTGCTGCTGCTGCTCGTGGTGGCGGGGTGGTCGCGGCAGTGGACGGGACGGCTGGTGGAGTCGGAAGTACGGCTCCCGGTACCGGAGTTGGTGCGGACGGGGGCGACGGGCTCCACCGCCGAGGGCGATGCCGCCGCTGATGGCGAGGGCGCCCCGAACCCCGGTGACGATTCGAAGGACCAGGACCAGGGCCAGGACCGTTTCCGCCGAGGTCTGCGGCTCTCCGTACTCTTCGAAGTCGGCGTCGGCGTCGTGGTGTTGGTGGTCACCACCCTGCTGACCAACACCCTCCCGGGCCGCGCGGCGGCGGACGCGGAACGGACGGCGACCTCGGCCGGCATCCCGGCGGCGTCCGTCACCATGGTCCCCTTCAAGGTCGGCAACGCGGGCGGCAGGGTACAGATCACCCTCGACCCCGGACGCGTCGGCGAGAACTCGGTCGAGGCGGTCGTCTACGGCCCCGACGGCGGCTTCGCCACCGTCCCCGAACTCCGCCTCTCCTTCACCCTCCCCGCCCAGAAGATCGGCCCCCTCGACGCCAACATCAAGGACGAGGGCGGCTATTGGGGCACCAACACCCTCAACCTGCCGATCGCCGGGACCTGGACGATGAAGGTCACGGTCAGGACGACGGACGTGGATCAGGTGAGCGTGTCCCGGAAGGTGCGGATCGTGCGGTAGGTGAGGGGGGCGTCGCCTCTCATGCCGTGTGCTCGACGAGCCCGTGCCGCTCCACCCACCCCGATATCGCCCCCGCGATCACCTCCGGCCGGTCCTCCGGTGTGTGGTGCCCGGCCACCGTGTCCGAGTGCTCGATCTCCAGCGCCGCGATGTTGTCCGCGCACCAGGAGATGAGCTCCTCGTGCACCATCACCCCCGGCCCGGGCGCGAACGTGAGCAGCAGCTTCGGTACGTCCGGGCTGGACTTGAGCCAGTGGTCGTAGGCCTCGATCCTGGCGACGACGTCGGCCGGTTCGCCGCCCAGTGGCATCGAGCGGGCCCAGCGCAGGAGGGGGCGGCGGCTCTCCGGGGTCGGGTAAGGCTCGCGGTAGGCGGCGAGGTCGGCCGGGGCGAGGGGGGTCGCGGAGGCGGCGGGGAGTGCCTGTTCGATGAAGGCGTTCTCGTCGAGGATCATGGCCTCGCCGACGCCGGCCGTCTTGATCGCCCGGAACAGCTCCCGGCCACCCTCCGGGAACTCCTCCCAGGTCATCGGCTTGACGATGGTCTCGGTGAACGCGATGCCCCGCACCCGGTCCGGATGGCGGGCGGCCCGGTCGAAGGCCAGGGCGCCGCCCCAGTCGTGTCCGACCAGCACCACGTCCCGCAGTCCGAGCGCGTCGAACCAGGCGTCCAGGTAACGGGCTTGGTCGGCGAAGTCGTAGGCGATGGGCGGCTTGCCCGACTCGCCCATGCCGATCAGGTCGGGGGCCAGCAGGCGCCCGGACGTCACACCCGGCAGGACGTTCCGCCACAGGTACGACGAGGTCGGGTTGCCGTGCAGGAAGACGATCGGTGCTCCGGTGCCCGACTCCCGGTGGGCGATGGTCGAGTCGAGGACGCGCGTCACCTGCGAGGCCGTCACCGGAAGGCCGCCGCGTTGCGCCGCGCCCAGGACGCGAACGTGCCCGGTGCCCGGCCCAGCACCCGCTCCACATCCGGGCTCACCCGCCGCTCCTCCTCCGTCGGTTCGCCCAGGACGGCCAGCGTGCCCTCCACCACCGGCAGGGGCATGAACCGGGACATCAACGCGTGGGCCTCCGCGCGGGACTGTTCCGTGAAGGCCACCTCCTCGCCCAGCGCCGCCGCTATCGCCGCCGCCCGCGCGCGAGGGGTCGTAGGCGCCGGGCCGGTCAGGGCGTAGGTCGCACCCGCGTGCGCGTCCTCGCGCAGAACGGCCGCGGCGACCGCCGCCACGTCGTCCGGGTCCACGAAGGGCAGGCCCACGTCACCGAACGGCGCCGCCGCCACCCGCTCCGCACGGATCGACTCGGCCCAGGCGAACGCGTTGCTGTCCAGCCCGCCCGAGCGCAGGACCGTCCAGTCCAGCCCCGACTCCCTTACGGCCGCCTCGAACCGGCGGGGATGCGCGTAGGTCTCCGGGCGGGTCCCCGCGCCCTGCGAGGACAGCAGCACCACCCGGCGGACACCGGCGGACTTGGCCAGGTCCAGGATGTCGTACGGCCGCTCGCCCGCCACCAGCAGGAACAGCGCCTCCGCCCCCTCGAACGCGCCCCGCAGGCCGTCCGGTTCGGCCAGGTCACCGGTCACCGTCCCCGGCCCGCCGATGTTCCGGGCCACGGACATCACCGGGACCCGGTCCTCCGTGAGCAGCCGCACCAGCGTCCGTCCGACGTTCCCTGTCGCACCCGTCACCACGATCATCTCGCTACCCCGTCGCCGCTCGCGTGTATGAGTTAGTTGACTGACTAACTCCGTCGGGAATGACGCTAACACGATCACCCCGCCCGTTGTCTATAGTTAGTCAGATGACTGACTCAAAGGATTCCCGGCCCACCCCACCCCCTGCCGTGGGCAAGCGGCAGCGCCTCACCACCGCCACCGCCCGGGTCCTGCACGAGCAGGGCGTGGAGCGCACGACCATCGCCGACATCGCCCGCGCCGCCGACGTCCCGACGGGCAACGTCTACTACTACTTCAAGACCAAGGACGAGCTGATCGAGGCGGCCCTCTCCGAGCACACCGGCAACCTGGAGACCCTGACCGCACAGCTCGACCAGCTCCCCGACCCGCGCGAACGCCTCAAGGCCCTCATCGGCGGCTGGGTGGAGCAGAAGGACCTCGCGGCCCGCCACGGCTGCCCGATGGGCACCCTCGCCGTAGAACTGGACAAGCGCTACGAGGGTGGGCTCGATCTTGCTGCCGGGCAGGTCATACGGCGGCTGGTGGACTGGGTGGAGCAGCAGTACCGGCTGCTCGGCGCGGCCGATCCCGAGGGGCTCGCGCTGACCCTCGTCGCCGCCTACCAGGGCATGTCCCTGCTCTCCAACGCCCTGCGCGACCCGGAGATCATGACCCGCGAAGGGGCCCGGCTCACAAGGGAGTTGGACGCCCTCGCCGTGTCGTCCTGACCGCGGCCCGAGGAACTCCTACCGCTGTCCCCGGATCCGCCGCGCGACCTCGCTGTTCTCCGTCTCCCACCAGGGGCGGACGAGTTCCGAACCCTCCGCCGATGCCACGGCTTCCGCGGGCGTGACCCGCTCCAGTTCCGCGTCCAGCCGCCGGTCCAGCGCCACCGTCTCCACTCGCTCCGTACGGGCCCACTGGACCAGGATCGCGAGCAGGAAGGGGACGGCGACCAGCTCGGCGACGCCGACCATCGCGCCGCCGCCGAGCTGTTGGTCGTGCTGGACGTCCGGGGCCCAGGACGGGGCGTGGGCGAGGTACCAGGAGCCGGCGATCAGCGTGCCGTGCGTCATCACGACGATGCCCGGTACCGCGTCGATGATCCCGTCGACGAACACCAGGCCCGCCCGCACCGGGTGGGTGCACCAGGCGGGCAGCGCCTCCTCACGGGTGAGCACCGGGAGGACGAACAGGCTCCCGGCGAGCAGCAGTTGGAGATACATGAGCTGGTGCAACCAGTTGTTGGCCAACGCCGTCTCGAAGTACGGCGTGAAGTAGATCGTCAGCTCTGTGGTCAGGACGAGGGCCGTGCTGACCAGGGGGAAGGTGAAGAGTCGGACCAGGCGGCCGGTCAGTGCCCCCTGTGCGCGAGCCGCGCCGCGTTCGGGCAGGGCGCGCAGGGCCAGCCGCAGCGGATCGCCCAGGGCCAGGCCGAGGGGGGCGATCAGGTCGAGGAGGACGTTCTGGACGGCGGCCGGCCAGAACAGCACGCGGTCGTACACGGCCAGCGCCGACATCGTGGCGACGACGAGCGTGCCGAGCCCGAGCACCGCGAACGCGGCGGTCCGCGCCACCGGCCAGGACTCGCCCCGGCGGCGCAGGCGCAGGACGCCCCAGCCGTACAGGCCGCCGAGGAGGACGACGACCAGCAGCGCGGGGACGTCCGCCTGCCAGGAGGAGAACAGCCGTCCCACGGTGAGCTGCGGCGGGGTCTCCATCGCGATCTACCTCCACGGCCGGTCGACCGGTTCCGCCGGTTCTGTCGGATCTGCCGCAGCACTCTATGCCGCCGAGTGCCGCGGCCGGGACCCGCCCCCGTGACCGCTCCGGTGACCGCCCCCGTGGCCGGGCGGACCTACAGCGACTGCCGCATGATCCAGTCCCTGATCCCGGGGATCGTGTACGCGACCTGCCAGGTCGCCATGTGCGCACTGGTCGTCGAGCCCGTCGGTACGACCGTGCCGGTCTCGAACGCGGCGAAGTTCACCGGCGTCCGCTGGGCCTTCATGCTGCGCACGTCGGCCGCGAACTCCGCTGCGGTGGACTGCCCGTCCCACAGCGCGGTGCCGACCTGCGTGCCCTGCTCCTGGATGACCGCGGTGATGGCCTGCTCCCCGGGGTAGGCCTTGGTGTCGTCGGCGGAGACCAGGATCCACAGGTCCTTCTTCGCCAGCGGCGCGGCCTGCGCCTCCGGCCACTGCCCGGCGACGACGAACGCCGCCGCGAACAGGTCCGGGTATTTGATGTTCAGGCCCAGCGACATCATCGCGCCCATCGACTGACCCGTCGTATAACGGCGGTCGGGGTCGATGCTGTACTGCCGCGTCACGGACTCGACGAGGTTGGCGGTGGCGTCGAAGAGGGTCGACGGCAAGTAGTCGTCGTCGATCACCACGGAGCCGTACTCGGGCGCCAGCACGAACGCCTCGTGCCGTGCCTGGTCCTCCGGGCTCGCCCAGCACACCGCGCCCAGCCCCTGCACCAGCGGACCCTCGGTCGCGACGTTGACCACGCTCGCGTCGTGCATGAACAGCACCAGCGGATAGCTCTTGCGCGGGTTGTAGTGCTCGGGCACGAACAGGTTGTAGTTCAGGGTCTGGCCGGTCGCGGGGTCGGCGAAGGTGAACTGCTGGAAGTCGTCCACGATCAGGTTCTTCACGGCGTCGGTGGTCAGTGCCGTGGTGCTCGCGGGGTACCGCGTGCCGTGGGCCGTGGTGACCGCGCCGGCCTGCGTGAGCGTCGCCTTCGCGGCGACGATCGTCCCGCCGGGGGTGGTGTCGCCCACCTTCGGGCCGCCCCCTCCGACCCCGCCACCGGAGTCGCCGGTCCCGCCTCCCGCGGGCGGGGTCCCGCCGCCCTGCTGGGTCACCCACAGGGCCGCCGCCGTGTCGTCCGGGGACAGCTCGACGATGACGTAACGGCCGTACCGCGCACGGTCGTTCAGGTCGGCGGTCCGGTTCGTGTAGACCTTCGTGACGGTGCGGTCGGTGACCGTGAACGTGGACGTCGACAGCGTCCGGCCGTCGATGTCCCTGTCGTACTCGACCGCCACGGCCACGAGCTTCTGCCCGGCTCCGAAGACCTGGGTGATGGCGGTGAGGCCCTTCACATGGTCCCCGTCCGCACTTGCCGCGCCCGTCCCGCTCGCCTCCCGCGCCGAGCTGGGGGTCGCGCTGCCGAACACCGCCAGGGCCCCCGCCGTCGCGGTCGCGGTACCGGCCATGAACCTACGCCTGTCCATGAAGGTGAGCTCCTTCGATCGAGGTTGTCAGGGCTGCCGGGCGCCACTGTCCTGCCTCAATCTGTGAAGCGAAACGAGAAAAGGAACCCTTTTTCACAGGGGACCCAGAAGTTCCCTGGTCGTACGGATGAATTCGCTTCGCGCAAGCTTAGGTCGCGAGAGCCATTGCGCCGCGATTATTGACCCGCATTCACCTGGTTTACCGGCGGCGGAAATTCTGGTTCATGACCCGGTCCCGGATACCGGGGATGGTGCAGGCGACGGGCCATGTGGCCATGTGCGCACTGGTCGTCGAGCCCTTCGGCACCACCGTTCCGGCCTTGAACGCGGCGTAGTTGACCGGCGCCTTCTGCGCCTTGATGACCTTGGTGATGGCGTTCTCGCCGGAGTAGGACTTGTCGTCGTCCTGGGAGACGACGGTCCAGAGTTTCTTTTTCGCCAGCGGCTTCACCTGGTCCGCGACGGCGGCCCCTCCCTCGCCCGCCAGGTCATGGAGGTCATCGCGCCCCAACTCCGCACCGGCGCCTTCGTGATGAACGACAACGCCGAACCCGACTACCTCGCCTACATCCGCGACCCGGCCCACGGCTTCCGCTCCGTGACCCTGCCCCTGAAGGGCTCAACGGAACTGTCGGTGAAGGTGAGTTGAGGACCCGGAGCGCCCAGGTCAGCCGATCAGGAACTCCGCGCACCGCTCCCCGATCATCACGGTCGGCGCATGCGTGTTGCCCGACGGCACCGCCGCCATGACCGCCGCGTCAGCGACCCGCAACCCCGGCACCCCGTGCACCCGTAGCAGCGGATCCACGACCGCGTCGGCCCCGGTGCCCGTCCGGCAGGTCCCGACCTGATGGTGGTAACTGGCCAGGTTGCGCTTCACATAGGCGGCGATCTCGTCGTCCGTCACGACCCCCGGCCCGGGCGCGACCTCCCGCGCCCGCCACTCCCCGAGCGCCTTCTGCTCCCCGATCTCCCGCGCCTGCTTGACCGCCGTCACCATCGTCCGCAGGTCGTACGGTTCGGCGAAATACCGGGGATCGAGCGCGGGCGCCACGGCCGGATCGGCGGACCGCAGCCACAACCGCCCCCGGCTGAGCGTCCGGATCGTGCCCGGCGCGACGCTCTACCCGTGCCCTTCCGCCGGCACGTCCTGTCCTACGACGGGCAGCGGCACGTGGGACATCACGGGCTGGAGGTCGGGGGCGGCCAGCGCCGGATCGGTCTTCGCGAAGTACTGCGCCTCGATCTTGTTGGACGTCCCCGGCGGCACCGGCCGCGCCGACTCGTACACCACCGGGGCGAGCGCGTGATCGTGCAGATTGCCCCCGACCCCCGGCAGGTCGGCGACCACACCGATCCCCAACTCCCGCAATTCGTCGGCCGGTCCGATCCCGCCAAGCAGCAGCAGGTGCGCGGAGCCGATGGTCCCGCAGGACAGGACGACATCGCCCGCACACCGTACGGCGCCGACGCGGCCGTCCTCGACGACCTCGGCCCCGCTCGCGCGACCGCCCTCGACCAGCACCCGAACCACCGGCGCACCGGTCAGCACGGTCAACAGCGGGCTGTCCAGCACGGGTTGGACGAACGCCGTCCACGCGCTGACCCGCCGCCCGTCACGAACGTCGAGGTGCAGCAGGTTCACGCCGAGGATCTCCTCGCCGTTGCAGTCGTCGTTGTACGGCAGCCCGTACTGCTCGCACGCCTCCACGAACGCGAGGGAGACCGGGTTGGGGGAGCGGTTCCGGGTGACCGGCATCGGCCCGCCCGCACCGTGGTACTCCGAGGGCCCGTCCTCGAAGTCCTCGGAGCGCTTGAAGTACGGCAGGACCTCGTCGTACGACCAGCCGGTGGCCCCATACCGGCCGGCCCAGTCGTCGTAGTCCGAGCGATGGCCGCGGACGTAGATCATGGCGTTGATGGCGCTGGTCCCGCCGACGACCTTGCCGCGCGGCCAGAACACCCTTGTGCTGTCGGCGTGTTGCTGGGGCTCGGTGAGATACGCGTAGTCCTCGGGCGAGGTCCACAGCTCCCACATGCGGCGTGGCTTCCATGGCGGAAGCGTGCCGCTCACCGACCGGCCCGGCTTTCGTCGCGGTGCATGGGGAGTTGCCGGACTGAGCACGGTCGCCCGGTCGTGGTTACGGTCAGCGCGCCGCGCGGGCCTCGCTCGGGCTCATGCCGTAGGCCGTCCGGAACGCGTTGCTGAAGTGGGCGGGGCCGGGGAAGCCCCAACGGCTGCCGATCGCGGCGACCGCGAGGTGGGCCAGGGCCGGGTCGGCGAGGTCGCGGCGGCAGCGGGCGAGGCGCTGTTCACGGATCCAGCCGGAGACGGTGCAGCCGTGCTCGGCGAGGAGTTGAGCAGCGGCAGCGCCTCCTCCCTGGACATCTGGTGGAGGGTCTCCGGCAGCTTCAGGGAGATGTCCAGCCGCACCATGCCGACCAGGCCGGTCGGCTGGGTGGTGCTGACCGGGATGCCCTGCCCGGTCAGACAGGTCGCGAACTGCTGGGCCAGTTGGACGAGTTGGGGATCACCGTTGAGCGCGAGGCCGTTGGCGTGGTTCTGGTCGTCACGGGCCTTCTCCGCGTCCTTCTCGGCCGCCGCGCTGAGCGCCGGCCCGTACGCCGCGACCCGCCCGGTCTCCGAGCACCCGCCGGGCTTCTCCTCGGCCTTGCTCTTGGCCGGGGGACCGGCCAGCGCGATGTCGTACGCCTTCTTCTGGGCGTCGGTCAGCCCGTCCTGGTCATGGTCCTTGGGCGCGGTCCTGTCGACCGTCGCCGCCTTGCTGAAGGGGGCATTGGGGTCGTCGGGGTAGACGAGGCCCGCGTAGTAGCCGAAGCCGTACTTCTGCCGGAACTTCTTCGCCAGCGCGTAGTCCTCCCCGTCGACCGCCGAGAAGGGGTCGGCCGGCTTCGAGCTCTGCGCGTGCGGGGTGTAGGTGAAGCCCTGCTTCTTCATGCAGGCCGCGATGGCGTTCTCCTGGATGTACTCCTTCTTGGTCGCGTCGTCCACGTCGTCCGGGACGGTGAGTTGTACGGCTCCGTCGGCCGTGGTCGTGGTGGCGGCGCCGGATCCGCCGTTCACCGTGCCGACGCTGCACCTCAGCGCCGCCGCCGTGGCCTCCACGCTCTGGTCCTCCCAGAACCGCAGCACCAGCACGGCCCGCCCACGCGGCGGCAACTGCCGCAGCGCGTCCAGCAGGGTCAGCCGTAGATCAGGATCGGAGGCCGGGGCCGCCGTCTCCTCCTGGTGCGCTCCCGTCCCCGGCCGTTCCCACCAGCGCCGACGCCGGGTCTCGTCGATGAACGTCCGGTACAGCACCCGCCGGGCGTACCCGTCCGGCGACTCCAGCTGCCGTACCCGACGCCACACCGCGTACAGCTTCGCCAGCGCCGTCTGCGTCAGGTCCTCGGCCAAGTGCCAGTCCCCGCACAGCAGATGGGCCGTACGCCGCAGATGCGCCTGCCGACTGCGCGCGAAGTCGTCGAAGTCGAGCACGACTTCGGCGACGTCACCGCCACCCGGCACCGGCGCCGTGCGCGGTGAGGAGTACTTCATGCCCATGGAACGGGCGTACGGGCCAAGGAGGTTGTCACGTCCCGAGAAATTCTTTCCACGACAGTCGCCGTCACAGCAACAATGGCGACAATGAACGACCGCGGCGGACAAGCGGGACATCGGGACATCGGGGCGTCGGGACAGCAGGGCAACGGGGGTGCAGTGATGGGCAGTTCGCGGAGACCGCGCTACAGCGCGACAGTGTGGCAACGACTGGGTCCCGTGTTCCCCATGCTCGTCGTGGGCGCGTGCCTCCTCCTCACGTCCTTGACCGGGTCACTGCCCCCGGACGCGCTGACCGCCTGGCTGATCATCGTGTTCGGCGTGCTGGTCCTGGACATCCTGCTCCCCGCCTACTTCGGGGTCACCCTCACCGAGTCCGCGGCCGTGGTCCGCAACCTGCGCCGCCGGACCATCCCCTGGGCCGACATCCAGTCCATCCAGATCGAATCCGTCATGGGCACCAGAACGGTCGTCCTCTACGAGACGAACGGCCGTCGCACCCGCCTACGGGCGCCCAGCACCGGTTTCCTCGCCTGGGACCGCCGCTTCGAGGAGAAGTTCCACGTCATAGGCCAATGGTGGCTGACCCACCGAGGCCCCGACTGGACCCCGGCCCCACCCCCACAGACCTGGTGGAACACCCCACCGAACCCGGCACGGGATACGGCGCGGGATCCGGCACGGGATCCGTTCGCGGCTCCCGAGTAGACGAGGAGGAGCGCCATGACACTGACCCGCAAGGGATCCCGTCACATCGTCGTCGACGGCACGGCCTACCGCTGGCGCCTGCGCCGCAGGCCGACGTACTCCCAGGCACTGGCCTGGTCACCGTGCACCTTCGCGGTCGAGCACGCGGACGGAGGCGGTACGACGCTCGTGGTCACCACCGCCCACGCCCACCCGAGCAACTGGCTGGGCCATGAGTCCAAGCCCGTCCTGCCGTCCGACGTCACCCAAGCCATCGAGCACGCCCTGCGCGAAGGCTGGACCCCGACGTCCCCCGGCTCTCCCTTCCACCTGGACTTCTCCAAGGGCGTCACGCCCTCCCCCTGAACGAGACAGCGAGAAGGCACGGGAGAGGACGATTCCTGCTGTGGACGATGCACGAGAAGGTGTCATGGACGTGTGGAGGGTCGGCCGGGCCGGCCGACTCGCGGGCTACCTGCTCATCGTCGGCCCGGCGTGCGGGGCGCTCTCCACCTGGTGGGGCGTTCTCTCCCACCCGGACCCACAGAACGCGGACTCCGCC
Organism: Streptomyces sp. NPDC101776; assembly: GCF_044766845.1. Taxonomy (NCBI): domain Bacteria; kingdom Bacillati; phylum Actinomycetota; class Actinomycetes; order Kitasatosporales; family Streptomycetaceae; genus Streptomyces; species Streptomyces sp. NPDC101776. Next base: position 103,462 of record NZ_JBIWMV010000004.1, on the reverse strand, counting down.
GGAGTGGCGACAGCCGTCGCGCTGGGATTCGCTTTCTTCGCCTGGTGGGTGCTGCTGCGCGTACGCCTGGAATTCACGACGGACACGATCGTCATGGTGAATCCCTGGGGCGCCCAGCGACTGCCGTGGTCACGTGTCAGCGCGGTGAGCCTCGGCAATTGGGGCGCCCAGTTCCACACCACGGACGGGTTCACATTCACGGCATACGCCCTGAGCGATCTGGCGGGCGGCACGCGCCAGGACGACCGGTTCACCGAAGTACGGCGGATCGCGGAGGCCCGACTCCGACTCCAACGCCAACTCCGCGACGGACACCCGCGTCCGTGACCGCGTCCGACAACTCCCTCTCCGACGGTTTCACCAACGCCCGCCGACTCCGGCACCGAGGACGACTCCTTCGGTACCGAGGACGACTCCTTCGGCATCACCAAAGTGCCCGGCTCGGGCGGCCGATCGCCCCCGGCCGGTGACTGACCCGCACTTGACCTGTTTACCCGTGGGGCCCCCTGTCCAGCCGCAGGTGTCCCTTCTCAAACCCATCGTCACCGGACGGAGAAGCGCGTCAGTGCGTACACAGAGTTCGCTGATCGCTGATCGTCGGTCCACGTTCTTTCGGGGTCCGGCGGCCTGCGGATGTCGAGAACGTGTCACCGGCTCCGTCCCAGGGACATCAGCGGCCACCACCACCCACAGGCCGCACAAGGAAGAAGGAGAAACCGGCATGGCGATTCAGCGGATGGACAACGTCGGCATCGTCGTCGAGGACATGGACGCCGCCATCGCGTTCTTCGTGGAACTCGGTATGGAGCTGGAGGGCAGAGGGGAGGTCCAGGGCCCCTTCGCCGACCAGTGCACCGGACTCGACGGCGTCCACTGCGACATCGCGATGGTCCGGACCCCGGACGGCCACAGCCGACTCGAGCTGGCGAAGTACCGCAGCCCCGAGGCGACCGGCGCCGGACCGCGCAACCGCCCGCACAACATTCTGGGCACGCACCGCGTCATGTTCGCCGTAGACGACATCGAGGACACCGTCGCCCGCCTGCGCCCGCACGGCGCCGAACTCGTCGGCGAGATCGCCCGGTTCGAGGACAGCTATCTCCTCTGCTACCTCCGCGGCCCGGACGGCATCATCGTCGGACTGGCCGAACAACTCCCCTGAAACCAACCGACCCGGACAACGAAGAAGGGCCCCACCGCGAACGGTGGGGCCCTTCGACATCGTGCCCGGTGAGGCACTGGCGGAGGATACGAGATTCGAACTCGTGAGGGGTTGCCCCCAACACGCTTTCCAACTGTCCGCACGGTCGTACGGGGGCGTCCATGTGGGTTCGCGCGGCAGGTTAGGCGGGGTGCGCGTACGGCGCTGAACGGTAGCGGCAGTCCGCGTACTGGACAAAGACCAGGACAACGAGCGGTGCCGAACGGGACAGGGAAGTGGCGTCACCCCCCCTCGGTGCATCTATCAACGGTCGGCAGAAACGTCGACGAGTAAACTTCCCCTGAGTGTCAGCGCCGTCAAGGTGCTCAACATCGCGTGAGATGGGTTGGCTCTCGCCGCTTGGCTACCTCCCGGCCCGAGCCAGCCAACGATCCTGGACTGCCTCCTACAGACTCGAATGTTAGTGAGGCCCGAACGTCGCAGTCAGCTCGACGGGCAGAGAGACTGTCATCCTTAGAGCGTATTTTTTCGCAGACATGTGACACAACATCAGCCACTCTGCTAAAAGGGAATCGACCCTCCGGGTGCACCGGATTCGCCGAGGAAGCAACAGGGGACAGGGTGACTGACGAAGCCGATCGAGGATTCGCCGAGGCTGAACGGCGGATCGCAGCATGCATTCGAGATGACGCCAACGAGCTTGACCTGTCCAGGTTGGGGATCAGAACGATCCCTGAATCACTTACAGAAGCAAGTCGTCTAGAAGTGATCGATCTGAGCGGCAATGAAATTCGCTCTGTTCCGGATTTCTTGACTCAACTCCCCAGACTTCTGCATCTCAACCTGGGATCAAATCATCTCACCTCCCTGTCAGACTCAATTGGAAATCTCACCCGTTTGAGAATCCTGGGATTGCAATATAACGAGCTCACCGAATTTTTTTCCACGATTAGTTCGAAACTTCATACACTCGATCTCCATGGGAATAACTTCACGACCTTTCCGGACGCGATTCGGAACGTGCCTCGCCTTCGCAACTTGGGTCTAGATTCGAATCTCCTTGAAGGTCTAACCGCTCACGGCACCCGTAGGTTTTCTTCCCTTACCGTGCACTGTAACTCTTCCAACGTTCCTGAAATAATTGGGGAAATCGGGGCAGTCGAAAATCTATCACTACTGGGCGTAGGTGGAGCATCGCTGCCAGATTCCATTGGGAGGCTGAGCGCACTTAGGAGTCTCTCAATCCACTCCAGCGCGAGTCTCACCCACCTTCCCGATTCGATTGGCAATCTGACCAAACTTGAGTTCCTCTCTATTTTCGCAGATGGATTGACGTCGCTGCCGGATTCGATCGGACGCCTCGGCAAGTTGATGTTTCTACAGTTGACCTCGGAGCAATTGACTCATCTGCCCGACTCCTTCGGAAACCTTAAAAAGCTCGTCGATCTGCCCCTAAGAACCCCCCGACTTACCGACCCCCCTCCGGAAATCCTTTCCGCAGGAGCGGAAGCCGTCGTGGAGTTCTTTCGTGAGATGTCCAACGATTCGGTGGAACAATGGGTTTCTAAGGTATTGGTTGTTGGTCAGGGTCGCGCCGGCAAGACATCCCTTCTCCGTCGTCTGCGCGGCGAAAGTCACGACCCCCAAGAAGACAGCACGCACGGACTCAATGTGTCGCGTCTGACTCTGGCTCACCCCAGTCAGCCCGCCGGGACCGAGACCACTCTGATGATGGACCTCAGTACGTGGGACTTTGGCGGCCAAGATATTTACCACGCAACTCATCAGTTCTTCCTCACGGATCGCTCGCTCTTCTTGCTCCTCTGGGACGCTCAAGTTGGCTGGGAGGAGAGTAAACTCTACTACTGGCTTGATCTCATCAAAGCTCGCGCTCCCCGCGCTCCCGTTATATTGGTAGCCACTCATCTCGGTCCCAGACCGCCCGACCTCCCTCTGTCTGCGATCAATGCCGCCTACCCACACATGATTTTGGCCAGCCTCGCTGTGGACAGCGCCGCCGCTACCGACGATGAGATCGCGGAAATCCGCAAACGAATCGCTGAAGAGGCTGCCCAACTCCCGCTGATGGGAGCCCGTTGGCCCCGGCGTTGGCTCAATGCTGCAGAGGCGGTACGGAACCGTCCAGAGAAACATGTAAGTCCTGATGAGATGCGGGACTTTATGGCCGAGCAGGGGGTGACTCAACCATCACAGCAACGGGCGCTCTCGACTGCTCTACATAGTCTTGGCGATATTCTCTACTATCCTGATGACGAGGAACTTGGAGAACTCGTTATCCTACACCCGCAATGGGTAACGTCATATATCAGTCGAGTTTTGGACGACGAACAAGTACGAACTGAAGGAGGAGTATTCACGCCAACCCGGCGCCGTGACCTATGGCAGGACCTGAATCCAAGTATGCGCCAGCACTTTGTCGGGATGATGGAGCGCTTTGACCTCTCTTATCGGACAACAGACGGCAACAGCAGTCTCGTGGTTGAACTCCTTCCCTGGGATCCTCCGATTTTTCAAGATCAATGGGACATGGCACTCACACCGCACCACAGGCAATTGCATCTGCGTTATCGGTTGCATACCGTCCCGCCCGGTATTCCTACGTGGTTTATCGCGCGCGAGCACCGATTCACTACGGGTCTTCACTGGCGGCTAGGGGCACTGCTACGTCATGAAGATGGCCATATGGGCCTCGTGACGGTAGACCGGCATGCCAAGGTCGCCGAAATCCAAGTGCGCGGACCATATCCGTACGACTTCTTCGCTGTACTCAAGGATGGCTTCGAACAGACACTCCTGCGCTATCCGGGGCTGGAGATTACAAAATTCGTACCCTGCCCTGGCGCGAGCCCTCAGGCGCCATGCAGTCATGAGTTCCCGCACCATCAATTGGTAGACCGATTGACGTGTAGACCACCCCGCGAGACTATCGAGTGCCCTGTCCACTATGAAGATCTCGACGTAAGGAAACTGCTACAAGGAGTCGAACCGCCACCCAAGGACCGTTCAGAGGCTCTCGCCTCCGCCGCTCTGAGCGCTGTAGCTGAACTCAGTAGCGCTGTGCAAGGGCAGGGGCGAGACATCCTTGAACAATTCGCCGAAGCGAAGGTGCAGCGAGCCGCTATCGCTGCAGAGCAGCAGAGGACGTTTCTCGCCAGCCAGTATCAAGAAACGGCATCCTGTCCTAGCGTCCTTTCGATCGTCAGAGTGAAGCGACGTCGAGCCCTCGGAATGCTTCCCGGCCATGTCTTCCAACTACACTTGTACTGCGAAGCTCCTGGCGCTTGGCATCGCCTCCCAAATGTTGCTCCCTACGAGATTCGGAGCACCCCACATAGCGTGTCAGTTGTTCTCCCGTACGCCCAACGATTGTTGTCGGTACTGAAATATGCGCTGCCTGTCGTCGGAGCTGGGCTAGGAATGGCTTCTGAAGATCTCGACAAGCTCCTCAAAGAGGATATTGAACTTATGAAGGCTCTTCTGGAGGGACTTCCAGATGAGCTGGTCGATTCACCCGATGGGCGGCTTGGAAATTTCGAATCTCTCGTCAGAGCGGAGTATCACTCCGAATACCGTGAAATGTATGCCTTGCTCAAGAAAATCGATCCCGACGAAAAGTGGGGAGGCTTGAATAAGGCTGCGACTCCCGAAGGGCATACCTACTGGCTGTGTAAGGCGCACGCTGACGCGGTCAAAGCGCTCCCGGCATTCACGGGGGGCGACCAATCCGGTCGGCCTGGCCTGGTGTGATGCCCTTTAACTAGGGAAACGGGCCCGGCTCCGGGTGCTATATCGCCCACTTCGGCCAATTCGTCCGCATGGCCGTTCGGGGGCATCCGTGAGGGTTCGCGCGGCAGATCAGAGGGGGTGCGCGTACGGCGGTGAACGGTGGCGTCCGTCAGCGCACTGGACAAGGACCAAGACAACGAACGGTGGTGAACGGGACGGAAGCCAAGGTCGTGTCCCGCCGAGTGGCGGAGCAGCGATCACCGGTCATCGACTGGGAACTAGCCCTTATGCGGCGATCCTCTCCACGACCTGGCAACCCGCCTGGTGTTGCCGGTCAAGAGGGCAGGAAACCTGGCTTCTCCCTACCAAGCTCTTGCAGGTGGCTTAGGTAGTCCTGGGCTGTCGGCTCGGTGCTGTAGCGATCCCTCACGACGGCCGCGAGTTCCCGGCTCGTCATGATGAGCGACGGAACGGACTGCCGGTCACCTTGTAGGGCCCGTTCGCCAAGGATGAGTGCCCCTTCGAGGTCTCCGTCTCGCGCTGCGGCCACCCCGAGGGTCACCCGCGCTTCGGCGTTCCGCATGGGCGAGCGCTCCGTGCCGTCGAAGTCCGTGCCGGCCCTCAGCACCTCTTCGGCGAGTGTCCGGGCTAGCTTGTCCTCGCCGGCCAGTCGGTAGCAGTCCATGGCGTAGTAGTCGAACTTCGCCGGGTCCACCACAAAGTGGTGATCGAGGTTGTCGGGGTACGGCATCCCTTCCAAGAGCTGTCGGCCGCGGTCAAGAGCCACCTCCATCTGCCGGCGGTCTCCGATGCGGGCCCATGCCTTGGCTTCCTGCGCAGCGAGCTGCACAGCGACGCTGTGGTGTGAGGCCAGCTCGCCTCCCGCTCGCGATGCCGCGATCACGCCCCGGTAGTCGCCGGTGGTCAAGGAGAACCAAGCCCGCATCTCATGGGCCCACCCGATCACTTCGGCGTTATCCGACTCCGAGGCGAGCGAGAGGGCAGCCCGGCGGGTGGACTCCGCCGCATGGCGGTCGCCGCTGTCGTACTCCACGCAGCCCACCAGCAAGGCCAGCCAGCCGGAGAGAGCCAGCACCTCGCGATGCTGAGCGAGCGTCAGGCTCTTCGAGTGGAGGTCGACAACTCGCCGCAGCCACGCGCGGCCCTCAATGAGAAGCTGTTCGCTCGGCATGTACGGGTATTCGGAGCAAAGCCGGTCCGTGGTGATCCTGAGCGCTTCCAGCGTTGCATTGTCCACGTCCGACCGGTTGAGGCGACTCACGATTTCGAGAGTCTCCATGCCGCTCGCTGCGACGATTTCCGCGTTACCGTCGCGGCGAGATGGTGCAGGGAAAATCGCGTGCGTGACAGTGCCGAACAAGGACGCGATGATGGGGCGATAGAACTCCCCCGGCATCTGTCCGGCTTCCCAACGCTTCCACTGCCGCACCATGCTGTCGTCCCCCGGCAGCTCCGACGGTGCATGAAGCCGGAGCGCCCTGACTGCGTCGAGCTGGGACCACTCGCGGGCCGACCGCTCAGCCGCGATGCGTCGTGCCCACGTGGGCCTTTCGTCGCTCATGAGCCCTCCTTGGGCGTTTGCCTACCGGAAGTCTGGCGTGCGATGCGGGGGGACACGCAAGAGGACAGAGCGGGGACACCGGGGCTGTCCCCGTCCCCCTGACGCTGTCCCCGACTGTCATCTATTTCACTCGTGCTGACGCGGGCATGCTGATTCCAGATCACGCACCAACCGATCCGGAGCGCTCTTCGAGCGCTGCCACTCGTTGCGTCAAAGTCTGGATTTCGGAGTGAAGTGCCTTGATTTCCGCATGGACATCCACCTTGGTATCCGACGCATCATCGTCGCCGTTGGTGACGAAATACCCAAGGTTTCCCGACGAATAGATGAGGCCCTCTTCAACGAGGACGCGCAGTCCGTTGGAGAGTGTCTGTCCTGCGATCCCGAAGCGCTTAGCCAGATCCCGGGTCGCAGGCAGCCGGCCCTTGTGCTTGCCCTCGGTGATCTCTTGACGGAGCACATCCGCCACCTGCACTGACTTCGGCCGGGAGTCGTTCGGGTCGAGGCTCATGAGTCGAGGGTATCGGGCAGCGCGCCCTAGTGCGTACTGCCACAGGGGTTGTGCATCAGTGTGCACTAGTGCAAGCTAGTTCACGAGTCACCCCGGAGGGTCTCGAAATGGGACTCACCGGCTGTGTTTGCAAGTGCTTGACCTGCAAGAACGCATGACCAGGAGCCCCGCGTTGGACGGGGGGAGGGCACCGGACAGTCGTCTGTTTCAGGCGATCCCTTGGCAGTCCGGATGGCAGACCGAAAGGTCAGGTCTCTGCCTACAACGGGGCCCTAGCGAGCTGTTCCTTGAACCGGCAGCCGCGTCCCCGAAACGAGACCACTCATCCGCCGCAGCTCGCTGCGGCCTTTGCATACCCCCCGGCGCGGCGGCACTCCCGGACAGGACAGCCTGCCGCGCCCGGTCTCCCATCCCGACGGAGTCAGGAGTTCTTCCATGACCGAGCGCATCATCCCCGTGGACGTCGTCGGCCCGATCGCCCTGGGTCTGACGATGGGCACCGGCAGTATCCGCGTCGTCGTCGACCCCGAGCTGAAGCAGGCGCGCATGGTGCTGACGACGGAGGCCACCTCCGGCCCGTCGGCCGACGCGATCCGCGACACCACCGTCAGCCTCACCGGGCAGAACCTCAGGGTTCGCGTCCCGGACTTCGTCGGCGGCATGGGCGGCAGTACCACGATCAACATGGGTGGCAGCACCATGACGTTTTCCGGCGGCAGCGGTGTGCAGATCGTGGGCGGCAACGTCCACATCACCGGTCACGGTGGCGGCAGGGTGTTCGTCAACGGTCGCGAGGTCACTGCCACCGGCCCGGCCGGGGACGCGGTCACCCCGATCAACGCCACGATTCACCTGCCCGCGCGGTCGGTGGCCGCGATCGGCACGCACAGTGCGAACACCGTTGTCACGGGCACGCTGGCGCGGCTGGAGTACGACGGCACCTCGGGGATGCTGACCGCTGAGCGGGTCGGTGACCTGGAAGCCGTGGTCACCTCCGGCGGTGTCGTCGTCGGCGAGGTGAGCGGCCCGCTGGACATCAACCTCACGTCCGGCAGCGTCAACGTCGGCGCCTACAGCGGCCATTGCGCCCGGTTGAACCTCACCTCCGGCAGCGTCCGTATGGCCGCGACCTCGCAGGCCACGGGCCGTCTGTCCGTGAACGCGACCTCCGGCAGCGTCCGCGTCACCGGCGCCGGCCACCTGGACGTCCGCCGCCGGGTGACCAGCGGCCACGTGCAGATCAGCTAGCCCCTCGCCCCACTCCACTTCGCAGTGCGGTCGCACTCCCGGACAGGACAGCCGACCGCGCCGCGCCCTTCCCGACGTATCTAGGAGAGATCCACCATGCGTATGCGCACTTTCGTCGCCGGCCAGGAAGCGCACGGCGACTTCGAGTTTGCGGAACTGGCGCTCGGCATCGACGTCGACCTGTTCCGGGGCCCGTTGGAGTTCGAGACGGACGGCGAGCGTGCCGCCCGTGAGGACGCGGCTCGTGACGTCCTCGCCGACCTGCGTGCGGAGGCGGCGGCCGGTGACGAGATTGCCGGTTGGGACGCCCTGTACGCGGACGCGCTGACTCGTACGGTGCCGTTCCTGCGTTCCGCTCGCGCCTACCGGTCCGGGGCGGGGGAAGCGGCATGAACGAGACCCGCAAGCCCCTGACGAGGGTTCAGATCGGTGTGCTGACGGCCGCGTTCGTGCCGATGCTCGCCACGGGCGTGGTCGGCGGGATCGGCACGTACAGCAACATCGGGCACGCCTACGGCACGGGGACCGCGCTCGGTGCCCTCGGTGCCGGTGAGGGTGCCACGGCCGTTCTCGCCCTGGTCCTGCTGGGACTGACCATGCTGGGACAGTCTTCGCCGCGCGTCGTACGGATGGGGCTGTGGGCGTTGCCGGCCGCCGCTGCCGTCATGGGCGCGATGGCCGCGCCGGACCCCGGCCGTACCGTGATCTACGCCCTGACCCCGATGGGCATGTCGGTGTCGGCGGAGGGCATGGCGTTCCTCGCCCGCCGGATCGTCGTCCACACCGACGGCCGCGACGCGGAGAACGAGCGGCGCACCGCCGACATCGTGCAGGCCCTCGCCTACCACCGGGCGCGCGCCGTACACCACCCGGTCGACCGGGTGCGGAAGCGCTCGGACCGGGCGTCGTGGCGACTGGCCCGCAAGGTCGGAGTAGGAGACGCGGCCCTCGGATCGAGGCTGCTGAATGTCCAGCGCGACCGGATCACCGACGGCGCGGACGCCGCGCTTGCGTCGATGTTCGGGGGCACGGCCCCCGCCCTCGCCTCGGTTTCCGCCATGGATGCAAATGTGAAGGAATCGACTGGAAGCAGTCGAGAAAGGTCTACCTCTGACCTGCCCGTATCGAGCACTCCCACGGTCGTGCTGACGCGGCTTGTGGTGCCCGATCCGGCGCCGGTCGATCTCGGCAAGTCGGGCGTCGGCACGAAGCCGATGCCCGCCGCCGTCCCGGCGGGGAAGCCGGTCCCGATCGCCCCGGCGTCCTCCCGCTCGGTTCCGGCCGCGTCGACCGTGCCGCGTCGGGCGACGGGCCGTGTTCCGGTCGCTGCCAAGTCGACCCGCACCCGGCGCAGTCCCGAACAGCTCATGGCGGAAGCACGCAAGGCGACGGCCGGTCTGACGGACGTTCAGGTGACGGGGGAGGGCATCCGCCGGGCCCTGCGCACCTCGCCGGCCAACGCCCGCATGCTGCGTGACGCCCTGCTTGCCGAACGCGCCACTACGGCGGTGACGCCGTGAGCACCCTCGCCGCACTGTTACCGGCCGTGCCCGCTCTGGGGTGGGCGGTTCACGCCCGGTGGCTGCACAGCCGGTTGACCACTGCCCGCCGCGATCCGCTCACCGGGTTGTGGACGCGGGACGCGTTCACCCGGCGGGCCCGCCGCCTGCTGCGCGACCCGCGCGCCGTGGTGGTGCTGGCGGACGTCGACCACTTCAAGCAGATCAACGACACCCATGGGCATGCGGCTGGTGACGCGCTGCTCGCCACGGTCGCCGACCGCCTCGCCCACGGCACCACCCCGCGCGGTGTCGTGGGACGGCTCGGTGGGGACGAATTCGCCGCCGTCGTCGTCGACCGCGATGCCACCATGCCCGATCGGCTGCACACCCTCGCCCGCGTCCTCGCCCGGCCGGTCGACACCGCCCCCGACGTACACACCACGGTGTCTCTGGGCTGGGTACGGGCCGCCGACCACCCCGGTGAAGACCTGTCCGCGCTGTTGCGCCGCGCCGATGAGGCCATGTACGCGGCGAAGCGGTCGGGGCGGTCCGGTCCTCGCCGGGCCCGTCTCGGGCGGTTGCTCGGGTCGGTGGCCGGCCGTCGCCCGGGTCGGCGCGGGGCAGCATGAGCACGCTGCCGGTGTTCCGGTGGCACCTCGCCCCGGACGGCTACGCCACCCGCCGACAGTTGCGGGCCCGCGACCTGCGCCCCGGTGGACAGGACGTCGCCGCCCAACTTGAACGCCCCCGGCGGCGGGGCCGTCCGCCGCTTGTCGCCTACCTGTACCGCGTCGACCTCGCCAAACCGGTCCGGCCGATGACGGCGGGCCGGTGGCGGGCCCACGCCGCGATGATGCGCGCTCGCCGCACCTGCCCCGAGTGCCGCCGGGACGCCGGATACGTCATCCCGCCCACGCTCGGAACCTGCGTGAACTGCGCCTATCCCGAAGAACAGCGTGCCGCTTGAACCGCCCCAAATCCTGAATCCCGGGTCCGGCCGTCCACCTCCTACAGCAAGCCGGCCGGACCCGTCGACTCCCGAAGGAGTACGTACATCGTGACCGAGACCACCACGTTCACGCCCGCCGGGGACCCGGAGGGCACCGAACAGCCGACGGCCGCCGTGCTGCCGTTCCCGCTGAAGAAGAAGACCGATCCCGACCCGGCCACCCCGGGCGAGGGCGCGGTGAAGCCGGGGGAGTGGGAGGCACAACTCCCCGACACCGATGACCCGGAGGCTGACGGCCTGAGCGAGGGTGCTCCGGTGGACCCGCCGCGCGAGGTGTACCCGCCCTCGGTCGCGGAATGGATGGAGGCCAAGGACAAGGCCCGCATGCCGGTGCTGCCGGACTGGGTGAAGCTCCCTGACCAGCGAACGGCCGTGCGCAAGTGGGCCGTTCGGCACTACTCGGCTGTGGTCGGCTACCACGCGGTGCGGTTGCCGCTGGTCTACACGCCGAAGATCTGCATGTACTCGCCGCGCGGCGCGTGGCGTTGGTCGACCGCGATCGGCCGGTGGGTGTCCGACGCGGAGGGCAAGGGCCTGCGTCTCGCGTCCGTGGCCAACGAGGACGCGGCGGAGTACCTGAAGCTGTCCCGGCAGCGCAACGACCGCGTGAGGCTGCGGGGGATCGTCGCCACGGTGGGTGGTTTCGTCGGTCTGGTCGCCGCGCTGACCCTGTACGTGATGGCGCCGTCGTGGCTGCTCATGCTGTCCATGGCGGCACTGGCCACCACGTTGGGTGTGGTGGGGGCGCCGGCGGACCGGCCGCTCATCGACATGGCCAAGGTGACGTTCCGCAAGCGCAAGCTGTCGTCGGACATCGTCATCCGCGCCCACGAGGCGGCCGGGCTGACCACCAAGGATCAGACGATTTCCTTCCCCCGGCCGATCGGCCGGGACGGGGACGGCTGGCGCGTGATCGTGGATCTGCCGTACGGCAAGACGTTCGAGGACGCGGTGAAGGCTCACGCCCGTCTCGCCTCCGGTATGGACATCGCCCCCACTCAGCTCTTCCTGGACAAGGACGAGACGAGCGGGCGTCGGGTGTCGTACTGGATCGCCGACCGTGACCCGCTCGCCGTGCCGTCGGGCAGGTCGCCGCTGCTGGGGGCGACTCGGGTCGACTTCTGGAAGCCGTTCCCGTGGGGTGTCGACGAGCGCGGCAACGCGGTCATGGCCACCATGCTGTGGCTGTCGCTGCTGGTGGGCGCCGTGCCGCGTCAGGGCAAGACGTTCTCTGCCCGCACGATCGCGCTCGCCGCCGCGCTGGACCCGTACGTGCGCCTGTACGTGTTCGACGGGAAGGCGTCGCCGGACTGGCGCAAGTTCGCGTTGGTCGCGCACCGCATCGGGTTCGGGATCGTGCCGAAGAACGGCATCGACCCGGTGGGACATCTGCTGGCGTCGCTGCGGGAGTTGAAGGCGGATGTCGAGGACCGCTATCACCGGCTGTCCGAACTGCCGCTGCATGTCTGCCCGGAGGGCAAGCTGACCCCGGAGATCAGCCGGGACAAGAAGCTGAACATGCCCCTGACCCTGTTCGTGGTGGATGAGGTGCAGGAGTACCTGACCCATCCCGAGCACGGCAAGGAGATCCTTTCCCTGATGGTCTACCTCGCCCGGGTCGCCCCCGCGGTGGGTGTGTCGGTGATGACGTCGACGCAGAAGCCGGACGACAAGGCGTGCCCGTCGGAGTTGCGTGACCAGCATCAGGCCCGGTTCGCGCTGCGGGTCGGTGCCTATCAGGTCTCCGATGTCATCCTCGGTGCGGGCTCGTACTCGGAGGGCCTGGACGCGTCCAAGCTGCTGAAATCCCACAAGGGCGTCGGTCTGCTCAAGGGCATGTCGGATGACTCCGGGATCGTCCGCACCTACCTCGCCGACGGCCGCGACGCCGAACGCATCCTGACCAGGGCCGCCGCGCTGCGCGAGGCGGAAGGGACCCTGTCCGGGGACGCGGTCGGCGAGGTCCCGGCCGTGGAGACGTCCGCGACGGTCCTGGACGATGTCGCCGCCGTGCTCGGCAAGGGCGAGGCCAAGGTGTGGTCCGAGACCATCGTCGACCGCCTCGCCGACCTGCGCCCCGACGTCTACGGTCCGTGGGCGGAGTTGGAGCCCAAGCCCAAGGCGGAAGCGCTCAGCGCCGCACTCAAGCCGCACGGCATCGGCACGATGCAGATCAGCCGCCGCATCGACGGCGAACAGGTCAACAAGCGCGGCATCAAGCGCGACGACATCGCCACCGCGATTACACAGCGCAACCAGAAGAGGGACGCCGGATAGGTCACACAGCCTGCTACCGGTAGCGGCAGACGTCGCTACCGGTAGCAACCCTGCTAGCGACCGAAACCGCCCCTGATCAGGTCGCTAGCACGTAGCGGCTGACCTGCGGAAACCCCCTGCAACCCCTGTGAGAGGCCCTGATGAGCCTTGCGGTGCTCGCTTCCGCGTTCCTACTGACTGTCACTCTCGGTTACGTCGTCAAGTGCTGGCTGAGCCCGTTCGGGGACTGCCGCAAGTGCCACGGCATGGGCCATGGCTTCAAGACCGACCGCAAGGGCCAGACCAAGCGAGGCAAGGACTGCCGCCGCTGCGACGCGACCGGCAAGCGCATACGCGTCGGCCGCTGGATCTACAACCGCGCCGCGCGCACCTACCGCGCCGGCACCCGCTGACCCGCCCGGGAGGCACTGGTGACGCTCACCATCCCGCTCGTTCTGTTGCTCGCCGTCGTCGTCGTGCTGTTGCTGCGCTTCCGCGCGGTCGGCGCCGGCGCGGCCGTCGTCGTCGCGCTCTTCGGCTTCTACCTCGCCCACACCGGCGCGGCCGACACCGTCAACCAGCTCGTCACCGCCTTCACCGACGCCGTGCCCGGCATCAGCCGCTGACCCGAAGGGAGAGACGCACCATGAACGAACCCACCGCGTACGGCCGCCCGGCCGCGTACGAGGCGGCGGCCGTGGAAGTCCACCACCCCACACCGCTCGCCCCGCTACAGCCCGCCGCGCCGCTCATGCCCATGCAGCCGGGCACCATCCCCGCCGTGGCGAGCATCGTCCTGCCCGACGGCCGCGTCGTCACCGGCTACGCCATCGAGCCCGCCAGGCCCGAACCGGTCGCCGCCCACCCGGAGGTCTCGCGTACGGCGGTGAACATCGCGCTCGGGGGAGTGGGGTTCCTCGCGGTGTGCGGCGGACTGCTCATGCTGACCGCGTTCATCACCGCCCTGACCGCCCTGATCACCCAACTCGTCATCCTCGCCGCCGTCATCTTCGGCGGCTGGATCGCCGTGCAGGTCTTCAGCGCGAGCGGCCACCGGGGCGGGACCACGGTCAACATCCGCAAGGCCGTCATCAAGCGGAACAAGTTCTACGGCTGACAAGGGAGAACAACACCCGTGATCCGACTGCGCATTCAGGTCGCCCACTGGCCCCGCCGGGCCCTGATCCTGACCGACACACCTCGCCCGGACTGCCGTGCCTGCGGCGGCGAGGGCGGGTTCGAGCACGACTACGGCGACCACAACGGCGAGTACGCCGGTACCGACTGGGAGCCCTGCGAGTGCTGGAACGAGTCCCGGCGCTGGGTTCTGATGCCCCTGCCGTACCGGCCCCTGTGGGGGCGTCGCCGCGAGACCGCTCCTGACCCGTGGGGGCCCGGGGGCTACAGCGACGAACCGCCCTTCTAGCTCTGCCCGTGGGCGGCGGCACTCCCGGACAAGGACAGCCCGCCGCCCACGGTCTCCGATCCCGACGTAGCAGAACAGGAGACCAACAGCATGACAGTTGACGGCAAGGCCCGGCGCCCCGTCGACGGGAGTCACCTGCACACCGCGCTGTCCCTCGCGGCGGCCGGTGTCCCCGTCCTGCCCCTGCGGGCGGGGAAGGTGCCGTTCGGCAACTGCCGCACCTGCGCGAAGAACGCGTGCGGCGGCCGGCCCAACATGAAGACCCCCGGCCCCTGCACCTGCCCCGGTGTCTGCCACGCGTGGGCCGCCGCCACCACCGACCCGCACGTCCTCAACTCCCCCCAGTGGGAGGCGGCATGGCGTCGGGCGGCGGCGGTCGCCTACCACGCCGGAGGCGCCGGGCTGACCGTAGTCGACCTGGACAACGCGGCGGCCATCGCGTGGGCCCGCGAGACCCTGCCCGCGACTCGGACCGTGCCGACGACGCGCGGTGAGCACTGGATCTACCGGGGCGTCATGCCGTCCGCCAACAAGGTCCGGCCCGGCGTGGACATCAAGTCCCTTATGGGATACGCCCGTTGGCTCGGATTGGGCCGCGGCGCCATGGTCGCTCTCCCGGACTCTGTGCGCGCCCTGGCACTAACGGACCCCTCACCGGCCCGTAGGGCGCCACAGGCCGTCTCAGCATCCCTGGGGAGCCAGAGCGGGGAGTGCTGTCACCGTACGCCCGTGTTCCTGGACCGTGGGATCGCGATGGCGGAGCAGCGCATCACCGGCGCCCGTGAGGCGGTGCACGCGACCGTCTACCGAACGTTCCTCGCGGTGCTGTCCACGCACGGGCGGTGCGGCTGCCTCACCGAAGCGCACGTCGCCCGGCTGTTCACCGCCGCGCAGGCCAAGGGCGAGACCCCCCGGCACTGCACCGACGCGTGGACTAACGCAATCACCACGTTGGGACTGTGACCATGGCAGACGACGAGAAGAACCCCGCCCGCCAGATCATCACCGACTACGCGCAATCCCACTTCCGCTACTTCCGCACGCCGGACGGGACCGTGTACGCGCAGCGCAACGGCCAGCCCATCGCCCGCCCGATCCGCTCCCAGGGCACCACCGGCAGCCACCGCCAGGAACTCATGGTCGGCCTCTACCGCGACGGACGCGGCGCCTTCAACGGGACCGCGCTGAAAGAGGCGTTGGACCTGATCGAAGCGCTCGCGCTGACCGAGGATGTACAGCCCGTACATATCCGCGTCGCCCCCGGCTTCGACGGGGCAACGTGGCTGGACCTGGGCCGCGACGACGGGCAGTCAGTGCGTATCCACCCGGCTGGCTGGGACATCCTCACGCCCGACCCGCAGGAAGTGTGCTGGCGCCGTACCCAGCTCACCGGGGAAGTGCCGCTGCCCGTCAAGGACACGAACGGCAAGGGCATCGATCTGCTGATGCGGCTGTGCAACTTCGCCGGTGCGGAAACTGAGTGCCTGGCCATCGCGTGGCTGATCGGCTGCCTCGGTCCGTCCGTCCCCGTCCCCGCCCCGTTCCTCACCGGCCCCCAGGGCGCCGGGAAGTCGACCGGCGGGCGGATGCTGGTGCGGATCATCGAGGGCATGAGCGGGGACCTGCGCCGGGCCCCGAAGGACGAAGAGAACCTGATCGCGGCGGTCGCGGCGGGCTGGGTCACGGCGCTGGACAACCTCTCGCACATGACGCCGGACCTGTCCGACGCGATGTGCTGCATCGTCACCGGAGCCGAGAGCGTCAAGCGTGCCCTGTTCACGGACGGGGACGTGTTCCGCGTCGGCTACCGCCGGCCGCTACTGCTCACCGGGATCGACGTCGGTGTCATCCGGCCCGACCTCGCGGAACGGCTTCTGCCGCTGCGCCTGGAACGGCCCCGCGTGAGGCGGACTGAGGCCGAACTGTGGGCGGAGTACAAGGAAGTGCTGCCGGTCGTGCTCGGGTCCTTGCTCGACCTCACGGTCAAGGTCCGGTCGGTGGACGCGGCGACGCCCACCGACCTGCGGATGGCGGACTTCGCCCACCTGTGCGCGCAGCTCGATGCGGCGACCGGGCTCGGGGCGCTGGCCGCGTACCGGGCCCGGTTGGACGATCTGAACGACGACGTGATCGAGGGCGACCTGTTGGCGCAGACCGTCCTCCGGCACGCCGAGACCATCGAGCCAGGCACGGCGGAGCGGATGACGTCGACGGAGTGGCTCACCTGTCTCAGCCAGCGCTACAGCGGCGACGACTGCCGCCCGCTGCCCAAGGGGTGGCCGACGACGGGCAAGGTGCTCTCCGACCGTCTCAAGCGCCTACAGCCCACCCTCGCCGCCCGGGGCGTCCTCATCGACACGGGCCGAACCAGTGAGGGCCGGTACCTGGAAATGACCCGCCCCGCGCTGGCGCCCCCGCACGAGCAACAGCGGATGTACTGACCCGCTCCCCATGCTCGCGCGGACAAGCAAGAAGAGCACCAGTCACCTCGCGCGGGGGTGCTCTTCTTGCTGTTCGGCGCAGCGCGCCGCGCCAAGGTCGCGCCGCGCAGCGGCTCCTTCTTCACGTTCTGAGCGGTGGCGCACTACGACAGACACCCCCTCTCTTTGTCCTAAGAGGGAAGACGCTGCGTCATCTGCGTCACACGGGCCGGAAAACGGCCCCTGACCTGCGGCTACCGCCATGACGTAGACGGCCGCGCCTGCGTCATCCTGCGTCATCTGCGTCATGGACCGCGTCATCCGTGACGCAGCCCATGACGCACCCATGACGCAGACCTCGCCCCCTGCGTCACCCAAAGTCGCAGGTCAGGCGCCTGAATGACGCGGATGACGCAATGACGCAGAAATCCACACCTCGGACAGACGCACCATCCGCCACCCCGCAAGGCCCCCAAGCCCACTCCTCGCCCCTGGGAGATCCCCGCATGGACACGGCCCCTGCCAACGCATTCGACAACACCCTCGTACTCCTCACGGTCGAAGAAGCCGCCCGCCGCCTCCGCATCGGCCGCACCACGTGCTTCGCACTCATCCGCACCGGCGAACTGGAGTCCATCGACATAGGCCGTCTCCGTCGCGTCCCCGCAGACGCACCGGCCGAATACCTCGCCCGCCGACGCGCGGCCAAACGAGCCGCTTGACCACGCCCGGGGCGGCAGCACTCCCGGACAGGACAGCCCGCCGCCCCGGTCTCCATCCCGACGCGCAAGAAACAGGAGCCTGCCTGTGGCAGAGAAAAAGAAGAAGGGCACTCGCCGTGCCAACGGCGAAACGGCCATCTACTTCGGGGCGGACGGCCGTTGGCACGCCCGCGTACCGATGGGTTACAAGGACAACGGGGAGCCCTACCGCCGGCACCTGACGCGCAAGACGCGCGAGGACCTGGTTGAGGAAGTCAAAAAGCTGGAGAAGCAGCGTGACGCGGGTTCGGCGAGTCAGCCCGGCAAGCCGTGGACGGTTGAGAAGTGGCTTCAGCACTGGGTTGAGAACATCGCCAAGCCGACCGTCAGCGAGAACACGTACGACGGCTACGAGGTCGCCGTTCGTGTCCACCTCGTTCCTGGCATCGGCAAGCACCGCCTTGACCGCTTGCAACCCGAGCACCTGGAGAGCCTGTATCGCCGGATGCAGGCGAACGGGGCGCGCAAGGCGGGTACGGCTCACCAGGCCCACCGCACCGCCCGGACCGCGCTGGGGGAGGCGGTACGGCGCGGCTACACGGCGAAGAACGCCGCCGCGTTGGCGAAGCCGCCACGGATGGAAGAGGACGAATCAGAGGTAGAGCCCTACTCCGTGGACGAGGTGCAGTGCCTGCTACTCGAAGCCAACAGGCGTCGGAACAGCGCCCGTTGGATGCTGGCGCTGGCGCTCGGACTTCGGCAGGGTGAGACGCTCGGATTGCGCTGGTCTGATGTCGACCTGGACAACGAGTACCTGAAGCTGCGTCGGAACCGCCTGCGCCCCCGGTACGAGCACGGGTGCCCGGAGGCCTCGCCGTGCGGCCGAAAGGCGGGGTACTGCCCGGCCAAGGTGCAGGTTCGGCGCGAGACCAAGAACACCAAATCCCGGGCGGGCCGGCGTGCCGTGCCCTTGCCTGGCCCGCTGGTCTCGATGCTCCGTGCGCATGCCGAGACGCAAGCGCTCGAACGCAAGGCGGCCGGTGACCTGTGGGTCGAGTCGGACTACGTGTTCACCAAGCTGCTGGGTGGCCCCCTCAGCCCGAACACGGACTACCACGACTGGAAGCGGCTGTTGGAGGACGCGAAGGTTCGGGACGGCCGGCTGCACGACGCCCGGCACACCGCCGCCACCGTGCTCATGCTGCTTGGTGTCCCCGCCCGCGTCATCGACCAAATCATGGGATGGGAACCGGGAACCTCCGACAGCATGAGGGCGCGGTACCTGCACGTGCCCGACGCGATGCTGAAGGACGTGGCCCGGAAGATCGCCGAAGCCATCTGGGGACCCCCGGAGACACCCGCTGTGGACAAAAACCAGGACAACGGGGCCTGAGGACAACATCGAAGGGTCCCACCTCGCGGTGGGACCCTTCGACGTATTGCCCGGTGAGAGCAATGGCGGAGGATACGAGATTCGAACTCGTGAGGGGTTGCCCCCAACACGCTTTCCAAGCGTGCGCCCTAGGCCACTAGGCGAATCCTCCGCGGCAAACAATACAAGACGTTGAGGAGTGCTCGCGAACTCGTTCCCCCCGCTCAGATCCTGTAGCCTGTGCGGAGCCCCTCACGCGGCGCTATCTGACTGAACTCCCCCAGGGCCGGAAGGCAGCAAGGGTAGGTTGGCTCTGGCGGGTGCGTGGGGGGCGCTTGCGTTCCCGGCGCCTGTGGCTATGGCTCGTGTGGCTGTGGCTGTGGCTGTGGCTCGTGCCGCTGTGGCCCCTTGTGGTGCCGGCTCTGCGTCTCGCGGCCAAGGCTGCGGCAAGCTCGCCACCGGCCCCCGTTGTCAGTGGGCGCCTATAACCTCGTACGCGTGTCGTCTCTCGCGCTGTACCGCCGTTATCGCCCGGAGTCGTTCGCCGAGGTCATCGGGCAGGAGCATGTAACCGACCCGTTGCAGCAGGCGCTGCGGAACAACCGGGTCAATCACGCGTACCTGTTCAGCGGGCCGCGAGGCTGCGGCAAGACCACGAGCGCGCGCATCCTGGCCCGCTGTCTGAACTGCGAGAAGGGGCCCACGCCCACACCCTGCGGTGAGTGCCTGTCCTGCACAGACCTCGCGCGCAACGGACCCGGTTCCATCGACGTCATCGAGATCGACGCCGCGTCGCACGGTGGTGTGGACGACGCCCGTGAGCTGCGCGAGAAGGCCTTCTTCGGGCCCGCGAGCAGCCGTTACAAGATCTACATCATCGACGAGGCCCACATGGTCACGCCGGCCGGCTTCAACGCGCTGCTCAAGGTCGTCGAAGAGCCGCCGGAGCACCTCAAGTTCATCTTCGCGACCACCGAGCCCGAGAAGGTCATCGGGACGATCCGGTCGCGCACCCATCACTACCCCTTCCGGCTCGTGCCGCCCAGCACCCTGCGCGACTACCTGGGCCAGGTGTGCGGGCAGGAGGACATCCCCGTCGAGGAGGGCGTACTGCCCCTCGTCGTGCGGGCCGGCGCCGGTTCCGTGCGTGACTCCATGTCCGTCATGGACCAGTTGCTCGCGGGCGCGAGCACCGACGGTGTGACATACGCCATGGCCACCTCACTGCTCGGCTACACCGACGCCTCGCTCCTCGACTCCGTCATCGAGGCCTTCGCGACCGGTGACGGCGCCGCCGCCTTCGAGGTCGTCGACCGCATCATCGAGGGCGGCAACGACCCGCGCCGCTTCGTCGCCGACCTGCTGGAGCGCCTCCGCGACCTGGTGATCCTCGCCGCCGTCCCCGACGCCCTCGACAAGGGCCTCATCGACGCCCCCACCGACGTACTGGAACGCATGCAGGCCCAGGCCGGCACCTTCGGCGCGGCCGAACTCAGCCGCGCCGCCGACCTCGTCAACACCGGCCTGACCGAGATGCGCGGGACCACCTCCCCGCGCCTCCAACTCGAGCTCATCTGCGCCCGGGTGATGCTCCCCGCCGCCTACGGCGACGAGCAGTCGGTGATGGCCCGCCTCGACCGACTGGAACGCGGCGTCAATTTCGCGGGCGGTGGTGGCGCACCCGCCATGGGCTACGCCCCCGGACCCGACGCCCATGCCCACGCCCACGCCCCCAGTCCTGCCCCTGCCCCTGCCCCTGCCCCTGCCCACGGGGGTGGCATCACCGCCGCACCCGTCGCACCGGGCGGTGGTGTCGCCGCCGCGCGCGCAGCTGTACGAGGTCCAGGGGCACCCGGCCCCGCCCCCGGTGGTGCCCCCTTCGCCGCTACGGCCCCGCCCGCGACGCCGCTGGAACAGGCCCCCGCACCGACCTACGCCCAGCAGGCCCCGCCCGCCCAAGAACCCCAACAGCCGCAGCCGCAGCCGCATGCGCAGCCTCAAGCACAACCCTCGGCCCCCGCCTCCGCCCCCGGCGCCTGGCCCACCACCACAGCCGCAGGCAGCGGTCGCCGCCCCGGCGGCTGGCCCACGGCCACACCCGCGGGCAGCGGCCAACCCCCGTCCGCCCCCAACACCCCCGCCCCCGCACCCGTACAGGCCCTCGCACCACAAGGCGCACCCCCCGCCCAAGCCGCCGCCACCCCACCCCCGGCCGGCAGCCTCGACCCCCGCATGCTCTGGCCGAACATCCTGGAGGTGGTGAAGAACCGCCGCCGTTTCACCTGGATCCTGCTCAGCCAGAACGCGCAGGTCACCGGTTTCGACGGCACGACCCTCCAGATCGGCTTCGTCAACGCCGGTGCGCGGGACAACTTCAACACCAGCGGCAGCGAGGCCGTGCTGAAGCAGGCGCTGACCGAGCAGTTCAACGTCACCTGGAAGATCGACGCGATCGTCGACCCGTCGGGCGGCGGCACCCCGCCCCCGCAGCCGGGCGGTTCCTACGGCGGTGGCGGGGGCGCGGCGGGTGGCTACGGCGGTGCTGCGCCCGGCGGCTACGGCAACCCCGGCCCCGCTACGGCGGCCGCCCCCCGCCCGGCAACCCCCCAGCCCACCCCCGCGCCCACGAACCCCACGAACTCCCCCTCGGCCCAGGCACCCGCCCAGCCCCAACCTCCCGCTGCCCCGCCGCCCCCCGCCCCCCGCACCGTTTCCGCCGAGGACGACACCCCCGAGGACGACGACCCCGACCTCGACGAGTCCGCCCTCTCCGGCCACGAACTGATCGTCCGGGAACTGGGAGCAACGGTGATGGAGGAGTTCACCAACGAGTAGGGCACCCCCTTCCCTCCGGCCCACCCCCATGCCCTCAGGGGCGCGGGGCTGTGTAGACATGCGGCTCCGCCACGAGCGCGCGCCCACCCCAACGTCTTTAGGGGCGCGAGGAACTGCGCGACCAGCCCCCACGAACGCGCACCCCGCACCCAACCCAAGCCCCCCACCCCCAACCCGGCCGCAACCCGGCCGCAACCCCGCCCCCTCCACCGGCCAACCCCCACACCAACCCCCACCCCGACCCACCCCACCCTCACCGTGACCTAGGCTGACCCCGTGAAGGTCCTCGTCATCGGTACCGGTGCCCGCGAACACGCCCTCTGCCGTTCCCTGTCCCTAGACCCCGACGTCACCGCGTTGCACTGCGCCCCCGGCAACGCCGGCATCGCCGAGGTCGCCGAGCTGCACCAGGTCGACGCCCTCGACGGCGCAGCCGTAGCCGCGCTGGCGACGGAACTCGGCGCCGAGCTGGTCGTCGTCGGCCCGGAGGCCCCCCTCGTCGCCGGGGTCGCCGACGCCGTACGCGAGGCGGGCATCCCGGTCTTCGGCCCCTCCGGGGAGGCCGCGCAGCTGGAGGGCTCCAAGGCCTTCGCCAAGGAAGTGATGGCGGCGGCCGGGGTTCCGACCTCCCGCTCCTATGTCTGCACGACCCCGGAAGAGGTCGCGGAGGCCCTCGACGCCTTCGGTGCGCCGTACGTCGTCAAGGACGACGGACTGGCCGCCGGCAAGGGAGTCGTCGTCACGGACGACCTCGATGCGGCGAAGGCGCACGCGGACGCCTGCGAACGCGTCGTCATCGAGGAGTTCCTCGACGGCCCCGAGGTGTCCCTGTTCGCGATCACCGACGGCGTGACCGTCGTCCCGCTCCAGCCCGCCCAGGACTTCAAGCGCGCGCTGGACGGCGACGAGGGCCCGAACACCGGCGGCATGGGCGCGTACTCCCCACTGCCGTGGGCCGCCCCGAAGCTGGTCGAGGAAGTACTCCAGTCGGTCCTCCAGCCGACCGTCGACGAGATGCGCCGCCGCGGCACCTCCTTCTCCGGCCTGCTCTACGCCGGTCTCGCGATCACGTCGCGCGGTGTGCGGGTCATCGAGTTCAACGCCCGCTTCGGCGACCCCGAGACCCAGGTGGTCCTGGCCCGGCTGAAGACCCCGCTGGCCGGCGTCCTGCTCGCCGCCGCCGACGGCACCCTCGACGACCTGGCCCCCCTGCGCTGGAGCGAGGACGCGGCGGTCACCGTCGTCATCGCCTCGCACAACTACCCCGACACCCCGCGCACCGGCGACCCGATCACCGGCCTCGACGAGGTGGCCGCGCAGGACGCCCCGCACGCGTACGTGCTGCACGCCGGGACCAGGTACGACGGCGACGACATCGTCAGCGCTGGTGGACGTGTCCTCTCCGTCACGGCGACCGGTACGGATCTCACCCAGGCCCGCGAGCGCGCGTACGCGGCCCTGACCCGGGTCCGGCTCGACGGCTCCCAGCACCGTACGGACATCGCGGCGAAGGCGGCGGCAGAGGCGGCGGCGGGCGAGTAGCCCCAAGCGCTTCCGCGCACCGATGAACCCGACAGGCCCCGATTCCGTCTCAGGAATCGGGGCCTGAACCATGCCCTCACCCTTGCCCTCTGTCATCCACCTTTCCCCTGAGCCATTCCATCGAGTGACCGATGCCCCAACCGGCTGACGGGGGCCGGGGCCCCAACTATGGTGCGGCGCAAGCGTTCCGGCACTTGGCCCACCGGCATTGCGATGTCAGTGGCGGGTGCCACAGTGGGGGAGTGAGCAACGCCAGCAGAGCGGGACAGCACGGAGGGGGTGAGGTCCGGTCGTGACCGGTATGGGGATGGGTGTGGAGGCGGGCGCGCAGGCGGCGCGTTCCCGGGCTTTGGCCGTGCTGCGGATCCGCAGCCGGGCGCTGGCCGTCGCCCTGTTGCCCGCCGCCGGCGCGGTGATCCTGTTCGCCGGGGGTTCCACCGGCCATCTCATGGGCCGGGGCTGGGATCTCGCCCGCTGGATCATGGGCGTGACCGCGATGGTCGTGCTGCTCGCGGCCGGCGCGATCGCGCTGGTCGTCGCGCGCTCCCGCCCGGCCGTGAGTCCTACGGTCGCGATCGCCGAGGAGTCGGCCCCCGACCTGTATCGCCTGGTGCGCGACCTGGCCGACCGCCTCGACGTGCCCGCGCCGTCCGCGATAGCGCTCACCCCGGACTGCGACAGCTGGCTGGAGGACCGCACCCACCCGTCCCACGGCCCGCCCCCGCAGGAGAGCGGCGACGAGATCACCGGCGTACGCGGCCTCACCCCGGGGCGTTCCCGTCGTACGGCGGTCGCGCCCGTCCTCGTCATCGGCTCGCCGTTCCTGTGGTGGATGCGGGTGGGCGAGTTGCGCGCGGTGCTCGCGCCTGTGGTCGCCGGTACGGGACCTTCGGCGCACCCGGACATAGCCGCGGCCCGCCGTTTCGTACGGGGCCTGGACGCGGCGGTGGCCGTGACCTCGGCACCTCGCGCCCCCGTGTTCCGTTCGGTGCTCGCCGGTGTCGGCTGGGTCGCCCGGCTGCTGCTGCGCAGTTGCCGGGGGCACGCGGCCGAGATGGAGCGGGGCGTGGCCGCCGCGGCCGCCGAGCGTGCACAGGCTGTGGACTACGGCCTGCGGATCGTCGCGCAGGAACAGGTGGGCCTGGCGTACGCGGGCTGGGACCGGCTGCTGACCCGGGTCGCGTTGCCCGCGTGGCGGATGGGCCGCTGGCCGTCCCGGCTGGACGCGGGCGTCGTGGCGGCGCTCACGGAGCTGTCCCGCCGCGACCGGCTGGCCGAGGGCTTCGCCTCCCGCCTGGGTGAGCGCCCCGCCTGCGACCTGCTCGAAGAGCCCGGCGCGATCGACGAGGCGACCTCGCTCCTCGCCGCCCGCCTCTTCCACGGCGGCCCCGCCGAGCCCGGTCCCGACTGGGCGCCGGTGGACTGGCAGGAGTACCCGGAGGAGGTCGTCGACCGCAAATGGCGCACCGACGCGGCCCGCCTCCACCGAGTCCTCGACACCCTCGGCGTCCGCCGCGCCCCCGACCCCACCCCGCCCCACCACGACGCCCCGACCCTGGCCCGAGTGGTGGACCACCTGACGGACCCGACGGCGGAGGGGCGGTACGGGGAGATGGACGCGGCGGATGGAGTCGCGAGGGCTGATGGCGTCGGCGTCGGTGGAACTGCCGGTCCTCTGGGGGCGGTTGGTTTCGACGGACGCCCTGAGAGGGATGCCTCCGGCCGGCACGCGGATGCGGATGTCGCCGACGGAGGTGAGGGGGTCGGCGGCGCCGGAATCGAGGGAACTGCGGCTTCCCTGGGGGGCGTTGAGTTCGACGGGCACCGAGGGACGGATGCCTCCGGCGGGTTCACGGAGTCGGATACGGCTGACGGAGGCGCTGGAGGAGACGGCGCTGAGGTCGGCGGAACCACCGCTTCCCCGGCTGCCATTGGCTCCGACAGGCGCCCCGAGCCGGATGCCTCCGGCAGGTCCGAGAAGCCGGACGCGACCGACACCGGCAAGGCGGCCGATGGTCCCGCCTTCGACGGAACGCCCGTTCCCCCAGCGCCCGTTGGCGTAGGCGGACCCACCGAAACCGACGGCACCGGCCAGCACCCGGAGCCGAACCCGGCCGCCGAAGACACCGAGCTCGACGGCACCGACACAGGCACCGGCACAGGAACCACCGCCACGGGCGCGGGCACCGACACAGGCACCGGCACCGACACAGGCACCGGCACCGGCACAGGCACCGGCACAGGAACCACCGCCACGGGCGCGGGCACCGCCACCGGCACAGGAACGGGCACCGGCACCGATGGCACCGAGCCCACCGCCACCGCCCCCCGCACCGACGCCGACAACCCACCCCCCTCGACAGACGCCCCCACCCCGCCGCCGACCGAGCTCGCCGACGTCACCGAGCCGACGGAAGCCACCGACCCCGCCAGCCCCGACCCCGCCAGCCCCGACCCCACCAGCCCCCACCCCACCAGCCCCCACCCCCCCTCACCCACCCCCCCTCCCCCCCACCCCTACAAAGCAATGGCCGCCGAAGACGACGAAGACCTCGGCGAAACCTGCTCCCCCCACAGCGCCGCCCTCGCCGCAGGCCTCACCGCGGAGTTGGCGCGGGAGGAGGCGGCGACCCCGCCGGTCAGCTCGGCGCCGACCGGGCAGGGGCCCGACACCGCGCTCTGGGACGACGGCATGCTCCCCCTCTTCCCGTTGCAACCACCGCGCACAGGACGGGAGTTGCTCGCCGATCACGTCACGGCGATGGTGTGCTGCGCCGCGATGGACACGGCCGGCGCGACCCCGGGCCTCGACTGGCTCGACGGACCGACCTTGCTGGTGAACGGCGAAAGAGCGGCGGATCTGGCCCCGAGGGTGCTCAGCCTCGTGGAGGACGGCGACCCGGCACCGCTGCGCGCCTGGCTGATGGACCTGGGCATACGCCCCGAGAAGCCGGTACGGCTCGTCTGACATCGCGCCCCTCGCCCGCCCACCCGTATCGGAACCCCGAGCTCCACTTTTGGTCAATTAGCAACGACCAGTGACAGAGTGAGTGCTTAATGTGATGTGCTGGGGCCGATCCCGTGCATGGCAAGAGCGCGTGACATACGACAGCTGAACGAAGGATCACCACGGGGGCACGAGGGAGGGGTGAGGTCATGGGGTCGGAGCAGATCCGCCGCTGGGAGTCGGGAGCGCTGGCGCACGCCGTCACGGACCCCTTCGGGCAGGGCCCCGTCCCCTGGCTCCGGGGCAGCGAGACCTATTTCGACGACACCGGCCACGTCGTCCCCTGGTACGTGGACCCACCCCCCGCCCACGACTCCGCCCACGACTCCGCCCGCAACCCCGCCCGCACCCCCGGCAGAAACGCTCCCAGGCTCCCCGCCCCCCGCACCTCCACCCCCGCCTCCACCGGCGGCGCCCCCCGCTCCGCCGACGACGTCCACCGCCAGATCAAGGGATTCACCTCGGCCGGCGCGGTCGCCCCCGGCGAGGCCCTCGACTTCCATGTCACGGTCGACCCGCCCCAGGAATTCGCCGTAGACGTCTACCGCATCGGCCACTACGGCGGTGACGGCGCCGCCAAGATCACCACCAGCCCCCGCCTCTCGGGCATCGTGCAGCCCCCGCCGCTCACCGCCGACCGCACGGTCTCCTGCCACCACTGGTGGCTGTCCTGGCGCCTGCAGATCCCGAGCTACTGGAGCATCGGCGCCTACGTGGCCGTCCTCACCACCGCCGACGGCTACCGCTCCCACATCCCGTTCACGGTCCGCGACAACCACCCCGCCGACCTGCTCCTCCTCCTGCCCGACATCACCTGGCAGGCCTACAACCTCTACCCGGAGGACGGCCACACCGGCGCGAGCCTCTACCATGCCTGGGACGACGACGGCCGGCTGCTCGGCGAGTCCGAGGCCGCGACGACGCTCTCCTTCGACCGCCCGTACGCGGGCGCGGGCCTGCCCCTGCACGTGGGCCACGCCTACGACTTCATCCGCTGGGCCGAGCGCTACGGCTACGACCTCGCCTACGCCGACGCCCGCGACCTGCACTCCGGCCGCGTCGACCCCACCCGTTACCGGGGGTTGGTCTTCCCCGGCCACGACGAGTACTGGTCGACCCAGATGCGCCGTACCGTCGAGCGCGCCCGCGACCACGGCACGTCCCTCGTCTTCCTCTCCGCCAACACCATGTACTGGCAAGTGGAGTTGGGGCCGTCCCCGTCCGGCGTCCCCGACCGCCTCCTCACCTGCCGCAAGCGCCGGGGCCCGGGCAAGCCGGTGCTCTGGCGCGAAGTCGACCGCCCCGAGCAGCAGTTGGTGGGGATCCAGTACGCGGGCCGGGTGCCCGAACCGCACCCCCTGATCGTCCGCAACGCCGACCACTGGCTGTGGGAGGCGACCGGCGCAGGCGAGGGCGACCCGATCGAGGGCCTGGTCGCGGGCGAGGCCGACCGGTACTTCCCGCGCACCCAGCTCCCCCCGCACGAGGAGCGCATCCTGCTCGCCCACTCCCCGTACGCGGACAGCGAGGGCGCCCTCCGCCACCAGGAGACCTCCCTGTACCGGGCGCCGTCCGGCTCCCTCGTCTTCGCCTCCGGCACCTTCGCCTGGTCACCGGCCCTGGACCGCCCCGGCCACGTGGACGCCCGCGTCCAGCGCGCCACGGCCAACCTCCTGGACCGCATCTGCAAGCACGACTGACCGGACGTACGGGGACGACCAACCTCAGGCACCAGGCCGACTCACCCCCTGTCCGGAGGTCGCCGCCCATACGGGACAATCGAGCCAGTTGGACAGACCCACTGGAGGAACCCGTGTCCGGATTCGTAGAAAAGCCCGAGCCGCTCCAGGTCCCGGGCCTGACGCACCTCCACACCGGCAAGGTGCGCGACCTGTACCAGAACGCGGCGGGCGAGCTCGTGATGGTCGCCAGCGACCGCATCTCCGCGTACGACTGGGTGCTGCCCACCGAGATCCCCGACAAGGGCCGCGTCCTCACCCAGCTCTCCCTCTGGTGGTTCGACCAGCTCGCCGACCTGATCCCCAACCACGTCCTCGGCACCGACCTCCCGCCCGGCGCCCCCGCCGACTGGGCCGGCCGCACCCTCGTCTGCAAGTCCCTCCAGATGGTCCCGGTGGAGTGCGTGGCCCGCGGCTACCTCACCGGCTCGGGCCTGCTGGAGTACGACGCGTCCCGCACGGTCTGCGGCCTCGCCCTCCCCGAGGGCCTGGTCGACGGCAGCGAACTCCCCGCCCCGATCTTCACCCCGGCCACCAAGGCCGCCGTAGGCGAGCACGACGAGAACGTGTCGTACGAGGAGGTCGCCCGGCAGGTAGGCGCCGACACCGCCGCGCAACTGCGCCAGGCGACCCTCGCCGTCTACGGCCGGGCCCGGGACATCGCGCGTGACCGGGGCATCATCCTCGCGGACTCGAAGTTCGAGTTCGGCTTCGAGGGCGAGACGCTGATCGCCGCCGACGAGGTGCTCACCCCGGACTCGTCCCGTTTCTGGCCGGCCGAGGAGTGGGAGCCGGGGCGCGCGCAGCCGTCGTACGACAAGCAGTTCGTGCGCGACTGGCTGACCGGGCCGGAGTCGGGCTGGGACCGCAGGAGCGAGCAGCCCCCGCCGGCGCTGCCGCAGCAGGTCGTGGACGCGACCCGCGCGAAGTACATCGAGGCCTACGAGCGCCTGACCAGCCTGAACTGGGCCTAGAGGGTACGAAAAAACCCCGGTCCACCCGGACCGGGGTTTTCGCTGGAGCGGACGACCAGGTTCGAACTGGCGACCTCAACCTTGGCAAGGTTGCGCTCTACCAACTGAGCTACGTCCGCACTGCGCCGTGGCGCGAGAGCAACTATACCCAACCTCGCTCGCGTGCGAGACGCACTGCCGCATGCCGGTTCTCGGCCCCGAGTTTCGAGACGGCGGAGGAGAGATAGTTCCGTACGGTCCCCTGCGAGAGCGCGGCCCGTTCGGCGATCTCCGCGACCGGCGCCCCGTCGGCGGCCAGCTCCAGCACCTCGGCCTCGCGGGCGGTCAGCGGCGAGTCCCCGGCGGAGATCGCGTCGGCGGCCAACTCGGGGTCGACATAACGGTTACCGGCGTGCACCGTACGGATGATCTCCGCGAGCCGCCGCGCACTGACGGTCTTCGGCACGAACCCCCGCACCCCCGCCGCGAGGGCCCGCTTCAAATGCCCGGGCCGCCCGTGCCCGGTCACGATCAGCACCCGGCACCCGGGCAGTTCGGCCCGCAGCGATGTGGCGACCTTCACACCGTCAGCCCCCGGCATCTGAAGATCGAGCACCGCCACATCCGGCTCGTGCGCCCGAGCCATGGCCAGCGCCTCGGGCCCGGTCGCCGCCTCGGCCACCACGACCAGATCGTCCTCGAGCCCGAGCAGCGCGGCGAGTGCCCCCCGGATGAGGTGCTCGTCATCGGCGAGCAGCAGTCGTACGACGGGGCCGGTCATGAGGTTCTCCTGGTCGAGGTTCCCTTGGTCACGGTTCTCCTGGTGACGGGGGACAGCGGACGGGCGATGAGCAGCGTGTTCATGAGTCGACCACCTCAACCCGACTCTCCGCAGCCACCGGCACCGTAGCCACCACCCGGAACCGATCCCCCTCCACAGCCCCCGCCTCCAACTCCCCGCCGACCGCGCTCAACCGCTCCCGCAACCCCACGAGCCCGGACCCACCCTTGCCGTCACCACCGTCACCACCGTCACCACCGTCACCACCGTCACCACCGGCACGGTCGGCGTCCACCTTGGCCCCGTCGTTCTCCACGGTCAGCACAACCCGCCCCGCACCCACCTGCACCCCCACCACACACCGCCGGGCGTCCCCGTGCCGCAGCACATTGGTCGTCGCCTCCCGCACCACCCACCCGAGCGCCGACTGCACCTCGACCGGCAGCCCCGCCGCGTCGCCGGTCACCGCGCACTCGATGCCGGCTGCGGCCAACACGCCCTGCGCACCGGCCAGTTCGAGCCGGAGGTCGGCCTCGCGGTAGCCCCGTACGACATCGCGCACCTCCCGTTGCGACTCCCGGGCGATCCGCTGCACCTCGATCATCTGCTCCACGGCCTCGGCCCGCCCGCGCCGGGCGAGCTGCACGGCGAGCTCGCTCTTCAGCGCGATCACCGACAGGTTGCGGCCCATCACGTCGTGCAGATCGCGCCCGAACCGCAGCCGTTCCTCGGCGACGGCGAGCCGGGCCCGGGTCTCGCGGGCCTCGTCGAGTTCGTAGACGGCGTCGAGGAGCCAGACGGAGAACGCGGAGGTGAAGGCGAGCCCGCCGGCCGCGAAGAGGACGGCGATCACCGTGCCGAGCGCGGCGGGCGCGGCCACGCCCAGCGGGAGCTGCAGGAGCAGCGCCCCGCCCACCGCACTCGCCACGACCGCGAGAACGTGCCGCCGGCCCCTCACCCCGAGCGTGAGCGTGCCCGCGCCGAAGCCCAGCACGCCCACGAAGACCGTGCTCGCGGCGGTCCGCACGTCGTCACCGCCGGAGCCCCGCTCCCGCACGACGATCGCGGCGGCGGAGATCAGCACGGTGACCGCGCCGAGGGCCCACAGCAGCCGTACGGGCTGTGCCCGCCGGTCGCGTGTCCAGTCGAGCGCCCGGGCGGCGGTTGCGGAGCAGAGCAGGGCATGTGCGACCAGGGCCGCCGCCAGCCAGCCCGTGAGGCCCACCCCGACCTGGCCGAACAACGGCAGCCCGATCGCCCCGATCTCGACCAGGGCGAAGAAGTGGAAGGTCCAACGGGTGTACGTCTCGACCTTCCCCGGCGTGCTCTTCCGCCCCCACCAGCCGCCGGAGCCGCGCGAGCCAACAAGTGTCCGCATGCCGATGTGCTCCCCGTACCTCAGCGCCGCGGTTCCCACCGGAACCACCGCCGTACAGCAAACACCGCGAGGACGGTCCAGGCCAGCGCGGTCAGGACGGCGCCGAGCGCGTCGTAGCCGGACAGGTCGCCGCTCCAGCCGCCGCCGATCAGCCGGATCGCGGGGGAGAGCGGAAGGAACTGGCAGACGTCGGCGGCCCAGTCGGGCAGCAGTTGCAGCGGGATGATGATCCCGGAGCCGAGCATGGACGCGAACAGCACGGGCAGCGCGGTCAGCTGCGCGCTCTCCGCCGTCCTGGTCACGCTCGCCGTCAGGGCCGCCAGCGCGGCGGCCAGGAAGAGGCCGAACAGCAGCCCCAGGACGGCGAGTTGGGGCATCGCGGGCGATCCCGCGTCGAGCAGCACCACACAGGCCACGGTCAGCAGCACCGACTGGACGAACCCGAGGCACACGGACGGCAGCGCGGTCCCGGCGAGGATCTCGGGGTCGCCCAGCTCCCCGGTGCGCAGCCGCTTGAGGACCAGCTCCTCCCGCCGCGCGACGAACGCGCTCACCAGCGACGAGTACACGGCGAAGAGCAGCGAGAACCCGATCGCGGCCGTGAGCATCACCGACCCGACGCTCAGCCCCTCCCCCTTGAGATCCATCTGATCGACCGCGGGCCGCACACTGAACGGCAGCGCCAAGGGCACGAACAGCGCCGTGACCACGGCACTCCGGTTCCGCCCGAGCAACGCCAACTCGGCCCGCCCGAGCGCCCGCAGCCGCCCCACCGGGGTAGTAGTCCTCGTAGCTTTCGTAGTAGTCATCGCACTCACACCGCCACCCCCTGCTCCTGCTCCCGGGCGATCCCGAGAAACGCCTCTTCCAGCGAGGCCGACCGCACTTCCAGCCGCCGCAACTCGATCCCCGCCCGCCCGGCCCACACCAGCAGCCCGGTGGCCGCCCGCTGCAACTCGTGCGTCCTCAGCCGTACGACTCCCCCGGCCACCTCGTGCCCGACGACCCCCAGTTCGCCGAGCGGCGGCAGGTCCCCCACGAAATATCCGGCGGGCAGTTCGAAGGAGATCCGCGAGGGCCGCCCCGCCGTCACCTCGGCCGGGGTCCCGGTGACCGCGATCCGCCCGTCGCTCATGATCGCGAGCCGGTCGGCGAGCCCCTCGGCCTCCTCCAGATAGTGCGTGGTCAGCAGCACGGTCGTGCCGCCGTCCCGCAGCGCCCGCACCAACTCCCAGGTGTCCCGGCGCCCTTCGGCGTCAAGACCGGTCGTCGGCTCGTCGAGGAACAGCACCTCGGGCTTCCCGAGCAGCGCGAGCGCCAGGTCGAGCCGCCGCCGTTCACCCCCGGACAACTGCTTCACCCGTACGTCCGCCCGCCGCGCGAGCCCGACCAGCGCGAGCGCCTCCGCCTCGGGCCGCGCCCCGCTCGTACAGCCGGCCCACATCCGCGTGGTCTCCGCGACGGTCAGCTCGGACGGGAACCCGCCCTCCTGCAACATCACCCCGGTCCGCGGCCGTACGGCGGCCCGCTCGCGGTGGGGATCGTGGCCGAGGACGCGCACCCGCCCGCCGGACGCGGGCGCGAGCCCCTCGAGGAGTTCGACCGTGGACGTCTTGCCGGCGCCGTTGGTGCCCAGGAGCGCGAAGACCTCCCCGCGCCGCACGGAGAAGGTGATCCCCCGCACGGCCTCGAACCCGCCCCCGTACACACGGCGTAGGTCAGTGACCTCAATCACGTGTTCGTGTTCGTTGGTGTCCATGACTTCAGCGTCGCGGCGACCGGGCGCCGGCAGCAGTGCGCGCTGTCATCACTCGGCATGACAAATGTCAGACGGGCGCGGGACAACGGGTGCTGGGCATACGAGAAAACCCCGGTCCGATGGACCGGGGTTTTCGCTGGAGCGGACGACCAGGTTCGAACTGGCGACCTCAACCTTGGCAAGGTTGCGCTCTACCAACTGAGCTACGTCCGCATTGCATCCGATCGGCTCTCACCGGTCGGCGCGAGCACCAGCCTACCCGATCCACCAGAGTGGTCCGGACGGCGATGCAGAGCGGGTGACAGGAATTGC
Organism: Streptomyces sp. NPDC101776; assembly: GCF_044766845.1. NCBI lineage: Bacteria > Bacillati > Actinomycetota > Actinomycetes > Kitasatosporales > Streptomycetaceae > Streptomyces > Streptomyces sp. NPDC101776. The sequence goes on along the minus strand of NZ_JBIWMV010000004.1, from coordinate 70,220 downwards.
ACACTGCGCCTTCCCCCTGGAAGGGGGATGTTCTGCTACTGAACTACACCCGCATGTACTCCGTGAGCTGGGCCTTTCGACCTCGCCCCTCGGCGTGCTCCGAACTCTAGCTGACCAGGAGGGGTGCAGCGCAAGTCGGTTGCCCCGAGGGCCCGATGACCGGCCGTAGGCCCAGCTCTTCCCGGGACTTCTACTGCGCGGCGGCGAACGCCTCGTAGATCTTCTTGGGGATGCGTCCGCGCGCCGGCACGTCCATCTTGTTCGCCTGGGCCCAGGCCCGGACGGCCGCCGGGTCGGGGGCTACCTCGGTCTGGCGGTAGGCCTTGCCGGACCTCGACCGCTTGCGACCTGCATCCACGTAGGGCTCGAGCGCCTTACGCAGTTTCTTGGCATTGGCTTGATTCAGGTCGATCTCGTACGACTTGCCGTCGAGCCCGAAGGCGATCGTTTCCGCCGCTTCCGAGCCGTCGATGTCGTCAAAGAGAGTGACCACGACCTTCTGCGCCACGAATATCGGTCCCTTCGTCCGGCACTCCGTACAGCTCAGCTGTGGTGATGTGCCGAGTGTCAGCTATTTCTAATTCATTTGTACAGTGCTCAGCAATGCATTGTGAAGCCTGACTAAATCTGCCCGCGTGTCCGAGTGCAATAGGTATCCGGGGTCGGTCGGGGATCTTTCCCGTAACTTTTCATGAACTCCCCCCTCTGATACCGGATCGTGATCGCGGTCACGTAGGTTCCTACCAATCTACCCGCGTAGAAGTTTTGGACGGGTAGTCTGAAGGCACCAGCTCAGCACCACAACATCGGGAGTGCCAGTGGCACGCGTCGTAGTCGACGTCATGCTCAAGCCGGAGATCCTCGACCCCCAGGGCCAGGCGGTCCAGCGTGCGCTGCCACGCCTGGGTTTCGAAGGCATCTCCGATGTACGTCAGGGAAAGCGATTCGAACTGGAAGTTGACGGACCGGTCGACGAGGCCGCGCTCGCCCGCATCCACGAGCTCGCGGAATCCTTCCTCGCCAACACGGTGATCGAGGACTTCACCGTCAAGGTCGAAGAAGTGGCGGAGGCCGCCAAGTGACCGCTCGTATTGGCGTCGTCACTTTCCCCGGCAGCCTCGACGACCGCGACACCCAGCGCGCGATCCGTCTCGCCGGCGCCGAACCGGTAGCCCTCTGGCACAAGGACAAGAACCTCCACCAGGTCGACGCGGTCGTCCTCCCGGGCGGTTTTTCCTACGGCGACTATCTGCGCGCCGGCGCCATCTCCCGTTTCTCGCCGGTGATGGAGACGCTCATCGAGCAGGCGAAGTCGGGACTCCCGGTCCTGGGAATCTGCAACGGCTTCCAGGTCCTCACCGAGGCGCACCTCCTCCCCGGCGCGATGCTCGGCAACAACCACCTGCACTTCATCTGCCGTGACCAGAAACTGCGGGTGGAGAACGCGGACACATCCTGGACCGGTGACTACACCGCGGGCCAGGAGATCCACATCCCGCTGAAGAACATGGACGGCCGCTACGTCGCCGACGAGCACACGCTCGACGAGCTGGAGGCCGAGGGCCGGGTCGTCTTCCGCTACCTGGACCTGAACCCGAACGGCTCGCTGCGCGACATCGCCGGCATCACGAACGCCGCCGGGAACGTCGTGGGCCTCATGCCGCACCCCGAGCACGCGGTCGAGCCGCTCATCGGGTCCGGCCGCACCGACGGCCTCCCCTTCTTCACCTCGATCCTCAAGAAGCTGGTCAACGCATGAGCCGGACGCCTCTGGACACGGTCGAGCACGCGGCCGAGACCCCCGACGTCGAGCTGCCCTGGGCCGAACTCGGCCTGAAGAAGGACGAGTACGAGAAGGTCGTGGAGATCCTCGGCCGCCGGCCCACCGGCGCCGAGCTGGCCATGTACTCGGTCATGTGGTCCGAGCACTGCTCGTACAAGTCCTCCAAGGTCCACCTCCGCCAGTTCGGCGAGAAGGCCCCCCAGTCCGACGCGCTGCTCGTGGGCATCGGCGAGAACGCGGGCGTGGTCGACGTCGGCCAGGGCTACGCGGTCACCTTCAAGGTGGAGTCGCACAACCACCCCTCGTACGTCGAGCCCTACCAGGGCGCGGCCACGGGCGTCGGCGGCATCGTGCGCGACATCATCGCGATGGGCGCCCGCCCGGTGGCGGTCGTCGACCCCCTGCGCTTCGGCGCGGCCGACCACCCCGACACCAAGCGTGTCCTGCCGGGCGTCGTCGCGGGCATCGGCGGCTACGGCAACTGCCTGGGCCTGCCCAACATCGGCGGCGAGGTCGTCTTCGACGCCTGCTACCAGGGCAACCCGCTGGTCAACGCGGGCGCCATCGGCGTCATGCGGCACGAGGACATCCACCTCGCGAAGGCCTCCGGCACAGGCAACAAGGTCATCCTCTACGGCGCCCGCACGGGCGGCGACGGCATCGGCGGCGCGTCGATCCTGGCGTCCGAGACCTTCACGGATACATCAGCCGCTGACGCGGCGGGCGCCAAGCCCTCGAAGCGCCCCGCCGTCCAGGTGGGCGACCCCTTCCAGGAGAAGCTCCTCATCGAGTGCACCCTGGAGGCCTTCAAGGAGAAGCTGGTCGTCGGCATCCAGGACCTCGGCGCGGCCGGACTGTCCTGCGCCACAAGCGAGTTGGCGTCCAACGGCTCCGGCGGCATGACGGTCACCCTCGACGACGTACCCCTCCGCGACTCGACCCTCTCTCCCGAGGAAATCCTCATGAGCGAGTCGCAGGAACGGATGTGCGCGGTCGTCGAACCGTCGAAGGTCGACCGCTTCCTGGAGATCTGCGAGAAGTGGGACGTCATCGCCACGGTCATCGGCGAGGTGACGGACGGCGACCGGCTGGAGATCTTCTGGCACGGCGGCAAGATCGTGGACGTCGACCCGCGCACAGTCGCGCACGACGGCCCGGTCTACGAGCGCCCGTACGCCCGCCCGTCCTGGCAGGACGCGCTCCAGGCGGACGACGCCAACAAGCTTGCCCGGCCCGGTACTTCGGAGGAACTGAAGTCCCAGGTCCTGGCGCTGGTGTCGTCCCCGAACCAGTCGTCGAAGAAGTGGATCACGTCTCAGTACGACCACTTCGTGCAGGGCAACACGGTGCTGGCGCAGCCCGAGGACTCGGGCATGATCCGCATCGACGAGGAGACCGGCCTCGGGGTGGCCATCGCGACGGACGGCAACGGCCGCTACGCGAAGCTCGACCCGTACGCGGGCGCGCAGTTGGCGCTCTCGGAGGCCTACCGCAATGTGGCCACGACGGGTGCGAAGCCCCTCGCGGTCTCCGACTGCCTGAACTTCGGTTCGCCCGAGGACCCGGCGGTGATGTGGCAGTTCGCGGAGGCCATCCGTGGACTGGCGGACGCCTGCCAGCAGTTGGGCACGCCGGTCACGGGCGGCAACGTCTCCCTCTACAACCAGACGGGCGAGGTGGCCATCCACCCGACCCCGGTGGTCGCGGTGCTGGGTGTCATCGACGATGTGGCGCGCCGCACCCCGGTCGCCTACCAGGAGGAAGGGCAGCTGCTCTACCTCCTGGGCGACACCCGTGAGGAGTTCGGCGGCTCGGCCTGGTCCCAGGTCGTCCACGACCACCTCGGCGGTCTGCCCCCGAAGGTCGACCTGGAGCGCGAGCGGCTGCTCGCCGAGATCCTGATCTCCGCGTCCCGCGACGGCATGATCGACTCGGCGCACGACCTGTCCGACGGCGGTCTGATCCAAGCGGTAGTGGAATCGGCCCTGTTGGGCGAGAAGGGCGCACGCCTGGTCGTCCCCGACGGCCTCGACGCGTTCACGTTCCTCTTCTCGGAGTCGGCGGGCCGCGCGGTCGTGGCGATCCCGCGCTCCGAGGAACTCCGCTTCAACGACATGTGCGGCGCACGGGGCCTGCCGGTCACGCGCATCGGTGTCGTGGACGGTGACTCCGTGGACGTCCAGGGCGAGTTCGCGCTCTCCCTGGAGGAACTGCGCGAGGCGCACGAGGGAACGATCCCGGCACTGCTGGCGTAGTAGTTCGGTTGGACGAAAGCGTTCGTGGAGCGGTCACGCAGACGACCCGCTCCACGAACGCTTTCCCATGTCAGGCGTTCTGCTGGTCCTGCTCGCCCCGGGTGAGGAAGGCGAGCAGATCCTGCCCGATGGCCTCGTTGGTGGCCACGGCCTCGACGGCGGCTGTGGCGCTACGGGGGAACAGTGCCTCCTCGTACGCGGTGAGCGCCTGCTCGATGTCGTCGGGGTACGCGGCGATGGCCAGGGCGAGTTCGGCGCCGTCCTGCATGGCGAGGTTGGCGCCCTCGCCGTCCGGCGGCGCGAGGTGGGCGGCGTCGCCGACCAGGGTCACTCCGGGTACGCGGTCCCAACGATGCCCGATCGGCAGGGAGTTGAGAGGCCGCAGGACCGGGGCGGTGTCGCTGTCGGTGATCAGGGCGGTGATCTCGGGAGCCCAGCCGTCGAACTCCGCGGCGATCCGCGCGGTGGCCACGGCGGCGTCGGTGAAGTCGATGTCGTCGAACCACTCCTGCGGCCGGGCCAGCGTCACATAGGCGTGCAGCGTTTCGCCGCTCTCCCGGTGTGCCCCGACCCACCGTCCGTTTGTGTCCTTGTCGAGCACGAACAGCGATCCGCCGCCGACCGCCTTCGCGGCGGCCGGGTGCCGGATGTCGGCGTCGTACAGGTAGGTCTCGACGAAGGTCCGGCCGAAATACTCCGGGACGGCGTCGGACACCAGCGGCCGCACCCGCGACCAGGCGCCGTCGGCGCCGACGAGCAGAGTGGTGACGACGGTGCCGCCGTCGGCGAAGGCGACCTCGTGACGGCCGTCGGCGAGGCTGCGGGTGCCGCTGACCTTGTGGCCCCACCGCACAGTGCCGGCCGGGAGCGAGTCGAGCAGGATCTGCCGCAACGCGCCGCGCTGCACCTCGGGGCGGGTGCCCGTGCCGTCGTCGGGCTCGTCGAGCAGAACGGTCCCGTCCGGGTCGAGGACCCTGGTCGCCTGCCGGCCCTCCAGGATGATGGCGCGGAACTCGTCCATCAAGTCGGCTTCTTCCAGGGCGAGTTGGCCGTTGTAGTCGTGGATGTCGAGCATCCCGCCCTGTACCCGGGCGCTCGCTGAGGCCTCCGCCTCGTAGACCGTGGCCGGTATCCCGTGGACGTGCAGGACGCGGGCCAGGGTCAGTCCGCCGAGTCCTGCGCCGATGATCGTGACGTGAGTGGTCATGCCGACTCCTTACGTGTCGCGGGCCTGCCGGACGGTCACCCGGCGGGATCTGCGCCCAGAGTTCAGCGCCCCGCCGACAGGTCGCCGACGCGGCACCGACAGCTCCGACAGACGTCCGACACGGGGGTCTCCAGAGGCTGGGGTCGAAACTAACTACTGTCATGAGGGTGACTGGTTAGAAGTGACCCCGGCTTGCAGAGGGGACAGGTCGGGCCACCTCCGCGGAGACCCGCCCGGCGTCCCGGGGACCCGAATACCTCGACAACCGCAGCGCCATCACCACACACACCCCCATCAACACGGCCCTGTAGAGGAGAGGATGCCGACGGCGGTCATGCCGAAGGCCACGAGGAGGAGGCAGAGGCCGGCCGAGGAACTGCTGATGCCTCGGGCCACCTGGAGATAGACCCTCACCGCCGCCCGAGCCTTCGACCTGGTGGAACATGGCCTGGGCGACTACGCCCGCAAGCCCGTTGACCCGCAAGTCCCTTGAAAAACGCCGGGTGTCGCCCCCGCCCCGAGGATTAGGCTCACCGCCATGCCCACGGCCAAAAAGCGCGCCCGTACGTACGACCCCGCCAAGACCCGCACCGCGGTCCTCGCCCAGTTCGGAAACGTACGAAAAGCCGTAGGGACACTCACCCCCGACCAGCTAACGCTCCCCACCCGCCTCGGCGAATGGACCGTACGCGAACTGATCGCGCACATCGGCATGGCGATCACCGCGATCCACCGCTCCCTGGACCGCCCGGCCCCACCCGCACGGAACGCCGTGATCCTCGACTGGCCGTTCGCCACCGCGGCCAGCTCCTCGGCCATCGCCGACTTCACCCGCACACTCACCGAGCAGCACCCCGACCTCGGCACCTACCTCGCCGACGTCGAGCAGAGCTTCACCGAGCACCTCGACACGAACCCCGGCACCCGCCTCCTGGAGACCAACGCCGGCGTCATGCCCCTCGCCGACTACCTGGTCACCCGTACCGTCGAACTGGTCGTCCACACCGACGACCTCAACGCCGCCGTCCCCGGCCTCGACATCCCCTACGACCGCCAGGCCCTCGCCGCCTGCACCCGCCTCCTCGCCGACGCCCTCGCCGCCAAGGCCCCCGGCGGCTCGACCGAGGTGCGCATCCCGCCGTACGCCGTCGTGCAGTGCGTCGAAGGCCCCCGGCACACCCGCGGCACCCCGCCCAACGTCGTCGAGACCGACCCCCTGACCTGGCTCCGGCTGGCGACCGGGCGGACGTCGTGGAAGGACGCCGTAGAAGAGGCGAAGATCACAGCGAGCGGGGAACGGGCGGACCTCCGGGGCCTGCTGCCGATCATGTCCTGACAGGACCACGACCCGACTCCGACCCCCCTGCGGCCCGACAACGACCCGATCGCACCGCGACAGGATGTGCGACGGCTCACCTCATCCGGTGGGCAGCGCGGCCACATCCGCGCCGATCCCGGCGTTTTCGCAGGTGAGAGCGGTGTCGGGCTCGAGTGATCCATTACAGCCGGGTAACCCGAATTCGGACCAGTGGTCGATCTCGCCTACACTCGGTGCCGTGCCACGTGGTGACGGTCGACTCAGTCATGATCTGCTCCCCGGCGAGAAAGGACCCCAGGACGCTTGTGGCGTCTTCGGAGTCTGGGCTCCCGGTGAAGAGGTCGCCAAGCTCACTTACTTCGGGCTCTACGCCCTCCAGCATCGAGGCCAGGAATCCGCGGGAATCGCGGTCAGCAACGGCTCGCAGATCCTTGTCTTCAAGGACATGGGCCTGGTCTCCCAGGTCTTCGACGAAACCTCGCTCGGTTCGCTCCAGGGTCATATCGCGGTCGGTCACGCCCGCTACTCGACCACCGGCGCCTCCGTGTGGGAGAACGCCCAGCCGACGTTCCGCGCCACCGCGCACGGCTCGATCGCGCTCGGCCACAACGGCAACCTGGTCAACACCGCGCAGCTCGCGGAGATGGTCGCCGACCTCCCCAAGCAGGAAGGCCGTACGCCCCGCGTCGCGGCCACCAACGACACCGACCTCCTCACCGCGCTCCTCGCGGCCCAGGTCGACGCCGACGGCAAGCCGCTGACCATCGAGGAGGCCGCTCACACCGTCCTCCCGCAGGTCAAGGGCGCCTTCTCGCTCGTCTTCATGAACGAGCACACCCTCTACGCGGCCCGCGACCCGCAGGGCATCCGCCCGCTGGTCCTCGGCCGCCTGGAGCGTGGCTGGGTCGTCGCCTCCGAGTCCGCCGCCCTCGACATCTGCGGCGCCGCGTACGTCCGCGAGATCGAGCCGGGCGAGTTCGTCGCCATCGACGAGAACGGCCTGCGGACGTCCCGATTCGCGGAAGCGAAGCCCAAGGGCTGTGTCTTCGAGTACGTCTATCTCGCCCGCCCCGACACCGACATCGCCGGGCGGAACGTGTACCTCTCCCGTGTCGAGATGGGCCGGAAACTCGCCAAAGAAGCTCCGGTCGACGCCGATCTGGTCATAGCGACTCCGGAGTCCGGCACCCCGGCCGCCATCGGTTACGCGGAGGCCTCGGGCATCCCGTTCGGCGCGGGTCTGGTGAAGAACGCCTACGTCGGCCGTACGTTCATCCAGCCGTCACAGACGATCCGGCAGCTCGGTATCCGGCTGAAGCTGAATCCGCTGAAGGAAGTCATCAAGGGCAAGCGCCTGGTCGTCGTCGACGACTCGATCGTGCGCGGCAACACCCAGCGGGCGCTGGTGCGCATGCTCCGCGAGGCCGGGGCCGCCGAGGTCCACATCCGGATCTCCTCGCCGCCCGTGAAGTGGCCCTGCTTCTTCGGCATCGACTTCGCCACCCGCGCGGAACTCATCGCCAACGGCATGACCATCGACGAGATCGGCACCTCGCTGGGCGCCGACTCCCTGTCGTACATCTCCCTGGACGGCATGATCGCGGCGACCACCATCGCCAAGCCGAACCTGTGCCGCGCCTGCTTCGACGGCGAGTACCCGATGGACCTCCCGGACCCCGAGCTGCTCGGCAAGCAGCTCCTGGAGACCGAGCTGGCGGCCGGTCCGGCCGCCACGGCCGCGGCCGACGCGATCCGTCGCCCGTAAGCCCCGCCGCACCACTCAACGCGAAAGATCCCAGGCAATGTCTGAGACCAGTGCCAGCTACGCCAGCGCAGGCGTCGACATCGAAGCGGGCGACCGCGCCGTAGAACTCATGAAGGAGTGGGTGAAGAAGACCCACCGCCCCGAGGTCCTCGGCGGCCTCGGCGGCTTCGCCGGGCTCTTCGACGCCTCCGCCCTCAAGCGGTTCGAGCGCCCCCTGCTCGCCTCCGCCACGGACGGCGTCGGCACGAAGGTCGACATCGCCCGCCGCCTCGGCGTCTACGACACGATCGGCCACGACCTGGTCGCCATGGTCATGGACGACATCGTGGTGTGCGGCGCCGAGCCGCTCTTCATGACCGACTACATCTGCGTCGGCAAGGTGCACCCCGAGCGTGTCGCGGCCATCGTGAAGGGCATCGCCGAGGGCTGTGTGCTGGCCGGCTGCGCCCTGGTGGGCGGCGAGACCGCCGAACACCCCGGTCTGCTGGGCCCGGACGACTTCGACGTCGCGGGCGCCGGTACGGGCGCCGTGGAGGCCGACCGGCTGCTCGGCGCCGATCGCATCCGCACGGGTGACGCGGTCATCGCGATGGCGTCCTCGGGACTTCACTCGAACGGGTACTCGCTCGTCCGGCATGTGCTCCTCGACCAGGCCGGCCTCGACCTGGAGGCACGCGTCGAGGAACTCGGCCGCACGCTCGGCGAGGAACTCCTCGTGCCCACCAAGATCTACTCGCTGGACTGTCTGGCGCTGACCCGTACGACCGACGTGCACGCCTTCTCGCACGTCACCGGCGGCGGACTCGCCGCGAACCTCGCCCGGGTGATCCCGGACGGCCTGCACGCGATCGTGGACCGCTCCACCTGGACCCCGGCGCCGATCTTCGACCTCGTCGGGAAGACCGGCCGGGTCGAGCGCCTGGAGCTGGAGAAGACCCTGAACATGGGCGTCGGCATGATCGCCATCGTCCCCGAGGAGTCCGCGGACGTGGCCCTGGAGACCCTGGCCGACCGCGGGGTTGAGGCGTGGGTCGCCGGCGAGATCACCGAGCGGGGAGATTACGCGACGGGCGCGGCCATGGTCGGCACGTATTCGATTTAAAGCGCCTCCGTCTGATCCAGGCAGCCGCCTGGATCAGACGGCAGCACAAAACCCGGTCCGGCGGTGTTGCCCCGGACCGGGTGAGGTGCAGTTGCTCCGGATATGCGGAAACTGCGAGGGACGCTGTTGCGTCAAGCTCCGCGACGTTGTGACTGGGGACCGGACTCGTCGTCCTCGTCCTCGCCGTCGTCGTTATAGAGATCCGCGTACTGAGCGTACGGGTCGTCTTCTTCCTCGTCGTCGTCCTCGAACGGCTCGCCATTCGGCGGCTGGCTCGAAGTCGAAGCGCCCAGCTCATTGGCCAGACGCGAGAGGTCAGTCCCGCCGCTGCTGTACTTCAGCTGGCGGGCGACCTTCGTCTGCTTGGCCTTTGCCCGGCCGCGCCCCATGGCTCGACCCCCTCGGATACGAGGCTCGGTGGCCTCAGAGTCTTGACACGCGTTCATGATCTGGAACGGACTCTCCGTGGAGAGACCGGTCCGTAGGGCTTCCACGGTACCTGAGCCCGCGCCCATACGGTACGTCGCCCGCAGCACGTGCCGGGTTCCAGGACCCGCGAGGTGCCCTGTACTCGCTGGTCAACCGCGATTTTAACCACTTATTGGCAGGCGACCCGCCGACGAACGTGAGAGTTCTCTCTAAGTCCTCGCCGGCGGGTACCGCTCACCTGTTCCCGGCGGCCGCCTCGTGCATCCGCTGCTCGGCGATCCGGTCGGCCGCGGCGGCCGGCGGAATACCGTCGTCCTTCGCACGTGCGAATATGGCCAGCGTGGTGTCGTAGATCTTCGCGGCCTTCGCCTTGCACCGCTCGAAGTCGAACCCGTGCAGCTCGTCGGCGACCTGGATCACCCCGCCCGCGTTCACCACGTAGTCCGGCGCGTAGAGGATCCCGCGGTCGGCGAGGTCCTTCTCGACGCCCGGGTGCTCCAGCTGGTTGTTGGCCGCGCCGCACACCACCTGGGCGGTCAGCACCGGCACGGTCGCGTCGTTCAGGGCGCCGCCGAGCGCGCAGGGGGCGTAGATGTCGAGCCCCTCGACCCGGATCAGCGCCTCCGTGTCGGCGACGGCCCGCACACCGGTCGGGTGCTTGTCGAGGATCCGCCGTACGGAGTCCTCGCGCACGTCCGTGATCACGACCTCGGCGCCCTCGTCCCGCAGGTGCTCCACCAGGTGGTGCCCGACCTTGCCGACGCCCGCGACGCCGACCGTACGGCCGCTCAGCGACGGGTCGCCCCACAGGTGCCGGGCGCTGGCCCGCATGCCCTGGAAGACGCCGAAGGCGGTCAGCACGGAGGAGTCGCCCGCGCCGCCGTTCTCCGGGGAACGTCCGGTCGTCCAGCGGCACTCGCGCGCCACGACGTCCATGTCGGCGACATACGTGCCGACATCGCACGCGGTCACGTACCGCCCGCCCAGCGAAGCCACGAACCGGCCGTAGGCGAGCAGCAGTTCCTCGGTCTTGTCGCGCTCCGGGTCACCGATGATCACGGCCTTGCCGCCGCCGTGGTCCAGGCCGGCCATGGCGTTCTTGTACGACATCCCGCGGGCGAGGTTGAGCGCGTCGGAGACGGCGTCGGCCTCGCTCGCGTACGAGTAGAAGCGCGTGCCGCCCAGCGCGGGGCCCAGCGCGGTGTTGTGGATGGCGATGACGGCCTTGAGGCCGCTGGCCCGGTCCTGGCAGAGCACGACTTGCTCATGACCGCCCTGGTCCGAGTGGAACAGGGTGTGCAGGACGCCGTTGTCTACGTCGGTCACGGTGGTGACTCCTGGGTGAGTGGCGGCGGTTGGAGACAGGCTCCCGTAAGGGGTGGCGGGTGCCGTGGCATGAGCGTAGAGCCTGGGTATGGCCGCCATCCGTGCAGTGTTCAGGATCACCTACCGAAGGGGGGTGATCGTGCGACGATTTGCATAGTTTTCCCGCGCGTTTGTGAGCGGGTTCCGGAGGTTTTCCTGGCGGACGGCGGGGGAGGGAGCAGGCGTGCCCAAGAAGGTGTCCTCGGTGGTCGTCCCGTACGCGACCTATCTACGGGTCTACGAACCGCTGGCCGCTTTCCCCGAGCCGGAGCGCGGCCACTGGACGCGCTACGCCCGCCGCCCGGACCGTCCGTCGTACCAGGACGAACTGCGCCGGGCGCTGGCCGACCTGCTGCCCACCCCGCCGGTCCCGGTGCCGGTGCACGAGAGCGCCGACGCCTTCGTGGTGGAGGTCGACGGCGTGGTCTGCGTCTGCCCCTGGCGCACCCGGCTGCGCGGCTGGCAGGCCCTGGGCGACCTCGCGGAGGAGCTTCCGCCGTCGGTCCTGGACGCCGTACTGCCGCCGCTCGTACGGGACCAGGCGACCCAGGACTACGAGCGCTGGCTGGCCCGCAACCCGGACGCCCGGCCGTGGATCCGGACGGCGACCTGGCAGGTGCCGCTGAACTGGTTCGTGCTCGTCACCGACGAGGAGCGGCGCTACGACAAGGCGTCCGGGGACGATCCGCCGATGCTGCGGTACCGGACGCCGATGGTGCAGGCGCGGCGACGCACGGCCCGGGCGCTGCGGACGCTGAAGGACGCGATCGACGACGGGCCGCTGATCGACGGTCTGGTGGACGTGGGGCGCTGGCTGGAGGAGTTCCATCCGCGGTCCCTGGTGGAGCTGGACTACGGCGGGCTCGTGCACGTCCTGCCGGCCGGCGAGTTGGAGGACGACCACTCGGCGGCGGACGTGGCGGCCGGCATCGAGGCGCTGCGGCTCGGGGACGGGGCGGCGGCGGGCGAGGCGTACGGGCGGCTCGTGGAGCGCTGGCGGTCGGTCAGGGACCGGCGCTCGGCGAACTGAGACGGACCCGAGACGGACCTGAGCGGTCCTGGGTGGACATACGTAGTCCTGGGTGGACCTACGTAGGCCTAGGCGAACTGACAGGTTCGAACAAGTGCGCATAGGATTCTTACGGTTCGTCAACACGGGACGTAGGTCCCGATCCGGACGTTTGATGCCAAGCGTGACGGACCGCACGTGCGGATCCCTTGCGCCGCTTGCCCCTCCTCATGCCAAAATAGGACAAGGAGTCCGGGGAGGACTCCATCCGTCATGCTTTGGGCGGAATCTCGGCATTGCGCGCTTTGGGGGGTCTGGATGACTCCTGATCGCCCCTGTGACTGATCGTCACAGAGGTGTGACTGTCCGCTATGGCATGGTCCATCGGCTTCCGTCGCTGATGGACACCTGGGAGGGCAATTCCATCGGTTTGGCCTACGCGGTTGGACAGATGGTGTAGTTGTAGTGCCGAGGACAAGCCGTTCGTCCTATAACCGACTCGACCCGCACACGCCATTTCGGGCAACGCGGGTCAAGGTGCAGAATTTAGAGGAAAGAACCGAGAAGGTTCGGTTCTCCCGAGGAGGCCGCTCATGACCGCTCGCACCCCTGATGCCGAGCCGCTGCTGACCCCGGCTGAGGTCGCCACGATGTTCCGTGTGGACCCCAAGACGGTCACGCGGTGGGCGAAGGCCGGAAAGCTCACTTCGATTCGCACGCTCGGCGGACACCGCCGTTACCGCGAGGCGGAGGTCCGTGCACTGCTCGCGGGCATTCCGCAGCAGCGCAGCGAAGCCTGACCAACTGAATACGGGCGAAACGGCTGGTCCCCCAACCGGTCAGGCGCCCGACAGCACAGCTCCAAGCGACGCGGGTTCTGCCCCAACAGAGCCCACGCCCAACGCTCTTCAGACATGTGAATACAGGGTGCGTCGTCGGTCGCGCTGGACTCCGCCGGGTCCAGCGCGATCTTTTTTGTGCCTGGTCGGTCTGGTCGGTGGGGTCCTGTGAGGGACCTTGTCGGAGTCTGGGGAGGGGTGTCGGATCTCCTGTGGACCATCCCTCGTAGGGGTGCAATTGCACATATTAAATTGACCAGTTGTAGGTCAGGTGTAAGTTCCGAGGTTTCAAAAACTTATGCGGTGACACCCGTCACATGCCGGATGGCTTGTTGCCTCTGGCTTATGTGCGCTAAGAGAGGCGCTAGGGGAGTTGGTCCGGTGGATCGTCCTCCGGCTCCGGTGGCGGGGGCGGGGAGTCCAGGGCCAGGCGCTGCAGGCGGTGGCAGATCGGACAGTGCCGGGTCACGTGGCGGTAGGAGCCGGCGGCCGACAGGTGCGCACGGAGCAGGGCCCGCGTCTCGTGCCTGACCGAAGCCGCCATGCGCCACCTCCAGTGGCCCTGCGGGAACGGGGCCTGGTTTCTGGGTACCGGGCGCCGGTGGCGGCGTCAAGGGGGCCGTCTGCGCGTGGCACCGCCTGTGCGTGGCACCGTCCCTGGGGGCTGCGCCCCCAGACCCCCATCGGCCCTGAAGGGGCCTCGTCCTCAAAAGCCGGACGGGCTGGGTGGTGCCGGCCGGTGTTGACAGTCCGTCGCGTGAACACGAAAAAACCCACCCCCCGAAGGAAGTGGGTCATTCACTGCGGTCCTGACGGGATTTGCTGTATCTGATTGCGGCTGCGCCGCGGGCGCGGCCTCCGCCTTGGCAGGGTGGCGGGCGCGGTCGTCGCCGACGGGGGCACGAATAAGGCCCGCGTCTCCGAAGAGTTGCGGGCCTTGGTCGTTCACTGCGGTCCTGACGGGATTTGAACCCGCGGCCTCCACCTTGACAGGGTGGCGAGCACTCCAAGCTGCTCCACAGGACCTGGTTTCGCGGCACTTGATGGTGCGTTGTGCTGCGAGATGAAACTGTACAGGAGGGTGGCCCGCCTGGTCGAACTCACCCGGTGTGCAGGCGCCGTTACGGCGCGGCCGCGTCGATCGCCTTCACGATCCGCTTGTCCGAGACCGGGTACGCCGTGCCGAGCGCGTGCGCGAAATAGCTGACCCGGAGCTCCTCGATCATCCAGCGGATGTCACGGACGGAGGAGGGAACCGGGCGGCCCTGCGGGAGTTGCTCCAGCAGCCACGCGTACTCGTCCTGCATCTCGTGGACCTTCTCCATCCGCGTCGTGTCCCGCTGGACGCCGGTCGGCATCTGCTGGAGCCGGCGGTCGGCGGCCACGAGGTAGCGCATCAGGTCGGCAAGGCGGCGTATCCCGGCCGCCGTGACGAAGCCCGGCTTCACGAGGGCGTCCAACTGGGCGCGTACGTCCGCGAGGTTCGGGAGGAGGGCCGGGCTGCTCGCGCCCTTCAGACGGCGCTCACAGGCGTGCCAGGCGGCCAGCACCTGTTGGACCTGGTTCACGGCCCGCACCGTCGTGTCGACGATCTCGGCGCGCACCTTCTCGTACAGCTTCCGGTACGACTCCTCGTCCCACGCGGGGCCGCCGAAGTCACCGATGAGTTTGTCGGCCGCCGCCATCGCGCAGTCGTCGAACAGCGCCTGGATCGAACCGTGCGGATTCGCGGACAGCGCGAGCTTCTGCACGTTCGTGAGCTTCTCGGACGCGAACTTCGCCGGATTGACCGGGATGTTGCGCACGATCAGCCGCCGCGTGCCCTTCCACATCGCCTCCGCCTGCTCCTCCTCCGTGTCGAAGAGCCGTACGGAGACGGTGTCGCCGTCGTCGACCAGCGCCGGATACGCCTTCACCGGCTGGCCCGCCCGACGGGTCTCGAAGACGCGGGTGAGCGAGCCGATCGTCCAGTCGGTCAGGCCCTTGCGCTCCAGGGACTCCCCGCCCTCGCGCTCGGCCGTCGCCGCGGCCGCCTGTGAGATCGCCTGCCGCGCCTTCGGCTTCAGCCGGAGCTTCAGCGCCTCCAGATCCTTGTCCTCGGCGATCTTGCGGCGCCGCTCGTCGACGATCCGGAAGGTGATCAGGAGGTGGTCCGGGACCTTCGACCAGTCGAAGTCGTCGGCCGTGAACGGGACTCCGACCATGCGCTTCAACTCGCGGGCCATGGTGGTGGGGAGAGGTTCCTGGAGGGGGGCCGCAACCGCCAGGAAACGCTGCGCGAAGTTCGGTGCCGGCACGTAGTTGCGGCGGATCGGCTTCGGGAGGGAACGGATCAGCTCCGTCACGACCTCCTCGCGCAGGCCCGGGATCTGCCAGTCGAAGCCCTCGTCCGTGACCTGGTTGAGGACATGGAGCGGGATGTGGACCGTGACACCGTCCGCGTCCGCGCCCGGCTCGAACTGGTACGTCACCCGGAACTTGAGCCGCCCCTGATGCCAGGAGTCCGGATAGTCGTCCTTGCTGATGTCGCCCGCACGCTCGTTGATGAGCATCGAGCGCTCGAAGTCCAGGAGTTCGGGTTCTCTGCCTTCTTCGGTCCGCTTGTGCTTCCACCACGAGTCGAAATGTGCGCCGGACACCACGTGTTCGGGCACCCGCTGGTCGTAGAAGTCGTAGAGCGTCTCGTCGTCGACCAGGATGTCCCGGCGGCGCGCTCGATGCTCCAACTCCTCCACCTCGGTGAGGAGTTTGCGGTTGTCGGCGAAGAACTTGTGGTGCGTGCGCCAGTCGCCCTCGACGAGTGCGTTGCGGATGAAGAGTTCGCGGCTCGCCTCCGGGTCGATGCGGCCGTAGTTCACCTTGCGCTGGGCGACGATCGGGACGCCGTAGAGCGTGACCTTCTCGAAGGCCATCACCGCTGCCTGGTCCTTCTCCCAATGCGGTTCGCTGTACGTCCGTTTGAGGAGGTGGCCGGCGAGCGGCTCGACCCACTCGGGCTCGATCTTCGCGTTGACGCGCGCCCAGAGGCGTGACGTCTCCACCAGTTCCGCCGACATGACGAAACGCGGGGTCTTCTTGAAGAGCGCCGAGCCGGGGAAGATCGCGAACTTGGCGCTGCGGGCGCCCAGATACTCGTTCTTCGCGCCGTCCTTCACGTCCTTCATGCCGATGTGGGACAGCAGGCCCGCGAGGAGCGAGACGTGGACGCTCTGCTCGGCCGCGTCCTCCTCGTTGAACTGGATGCCCATCTGCTTGGCCACCGTGCGGAGTTGGCTGTAGATGTCCTGCCACTCGCGGATGCGGAGGAAGTTCAGGTACTCCTGCTTGCACATACGGCGGAAGGCCGACGAACCGCGTTCCTTCTGCTGCTCGCGGATGTACCGCCACATGTTCAGGAACGCGAGGAAGTCGCTCGACTCGTCCCGGAAACGGGCGTGTTGCTGATCGGCCTGCGTCTGCTTCTCGGCGGGACGCTCGCGCGGGTCCTGGATGGAGAGCGCGGCGGCGATCACCATGACCTCGCGGACACAGCCGTTCTTGTCGGCCTCCAGGACCATGCGGGCCAGCCGGGGGTCCACGGGGAGCTGGGCGAGCTTGCGGCCCATCTGCGTCAGCCGGCGGCTCGGGTCCTTCTCGCCAGGGTCCAACGCGCCCAGTTCCTGGAGGAGTTGGACGCCGTCGCGGATGTTGCGGTGGTCCGGCGGGTCGATGAACGGGAACTTCTCGATGTCACCGAGACCGGCCGCGGTCATCTGCAGGATGACGGAGGCGAGGTTCGTCCGCAGGATCTCGGCATCCGTGAACTCCGGGCGGGCCTCGAAGTCCTCCTCCGAGTAGAGGCGGATGCAGATGCCGTCCGACGTACGGCCACAACGACCCTTGCGCTGATTGGCACTTGCCTGGCTGACCGCCTCGATCGGCAGCCGCTGCACCTTCGTACGGTGGCTGTAGCGGCTGATCCGGGCGAAGCCGGGGTCGATGACGTACTTGATGCCCGGGACGGTGAGCGAGGTCTCGGCGACGTTGGTCGCCAGAACGATCCTGCGGCCCGTGTGCTGCTGGAACACGCGGTGTTGCTCGGCGTGCGAGAGCCGGGCGTAGAGGGGGAGAACCTCGGTGAAGCGGTAGCTCTTCTTCACCAGCGCGTCCGCCGTGTCGCGGATCTCCCGCTCGCCGGACAGGAAGACGAGGATGTCGCCCTTGCCCTCGCCCTGAAGCTCCTCGACCGCGTCACAGATCGCGGTGATCTGGTCGCGGTCGGAGTCCTCGGACTCGTCCTCCAGAAGGGGGCGGTAACGCACCTCCACCGGATACGTCCGGCCGCTGACCTCGATGATCGGGGCCTCGCCGAAGTGGCGTGAGAAACGCTCCGGGTCGATGGTCGCCGAGGTGATGACGACCTTCAAGTCCGGGCGCTTGGGCAGCAGTTGGGCCAGATAGCCGAGGAGGAAGTCGATGTTGAGCGACCGCTCGTGGGCCTCGTCGATGATGATCGTGTCGTAGGCGCGCAGTTCACGGTCGGTCTGGATCTCGGCGAGCAGGATGCCGTCCGTCATCAGCTTGATGAAGGTGGACTCCTGGTTGACCTGGTCGGTGAAACGGACCTTCCAGCCGACGGCCTCGCCGAGCGGGGTGTCCATCTCCTCGGCGACGCGCTCCGCGACCGTACGGGCCGCGATACGGCGGGGCTGGGTGTGCCCGATCATGCCGCGCACGCCACGGCCCAGTTCGAGACAGATCTTCGGGATCTGGGTCGTCTTGCCGGAACCGGTCTCACCGGCCACGATCACCACCTGGTGATCACGGATCGCGGCCGCGATGTCGGCCTTCTTCTGGCTGACCGGCAACTGCTCCGGATACGAGATCGCGGGGATACGGCGGCGCCGCTCGGCCATCCGCTCCTCGCCGCGGGCCACCTCGGCCTCGATCTCGGCGAGCACGGCGGCGCGCGCCTCCGGCTTACGGATCTTGCGCGCGCCTTCGAGCCTGCGCCCGAGCCGGTGCGCGTCGCGCAGGGTCAGCTCGGTCAGGCGGGGGGCGAGGTCGCCGAGGGCGGGGGCCGGGGCGCCAGCTGTGGAGGCGGGGTGCGTAGACATACGCCGTCCAGGATCTCACCTTGGCGAAATTCCTGGCTAATGAATTGGTGGGGGTGGGTTGGTGAGGAGTGTGCGGGTGGGGCCGGGCGCCGTTGCCGGGGGCTCCGCCCCCGGACCCCCGGTCAGCCCCGAAAGGGCCTCGTCCTCAAACGCCGGACGGGCCGGGTGGTGTCGGCCGCGTTCTATGAGGTGCGCTGCGCCGGTGGTGTCGCCGCCTTGTCATCGCGCCTACGATCCGCGTCCTGTGACATCGACTGTGCCGTGTTGGACACGGCCTTGATGCCCAGGTACGCCGTCGTCAGGCCCGCCATCGCGGTGAACGCCGAGGTCAGCACGCCGACGATCACCGCCCGGTCGCCGTCCAGCTGCCACACGCCGAAGATCGCCACCGCGGTGATCGCGAGGTTGCTGCCGACCACCGCGAGCAGCCCGTACCGCGCCCGTATCTTCTCCAGGTCCGTGTCCCGGATGCCTCTGGCCTCGTCCTGGCTCATGATCGATCCCCCCGCAGTTCCGCCACCCGGCGCCGACTGAGCCGGATGGTATCCCTGGTGCACGCGAGGCATACAAAAAGGCCCCGATCCGAAGATCGGGGCCTTGACTGTGGCTGGGGCCGGGATCGAACCGGCGACCTATCGCTTTTCAGGCGATCGCTCGTACCAACTGAGCTACCCAGCCACGAGATTCCTCACGGAATCTCAGCGGTCCTGACGGGATTTGAACCCGCGACCTCCACCTTGACAGGGTGGCGAGCACTCCAAGCTGCTCCACAGGACCAAGCTGTTGCGCGCGAACTGGCGGAACCAGTCTCGCACACGGTGTTACGTGCCCCCAACGGGATTCGAACCCGTGCTACCGCCTTGAAAGGGCGGCGTCCTGGGCCACTAGACGATGAGGGCCTTCTTCGGTACTGCTCTGCTTCGTCTAGGTGTCCCAGGGGACGTGAGAAGCATGTGACTCCGCTTTCCCCCGAAGGGTGCCGCTTCTCCTTGACTCCCTGCGGAGTTTCGGACGGTCGAGCCCTGACCGGTGCCCTTGGGCACGACGAGACTGTACTACGGCGTTTGGGGCTGAGCCAAACCGAAAAAACGGCGGGCGCTCAAGGCAGGTTCTCCTTCGGGAGGTGGCGGCTGACCTCTGCCGTTGTCAGGCCCAGGCCGCCCAGTTTGATCTCGTCCCAGGCCTGGAGGAGGTGGGTGTCGCGGTCGACGTAGAGGATCGACGCCTCGATCGGGTCGGGGTATTTGCCCTCCACCGCGCGCAGTCCGCTGCCGCCCGTGGAGCCTTCGATACGGAGGCGGGTGCCGTGCGGCATGACCTCGGTGCCCTCGTGGTGGAGGTGGCCGGCCAGGACGAGCGGGACCTCGCCGTCGGTCCGGCGTGCGGCCGACGGTTCGTGGACCAGGGCGATGTCGACCGGGGTGCCGGCGGCCCGCTGGTCGCGGAGCGCGGAGGCGAGCTGGTCGCCGGCCAGTTCCTCCGCCGCGTTGCCGCCCGTGGCGGACGAACGGTCGGGGGTGAACTGGGGGTCGCCGATGCCGGCGAAGCGCACGCCCGCGACCGTTTCCGCCCGGCCCTCGTCCAGGACGTGCACGTTCTTGATGTGTTCGAGGTAGCGCTGGGTGGCGAGGGAGTCGTGGTTGCCCCTGACCCAGATGTACGGGACGCCCAGGTCGGCGATCGGGTCGAGGAAGCCGTTCTCGGCGGTCGTGCCGTGGTCCATGGTGTCGCCGGTGTCGACGATCACGTTCACCTCGTACTGCTCCACCAGTGACGCGATGATCTTCCAGCTCGCGGGGTTCAGATGGATGTCCGAGACGTGGAGCACGCGGATGGTCGTGGGGTCCGGCTGGTACGCGGGGAGCGTGGACGTGACGTCGTAGAGCTTGGTCACGTTCGTCACCAGGCGGGCCAACTCCTTCTGGTAGACGTCGAATTCGGTGACGATGTTGCGCGCGTTGCCGACCAGGGACGGGGCGGAGGAGAGCAGTCCCGAGAACTTCGGTTCGAGGATCGACTTCGGGTTCCAGGTCGCGTACGCCGTCGCTCCGGACGCCGCCAGCAGGGTCAGGGCGAGGCCGCCGGCGGCGAGGGCGCGGCGGGGGCGGCGGTAGACCGCGAGGCCGAGGGTGGTGGCGCCGAGGACCACGGCCGTCGACGACCGTACGGCGAGGTCGAGTGTGCCGTGTTCGACGTCTCGGGCGACCTCGTCCTGGAGGCCGGAGATGCGTTCGGGGTGGTCGACGAGGGCCTGGGAGCGTTCCGGGTCCAGCTGGTCGACGTTGACGTCGAGGCGGACCGGGGCGTGGTGGCTGTCGAGGGAGAGGGCGCCGAGCGGGGACACGTTGATCTTGGTGCCGCCGGTGAGGGACGGGCGCAGGGTCATGGTCGTGTTCATGGGGCCGACCTGGGCCCGTACGTTGCCGACGATCAGCAGGCCGAGCCAGGCGCCGACGACGACGACCGTGACGAGGCCGAGGGCGCGGGTCCAGGGGTGGGGCTGGGGGACGAGTTCGACGGTGGGGTGGGGGCGGTGGTGGCGGGTCAGGGTGTGCTGGATTCGGCGGAGGTGGTTCAGGGCTGCGACGGGGACGCGGGCCATTGGTCCCGTATGCCCAGGGGTGGGGGTTGGTATGCGGGGCGGGGTGAGGTGGGGGTCGGAGCCCGGGGCGGGGGTGGGGGGCTTGGGTTGGGTGCGGGGTGCGGGTGGGTGGGGGCTGGTCGCGCAGTTCCCCGCGCCCCTGAGGGCATTGGGGTGGGCGCGCTCGCGCGGTGGAGCCGCGTATCGAGACAGCCCGGGCCCCTGAGGGCATTGGGGGGGGCGCGCTCGCACGGTGGAGCCGCATATCGACACGGCCCCGGGCCCCTGAGGGCATTGGGGTGGGCGCGCTCGTGCGGTGGAGCCGCGTATCGACACGGCCCCGGGCCCCTGAGGGCATTGGGGTGGGCGCGCTCGCGCGGTGGAGCCGCATATGGACACAGCTCCGCGCCTGAGGGCATTGGGGTGGGCGCTCGCGCGGCGGAGCCGCATATCGAGACAGCTCCGCGCCCCTGAGGGCATTGGGATGGGCGCGCTCGCGCGGCGGAACCGCATGTCGGCACAGCCCCGCGCGGCTGCGGGCATGGGGGTGGGCCGGAGGGAAGGGGGTGCCCTACTCGTTGGTGAGCTCCTCCGTCGCTCGTCGAGGCCGGGGTCGGTCAGCCCCAGCCGAGTTCGTGGAGGCGGTCGTCGTCGATGCCGAAGTGGTGGGCGACTTCGTGGACGACGGTGACGGCGACCTCGTGGACGACGTCCTGCGTGGTGGCGCAGTAGCGCAGGGTCGGGCCCATGTAGATCGAGATCCGGTCGGGGAGGACGCCGGCGTACCACTCGCCGCGTTCGGTGAGCGGTGTGCCTTCGTAGAGGCCGAGGAGTTCGGGGTCGGCGGGGTCGGGTTCGTCCTCGACGAACACGGCCACGTTGTCCATGACCCGCGTCAGCTCCGGCGGGATCCGGTCCAGGGCCTCGCTCACCAGCTCTTCGAACGCCTCGCGTGTCATTTCCAGCACAGGCCCATTGTCCGGGACGAACGCCGGTTCGGGGCGGTGGGCGCGGGGCGGCGGACCGCGCTTGTCCGGTATGTGCGTGAAGTCGGTTCTGGGGGAGGGGAGTTGAGGGGGAGTTGACGGGCGTCGGGGGCTGTGGCGGATGCCGTAACGGCGATTCTCGGTCGGTGAGGGGTGGGAACGGGTCGGGAACCGGTCGTCTCCGGGCCGGAAGCCGGGGTGGGGCGGTGCGGCGCGTGTCTTCCGGTGGGCGGCGGGAGTTGAGAGGGGGACTCCCTTTTTCGCCCTCGGAGGTGGCCCCGTGCGCCCCATGTACGTACCCGTCCGTCTGGTCGCCGCGGTCGCCGTCGTCGCCGCTGCCGCCGGTTGTATGAGTGTGGGCGACGACGCGGGCGGCGGTGCCAAGCCCTCGCACTCCGCCGGGCGGCATGCCGGTGACGTGCCGGACGGCGGTTCGGGGGCGCCGGGGGGCGGGCTCGGGTACGGCGGGTCGGCGGGGGACGGGAAGCACGGGCACGGCAAGCCCAAGCCCGGGGAGTCCGCCTCGGGTTTGGCCTCGCCGACGGCTTCGGGGGGCGCGGTGAGCCCGTCCGCCTCGGTCCCGCCGAGACCGGGTACGAGCGTGAAGCCGGGGGCGCCGACCCCGCCCGCGCCGCAGCCGACCCCGACGCGGACGCCGCCGCCCCCGGAACCGACGCCGTCCGCGCAGCCGTCGTCCGCCGCCCCGACGGTCGCGGAGCCCTCGTCCTCGGCCCACGAGGACCCCGTACCGCAGCTGGTGGACCGGGAGCCGGCGCCGGCGGCCGGCTCCCCGGCGTAGCGACGGGTGTGACGCAGGTCAATGAGGGACGGTTTGCGTTGGGGGGTGGTGGGTGCGTAAGGTGGTAGATCGTTTGATCCCATTGCCCGGCGCCACTGTAGAGCGCGCCGTGTGGCGCGTACTCTCCCCAGCCGTGGCGGACCGCATTGAGGCGGTCGATAGCGAAACACGGAGTTGACGGGCGCGTGCCGACGGATACTCCGGAAGGTTTCGCATTCGCATGTCCATTTCCAGTACTGATCACGTCGTCATGCCCGAGAACGAGAACGAGGGCACCGAGACGGCCGTAGACACCGCCGTGGAGGCTCCCGAGGTGACGTTCGCGTCGCTCGGTCTCCCCGAGGGCGTCGTGCGCAAGCTCGCGCAGAACGGCGTGACCACCCCCTTCCCGATCCAGGCGGCGACCATCCCGGACGCCCTGGCCGGCAAGGACATCCTCGGCCGTGGCCGCACCGGCTCCGGCAAGACCCTCTCGTTCGGTCTGCCGCTGCTGGCGACGCTGTCCGGCGGCCGCACCGAGAAGAAGCGTCCCCGAGGCATCATCCTCACCCCGACCCGCGAGCTGGCGATGCAGGTCGCCGACGCGCTCCAGCCCTACGGCGACGTCCTCGGCCTGAAGATGAAGGTCGTCTGCGGCGGTACGTCGATGGGCAACCAGATCTACGCCCTTGAGCGCGGCGTCGACGTCCTCGTCGCCACCCCGGGCCGCCTGCGCGACATCATCAACCGCGGCGCCTGCTCCCTCGAGGACGTGCGGATCGCCGTACTCGACGAGGCCGACCAGATGTCCGACCTGGGCTTCCTGCCCGAGGTCACCGAGCTGCTCGACCAGATCCCGGCCGGCGGTCAGCGCATGCTGTTCTCGGCGACGATGGAGAACGAGATCTCCACGCTGGTCAAGCGCTACCTGACCGACGAGGTCGTGCACGAGGTCGACAGCGCGCAGGGCAACGTCACGACGATGTCCCACCACATCCTCATCGTGAAGCCCAAGGACAAGGCGCCGGTCACCGCCGCGATCGCCTCCCGCAAGGGCCGCACGATCATCTTCGTCCGCACCCAGCTGGGCGCCGACCGCATCGCCGAGCAGCTGCGCGACGCCGGTGTGAAGGCCGACGCGCTGCACGGCGGTATGACGCAGGGCGCCCGTACGCGGACGCTGGCGGACTTCAAGGAGGGTTACGTCAACGCGCTGGTCGCGACCGACGTGGCCGCCCGCGGTATCCACGTCGACGGCATCGACCTGGTCCTGAACGTGGACCCGGCCGGCGACCACAAGGACTACCTGCACCGCGCGGGCCGCACCGCGCGTGCCGGTCGTACGGGCACCGTCGTCTCCCTCTCCCTGCCGCACCAGCGCCGTCAGATCTTCCGGCTGATGGAGGACGCGGGCGTCGACGCCGGGCGTCACATCATCAACACCGGTACGGCCTTCGAGCCCGAGGTCGCCGAGATCACCGGCGCCCGTTCGATGACCGAGGTCCAGGCCCAGTCGGCGGGCGACGCCGCGCAGCAGGCCGAGCGCGAGGTCGTCCAGCTCACCAAGGAGCTGGAGCGGGCCACGCGCCGCGCGTCCGAGCTGCGCGAGGAGTCCGACCGGCTGATCGCCCGTGCCGCGCGCGAGCGGGGCGACGACCCGGAGGCCGCGGTCGCCGAGGCCGCCGCCGTGGTGGAGGCCGCGGCCGAGGCCGTGGTGTCCGAGCAGTCGGCCGCCGCCGAGGCGCCGGTGCGCGAGGAGTCCTCTTCTTACGACCGTCCGCGTCAGCAGCGTGACGACCGCGGGAACTACGAGCGCCGTGACCGCGGTGGCAACGACCGCGGCGGCGACCGTGGCGGCTTCCGCCGTGACGACCGCCCCTCCGGTGGTTTCCGTGGTGGCAGTGACCGTGGTGGCCGTTCTTTCGAGCGTCGTGACGACCGTCCGTCCGGTGGTTTCCGCCGTGACGACCGTGGTGGCAGCGACCGCGGCGGTGACCGTGGCGGTTTCCGTCGCGACGACCGTGGTGGCAGTGACCGTGGCGGCGACCGTGGTGGTCGTTCTTTCGAGCGTCGTGACGACCGTCCGTCCGGTGGTTTCCGCCGTGACGACCGCGGTGGCAGCGACCGTCCGGCGTCGGGCGGCTTCCGTCGCGACGACCGTCCCGCGACGACCGGTCACCGGGGCAGCGACCGCCCGTTCAACCGTGACCGCCAGGGCGACCGCCCGGGCTTCCGCGCCGGCGGCCACGACCGTCCGTCCGGCCACCGCGGCACGACCGGCACGGGTACCGGCACCGGTTCCTTCGGCCGCCGTGACGACAAGCCCCGCTGGAAGCGCAACGGCTGAGGTCAAGTGACCTGGCGTGAACTGACGTAGTGAAGCGGCCCCTGCCCGGGAGATCGGGTGGGGGCCGCTTTTCTGTCCATGCCCTTCGTCCCCGGGGTTGTTTTCTGGCCACTTCGAGTCCTTATCGAGTCCTTACGTGGCGCATGTCACGTCCCCGGCGTGGGAATCGCTGGGGGCATGACAGATGACGCCATAGCGAGTGGGCTGTCAAAGGGAGATCCCCCCGGTCACCCGGGTCACACCGGTCTCTCCGACGAGGAACGGCTTGCCCAGCTCGGCTATACGCAGGTTCTCGCCCGCCGCATGTCGGCGTTCTCCAACTACGCGGTGTCCTTCACGATCATCTCGGTCCTGTCGGGCTGCCTGACGCTCTACCTCTTCGGCATGAACACGGGCGGCCCCGCCGTGATCACCTGGGGCTGGGTTGCCGTAGGCCTGATGACGCTGTTCGTCGGCCTGTCGATGGCCGAGATCTGTTCGGCCTACCCGACGTCGGCGGGCCTGTACTTCTGGGCCCATCGCCTGGCGCCCCCGCGCAGCGCGGCGGCCTGGGCGTGGTTCACGGGCTGGTTCAACGTGCTCGGCCAGGTCGCGGTGACCGCGGGCATCGACTTCGGGGCGGCGTCGTTCCTGGGCGCGTACCTGAACCTCCAGTTCGACTTCGAGGTCACCCCGGGCCGCACGGTCCTCCTCTTCGCGGCGATCCTGATCCTGCACGGCCTGCTGAACACGTTCGGCGTGAAGATCGTCGCCATCCTCAACAACGTGAGCGTGTGGTGGCACGTGCTCGGCGTCGGCGTGATCGTGGGCGCGCTGACCTTCGTCCCCGACCACCACCAGTCCACGACCTTCGTGTTCACGAAGTTCGTGAACAACACGGGCTGGGGCAGCGGTGTGTACGTCGTCCTCCTCGGCCTCCTGATGGCGCAGTACACCTTCACCGGCTACGACGCCTCCGCCCATATGACGGAGGAGACGCACGACGCGTCGACGGCGGGCCCTAAGGGCATCGTCCGCTCCATCTGGACGTCGTGGATCGCCGGCTTCGTCCTCCTCCTCGGCTTCACGTACGCGATCCAGTCCTACGACAAGGAGCTGGGTTCGGCCACGGGCGCACCGCCGGCCCAGATCCTCCTGGACGCGCTGGGAGCCACCGCGGGCAAGCTGCTGCTCCTGGTGGTGATCGGCGCCCAGCTCTTCTGCGGCATGGCGTCGGTGACGGCCAACAGCCGCATGATCTACGCCTTCTCACGCGACGGCGCGCTCCCGTTCTCGCGCGTCTGGCACACGGTGAGCCCGCGCACCCGGACGCCGGTCGCGGCGGTGTGGCTGGCGGCGGCGGGCGCGCTGGTGCTGGGCCTCCCCTACCTGATCAATGTGACGGCGTACGCGGCGGTCACGTCCATCGCCGTGATCGGCCTCTACATCGCGTACGTCATCCCGACGCTGCTGCGGCTGGGCAAGGGGGACGACTTCCAGCGCGGGCCGTGGCACCTGGGCCGGTGGTCGCGGCTGATCGGCACGGTGTCGGTGGTCTGGGTGATCGTGATCACGGTTCTCTTCATGCTCCCGCAGGTCTCCCCGATCACCTGGGAGTCCTTCAACTACGCGCCGGTGGCGGTGCTGGTCGTGCTCGGCTTCGCCGCGGCCTGGTGGACGGCATCGGCCCGCCACTGGTTCCTGAACCCGGAACACGCCCGCACGAAGGCGCGGGAGGCGGCGCGATCCGGGGCGCCCGAACCGGTAGATCCGTAACACTCCGGACCCGTCCGACCTGGTTCCCCCCGTCCGGCACGGCCGTGTCCCCGATACCCGATCGGAGACACGGCCACCTCCCGCTATGCTCGGGGAGGCAACATCGCGGGGACCCTTAGCTCAATTGGCAGAGCAGTGGACTTTTAATCCATTGGTTGTGGGTTCGAGTCCCACAGGGTCTACGAGGTCGCTCCTCTCCGGAGGGCCTTGACCTGCATTTTTACGGTGCCCCGAGCGTCTTCGGACGGTCGGGGCACCGCTGTGTCCGGGCCCGTGCGTGAGCGGTTGTACCGGCGGAGTGCTACCGGCCGGCCGCGAGGAAGTCCTCCAGGATCTCGACGAACCGTGCCGGCTGCTCCTCGGCCGGGTAGTGGCCGCAGTCGTCGAGGACGACCCCCGTGACGTCGTCGGCCGCCAGTCGCATCGTCTGGGCGGCGTTCTCGCCGCTCCACAGCGCGCCGCCGACGGCGAGCACCGGCAGCGTCAGCCGGGTCCTGCCGCGCTGCTCGTTCTGCGCGATCGTCTCGTCCAGCGCCCGGTAGTACGCGAAGCTCGCTCGCAGTGCGCGCGGATCCGCGGTGATCGCGTCGACGTAGACGTCGACGGCGTACGCGGGGATCGCGGTCTGCGTGGCGGCCTTGGTGGCGAACTGCCAGCCGAAGAAGAGCCGTTCGCGTCCCCGGACCAGTTCCTCGTTGAGGTCGGTGAGCCGGTTGAAGCCGAACTGCCAGAGCCTCAGGTTGGCCGCGGCCGGGCCGAAGAACGGCGGGGACGGCGTGAGGCCGGGGATCACCGCTTCGACGATGGCGAGTCGGCCCACCCGCTCGGGGTGATCGGCGGCGAGGGCGTATCCGGTCCACGTGCCGATGTCGTGGCCGACCACGTCGAACCGGTCGTGCCCGAGCGCGGCCATCAACGCGACCAGATCGGCGGCCAGCGTGCCGGCGTCGTACCCGTCGTCGGGCTTGTCGGAGAGCCCGGCCCCGCGCGAGTCGACGGCGACGACGGTGTGCCGGCGGGCGAGCGCGGGCATCACCTCCCGCCAGGCGTACCAGGTCTGGGGCCACCCGCCGATCAGCAGCAGTGCCGGGCCGTCCCCACCGGTGACCGCGTGCAGCCGCAGTCCGTTCACCTCCACGAGCCGGCTGGTGAAGACGTCGAGGAATCCGTCGGGCAGTCGCAGCGAACTCAGGCTTGTCATGCCGGCGACCCTACCCATCTTTGAACGATCGGTACAAGATGTGTAGGCTGACGGACCATGGCAGGCCGAAAGCAGTTCGACGTGGACGAGGCGCTACGACGTGCGATGCACGTCTTCTGGCGCTGGGGTTATTCGGAGGCCTCGATCGATCGCCTGACCGAGGGCACGGGCCTGGGCCGGGGCTCGCTCTACGGCACCTTCGGCGACAAGAGCGCCCTCTTCCGCAAAAGCCTCCAACGGTACGCGCAGACCTACCACCCGCTGTACGAGCAGGCGCTGTCCGGCCCCCACTCGAGCCCGAGCGCCGTTGTGGCCGCGTACCTTCAGGTCGCCCTGAACCGCATCGCCGACCCGACGGTCCCGGACGGCTGCCTGCTCACGGTGTCGGCAACGCAGTTCCCGGCGCTCGACGCGGAGGGTCGGGAGATGGTCCGCGCCATGATCGACGGTCTGCGGGCGAGGCTGGAGCAGGCGTTGCTGGCGGCGGGAGCCGGTGAACAGGAGGCCGCGGAGCTGGCGTTGTGCACGGTGGCGACGAACAAATCCCTGGCGGTGCTGAGCCGCGCCGGCTTCTCGGGCGACGACCTGGCAACCGTCGCGGCAGCCGCCGCCAGGAATGCCGAGGCTGTGCCGAGTTGACCGGCCGGACTTGACCGTCCATCTCCGGGAAAGCGACGAGGCCGGCACCGTACTTACGGCTTTGCCGGTCACCAACTGGCCGCGCTCATAGGCGACTTGAGCGACAACGGACAGGGGACTACGGACAGGGGACTACGGACAGGGGACAACGGGCAGGGGACAACGGACAGGGACCGTCACACCGTCAGTTCCGTGTGGCGCCTCACGACTCCGTGTTCCGTGTTCCGTGAAGGGCGAAGCCGACCGAATCGGCCCGCAGGCGCTGCGCATCCCCCGCGAGAGCTACCCCGACCGTCCCTGCGCGGGTGATTCGCGGATTCCGGCGGATTTCTAGCGTGGTCGTCAGGTCGGTCGCCGTCGGAGTGGCCGTCGCCGCAGGGAGGTCACGATGAGCACGCCGTCCGCCGCACACGACGACGCAGGGTCCCGCCCGGACGAGGACGATGGCGACCGGGGCGACCGGGGCGACCGGGGCGACCGGGGCGACCGGGGCGGCCGTCTCGGCCGGATCGTCCGTGCTCCGCTCGGCTGGATGCTGACGGGCCTGGTGGGTGTCGGCCTGGTCTCGGGGCTGACCGCGACCGGCCCCGGTCCGGTGCCGGTGCTGGGCGCGGTCGCGGCGGTCGCCGTGTACTGGGTGGTGATGCGCCGGGTCGCGGGACGCTCCACCCCGGAGATCGCCCGGCAGGGGGCCGGCCGGGAGGCGCTGCGCGGCGGTGCGGTCGGCCTGGGCTTCGTCCTCGTTTCCGCGCTCCTGATCACGATGTTCGGGGGCTACTCGTTCTCCTGGGCGGGCAACGGCTTCTTCTCCGTCGTCTGGTCCGCCGCGATGGTGCAGGCCGGCGCCGCGGTCACCGAGGAGTTGATGTTCCGCGGTGTCGCCCTCCAGGCTCTGGAACAGCGGTGGGGCAGCCGGGCCGCCATCGTGATCACCGGTCTGTTCTTCGGCGTCGCCCACCTGGGTGCTCCGGGAGCCAGTGCGTGGAGCGCGCTCGCCATCGCCCTGGAGGCCGGTGTGATGCTCGGCGTCGCGTTCCTGTGGCGGCGTAGCATCTGGTTCGTCGCGGGCCTGCACTTCGTCTGGAACACCGCCGAGCAACTGCTCGGCATCCCGGTCTCCGGACAGACTCCCAAGGGCCTGTTCACGGTCGACACCCACGGCTCCGCCCTGCTCAGCGGCGGCACCTTCGGTCTGGAGGCATCGATCGTGCCCGTCCTCATCGGTGTGCTGCTCACCGTCCGGATGTTCGTCCTCGCCGCCCGGAGCGGCGGTCTGCGGCCCCGGCGTCCCGTCCAGCGCTGACGCGGACCGCCTCACGGGACACCCGGCTGATCGGAGGAAGAGGCAAGCGATGTTGCGTCAGGACCTTTTGCGGACACCGCGGTTGCGGGTACCGCTCGACCGGTGGAAGGAGCAGGACGCCTTCCTCAAGGATGGTGTCCTCGCCCTGGTGCTCACCCTGCTGGCCTTCGTGCCGACCCTGTCGGCCATCGGGGCGCAGATCGGCGATCTGCCCGAGCGGCCGGCGAACGCGCTGGGCCTCGGACTGATCCTGGCTCAGACCCTGCCCCTGGCGGCCCGCCGCCGCCGGCCCGCGGGCTGTCTGGTTGTCGTCGCCGCCGCGTTCGCCGTGCACCAGGCGCTGGGTTTCGCGACGACGTTCGGCAGCATGGGGCTGTATCTGGCGCTGTACTCGGCCGGAGCCCACCAGGTCCGCTTCCGTTCGGGTCTGGCGGGTGTGGCGAGTGCGGGGTATGCGGTGCTGGCCGTCGTCCTGCACCGGCTCGGCTCCCCGCAGGACCCGACGGACTATCTCGCCTTCTATCTGGTGCTGGCCGGGGTCCGGCTGGTGGGGAGCGGTGTGCGCAAGCGGCGCGGCGAGGAGGCGGAACGGCGGCGGCTGGCCGCCGAGTTGGCCACGGCCGCCGAGCGGGCGCGGATCGCCCGGGAGCTGCACGACGTGGTCACCCACCATGTGACGGCCATGGTGGTGCAGGCGGACGCGGCACAGTTCCTGATCACGTCCGCGCCGGAACGGGCCACTACGGGAATGGCCTCCGTCAGCGACACCGGCCGCCGGGCCCTGACGGAACTCCGTTATCTGCTGGGGGTGTTGGAGGCGACCGGCGAGTCCACGGCCTCCAGGTCCACGGCCTCCAGGTCTACGGCCTCCAGGTCCGCGACCGACGGCGCCGCCCGTGAGGGCTCCTCGCCCGGGGGCCGGGGACCCGCTCTCGGCCGGGTGGGAGACCTCGTCGAGCAGGCCCGCAGATCGGGTCAGCCGGTGGAGTTCAGCGAGCGGGGCGAGCGGCGGCCCCGGAGCGTGGATGTGGAACTGGCCGCGTACCGGGTCGTACAGGAGTCGCTCACCAACGCGATGAAGTACGCGACCGGGCAGCCGACACGGGTCCTGGTCCGGCACGGCGAGGAGCGCGTCGAGATCGGGGTGACCACCGAAGGACCCGTCCCCGTCACCACCCCGACGGCCGTGCCGGTCACCCGCGAGCCGGGCCCCGAGGGCGGACGAGGCCTGGCCGGGCTGCGGGTCCGAGTGCGGATGCTCGATGGTGAACTGGAGGCCGGACCCCGGCCCGGGGGCGGGTTCGAGGTCCGTGCCACGATTCCGTCCCAGCCCCAGCCTCAACCTCAGCCCCAACCTCAGTCCCAGCCTCAGCCCCAGCCTCAACCTCAGTCCCAGCCTCAGCCCCAACCTCAGTCCCAGTCCCAGTCCCAGCCCGATCCCGATCCCGATCCCGAGCCCGTTCAGGAGTGACCCCGTGAGTGACGCGCCGCCACCGATCCGTGTGCTCGTCTGCGACGACCAGGAACTGGTGCGGACCGGCTACGTCACCATCTTCTCGGCCCAGCCCGACATGGAGGTGGTCGGCGAGGCGGAGAACGGGCACGCGGCGGTGGAAGCCGCGCGGCGGCTGCGCCCCGACGTGGTCGTGATGGACATCCGGATGCCCCTCCTCGACGGCATCCAGGCGACCCGGCAACTGGCCGGCCCCGGCGCCGGAGAACCGCCGAAGGTGCTGGTAGTCACCACGTTCAACGTCGACGCCCATGTCTACGACGCGCTGCGCGCCGGAGCCAGCGGGTTCCTCCTCAAGGACGCGCCGCCCGCGGAGCTGGTGAACGGCATCCGGACCGTCGCCCGGGGCGAGGCCCTGCTGGCGCCCGCCGTCACCCGCCACCTCATCGGCCACTACGCCGAGCACCTGCGCCCGGCCGAGTCCTCCCGGCCGGCCAGAGAGGACGTCGTACGCGCGCTGACGCCCCGCGAACTGGAGGTGCTCCGGCAGCTGGCCGAGGGGTTGTCGAACGCGGAGATAGCGGCGGAGCTGTACATCACCCCCGAGACGGTCAAGACCTACGTCTCGCGGATCCTGGCCAAGCTCGCCCTGCGCGACCGGGTCCAGGCGGTCGTCCTCGCCTACCGGGTCGGACTGGCGTCCGGCACACCGTGAACCGGCGGCCCTGACAGACACCCCATCCGCACCCGCGAGGCACAGCCACCGGCACCGGCTCAGTACGGATCCACCGGTTGATGTGCGGCTGTGGGTCCGACGGCGCCGACGGGCAGGTTGCTCATCGCGGCCCGCGCGGTACAGGGCGTGGGCGGCGGCGGCATGATCGTGCTGACCTTCGCCCTCGTCGGCGACGTCGTCGCCCCCGCCCAACGCGGCCGCTACCAGGGCATGTTCGGCTCCGTCTACGGTGTCGCCAGCATCGTCGGCCCCCTGCTCGACGGGTGACAGAGGGTGACGGTCATTTATCAGATGGTGACGGTCTTGTATTCGAGGTAGGTGTCCAGACCGGCGAAGCCGTACTCGCGGCCCAGTCCGCCGGCCTTGAAGCCGCCGAACGGGCCGTCGAAGCCGATCGGGGCGCCGTTGACCGTGACGGTGCCGGTGCCGGTGCGGATGCGGATGCGGCGGGCGACGGCCAGGGCGTGCTGCTCGTCGGCGGACCAGACGCCGCCGGACAGGCCGTACTCGGAGTCGTTGGCGATGCGCACGGCGTCGTCCTCGTCGTCGTAGGCGATGACGACCAGCACCGGGCCGAAGATCTCCTCCTGGGCGATCCGCATCGAGTTGTCGACGTCGGCGAAGACGGTCGGGGTGACGTAGTGGCCCCGCTCCAGGCCGGCCGGCACCTGCGGGCCTCCGGTGACCAGGCGTGCGCCCTCCTTGATGCCGGTCTCGATGTAGTCGCGCACCCGTTGTTGCTGGTCGCGGCGGACCATCGGGCCGATGAAGGTGTCCGGGTCGCGCGGGTCGCCGACCTTCAGTGATTCGACGCCCTGCTGTACGGCGGCTACGACCTCCTCGTAGCGGCTGCGCGGGGCGAGGATGCGGGTCTGGGCGATGCACGCCTCGCCGTTGTTGAGCAGGCAGGAGAAGGCCAGGCCGGCGGTGAACCTCGCGAGGTCGGCGTCGGGCAGGACGACGGCGGCGGACTTGCCGCCGAGCTCCAGGCTGACGCGCTTGAGCTGTTGGCCGGCGATGGAGGCGATCCGGCGCCCGGCGCCGGTCGAACCCGTGAACGCGACCTTGTCCACGTCGAGGTGGGACACCAGGTGCTCGCTGGTCTCGCGGTCGGCCGGCAGCACGCTGATCGTGCCCGCGGGCAACCCGCACTCGGCCAGCAGCTCGGCGAGCAGGCCCATGCTCAGGGAGTTCTCCGGGGAGACCTTCAGGACGACCGTGTCGCCGGCCGGCAGCGCCGGAACGATCTTCGCGAGGGAGGCGGAGAACGGCGAGTTCCACGGGATGACGGCGGCCACGACGCCGATCGCCTCGCGGCGCACCACGCTGCGCACGGTGGCCGCGGGGTCGGTGGGAGTCAGGGTCTCCTCCCACGCCAGGTCCTCGGCCGCCTTCAGGTAGGCGCCCGCCTGCCGGGTCAGGCTCGGCTGCCCGGCGCGGGTGAACCAGCCGGCGGAGCCGTTCTCCGCGGTGATCACGGCCGCGATCTCCTCGGCGCGTGCCTCGCGCAGGGAGTTGAGGCGGCGCACTACTGCGATCCGCTCGGCCGGCGGGGTGTTCGGCCAGGTCCCCTCGTCGAAGGCCGCGCGGGCGACGGCCACCGCACGGTCCACGTCGGCCGGCCGGGCCTGGGCGGCGCGCCCGACGAGCGACTCGTCGTGCGGGGACAGGATGTCGAGCAGCTCCGGGTTGCTCGGCTCGGTCCATGTGCCACCGATGAACACCTTGTCGTAGGTGATCATGATCGTCCTCTCGGTCCCGGAGCGACGGGTTCAGTGACGGGCTCAGCAAAGGGTTACTGACCGCCTTCGAGGGACGGACAGCGCCCGGCCGCATCGATCCGTCCGGCAACCTGGTCGAGTAAGACAAGATCGGTTGCAAGACCGCGCTCACCGCGCTCACCGCCCTCACCGCCCTCACCGCGTTGTTCGCGGGCAACTACCGCTACTCTCCAAAGCCTCCAGCCAGCCCACGGGAGGCATGACGGTGTACACCGACCACTACGTGGCCCGAGCGTGGAGCGGCCGGACCCACGCCACCGTCAGGCCCGGCACCGCATGACCCTCCTGGTCGCCGCCGTCATCGTCCATGACAGGGCCGCGGGTCGTGTGGTCCTCATCCAGCGGGGCGAGCACGCCAGGTTCGGGCGCGGGATGTGGGATCTTCCCGTCGGCAAGAACGAACCCGGCGAGCCTGTAACCGCCACCGCCGTACGGGAGTTGTACGAGGAGACCGGGCTCGTCGTGGCGGCGGAGTCGCTGAAGGTCGTTCATGTCGTCCACGCCGCCTCGGGGGTCGAGGCGCCGAGCGGCTACCTCACGGTCGTCTTCGTCACCGACGAGTGGACCGGCGAACCCGAGAACCGCGAGCCCCTCAAACACGCGCAGGTGCGGTGGGTCGATGTCGGCGCCGTTCCTGAGAACTTCGTCCGGGGCAACGCCCAGGCCCTTGACCGCTATCTCGACGGGAGTGAGACACGGGTGGCCTTGCACGGTTGGGCGTAGGTTGACCGGATGTCCACGCCACCAGTGATCCTGCTGCTGTCCGGCAGCCTCCGGGCCGGCTCCTCCAACGAGGCCGTGCTGCGCACCGCGTACGACGTCGCGGCGGACGCCCGGACACACGCCGTCCTGTACGACGGGCTCGCGGAGCTTCCGCATTTCAACCCCGATGACGACACGGACCCGTTGCCGGCGTCCGTGGCCGGGCTGCGGGCGGCGATCGACCGGGCCGCCGGGATTCTGATCTGCAGCCCCGAGTACGCGGGGACCCTGCCGGGCTCGTTCAAGAACCTGTTGGACTGGACGGTCGGCGGTACCGAGATCTGTGACAAGCCGGTGGCCTGGGTCAACTCGGCCGCACCGGGGCGGGGTTCGGGCGCGGAGGCCACGTTGCGGACCGTTCTCGGCTACACCGGCGCCGACATCGTGGAGTCGGCCTGTGTGAAGATCCCGGTGGACCGGGGGCTGCTCGGCGCGGACGGGCTCGTCGCGGACGCGGGCGTACGCCGTCAACTCGTAGAGGTGATACGGCTGTTGGTGGCAACCGGGCGTGACCACCGACCCACCCCATGAGGGAGTGAACCGTGCCGCACACGCTGAACCTGTGGCGCCGACAGCTCGGAAAAGTACCCGAGTCGGTCTGGCGGCGCACCGAACTCCAGGTCCTGATCCTCGCGGACAACGGACTCACGAACCTGCCGCCCGAGATCGGACACCTGCACCGCCTCACCACCCTGGACCTCGGTCACAACCGCCTCACCGCACTGCCCGCCGAACTCGGCGACCTGACCGACCTCGACGGCTTCCTCTACCTGCACGACAACACGTTGGCCGAACTCCCGGACACCCTGGGCAAGTTGACCCGGCTGCGCTATCTCAACGTCGGCGAGAACACGCTCACCGCCCTGCCCGAGGCCGTCGGCCGCATGACCGGCCTGATCGAACTCCGGGCCCAGCACAACCGGCTGACCACCCTGCCCGACAGCATCGGCGGCCTCCGCGACCTGCGCGAACTCTGGCTCCGGGGCAACGAGATCGACGGCCTGCCGACGTCCATGACCGACCTCCACGAACTACGTCACCTGGACCTGCGCGAGAACGCCCTCACCGAACTCCCCCCGGTGCTCGCCGACTTGCCCCTGCTGCGTCAACTCGACCTACGAAGCAATCGCCTCACACTCCTGCCGGAATGGGTGCCGACGATGCCCTCCCTGGAGAAACTGGACCTGCGATGGAACGCCTGCGAGCCTTCGGCGGCGCTGTTGACCGCGCTGGAGCGGCGGGGGTGCGTCGTCCTCTTGTGAGGCGAGGGTTGCCGCTTGTCCCTCAGCTTCGGATGTCCGCGGCCGTGAGCCCTCCGGGTGCGAAGACGGCGGCGGCGATGCGGAGTTGGGCCGGTAGCGCCGACCACAGCTCTTCCATGAGGTCGCCGGGGGTGTGGGCGCCGATGTGGATCTCCGTGAACGGGGCGCCGGTGGCGATCTGTTGCCCGTCGGAGCGGTAAGTCGTCATGAGGACGCCGTCGCCGGGTGCCGGGTCGCCGATGTGCAGGGTGAGTCGGTCGGCGGCCGTGCGCTTCCCGCTGCTGCGCCGCGCGGCGCCGAACCAGGCCCGGCCCGTCTCGTGGTTGTCCGTGATCACGGTCAGGCGGGGAGTGAAGATCGGTGGGTCGGGTTCGTAGTCCAGGCCGTCCAGGGCGAGAGCCGGGGGCTGCCCCGAGGCGAGTCGGCCGGCCACGGTGGAGACCTGTTCGCCGTTGCCGAAGACCAGCCGGTCCTGGCTCTGGCGAGCGGCGACGTAGTGCCGGAGGCGGTCGTGGTCCCGGGTGTCGGAGGGGGCGACGATCAGTTCGCCGGCAGGGGTGCGGTGCAGGGTGCGGGCCTGGGACGCGGGGCTTCGGCCGGTGAGGAAGTAGGCGCCGAGCGTGGAGCCGTCGCCGGTTCTGCACCACAGCACCCCGCGGCCGGGGTAGGGGTTGGCGGTCAGCGCGTCGTTCAGTGAGTCCATGGCGTCAGCATGCAGGTCCGGCCGAGAACGATCCATCGGCACGAACCGCGACCAGCAGGTCGGGCAGATCGTGCTCGACGGACCCCTCA
Source organism: Streptomyces sp. NPDC101776 (assembly GCF_044766845.1). Lineage (NCBI taxonomy): Bacteria > Bacillati > Actinomycetota > Actinomycetes > Kitasatosporales > Streptomycetaceae > Streptomyces > Streptomyces sp. NPDC101776. The sequence continues at coordinate 33,676 of NZ_JBIWMV010000004.1, read as the reverse complement.
CCTCCTGACGGAGCCGGAGACGCGCGGCCTCAGTACTCCGTCCCCCGCCCCTCCAAATACCCCTTCAAAAACGCATACTTGCCCGCACTGTCCGCCGCCGCCAGCGGAGCGAAGTGGTCGCCCAGTTCCATCGACTCCGGCTTCGATGTGCGCAGGGCCGGCCACGTCGGGAGGCCCGGCCCGTTCGGGTTTCCCGTGGCGGCGAAGTTCGTGACGTACGACGACGTGCGGTCGGCGATCGTGTGGTCCGCTGCTGTCCACGGGCGGTCCGTGCCGTAGAGGTTGCCGAAGAAGTAGTACTTCTCGGCGCCGTGGTACGCGCCGGCGCCGTTCGCCGGTTCGATCGGGTTGGTGGTGTCCTGGCCCGGGGGGACGTGGGTCCACCAGTAGGCGTGGACGGGGCTGCGGTTGGCGGCCGTGGTTCTGAACTGGGTGCCCCAGAGGAAGGTGGAGACGCGTTCCTCGTCGCGGGCGTAGTTGTTGTACTGGGCGGCCGCCTCCGCGTCCGTCGTCGCGGGGTAGAGGGCGAGGAAGTCGGCCGCCTGGTCCCCGAACGTCGTCGCCGCGTATGTCTCGTACGCCGCGACCGTCATCGTCAGCGTCGGGGAGGCGCCGTTCTCGTCCTTGTTGTTGCCGGTGAGGACCGGGATGTCGTACTCGGTGCGGGACTTCATCGCGGCCGTGTAGGTCCGCGGCAGGACATGGCCGTCCAGTACGTTGCCGAAGCTCGTGCCCGCCGCCGGGGCGCCCTGCGCGTACACCTTCGTCACGATCTCGTCGGCCGGCAGGGCGCGCAGCTCCGGCAGTGAGGTCGCGCCCATGTACGTCGCGAATGCCGTGCCGTTCGCCTCCGCCAACTGCGCGTAGCCGCCCGCCACATGCCCCAGTGCCGGGTCCTTCGTGTACTGCACGCCTGCCGAGAGTAGCGCGCGGTGGAACAGGCCGCGCGCGAGCTTCGAGATCATCAGGATGTTCACGAACGACGAGCCGTGCGACCAGCCCGCCAGTGTCACCCGCTCCGGATCACCCCCGAACGCGGCGATGTTGTGGCGGATCCACCGCAGCGCGGCCACCGTGTCCAGCACACCCCAGTTGCCGGAACCGCCGTGCCCGCCCTCCGAACTCAGCGCCGGATGCGCGAGGTTGCCGAAAGCGCCCACCCGGTGGTTGTACGTCACCACGACCGCGCCCTTGGCCGCCAGGTTCGCCCCGTCGTACACCGGCTGCGAGGCCCACATGGCGCTGTTGCGGCCGCCGTAGATCCAGACGAAGACCGGGCGGAGGTCCCGGGAGGACGGTGAACTTCCCGCGCCTGTCCAGATGTTGAGGTTCAGGCAGTCCTCGCTCAGTGGGGGGATCTTGTCGGCGGCGATGCCCGTGACCGGCTGGGGGCAGGCGGCGCCCCAGGTGTCGGCCCTGCGGATGCCCTGCCAGGACGGTGCTGGTCGGGGGGCTCGCCAGCGGTTCTCGCCCGCTGTGGAGGCGGCGTAGGGGATGCCCTTGTAGACGGTGACGCCGGGGAGGGCCGCGGGGGCGCCCGTGACCAGGCCGGACCGGGTTCTGATCGGTGTGTGCGAGGTGGTGGGGGTGGCTGATGCGGGGGTCTGGGGCAGGGTGCCGAGGAGCGTCGTGCCGGCCGTGACGCCTGCGGTGCGGCCGAGGAAGGCGCGGCGGCCGACACCATGGGGAGAGGGGGAGGGGTTCACTGGGGCTCCCGATCGATCGCTTGAGGACGAGTCGTCGCCTCATGCTGGGCCGGGGCGCGGGGAGGGACCAGAGCGTTTTCGTTACTCACAGTGTCCACGGGTGCAACTTAGGTTGCAGGGCCGTGGGTTGACACCGGGTGGCACCCTCTACAGCGCCGACCTGATGGCGTGCAGCACCGCGTCCGCCATCCCCCGCTCCCCCCGAGCGTTCGGATGCACCGGCGCCGCCGGGCTGTCCGGGGCCAGCGGCTCTATCCAGCGGGTGGTCTTCGCCGTGCAGGCGTTGTGGGCGGCGGACGGGGCGTACGTGTCGACGTAGGCTGCCCCAGCCTCCGAACTCCGTTGCCGGAGCATGGTGTTGAGCTGCTGCTCCTTCTCGCGGAGGAAGGTCACGTCGCCGGGTGCGAGGGACATGTCCCGGCCGCAGTCGGCGCTGTCGGCCGGCAGGATCGCCGGGTACGAGACGACGTAGATCCGGGCTTCGGGGGCGCGGCGCCTGACCTCGTTCAGGACCCGGGTGAGGCGGGCGCCCGCCGTGGTGATCTTCTTGGCCACCGCGTCGGAGTCGCCCTTGACGTAGTTGCGCTCGCAGGGCGCGTCCTCGGTGAAGTACTTGCCGCTGCCTGTCATTTCGTACAGCGCGCCCATCGCGACGCACCGTTTGATCATCGAGCTGAAGCCGATGTCGTTGCCGCCGATGCCGAGGGTGATCAGGCGAGTCGTGGACGAAATCGCCCTGAGTTGGGGTGGGTTGGTGCCGCTGTCGGTGTGCTGGGTTGTCGTGAGGTCCGTGGTCGTCGCGCCGCTGCAGCTCATGTCGCGGAAGTCGCTTGCCTTCAGGCCGAGTTCGGCGGCCACCAGCGACGGGTAGTTGCCGGCGGAGCGGTCGCAGCCGGCCGGGGTGCCGGTCGGATCGGTGATGCCGGGGCCGGCGGTGTAGGAGTCGCCGAGTGCCACGTACGGGCCCTTCGACGGGGCGGAGGAGGAGTAGGTGACACCGGTGTGGTCGGCGTCGCCGTCCCGGGTGACCAGGACCACGGTGAGCAGCGTGCCGCAGGCGAGGAGCCCGGCCACCCCGGCCTGCATGGAGGTTTTCATCGAAGTGCCCTCTCTGGTGGGCGAGTCGGTGGCTTGGTGGGGTGTGGACGTCCGCGGGCCCGGCGACGGGCGGGGGGAGTGCCCCGTCGCCGGGCCCGGGACTTGTGCCGGTCCCCGTCCCCACGAGATCCGGCACCGCGAGGCCGCCTCCGCTCTCGGCGGCCCCGGTCTGTTGGGTCCCTAGGGGACCGGGGTGAGGTGGACGGTCGGCGGGTCGGTCACCGGTGCCGGGACCTTGCGGCTCAGGGCCTCGCCCTCGACGTCCATGCGGGGGAGGACACGGTCGAGCCAACGGGGCAGGTACCAGGCCTTGTTGCCGAGCAGGGAGAGGACGGCCGGCACGATCGCCATCCGGACCACGAACGCGTCGAACAGGACCGCGATGGCCAGCCCGAAGCCGATCATCTTGATCATCGATGCGCCCGCGCCGATAAAGCCCGAGAACACCGCCATCATGATCAGCGCGGCGGCCACGACCACCCGGGCGCTGTGCCGGAACCCGGAGACGATCGCCTGACCGGGCCCGTCCCCGTGGACGTACGCCTCGCGCATCCGGGAGACCAGGAACACCTCGTAGTCCATGGCCAGTCCGAAGACGATGCCCACCAGGAAGATCGGCATCAGGCTCATGATCGGGCCGGTCTGGTCCACGCCCAACAGCGAGGCCCCGTGGCCTTGTTGGAAGACCGCGACCACCGCGCCGAGCGCCGCGAGGACCGAGAGCAGAAAGCCGAGGGCCGCCTTCAGCGGGACCAGGAGCGAGCGGAAGACGAGGAGCAGCAGGACGATCGCCAGGCCCACCACCAGGGCCAGATACGGGATCAGCGCGTCCTGGACCTTCTGTGCCACGTCGATGTTCAGCGCGGTGGTGCCAGTGACCTCGAAGCTCGCGCCGGAGGACTTCGACTCGATGCCCGAGCGTTCGTCGCGGATCGTCTGGACGAGCTGCTTGGTCTTCTCGTCGGTGGGGCTGGTGGACGGGGTCGCGGAGAACACCGCGGTGTCGCCTGCCGAGTTGAAGCGGGCCGGTGAGACGGAGACCACTCCGTCGGTGGCCGCGATCTCTTTCGAGACCGTCGCTACGGCGCTCTTCGCGTCGGTGGCTCCCTTGGCGTCCACGACGATGGTCAGGGGGCCGTTGAAGCCGGGGCCGAAGCCCTTCGCGAGGTCGTCGTAGGCGCGGCGTTCGGTGGTGGAGGTGGACTTGGCCTCGTCGCCCGGCATGCCGAGCTGGAGGTTCAGGGCGGGGAGGGCCATCGCGCCGAGGCCGACGACGCCGAGCAACAGGACGGGGATCGGGCGGCGGACGACGAGCCGGGCCCAGCGGCTGCCGCCGTTGTTCTCCGTGCTCCGCTTCCCGCGCCGGGTGCCCTTGCGGACCCCTCGCGACAGGACCTTGTTCGGCCAGAAGCCGAGGAGCGCCGGGACGAGGGTGAGAGAGATCAGGACCGACAGGAGGACCGCGCCGGCCGCCGCCAGGCCCATCTTGGTCAGCATCGGGATGCCGACCACGGACAGACCGGCCAGGGCGATGACCACGGTCAGCCCGGCGAACACCACCGCCGAACCAGCCGTACCGGCCGCGAGTCCGGCCGCCTCCCTCGGTGCGTGGCCCTTCGCCCGTTCCTCGCGGTAGCGCGATACGACGAAGAGCGCGTAGTCGATACCGCAGGCGAGGCCGAGCATCGTGGCGAGGGTGCCGGTGGTCTCGGAGAGGCCGAAGGCGCTGCCCAGGGCGAGGATCGCGGACATGCTGATGCCGACACCGAGGATCGCGGTGAGCAGCGGCAGACCGGCGGCGGCCAGCGAACCGAAGGTGATCAGGAGGACCAGGGCCGCTATCGCGATGCCGATCGCCTCGGCGCTGCCGCCGGCGGCGGGCTGGGTGGCGAGCGCGTCACCCCCGACCTCGACGGTCAGACCCGCGTCCCTGGCCGTGTCGATGGCCCGTTCCAGATGGGTCTTGGCGGTGTCGGTGAGGTCGTCGGCCTTCACCTTGAAGGTGACGGTGGAGTACGCCGTCGTCGCGTTCGTGCTCACCGCCTTCGCGGTGAACGGGTCGACGGTGGAGGCGACTTGGGAACCGTCGGCCGCCTCCGTCACCAGCTTCTCGATCGCCGCCCTGTTCTCGGTCGCGGTGACCTTCTCGCCGTTCGGGGCGACGAAGACGATCCGGGCGCTCGCGCCGTCCGCCGCCGTGCCGGGGAAGCGCTGCTCCAGCAGGTCGAAGGCCTTCTGCGACTCGATGCCGGGCATCGTGAAGCCGTCGTCCGGGGCGGCGGGGGCCTTGGTGGCGGCGAATCCGACGGCGCCGAGGACCGCCACCCACAGGAAGGTGACGAACCAGCGCCACCGGAAGGCCACGCGGCCCAAGTGATAAAGGAGAGTAGCCATGGCTGGGGAAGGCCTCCACGTCGGCGGTCGGTCGAGATCCGGATCAAGTGCGTGATCGTGGTCTCAAGCCTTCCGCCGGCCGCTCTCCGGCACGAGGGAGTGCTCTCCCGAATGGATGGTGTAGCCCGCTACACCATGGCCGCCCGGCCCGGCCCCTGTTCAGCCCACGTTCAGCCCACGTTCAGCTCTGTCAACTGGCCCAGCGGGAGCGTGTGGTGGGTCTGGAGGACCTTCGCGCGTAGATAGCGGACGTTGTGCGGGGTGGTGAACACACCGGTCGGCACCCGGTCGTGCACGTCGATGCCGAGACCGCGCAACTGGTCCGCTTTGTCAGGGTTGTTGGAGAGCAGGTCCAGGGACGTGATCCCGAGGGCGGTGAGCATCTGCGCGGCGGCCGTGTAGTCACGGGCGTCCTCGGGCAGGCCCAGCGCGGTGTTCGCGGCGTAGGTGTCGAGGCCCTGGTCCTGGAGGGCGTACGCGTCGAGCTTGTTGTAGAGGCCGATGCCCCGGCCCTCCTGGCGCAGATAGAGCAGGACACCGCCGCGCTCGGCTATGCGCTCGACGGCCTCGCGCAACTGGGGTCCGCAGTCGCAGCGGGCCGACCCGAAGACATCGCCGGTCAGGCACTCGGAGTGCAGCCGGACCAGCGGGGTGGTGCCGGGGGCGGGGTCGCCGAGGACGACCGCGAGATGTTCCTGGCCGTCGGTCAGGCCGTGGAAGGTGACGAGTTCGGCGTCGACGCCGTAGCCGTCCTGGAAGCGCAGCGGTACCCGGACGCGGGCACGCGGGGTGGCGGCGGGGAAGTCGGGCATGCGGGTCTCCGTGGTCAGGCGGCAGATATCGGGATGTGCTTCAGTTTTGAAGCACATCCACGATCACGGACACTACCTCATGCTTGAAATTTGAAGCAACAGCTTTGTGGGACGGGTCACGAAGAGGGGACGCGAAGCCGGCCTACGAACACGAAGGTGTGGAGCGGCGGCGCCACGGAACGTCCTCCGGTGTCTCCAGCGCCCGCCCGATCCGGGTGCTGATCTCCTCCAGCTGGCCCACCTGCTCCGGGGTGAGATGGTCGAAGATCGCCGCGCGGACGGTCTCGACATGGCCCGGCGCCGTACGCTCCAGGACGTCCATCCCCGCGTCGGTCAGGATCGCGGTGCTGCCCCGCTTGTCCGACGGGCACCCCTCACGCCGTACGAGACCGTCCTTCTCCAGCCGGGTCACGGCGTACGTCAGCCGGCTCCGGGTGATCTTCGACTTCTCGGCGAGGTCGGTCATCCGCAGCCGCCGGTCCGGTACGTCGGAGAGGTTGGCGAGGATGGAGTAGTACAGGTGGGGCATGCCGGCCTCCTGCTGGAGCTGCCGGTCGATCGCGTCCTCCAGGAGGTGCGTCGCGGCGATGTACGCGCGCCAGGCGCGCTGCTCCTCGGCGGTGAGCCAGCGGGTCGTCATGCCCCCAGTGTAGGTTTGTTTCAAACTTGAACCAAGCCCCACTGTTCCACCAAGCTCCGCCGATCCACCGAGCCCCGCCCGCCTCCAGAGAGAGCGCGTCGATGTCCTTCCCGTACGTCCTGCTGTCCGCCGCCGTCTCCCTCGACGGCTACCTCGACGACACCGGCCCCGACCGGCTGCTCCTCTCCGGCCCGGCCGACTTCGACCGGGTCGACGAGGTCCGGGCGTCCGTGGACGCGATCCTCATCGGCGCCGGCACCATCCGCGCGGACAACCCCCGCCTGCTCGTCAACTCCCCGGCCCGCCGAGCCGCCCGCACCGCCGCGGGCAAGCCGGAATACCCCCTCAAGGTCACGGTCAGCGGCTCCGGCGACCTTGACCCGAGCGCCAACTTCTGGCACACGGGAGGCGACAAACTCGTCTTCACGACGGACAAGGGCGCGGAGCGGGCCCGTCAACTCGGCCTCGCCGCAGACGTGTTCGCCCTGGGCCCCGAACTCGACTGGCGGCGGCTTCTTGAACACCTGCACGCTGTAAGGGGAGTTGACCGTCTGATGGTCGAGGGCGGCGGCACGATCCACACCCAACTGCTCCAGCAGGGCCTGGCCGACGAACTCCAACTCGTCGTGTCCCCCCTCTTCGTGGGCACCCCGGACGCCCCGCGCCTCTTCGGCCCGGGCACGTACCAGGCAGGCCGTCTCCGCCTCCTCGAAACCCGCCCCATCGAGGACGTCGTCCTCATCCGCTACGCACCCACCGCCCCCGGCACCGGCGACCTCCCCGCCGCCGCCGACCACCACTGGCTCGCCCTCGCCTGCGACCTGGCCGCCGACTGCCCGCCCTCGGAGACGGCGTTCAGCGTCGGCGCGGTGGTGGTGGCCGAGGACGGCACGGAACTCGCCCGGGGCCACTCCCGCGAGGCCGGCGACCCGGTGGTCCACGCGGAGGAGGCGGCCCTGGCCAAGCTCGACCCGGCCGACCCCCGCCTCCCCACCGCCACGGTCTACACCAGCCTCGAACCCTGCACCCACCGCGCCTCCCGCCCCAAGCCCTGCGCCCGCCTGATCCTCGACGCGGGCGTACGCCGGGTGGTGACCGCCTGGCGCGAGCCGGACACGTTCGTGGCTCACGCGGACGGGAGCGGTGCGCTGGCCGCGCAGGGGGTCTCCGTGGTCGTACTCCCGGAGTACGAGGAGCGGGCGAAGGCGCCGAACGGGCATCTGCTCGGTTGATCCACACCCTGTGGACGCACGACCGGCCCATCAGATCCTGCGCACCACCGCTCACCGGGTCACGCTCGCACTGAACCGGTGCGGACAAGGCGGAGGTAGGACATGAGGGCAGTCGCGGTGCTGGGCGCGACCGTGGTCGTAGGGCTTCTCGCCTCGTGCGGGGCGGCGGACACCGGTACCCGGACCATGGCGCGGGCCCTGCCCGCCGACGCGGCGTTCACGCACCCCGGAGTCCTGGTCAGCAAGGGGCAGTTGGACGCCGTACGGCAGAACGTGGCCGCCGGGAAGCAGCCCTGGCTGAAGGCGTACTTCGGGATGCGGGACAGCAAGTACGGGTCGTACAAGTACACGGCGAAGCCGGTCGCGGACGTCGACTGCCCCTGGAACGGCAAGGCCGCGCACGGGTGCGTCGAGGAGCGCGAGGACGCGATCGCGGCGTACACGCAGGCCCTGCTGTTCAGCATCACCGGGAAGCAGCACCACGCGCTCAAGGCGCGGGAGATCATGGACGACTGGTCGGCGAAGATGAAGGAGCACACCTCCGACGACGCCGGGCTGCAGACCGCGTGGGCCGGTTCGACCTGGGCGCGGGCGGCGGAGATCGTGCGGTACGCGCCGGGTGCCGGGTGGCCGGCTGACCGGGTCGAGCGGTTCGGGACGATGCTGCGTACCGCCTACGAGCCGGAAGTCACCAAGAACCTTCCCGACTACAACGGCAACTGGGACCTCGCGATGACCGACGCGGCGATCGGCATCGCCGTCTTCCTCGACGACCACAAGGCCTTCGACGCCGCCGTCAAGCGCTTCCGCGACCGCGTGCCCGCTTACTTCTACCTGGCCAAGGACGGCAAGGTGCCGCTCGCCCCGGTCGGGTCGAAGCTCACCACCCCGCAGAAGCTGACGACGTACTGGTTCAAGCAGACCACCTTCAAGGACGGCGTCGCCCAGGAGACCTGCCGCAACTTCAAGCACGTCGGCTACTCGCTCGCGGCCTCCGCCCACATCGCCGAGACCGCCTGGCACCAGGGCGTCGACCTCTACGACGGGGTCAAGGACCGGCTCAAGGCGGCCCTCGACCTGCACGCCCGCTACCAGCTCGGCGAGCCCGCGCCCGCCTGGCTGTGCGGCGGCAAGGTCGACCGGAACATGGGGCCCGACCTGGAGGTCGCCCTCAACCACCTGGAGGGCCGGCTCGGCGAGAAGGTGCCCGCCGCGCACAAGCTCGCCGAGCAGAGCAGGCCGGCCGGCAGCGACGACCTCTTCGTCTCCTGGGAGACCCTCACGCACGCCGGGAACACCGCCGACTGAAACCCGTGTGACTTCGGACCCCGCGGATGGCGTATAGTTGCAATCACAACGGCGCGGGGTGGAGCAGCTCGGTAGCTCGCTGGGCTCATAACCCAGAGGTCGCAGGTTCAAATCCTGTCCCCGCTACTAAGGCCAAGGGCCGGAATCCAGAAATGGATTCCGGCCCTTGGTGTTTCTGCCCGCTGTCCTCCCTGGTGTTTCTCCCGCCCCGATTGGCCCGCCCCGCTCGCCGCCCTCCCGCCACCGGGAAAAACTGGACGCGTGGAGGAGGGTCCGTACGTGCGAGCCGGTGGGCGCCTCCTCGGCGATCCCGTGCCCGACCCGGGCCTCGGTCCCGTCCTCGACGAGGGACGCCGGATCCCGAACCCCCGCACCCTCGCCTTCGTCCGCCGCCTGCCCCCGCTGCTGCTGGTCGTCGGCGCCTGCTACGACTACTTCACCCCGCAGAACTTCACGGCGGCCCCGTTCTTCACCGCCGCCCCGCTCGTCGCCGCCCCGCTCTACTCGCGGCGCGGCACCGTGCTCACCGGCCTGGCCGCCTTCCTCGTCGGTCTCGTGGTCCACCTCAGGCTCGGCATCGTCTTCCACATGGACGCGGTCACCGAGGCGGCCACTGTGGCGACGGTCGCCGTCCTCGCGGTCCTGATCAACCTCCTGGTCCGCCGCAGCAGCGAACAGCTCGCCTCCGCGCGCGAGATCGCCGAGGCCGCCCAGCGGGCCGTACTGCCCGAACCGGCCGAGCGGATCGGCGGGTTCGCGATCGCGGCACGATACGAGGCGGCGCAGGAGGGCGCGTTCATCGGCGGCGACCTGTACGCGGTGCAGGACACCCCGCACGGCGTGCGGCTGGTCGTCGGCGACGTGCGCGGCAAGGGCATGGGCGCGGTCGCCGCCGTGGCCGTGGTGATCGGTGCGTTCCGGGAGGCCGCCGAGCAGGAGGCCACCCTGGAGGCGGTCGCCGAGCGGCTGGAGCGGGCGCTGACGCGCGAGGGCACCCGGCGGGACGGGCTCGACGCGTTCGAGGGGTTCACCACGGCCGTCCTCGCCGAACTCCCGCACGGCGACGGCGTCGTACGGATCGTCGACCGCGGGCACCCGCCGCCGCTGCTCCTGCACGAGGACGGCACCGTGGGCACGTTGCTCGTCAAGGAGCCCGCACTGCCCCTGGGAATGGGCGAGTTGGGGGTCTGGCCGGACCGCGCCGAGGAGTTCGCGTTCCCGGGCGGGGCCACGCTGCTGGTGTACACCGACGGGCTGTCCGAGGCGCGCGACGCCCGCGGTGTCTTCTACGACCCCGGCGAGCGGCTGGCCGGCCGGACCTTCCGCAGCCCCGAGGCGCTGCTCGACATCCTCGCCAAGGAGGTGCGCCGCTACTCCGGGGGCTGGATGACGGACGACATGGCGATGATCGCCGTACGCCATCCATGACCGTTGTCACGGGTGGTGATCGGCCGACCGCCCTCCGCATAACAACTGACATCCCGTCAATACCTGTGGGAATTCTGAGACTTGGCCAACTCGCCCGTTTTTCGCCGGTGGTGGGCCGTTCGTCCAGCAAGGAAAGGTTAATGATCAAGCGGAACGGCTTGGAAAGGGATGCCTGTGTCTATTAACGTTCGATAACGCAGCGCGGTCGTCCCAGCCGTCACAAGAGACAGCTCCGCGCGCACGCGCCGAATCCCGCAAGGGAACCGGGGAACCATCCCTTGGGGTGAATCGCTCGTCGACAGCCGTGGCAACACGGCAGGTTGACGCGCGTAGGAGACCTTCCTGCTCCGAACCCGTCAGCTAACCCGGTAGGCGAGAAGGAAGGAAAGGAGCACGCCCACGTGGCGTCCAACCAGGCTGCCCCTGAAGCCCCTGTCGTCTACGGCGGTTACCGCCCCGACGAGGGCCCCTGGGAGGAGTGGAATCCCAGCGCGGAGTCCGTCCTTCCCAACCGCGGCAAGCACCGTGTCGCCAAGCAGCGTGGTGGCGGAGGATTCGCCCGCAGCTCCACCGTCCTGGGCGTCGGTGTCATAGCCGCCGTCAGCGCCGGCGGTATGGCCAGCGCCAACACCGGCAAGCCGCCGGTCTCCATCTCCATTCCGGACCTGCCCTCCGTGGGCCATCTGCTGGACGACTCCTCCAGCACCCCCAAGGGCTCCGCGACCGCGCTCAGCAGCGTCGGCGTGACCACCACCGAGGCCGCCAAGGGCGCCCCGGACGCGGGTGAGCTGCTGCGCAACCGGATCATGGAGCAGGCCGAGCTCCAGCAGCTCCAGGTCGACGGCAAGTCGAAGGCCGCCGCCGAGGCCGCCGTCGCCAAGCAGGTCGACGCGGCTGCCGCCAAGGCCGAGAAGGACGCCGCGAAGAAGGCCGCCGACGCGAAGAAGGCCGCGGAGGCCGCCGCCAAGAAGAAGGCCGAGGCCGTGAAGCTCGCCGCGCTGGCGAAGCAGTACACGCTTCCGGTCGTCTCGTACACGATCACCGGCACCTTCGGCCAGGCCGGCTCGATGTGGTCCTCCGGCTACCACACCGGACTCGACTTCGCCGCGCCCACCGGCACGCTGATCAAGGCCATCCACAGCGGCACGGTCACCGAGGCGGGCTGGGCCGGTTCCTACGGCTACCGCACGATCCTCACCCTCGACGACGGCACCGAGCTGTGGTTCTGCCACCAGTCCTCGATCAACGTCAGCGTCGGGCAGAAGGTCGCCACCGGCGACGTCATCGGCCGCGTGGGCGCCACCGGCAACGTGACCGGGCCGCACCTCCACCTGGAGGTCCACATCAACGGCGCGGCCACCGCGAGCGACCCGGCGCCCTGGCTGCGCAGCAAGGGCCTCAACCCCTGACCCGGCTGTTGGAATATCCGGTTCCGGCCCGGCTGTTGTCGTAGAGCATGACTTCTCTTCGCAAGCTGGGCCGTTCCGATCTGGAGATCTTCCCGCTGAACCTCGGCGGCAACGTCTTCGGCTGGACCGCCGACGAGGCGACCTCCTTCGCCGTGCTGGACGCCTACACCGCCGCGGGCGGCAACTTCGTCGACACCGCCGACTCGTACACGGCGTGGGTCGAGGGCAACAAGGGCGGTGAGTCCGAGACCGTCATCGGCAAGTGGGTCAAGGCCCGCGGCAACCGCTCCGACGTCGTCATCGCCACCAAGGTCAGCCAGCACCCCGAGTACCCGGGCCTGTCCGCCGTCAACATCAAGGCCGCGGCCGACGCCTCGCTGAGCCGCCTGGGCACCGACTACATCGACCTCTACTACCCGCACTTCGACCAGGTCGAGGTGCCGGTCGAGGAGATCGTCGGCGCGCTCGACGAGCTGGTGAAGGCGGGCAAGGTGCGGCACATCGCCGCCTCCAACATCTCCCCGGAGCGCCTTCAGGCGTCCCTCGACTTCTCCGACCGCGAGGGCTTGGCGCGCTATGTCGCGATCCAGCCCCACTACAACCTGGTCTCCCGCGACACCTACGAGGGCGAGCTGCGGGACGTCGCCGAACGCGGCGGCCTCTCCGCCCTGCCGTACTTCTCGCTGGCGGCCGGCTTCCTCACCGGCAAGTACCGCCCCGGTACGACCGTGGACAGCCCGCGGGCGGGTCGCGCGGCGCAGTACCTCGAATCGGAGCGCGGCCGGCGGGTGTTGAGCGCCCTGGACGAGGTCGCCCAGGCCCACGAGGCGCCCGTGGCGACGGTCGCCCTCGCCTGGCTCGCCGCCCAGCCCACGGTCGCGGCCCCGATCGCCTCCGCCCGCACGGTCGACCAGCTCCCCGCGCTGCTGGGCGTGGCCGAACTGGAGCTGACGGACGCGGAGATCGCGAAGCTGACGGACGCCTCTGCCTGAGACCTGAGGGCCGTCAGGACCGGTACGGGTTGTACAGGGAAGTCCCGTACGACCCGTACACCGGCGGCCACGGCGGCACCACCACCGGCACCGGAGGCGCCGTCCGCCGCGCCGCGTAGTCCAGCGCCGGCCGCGCCACCTCCCGGCGCAGCCACAGCTCGTGCAGCAACTCCCTTTCCCGTACGACGAATTCGGCGCCGGTGCGGCCTCGCGCGGCCCGGTGCCGCAGGACCGCCAGGGTGGTCGCGTACGCCTCGTACTGGGCCACCGAGCGGCCCGCCGGGCGGCCGAGGCGGTGGCGGGCGTACTCGCGGGCCAGCCGCCGTGCCTTCATCGAGCCGAGCACGAACGGTTCGGCCGGGGTCAGCCAGCCCGCGTAGACATAGACGGGCAACTCCTCGCGTACGGTGCGCAGTTCGCGCTGCCGGGTCCAGACCGCCAGCCAGGTCAGCAGACCGAACGAGGGGACCATGAAGACGCCGTAGACCTCGAAGAAGCCGTACTGGCCGAAGGTCGAGGAGCCGTTCCACATCGCGTGCATGCCCATCGCGAGGAGCAGGCCGGTCAGGGGGACCAGGACGCGCCGGACGTGGTGGCGGTCCGGGGAGAGCGCGGCGATGCCGAAGCCGATGCCGGTGAGGACGGTGAACAGGGGGTGCGCGAAGGGGGACATGACGATGCGCACGAAGAAGGTCGCCGCGGTGACGGAGGCGAAGCCGCGGTCGCCGGTGAGCTGGTCGGTGCCGAAGGCGGTGCCGAGGTAGAGGATGTTCTCGGTGAACGCGAAGCCGGTGGCGGTGACCCCGGCTATCACCACTCCGTCGACGATCCCGGTGAAGTCCCGTCTGCGGAAGAGAAAGACGAGCAGCACGGCTGCCGCCTTCGCCGATTCCTCGACGATCGGGGCTATGACGGTCGCGCCGAGAGTGTCCGCGCTGGTCGGGTCGGCGGTCGTGGTCGCTATCCATCGGGTCGCGAAACTGTTGGCGACGATCGCGATCAGCGCGGCGGCGCAGGCGCCCCACGCGAAGGAGAAGAGCAGGTTGCGCCAGGGGCCGGGGTCGACGCGGTCCAGCCAGCGGAACGCGGCGACGAGCAGCGGCACGGGCAGTACGGCGAGCCCGAGGCCCACCAAGAAGCCTTCCGTGCCGGTCTGTTGGCGCACGAGCGCGAGGATGACCAGACCGGAGAGCGTGAGCAGGGTGATCAGCGCGCCGTGCCGGACCCAGTTCCGCCGCCACCAGCGCTCGCGCCGCCCGTGCCCGGGCACACCACCGGCGAGGTGGCCGGGGTGCGGGGGGTACGGCGAAAACGTGGCCACGGCATCGACCCTAACGAGGTAAGGGCACGGCCCGCGATGGAGCCTGGCGTCAGCGCTGGTCGTCGTGGGGTACGCGACGGAACAGCAGATCGTTCACGACATGTCCCTTGTCCAGTCCCTGGCCCTCGAAACGGGTCAGCGGCCGGAAGTCCGGACGGGGCGCAAAACCGCCGTCGGGTTGGCTGTTCTCGAAGTCCGGGTGCGCGCCGAGGACTTCGAGCATCTGCTCCGCGTACGGCTCCCAGTCGGTCGCGCAGTGCACGGTGGCCCCCGGCTTGAGCCGGGTCGCGGTGAGGGAGAGGAACTCCTCCTGGATCAGCCGCCGCTTGTGGTGCCGCTTCTTGGGCCAGGGGTCCGGGAAGTAGACGCGCAGCCCGTCGAGCGCGTCCGGGGTGAGCATCTCGCGGAGCAGGATGATGGCGTCCCCGTTGGCGACGCGGATGTTGGACAGGCCGTGGTGTTCGGCGAGGCCGAGGAGGTTGCCCTGGCCCGGGGTGTGCACGTCGGCGGCGAGGATGTTCGTCGCGGGGGCGGCCGCCGCCATCTGCGCGGTGGCCTCGCCCATGCCGAAGCCGATCTCCAGCACGACGGGGTTGTCGTTCCCGAACAGCTCGGTGAGGTCGAGGGTGCGTTGACCGTCGATGTCGAGTCCCCACGTGGGCCACAGGCGTTCCAGGGCGTCGGCCTGGCCTGCCGTGACGCGGCTCCTGCGGGGCTGGAAGCTGCGGATTCGGCGTTCGAAGTGGGAGCCGGCGGGGTCGGGGCGGGGCCCGTCGGGGAAACGGGGTTCGCCCTTGGGTCGGGTTCGCTGTGCGGGCTCGGTGGGGGCGGCGGGGGTGTTGGGGGAGTCAGACACAATGCGGTGATTTTACGGGGCGTGCGCCTGGTCGTCCGCGTGGCTTGTGTTGTCTTGCGGGTGCAGGTGCGTTGGGGCTGGTCGCGCCCGCGCGGCGGAGCCGCAAATGTCACAGCCCCGCGCCCCTAGGGGGTTGCGGTGCCCGGAGTTTTGAGTGGGAGGCGTTTCTCCTCGCCAAGTACAGCCAGTGCCCGTCTGGCCACCTCTCTGCCGATCGGGAGGGAGGCTGTTGCCGCTGGGCTCGGGGCGTTGAGGACGTGGACCGTCCGTGGGCCCTCCTTGATCAGGAAGTCGTCGACCAGGGTGCCGTCCCGGAGGACCGCCTGGGCGCGTACACCGGCTGCCGACGGCGTGAGGTCGTCCGGTGTCACCGCCGGGAGCAGTCGCTGTACGGCTGTCGTAAAGGCGCTCTTGGACACCGACCGGCGCAGCTCCCCCGCTCCGTACCGCCAGTGCTGCCGGGCCATGTGCCACACCCCGGGCCAGGCTGCCGTCGTCGCGAGCTCTCGGGGGCTTACGACGCCCCAGTCGTAGCCCTCGCGGGCCAGGGCGGGTACGGCGTTGGGGCCGAGGTGGACGCTGCCGTCGATGCCGCGGGTGAGGTGGACGCCGAGGAACGGGAAGGCCGGGTCGGGCACCGGATAGACCAGGCCCCGGACCAGTTCGGGTCGCGTCAGGGTGTAGTACTCGCCGCGGAACGGCACGATCCGCATCTCCGGGTCGTCGCCGGTGAGGCGGGCCACCTGGTCGCAGTGCAGGCCGGCGCAGTTGACCAGCACGCGGGCGCGGACGATGTCACCGCCGGTCGCGGTCACCGTGCGGACGGCGACCCCGCGCTCCGGGCGCCGGTCGATGTGGGCGACGCGCGCGCCGTAGCGGATCTCCGAGCCGGAGGCCTCGGCCAGGTGGCGGGCGACCTCGGTGTAGTCGCAGATGCCGGTCGTCGCGACCTGTATGGCCGCGAGGCCGCGCACCTCCGGCTCGTACTCGGCGATCTGCCCGCCGCTCAGCTCCCGCACGGGGATGTTGTTCTCCCGGCCGCGCTGCACGAGCGCGTGCAGGCGCGGCAGTTCGGCCCGCTCCGTGGCGACGATCAGCTTGCCCGTGACGGCATGCGGAACCCCGTACTCCGCACAGAACTTGACCATCTCGGCCGCCCCGCGCACCGCGTACCGCGCCTTGAGCGACCCGGGTTTGTAGTAGATCCCGCTGTGGATCACCCCGCTGTTGCGCCCTGTCTGGTGACGGGCCGGGCCCGCCTCCTTCTCCAGCACGGTGACCCTGGTGCCGGGCGCGGCCCGGCTGATCGCATAGGCGGTCGACAGCCCGACAATCCCGCCCCCGACCACAAGCACGTCACAGTCGTACCCCACCACGTGCACCACCTCCCGCCTCCGATAGTGCACTGCACCACTGACAGTGCCTTCAAACCCCGGGAAGGGCAGCCCCCTAAGGGGGGCGGGGCTGTGTCGACATGCGGCTCCGCCGCGTGGGCGCGACCAGTCACGACGAACCGGTACTCGCAAGTCGACACAAGCCAGGCAAATCCCTAGGCGGGCGCCATCAACAACGGCCGAGCCCTCTCCCGCAGCTCAACCACCCGCGGCTCATCCCCGTACGGCTCCAGCCGGTGCAGAAGATCCTTCACGTACTCGGTGGTCCGGGCAGAAGAGATCCGCCCGGCAACCTCCACCGCCCGCACCCCCTGCTCACACGCCGCATCAAGATTCCCCGACTCCAACTCGGCGACAGCCGAAACAACGAGCCGGAGACCATGCGAGCGCACGAACTCCTCCGTCGGCTTCGACAACGCCTGCTCGGTGAACCGCCGCACCTGACGGGGCGCCTTCAGATCCCGGTAGCACTCGGCGGCGTCGGCGGCGAACCGGTCGTAGCCGTAGAAGCCGAGCCACGACGGATCGTTGTCGCCCTCGCGGGACCGCTCCAGCCACCCCTCCGCAGCCTTGAGCGCCGCGCCCGCCGCCTGCGCGTCCCCCGCCTTCGCGTGGGACCGCGCCTCGACGAGCCGGAAGAAACTCATCGTGCGGGCCGTGGCGAGGCCTCTGTTGCGCTCCAGGGCGGCCTGCGCGAGGTCGACGCCCTCGTCGCCGAAGCCCCGGTAGGTCGCCTGCAACGACATCGACGCCAGGACATAGCCGCCCAGGGGCACGTCCGCCGCCGCGCGGGCAAGGCGCAGCGCCTGGATGTAGTACCGCTGCGCCGCCTCCTGTTGCCCGGTGTCGAAGGCCATCCACCCGGCCAGGCGTGTGAGTTCGGCACTCGCGCCGAACAGCGCCCTGCCGACCTCGTCGGAGTACGAGCCGAGCAGCAGCGGTGCCGCCTCCACCCGCAGACACTCCGGCACCATCGACGAACGCCAGTCACCGCCGCCGTACTTGGAGTCCCAGCGCCTGGCGTCCTCCGCGGCCTCCCGCAGTTTCTGCACATCGCTGTGGCCGACTTTGAGCGGCGTCCCGGAGCTCTCCGCGGAGTTGGCCTCGCGCGCCACCGAACTGTCGGCCGGGGTTATGAGCCACCGTGAGGCGGGCGTTGCGTATGCGCTGACTGCGAACGACCCGGCGAGCGACTGCCAGATGCCCCCGGAGCCGGCCCGGCGGCCGGCGAGGTCGAGTCGGTACAACTCCGTTGCGGAACGCACGGCTTGGCCGACGTCCCGCGGAAAGGCGAGGCCCACTTCCGGTGCGGGATCCGCGTCCGCCAGGCCGATCTCGTGGAGCGGCACAGGGCGGCCGAGCTTCTGGCCGATGGCGGCCGCGATGAGGTGCGGGGCGGCGCCCTGGGGCACCATCCCCTTCGACACCCAGCGCGCCACCGACGTCTTGTCGTAGCGAAGTGTCAACCCGCGTTGAGCGCCAAGATCGTTGACGCGACGCGCGAGTCCTGCGTTGCTGATTCCCGCGAGGGCGAGAACGGTGCCGAGTTTTTCGTTCGGCCCGCGTTGCTCCCTGGACATGCGCCACCCCTCGACACAGACGGCTGCCGTGCTGGCATAACCACCCGGCATTCGTAAACCCAGCGTAGTTCGCCGCATCCCAAGCGTTAAGGGGCATTGTTCCGGATGGCGGGATTGTGGTCCGTACGCGAGTGCGGGGTTTGCACGCAGGGTTGCGACGAGCCCCCGCCGTGTGGCCGTGCGCCTGTGCGTGCGCTCTTCTCCGGCCATCGGGGGAGCGGTTCCATGGATCGTGCGTGGGTCGGCCCGCTGTACTGGATCCAGTGGGCTGGGGGACACCGCCGCCTACATCCCCGCGGGCGGCGGACCGGTCCGGGAGGCGTACTCCGCCTCCCGGACTGTGCGCGGTACGAAGCGGTGCGCACGGCATGTACGGAGCGTGCGCGAAGCCGTGCCCCTCGCGCCGATTTGGCCGAAAATCGCCCCTGCCTCTCGGCGCCGAATACCGCTCCTACCACGGGAGTTGAGGGCGCGTTAGGTGTTTTGGGGGAGCGTATCGGGGGCGCATTCGCGTCGCGGACGTAGGGTCTTCCTTGTCCGGTTGTCCCTCGTCCAGGGCGTCTTCACGCGATCTCAAGCGGCTTCTCCGGCCCTCCGGAAGGCGTCCTTCATGGCAGCATGGTGCCCAGTTCGTGCGGTGCACTGGTTGTCCACAGCCTGTGGAGGCGTCGATGCGGTGGTTGGTGGGATGGAGCAGTACCGCCGCTGGAGCCGCCGCGATCGGTTCCGCGGGGGCGACCGGGCTCGACGGTGAGACGGTGCACCCGGTGGGGTCCCAACTCCTGTGGGGAGACCCGGATCCGCTGTGGGCGGTCGGCGACTGGCGGCCCGACGAGGTACGGGTCGTGAAGGTCGACGCCGAGACGCGGATCGCGGTCCTCGGCACCTGCGGCGCCTCCGACGAGGAACTGCGGCTGAGCCTGTTCTCCGCGCGCGGAGGGGCACTTCGGCATCTGACGGCCTGGTCCGGCAGCTACACGGCGGTCGTCAAGGTCAACCGCCGCACCATGGTCTGCGGCGATCTCGCGGGCGCCAAGCCGGTGTTCTACACCCCCTGGGCCGGCGGTACGGCGTACTCCACGGCCGCGCTCCCGCTCGCCGACCTCATCGAGGCCAACCTCGACTTCGGTCACCTCGCCGCGCTGCTCGCCGCCCCGGACGTACCGGCCGCGCTGCACGACTCGACGCCGTACGCCGGGGTACGGCGCATTCCGCCGGGGCATGCGCTGGTGCTGCGCGCCGGGGCGCGCGAGATCGCCGGGTACGAGCCGGTCGCCTCCCTCGCCGTCGCCGCGGCGGCCGTCGACCCGGACAGCGCGGTGGACGCCGTACGGGACGCACTCGTCGACGCGGTGCGTACGCGCCTGTCCGCGCCCCGGCACGTTCCCGACATCGACCCCGGGCCCGTCCCCGGGATGGGGCCCGCCGAACGGCGTGCCGCGCGTGGGATGCCCGTTCCCGGGATCGGGGCGGACCTCTCCGGGGGGCCCGCCTCCGGGACGCTGGCTCTGCTCGCCGCCGGGCTTCCGGGAGCTCCGGGCACGGTCCTGGGGCACGGCACCGGCGCGGGCGAGCGGCTCCTCGCCGTCACGTTCAACGATCTCGCCGTGCCGGGGCGCGAGTCCGAGGTGGAGCGCGCGGGCACCCTCGCGGCCAACCCGCGTCTGCACCACGTGGTGGTGACCGGCGGCGAGGACGTCCTGCCGTACGCCGAACTCGACGGCCCGCTCACCGACGAACCCGGCCCCTCCCTGATCACCGCGGCCCGCCACCGCGCGCGGCTCGCCGCGGGCAGCGCCGACCACTTCACCGGGTACGGCGCCCGACAGGTCCTGGACGCGCACCCGGCCCGCCTCGCCGACCTCCTGATGGACCGCAAACGACGTCATCTGGTGCGCCCGGTGGCCGCGTTGGCGAAGGCGGACGGTTCGGTGATGGTCCCCGGGCGCGTGTACGGTGCGGCCCGCCGCCTCGCCCGTACGCCCTACGGCGCGGGACTCGAAGTCCTCGCCGACCGACTTCTGCAGAAGCGCTTCGACGAGCCCGGAGGCGCGGTCGGGGCCTCCCTCGCGGCGCTCACCTGGGCCAGACCGGGGCCCGCCGCCCGTTGGCTGACCGGTGAGGCCCTGGCTGAAGTATCGGTTCGCCTGCAAGGTGCGCCGAGCCGTCAGGGCAGCGGCCCGGGCCAGCGCCCCGGTGACTTCCGCGCGCGTGCGGCCCTCGCCCGTCACGCCTCCGACCTCCGCATCCTGGAACAGGCCGCCGAGATCCGCTCCCAGCGCCTGCACACCCCCTTCCTCGACAACCAGGTGGTCCGCGCCTGCCGGTCCCTTCCCGAGGCGCTACGGGTGCAGCCGGGCGCCCGCGCGGCCATCCTCCGTACGGTCCTGGAGGGCGCCGGCGTCGGGGACCTCCCGCCCGGCTGGGGCGCCCCCTCCCACGCGTCGGCGGCGGCCGCGGCCCGCAAGGGCCTGCGGGTGTCCGCGGACTCCCTGATGGACCTCTTCGCCACACCTCTGCTCGCGCAGGCGGGTCTGGTGGAGGCCCGCGTCGTCCGCAAGGCGCTGCGCGCGGCGGCCCAGGGAGAACCACTGCCCCTGGACGGCCTCGCGGACCTGGTCTCCCTGGAACTGTGGCTGGGCCGACTGCTCGCCCGCCGGGGCACCTGCTGGACCGGAACACCCGCACGCGCGCGTGCGGTGCCGGAGGGGATCAGGCCGCAGCGGGGGGCGCTGGCCTCCGGCGGGTGAGCGGGGGCACCTGAAGGGTGCTGTGTTCTGCCGGTCAGGAAAGCTGCGCGACACCCGGTCGGATGCCGGTGACGATCGACATACGGGGCCGCACACCGCCACAAACCGCCCTCCGCCCCCGCCCCACCGCGAAACGCCGTGACCTTGTGCCGCCCGCCCGGGGACAATGACCCGGTGCGGTACAGAATCCTGGGCAGCACCCGGGCGGAGAACGAACACGGCACCGACGTGCCCCTCGGCGGCGCACGCCTGCGCGCGCTGCTCGCCGTGCTCGCGCTGCACCCGGGGCGGGTCGTCCCCTTCGGGACCCTGATCGACGAGGTGTGGGCGGAGGAGCCTCCCCAGGACGCCCCCGCCGCCCTCCAGGCACTGATCGGCCGCCTCCGACGCACCCTCGGTAAGGATGCGATCGCCTCCGACCCAGGCGGCTACCGGCTCGCGGCGACCCGGGACGACGTGGACCTGTACGTCTTCGAAGGGTTGGTGCGCCAGGGCACGGCCGCCCTGGACCGGGACGACGCGACCGCCGCCGCCCGCGAACTCGGCGAGGCGCTCGCCCTGTGGCGCGGGCCCGCGCTCGCCGACCTCCCGGACAGGTCCGCCGCGGCCCGCCCCGAGGCGCTGCGCCAGGAGGCCACCCGCGCGCGGGTCGAGGCCGGCCTCCTGCTCGGCCGCGCCGCCGACGCCGTACCGGAGTTGAAGGAACTGACCGCGGCGCATCCCTACGACGAACCGCTGCACGCCCTCC
This sequence comes from Streptomyces sp. NPDC101776, assembly GCF_044766845.1. Taxonomy (NCBI): domain Bacteria; kingdom Bacillati; phylum Actinomycetota; class Actinomycetes; order Kitasatosporales; family Streptomycetaceae; genus Streptomyces; species Streptomyces sp. NPDC101776. The sequence continues at coordinate 12,008 of NZ_JBIWMV010000004.1, read as the reverse complement.
TCATCCGTGCCCTGCGCGACTCGGGCCGCGGGGCCGACGCGCTCGCCGCGTACGAGGCGGCCCGGCGCGCGCTCGCCGAGGGGCTGGGCACCGACCCGGGTCCGGAACTCCGGGCGCTGCACGGTGAGTTGCTCACACCGTCGGCGACGGCGAACGCGGCGCCCGTTGCCCCCGTGCGGCCCGAACGCGACGGCAACCTGCGTCCGCGGCTTACCTCTTTCGTGGGCCGGGAACCCGAGATCGCCGCCATCCGTTCCGAATTGCACAGGGCCCGTCTCGTCACGCTCACCGGACCGGGCGGCTCCGGAAAGACCCGTCTCGCCGAGGAAGCCGCCGCCGGGCTCCCGCAGGCGTGGCTGGTCGAGCTGGCCCGGCTCGACCGGCCGGAGGCGGTGCCGGGCGCGGTGGTCAGTGCCCTCGGTCTGCGCGAGACCGCCCTGCTGACCACCGAGTTGATCACCACACAGGACGACCCGGTCGCCCTGCTGGTGGAGTACTGCGCCTCGCGCGGCCGACTCCTGATCCTTGACAACTGCGAACATGTCATCGGCGCCGTGGCCGACCTCGCCGAGACCCTCCTGACCCGCTGCCCGGGGCTCACGATCCTCGCCACCAGCCGTGAACCCCTGGGCGTCCCCGGCGAGTCCGTGCGCCCGGTCGAGCCCCTCGTCCCGGACCAGGCGCACTGCCTCTTCGGGGAGCGCGCCGCCGCAGTCCGCCCCGACGCGGCGACCGTGCTCCAGGACACGGAGGCGGTCGCGGAGATCTGCCGGCGCCTCGACGGCCTGCCCCTGGCCATCGAACTGGCCGCCGCCCGGCTCCGGTTGCTCACCCCGCGCCAGATCGCCGACCGCCTCGACGACCGCTTCCGCCTCCTCACCACCGGAAGCCGCACGGTACTGCCCCGCCAGCAGACCCTGCGGGCCGTCGTCGACTGGTCCTGGGAGCTGCTCGACGAGCCCGAGCGGACGGTGCTGCGCGAGGTCTCGGTGTTCGCCGGCGGCTGGGACCTCGCGGCGGCGGAGGCCGTGTGCACCGGCCCCGCGGCCCATCTCATCGGGTCCCTGGTCGACAAGTCCCTGATCGTGGCCACCCCGGGAGAGGCCGACGGCGGCATGCGCTACCGCATGCTGGAGACCATCCACGAGTACGCCGTCGAGCGCGCCGCCGAGACCCCCGGGCCGCGAGCCGCGGCCGAGCGCCGGCACCGCGCCTGGATGCGCGCCCTCGTCGAGGAGGCCGAGCCCCTGCTCCGCTCCGGCGACCAACTCCCGTGGATCGCCCGCCTGGAGACCGAACTCGACAACATCCGGGCCGCCCTCGCCCGCTCCGTCGCCGCGCGCGACGAGGCGGAGGCGGGCGCCCTGGTCCTCGCCGTCGGCTGGTTCTGGTGGCTGCGCAACTACCGCCCAGAGGGTGCGGAATGGGTGATCCGCGTCCTCGCCCTGACCACACCGGAGGGGTCCGACCAGGACCCGTACGAGGCCTACGTCGCCGACCCGGAGGCGGACGCCCGCCACCCCCTGCACGGCCGGCGGATGGACCTGCGGCTGCTGAACCTCTTCCTCAGGGCCGAGTCCGAGCTGCTGGGCCGTACGGCGGACGGCCTGCTGGACGAGCGCATGTGGGAGTACATGAAGCTGATCCAGGGCTTCTTCGCCGCCGGCGGCCCACATGCGGCCCGGATGCCCGGGCTCATCTGGCCGCTCACCGCCTACTTCCTCACCGAGACGATGGACATCCGGCCCGCCATGGAGGCGGCGGTCGTCAACGTCCGTGCCCACGGCGGCGATTGGGAGAACGCGGTCCTGCTGATGTTCCGCACGCACCTCCTCGTCGACTCCCCGGGCGGCATGGCGGGCATCGACGAGGACCTGAAGGCGCTCAAGGTGCTCTGCCGACGCGTCGGCGACCGCTGGGTGCGCGCCCAGGTCTCCAGCGCGGTCGGCGAGGCCGCCATGGTCCGCGGCCGCTTCGAGGAGGCGAGGACGGCGTACGAGGAGGCACTGGAGCTGGCCTACGAGGTCGGCGCCTACACCGAGACCCCGTTCCTCGTCGCCCGCCTCGCCGAACTCGCCTTCCGCGCGGGCGACCGCGACAGCGCGCTGGCCGGCCTGGACGAGGCGACCGAGGAGTCCGAGCGGCACGGCGTACCGGACGCCCGCGCGTTCGTCCTGATGCTGCGCGCGCACATCGCCCTGGAGGACGGGGAGATCGCCCACGCGCGGGAGTTGAGCGACCGGGCCCGCGCGGAGAGCGAGAAGGGCACGCCCCCACCGCAGTTCAAGGCGGGCCTGAACGGGATCGCCGCCCTGGTCACGGCCGCCGAGTCCGGTCCGGGGCCCGGCCTGGCGATGATGACCGTCACCCTGCGCGAGGCCGTGGAGCAGAACTGCGCCGACGCGCTGATCGGGATGCTGGTCGACCAGGCGGCCCTGCTCTGTGCCGAGCTCGGCGAACTACCGCGCGCGGTACGGCTGTTGGCCGTGGGCGACCGCTGGCGCGGCGGCCATCCGCGCCCCATGCCGGAGCGCGCCCGGGTCGAGCGCACCGAGACCACGGCCCGCGCCGGCCTCGGCGCCGAGCGCTACGCCGCCGAACGCGCCCGCGGCGAGACTCTCACGATGGACGAGGTACTTGCCGAACTGCCCAACTCTCCCAGTACCCCTAGCGGCAGCTCCGGCAGCACCTCTACCTGCACGTGAACTTCGACTCCGCCCAGTCCGCCAGCGCCAGGCTGTCGAAGGAGCTGTGCGGTTCGACCACCAGCCGTACGGTCGTGCGCCCGGAGATGTCGACGTGGACGGGCACCGCCGGGTCCCCGCCGGCGATCTCCCCGGACCGCCACAGCCGGACCCCGTCGGCGTACACCGAGAAGGTGACCCTGCCGATCCCGAGCGTCATGTCGTCGACGCCGACCGTCGCGTCGTAGGAGACGCACGGGCGGTTGAGGTCGATCGTGACGGAGGAGCGGCCGTGCACGGTCACCCCGTGCGCGTACCGCGTGCCGCCGATCGAGACGCCGTAGCGCTGCCACACCCAACTGCTCGCGCCGAGCCGGATCTCCGGGGCGGTGCCGTCGCCGTTGACGTTGTAGGAGAGTTCGCTGACCTGGAAGATCGTCGGCGCGGGTGGGGGCGTCGGGGTCGGAGTAGGGGTGGGACTGGGGGTCGGCGTGGGGGTGGGTGTGGGGGTCGGCTCCGGGGTCGGGGTCGCCTTCGGGGCGGGACTGGATCTGGGTGCGGGGGTGGGCGACGGGGTCGGAGTGGGCGTCGGCTTCGGTGCCAACACCACAGGTTCCTGGGCGGGTTGCCTCTTCGGCGGCACCGGGGTCGGTGACTCGGGCTTGGCGACGGGGGAGGACGAGGGCGCCGTTTTCGCCTCGGGCGACTTCGGGGGGTGGTCGGTGCCGCCGGTCAGCGCGAGGGCGATCGCCGCCGCGGTGGCCGCGGCGACCACACCGGCCGCGATGCCCGCCTTCACCGGCGCGCCGAGCCCCTCGGACGCCGCCGCGCCCCCGGCACCGGCCCCGCCCGACGAGCTGCCGCCGGCCGCGGCGGACGCACCTGCGGCACCCGCCCCGCCGGACGAACTCCCGCTCGCCGCGGCAGCGGCACCCGCGGCACCGGCCGCGCCCGCTCCCGCGCCGCCCGCGATGAGGGCGACCGCCTTGGCGTACCCGGCGGCGCCGAACCAGCCGATGACCGCGACCGGGACGACCGCCGGGATACCGCTGGCGACCTCCTCGATCTGCAGCGCGGCCAGCCGGCACTTGGCGCACTCCTCCAGGTGCTTGCGCAGCCCCCGTTCGGCGCGCGTGCGCAGCCGGCGGCGGGCGTAGGTGCCGAGCTGGTCGGCGTAGCGCGCGCACTCCTCGTCGTCGGTGAGGGTGGCGCTGACGTGGGCCTGGAGATAGGCCTGCTTGAGCCCCTCGCGGGCCCGACTGGCCAGCACACGCGTGCCGTTGGCGTCGAGCCCGAAGAGCGTGGCGACGTCGCTCGGCGACTCGTCCTCGACCTCGGTGTGCCACAGCACGGCCTGCCACCGCTCGGGCAGCGACCGGAAGGCCTGCATGGCCATCGACTGCTCGGCCACGTGCATGGCCCGCACATCGGCGCCCAGATCGATGCCCGCTCCGAAGGAGCCGATGGATGCGGTGTCGTCCGACACTTCCGACACGCGCGCGGACTGCGCTGCGAACACCGCGAAGTCGTCGACGAGTTGCTCGCGCTTCGCAGACTTCGTCCAGTTCGCGGCGACGCGCCGGACGGAGGTCAGCAGATAGGCGCGTACGGCGTGCTCGGGCCCGGACCCGCCGCGCACCGCCTGGAGCATGCGGGCGAACACCTCGGCGGTGAGATCGTCGGCGGTGTGCCCGTCCCGGCAACAGGTGCGGGCGTAACGGCGCACGGCGTCCGCGTGGCGCCGGTACAACTCCTCGTACGCCGTGTCGTCACCGGCACGCATCCGCTCGATCAACGAGGCGTCGGCGGGGGGCATCTCCAGCGGGGGCGGCAGGACACCGCCGTCACGTGGTGGCAGCACACTGCCCTCGCGCTGCGGCGGGACGCTGCCCTCCCCGGGATCGCCACCCCGGGGGGCAGCACTCTGGGGGACACCGCCCTGGGGAACACCACTCGGCCCACCCTGACTCGGCACCTGTGGTGAGGTCAGCCCACCGGCCTCCGGGTCACCGTCACCCAGTGACTCGTCACGCCCGTCAACGCTCATCGCGGAAAGCCCCCGCCGCCTGCCCAACCAGCCCAACCAGTCCCGAACACCGTGTCAGCGTAGCCATATTGGCTTTTGTTCAGGACCCCGTCATGCAGACCTTCCACTCATCCGTGGGGACTTCCCGCAACGCAGTACTAGCGTTCACCCCTCCGGGGAAGGATCAACTGTCGTACGTGCGCTGGGAGTTGACGTCGATGCCCGTAATGCCGGAAATGCGCCCAAGGGTCATGTGGCGCGTGGACGGCACGGGGGCCGCGCTCCACAGTCACCTATTCGAGTCACGCGGGCGCCAGGCCGTCCGGCACCTTTTCGGCGCAGGTCGACATCACTCAGCGCGTCCGGCACCCTTTCGGCGCAGGCTCACAAATTCAGCCCGTCCGGCACCTTTCGAGACGGGCCCACAAATTCAGCCCGTCCGGCATCTCTTTGGCACAGGCCCGCACAATCAGCCCGTCCGGCGCCTTTCGACACGGGCCCACAAATTCAGCCCGTCCGGCGTTTGAGGACGAGGCCCCTTCAGGGCCGAAGCGGGGGTCTGGGGGCGCAGCCCCCAGGACCGGCACCCCCACCGGACGGCACCCCCACCCGACGGCGTCCTCTCACAACGGCCGAGACCGCAACCCCTCCAGCAAGATGTCCAGCAACCGCGCCGACGCCGCAGCCTGCTGCGCAGCATCCGGCAACGAAGGCGCCGCCGTGGCGATCACCAGCAACACATCCGACACCGACACGTCCGCCCGCAACTGACCCGCCGCCCGCGCACGGTCCACGAGTTGCCCCACGACCTCCAGCAGCGCCGTCGCCCCGGCGTCGTAACCGGGGCCCAAGGACCCCGCCGACTCCTCCGGCACCAACCGCAACTCGCCCGTGCCCGGCTGCGTCCGCTGCTGCGGCACCCGCGCCTCGTCCAGCAGAGCGCCTTCGGCGCCCTCGTCGGCGACGCCCACCCGCAGCACCTGCGGCGGCAGCAGTCGCCCCGCGCCCGAGGCCACCGACGTCCGCAGGAAGCGCGACAGCGCCGACCACGGCTCGTCCTCCTGGCCGAGCGCCGAACGCGCCTGGTCGGTCAGCCGGGAGGTCTCCTCCTCGGCTATCCGGCGCACCAGGACGTCCTTGCTCGGGAAGCGCCGGTACACCGTGCCGACACCGACCCGCGCGCGTCGCGCCACATCCTCCATCGGCGCCCCGTAACCGAGTTCGCCGAAGACCTCACGCGCCGCCCGCAGCACGTGCTCCAGATTGCGCTGTGCGTCCACCCGCAACGGCGTCGTCCGCGAGGAGTCCCCACGTCCGTTTCCCGCCGCTCCGACCGCGCCGCCGGATGCGACGGCTGACGCGGATGTCCAATGAGAATCCTGAATATGCATACACGTTCCCCCGGTTAATGACGTCTCCCCCCGGAGACTCCCCGCCATCGGCAGCCGGAGCATCGTGAGACAAGCCCGGTTCGCGAGCCCCGCTCTTCGCGGACTCGCTGAGCACATCCCCCTTCACCCCGTCGACACACGAACATAGTTGAGAGGGGGTCAATTCAGAAGGGGCAGGTTCCGCACGGAGCGCCCCCCGATCGGAGTACGGGTCGCATACGCCCCTATTGCACCCTGGGGCACCACCCCGATCACCCTCACTGACCTGCGAACCTGCCCTCAACGACGGCACTTTCGGCACCCCCACGCACCCTCCGCCGCCGGTCACACAATTTGTCGAGGCTGTGGACAAACTCCAGCGCCGGGTGCGTCATGGGATGGTGAAGGAACGCGCGCGCATTCTCGTTGTCGGTGGCGGCTACGTCGGGATGTACACGGCCCTGCGCCTTCAGAAGAAGTTGAAACGTGAAATCAAGCGCGGGCAGGTCGAGATCACCGTCGTCAGTCCCGACCCTTACATGACGTATCAGCCGTTTCTCCCCGAGGCCGCCGCCGGTTCGATCTCCCCCCGCCATGTCGTCGTCCCGCTCCGCCGAGTGCTCGGCCAATGCCGGGTCATCATCGGCGAGGCCACCGCCATCGACCACGGCAAGCGCACCGCGACCCTCAGCACCCTCGCCACCGAGGAGGAGGGCACGGGCACCGAAGAGCTGTCGTACGACGAACTCGTCCTGGCCCCCGGCTCGATCTCGCGCACCCTGCCGATCCCCGGACTCGCCGACCACGGCGTCGGTTTCAAGACCGTCGAGGAAGCCATCGGCCTGCGCAACCACGTCATCGAGCAGATGGACATCGCCTCCTCCACCCGCGACCCCGCGATCCGGGACGCGGCGCTGACCTTCGTCTTCGTAGGAGGCGGTTACGCCGGCGTCGAGGCGCTCGGCGAGCTGGAGGACATGGCCCGCTACGCCGTGCGCTACTACCACAACGTCGACGCCGACGACATGAAGTGGATCCTCGTGGAGGCCTCGAACCGCATCCTCCCCGAGGTCGGCGAGGAGATGGGCACCTACACCGTCACCCAGCTCCGCAGACGCAACATCCAGGTCCTCCTGGAGACCCGCCTCGAATCCTGCGTCGACCGCGTCGCCGTCCTCAGCGACGGCCAGCGCTTCCCGACCCGCACGCTCGTGTGGACGGCCGGCGTGAAGCCCCACCCCGTCATCGCCGCGACCGACCTCCCGCTCACCGCGCACGGCCGCCTCAAATGCACCGCGGAGCTGACGATCGAGGGCGCCACGCACGCGTGGGCCGCGGGAGACGCGGCGGCCGTCCCCGACGTGACCGCCGACCGGCCCGGCACCGAGACCGCCCCCAACGCCCAACACGCCGTACGCCAGGCCAAGATCCTCGGCGACAACATCGCCCACTCCCTGCGCGACGAGCCCCTCCAGACGTACGCCCACAAGTACGTCGGCTCGGTCGCCTCCCTGGGACTGCACAAAGGCGTAGCGCAGGTCTACGGACGGAAGCTGAAGGGCTACCCTGCCTGGTTCATGCACCGCGTCTACCACCTGAGCAGGGTGCCCACCTTCAACCGCAAGGCCCGCGTGCTCGCCGAATGGACCCTGGCGGGGCTCTTCAAACGGGAGATCGTCTCCCTCGGTTCACTCGAACACCCCCGAGCGGAGTTCGAACTCGCGGCCGGTGGAAAGCCTCCGCACGACCCGAAGGGGTCGAACTGAGCGGACCGAGGAACTCCACGGGCCGCCCCGGCGTCTGACGAATATCGACCGGGTCCGCCACACTGCCAGACTGGCCGCGACCGATGTGCGGCTCCCGCCGCGTGGCCCCCGGACCCCCGGCAGGGTCCGGAACCGGCCGACGACATCTACACGAGGCAAGGATTCGTGAACTTCACGCGTTGGAGCGCCCGGCTCCCCGGAACGCAGCGCCGCGCCGCGGCGCGGACCGACCACCCGGTCACCCCGGACCGGCGGGGAGAAGGTTCCGTGCCCGCGGCCCGCGCCGAGCAGCTCACCGACGAGCCGCCGCCGGTCCCCGCCGTCGACGACCTGCCCGTCCGCGAGGTCCTCGACCGCGTCCCGGCCCTCGTCGCCCTCGTGCACGGCCCCGACCAGCGCATCGCGTACGTCAACGACGCCTACACAGCGGCCTTCGGGGACCGCCCCCTGGGCGCACCGGCCCGCGAGGCACTCCCCGAGTTCGACGAACTGGGCCTGCTCCCGCTCCTCGACCAGGTCCTGCGCAGCGGCAAGCCCCGCACCCTGAAGTCCCGCAAGGCCCCCGGCGGCCGCTCGTACACGTTCACCTGCACCCCGGTCGCCAAGAGCCCCGACAGCGCCGAGGGCGGCGTCCTGGTCTTCGCCACCGACGTCACCGACCACGCCGAGGCCGCCGAGCGCCTGCGCGCCAGCGAACGCCGCCAGCGCGAGACGGCGGTGACCCTCCAGCGCTCCCTGCTCCCGCAGGAACTCGAAGAGCCCGACGACCTGCGCATCGCCGCCACCTACCAGCCCGGCGGCACCGAGGCCGCGGTCGGCGGCGACTGGTACGACGTGATCACCCTCGGCGGCGGCCGCACCGCCCTGGTCATCGGCGACGTCATGGGCCGAGGCGTCCGCGCGGCGGCCGTCATGGGCCAACTCCGCACCGCCGTCCGCGCGTACGCCCGCCTCGACCTGCCCCCGCACGAGATCCTCCAGCTCCTGGACGGCCTCGCCACGGAGATCGACGCCAACCAGATCGCCACGTGCGTGTACGCCATCTTCGACCCGAACGAGGGCCGCCTGGTCTACGCCTCGGCGGGCCACCTCCCGATCCTCGTCCGCGACGAGTCGGGCACGGTCCAACGCGCCGACGAACCCACCGGCCCCCCGCTCGGCACCGGCGGCTGGATCCACTCCTCGGGCACGATCGCCCTCAGCCCCGGTTCCACGGCGGTCCTCTACACGGACGGCCTGGTGGAGCGCAGGGACGAGGACCTCGACGAGGGAATCGCCTCCCTGGAGCGCGCGTTGGCCGGCGCCACCGGCACCCCCCAGGTCGTCTGCGACCGCCTGGTCCGCTCCCTCGGGGTCACCGCGGACCACGACGACGACGTGGCCGTCCTGGTCGTCCGCCACCCGGCCCGCACCGGCCCGGCCGGCGAACTCTTCCGCAACGCCGCCCTGGAGCTGCTCGGCGGAGTGGAGGCGGCCCCACGCGCGCGTGCGTTCGCCTCCGGAGTCCTCACGAGCTGGCGCTTCCCCACCGAACTGCACGACCTCGGTGTCCTGGCCGCGAGCGAACTGGTCGCCAACAGCCTCCAGCACGGCACCCCACCCATGCGCCTGCGCCTGCGCCGCACCGACCGCCGCCTCATCGTCGAGGTCACGGACGGCGACGACCACCTCCCCCGCCGCCGCCGCGCGGAACCGGCCGACGAGTCCGGCCGAGGCATCGCGATCGTCGCCACGATCGCCTCCAACTGGGGCTCCCGCCGCACCCCCGGCGGAGGCAAGGCGGTCTGGTGCGAGTTCGTCCTCCCCAAGACCGCCCAGGTATGAGCCCTACGCCTCGACTCCGACAGGCTCCACAGCCCCCCGAGCGACGACCCGACTCCCCTTCGCCCGCCACGGCTGATCCTGTACGGCGGTCAACTGCCGCCCCAGCCGCACCGCGAGCAGACTGATCCCCAGCGAGAACAGGAAGAACGTCACGACGTACGGCGCCGGCAGCGAGGCCCCGAGCGGCCCGCCCACCGCGGGCCCCAAGGCCAGCGCGAGCTGCTTCACCAGCGCGAAGGCCGAGTTGTACTGCCCGGCCATCCCCTCCGGCGCCAGATCGGCGACCAGCGGGGCGACGGTCGGCGACAGCATCGCCTCACCGAGCCCGAACAGCGCGTACGTCGACACGAACGCGGCCGTAGCCATCTCCTGACTCCCGTGCCCGAGCCCCGCGAACCCGGCCGTGACCCACGCCAGCGCCCAGATCAGCCCTACGGCCGCGATCACCCGCGACCGCCGGCGCCGCTCGACGAACTTCAGCACCGCGAACTGCGCGACCACGATCATCGCCGTGTTCGCGGCCAGCGCCGTCCCGAGCGCGGACGTCGAGATCCCGGCCGCCTCGACCCCGTACGCACTCAGCCCCGACTCGAACTGCCCGTAGCAGGCGAAGAACAGCACGAAGCCGAGCACGCTCAGCTGCACCATGGCGCGGTTGCCGAGCAACTGCTTCCAGGCACCCTTGGCCGACTGCGCGGGAGCGTCACCGATCGCGGGCGAGTGCGGCATCCGCACGGTCGACACCACACCGGCGAGCACCAGGAACATCGCCGACTCGATCCCGAAGAGCAGCGTGAACGAGGACGCGCTGGTCGTGTCGACCAGATGACCGCCGATGAGCCCGCCGACGCCCAGCCCGAGGTTCTGCAGAAAGAACTGCATGGCGAAGGCACGAGACCGAGTCTCGGACGTAGAACAGTCCACGATCATCGTGGCGAGCGCCGGCTGCATCACGGCCTGCCCGGCCCCCAGCGCGGCAGCCGACAGCAGCACCGCCGTAGCGCTCCCCGCCAGCCCCAAACTCATCGACCCTACGGCGGCCAGGACCAGGGCGACGATCAGAACCGGCCGCGGGCCACGCCGGACGATGGCCCGTCCGGCGAACGGCAGCACGATCAGCGCGGCCACGGCGAAGACGGCGAGTACGAGACCCGCCGTCATGGATCCAAGGCCCCGCACCTGCGCCACATAGACGTACAGGTAAGGGACGGTGAAGCCGAGCCCGAACGCGCTGAGTGCGTTGCCCACGTGGATCCGGCGCATCGCTGCGCCCATCGCCCTGGTCACGGTCACCTCAATCAGATAGTTGGTCCTCTCCGGTACTTCTTAGTGCCGAAGACTTCGAAGCTAAACAGTACATCTAGAAGGACTTCAACGCCAAGCGACCCCGTGCGATACTGACGCCCATGGGCGAACCGACACTCGACGAGCAGATCGCCGCCTACCAGCGCGAGTTCAAGGACCTCGACCCCCAGGTCGAGCAGATCGTCTCGGCCCTGGGCCGCCTGACCCGCCGCATGAACGTCGCGTACGGCCGCCAGACCGCGAACCTCGGCATGAGCAGCTCCGAGTGGGAGGTCCTCAAGGCCCTCGTCCTCGCCGGCGCCCCCTACCGGATGGGCCCGAGCGACCTCGCCAAGCGCCTCGGCCTGACGCCGGCCGCGATGACCCACCGCATCGATCGCATGGTCGCCGAGGGACTGGTCACCAGAGAGCGGGACGAGTCCAACCGCGTCCGCGTGATCGTGGAGCTGACACCCGAGGGCCGCGGCAAGTGGCTGGAGGCGATGCGCATGGCGACGGTCTTCGAGGAGGACCTCCTCCAGGACCTCTCCTCGGAGGAGCGCACTGTCCTCGGCGAGGTCCTGACCCGCCTGCTGCGCAGGGTGGAGCACGCCCAGCCGGACGCCGGCGGGCGTCTGAGTGACCTGGACTGACCGCGGCCGGGCCCGATCCGTCTCGCAATAAAAGATCTTGACAGAGGGTGCTTGACAGGCCCTTGCTCGATCCGTAAATTTCTTCGGGTTGCCGCCGAGCCGTAACGGTTCTCCGGCAGCACCTCCGCCGCGACAGCGGCAACCCAAACCAACCGCACGATCTCCCAACGGGATTGATTTCGGCGTGCCCGAATTCAATTCGATTTGGGCTCGGCTGTGTTCGATCAGGTCACTGGACCTCGATTGGAACTCCGCCGGGGGAATCGGCTAAGGTTTGAGACGTCGGAACGGCCCAACGGCCGGGAGGGCAGCCCACTCTGACTGGGAATCAGGCCCGAAAGGATCTGGTAGAGTCGGAACCGCCGGAAAGGGAAACGCGGAAGCGGAAACCTGGAAAGCAC
>NZ_JBIWMV010000003.1:158239-779190 GCF_044766845.1 Streptomyces sp. NPDC101776 | reverse complement strand
GACAGGACCCTCGACAAGTCCCATCGTTGCAGGTCAGGAGCACTCTTCGCTTATTTGATCAAGGCATGGACGAGCACGCTCATGAAAGCGCGAGGTTAGCGTCCCGTATCCCCACCCCGGGCGTCATGTCGACACCGGGTATTCCCGCACCGCCGGGAGCAGCCGTTTTGCCTCGGTGCTCCGGCCGGTCCGGAGCAGCGCCGAGATGCTTCGCCGACTGGGCGGCGCTCAGTGCCGCTGGGGCTGCGCACGTTCCGGCGCGGATGCGGCCGCCTGCGTCGGCGCGGCGGCGACGGCGAGGCTCGCCGCCGCCGTCGTGGTCTGACGATCGTCTTCCCACCGAGCGACGTCATGTCGGTTCTTCCAGGTCGGTATCGATGGTGAGATGGAGCAAGTGCCGCGCGTGTCACGTGAGATCAGACCAAGCAGACGATCGCTTGAAACGTGAGGGCCGACTTGAGCCTCTCCCTGGGAGAGGGGGCAGGGTCGGGGCATGAACAGCGATGATCTCGACGGACGAGTCGCCGTGGTGGCGGGCGGCAGCAAGGGACTTGGGCTGGCGACAGCACACCGGCTCCGGGAAGCCGGGGCACGGGTGCTCACCGTCGCCCGTACGGCCCAGGACAGACCCGACTCCCTCTTCGTGCGGGCCGATCTGAGCATCCCCGCGGGCGTCTTGGCCGCGGCCGCCGCGGTGACCGAGCTTGTCGGCGTACCAGACATTCTGGTGCATGTCGTGGGCGGCTCCCGCTCCCCGGCCGGTGGACACGCGGCGCTCGACGACCAACTCTGGTCGCGGGAACTGGCGTTCAACCTCTTCCCGGCGGTCCGGCTCGTCCGGCAGCTGGTCCCGGGGATGGTGGCCCGCGGGTCGGGTGCGGTCGTGCACGTGACGTCGATCCAGCGCCGTATGCCCCTGCACGACTCGACGCTCGCGTACGCCGCGGCGAAGAGCGCACTGGCCGCCTACAGCAAGGGACTTGCCAACGAGGTCGCTCCGGCAGGGGTCCGCGTCAACTCCGTCGCGCCCGGCTTCATCCGCACCGACGGCGCCGAGCACCTCCTCGCCCGCCGGATGCGCGAGGGCGGCGTCTCCCGCGAGACCGCCCTGGAGGACCTGATGCGGGTGCTCGGCGGCATCCCGCTCGGGCGGCCCGCCGAGCCGGAGGAGGTGGCCGAGGTGATCGGCTTCCTGGTCTCGGACCGGGCCGGTGCGGTCACCGCCGCCGAGTACGTCGTCGACGGCGGGACCGTCCGCACGCTGTGAGCCGCCGTCCTCATCGCGCGCTCTTCGACGACGATGTCGGCGTACACGACGACGCGACCGCCGGAGGCGGCATAGCCTGAACGATGAGGAGGACCGCGTGGGAGCACGGCTGACGATCGGGGAGTTCTCCCGGATCACGCATCTGAGCATCCGCACCCTGTGCCGGTACCACGAGCAGGGGATTCTCGTCCCCGCCGAGGTCGACCCCGCCACGAACCACCGCTACTACACGCCCGCGCAGGTCCGATCCGCGCTGACCATCAAGCGGTTCCGTGAACTCGACCTTCCGCTGGCGGACCTCAGGCGCTTCCTGGAGGCAGGGGCCATCGGCAGGAACGAGGAGGGGCACAGTACGGCGCAGCAGATCGTCGTCGCCCACCTGCGTCGGCTCGAAGACCGGCTCGGCCGTACCCAGCGAGCGGTCGAGGCGCTCCGGGAGATCCTCGACCCGCGGGCCGAGCGAGCCGTGAGCCTCGAAGTCCTCCCGGCACAAAGCGTGTTCGCCGTGACCCTCGACGTCCCGCCCGGGGCGGGGCTGAGCTGGTACGACTCCGCGATGCGCGACCTGGACGCGGCCGCTACCAGCACACGCTCTTCACCGAGGGCCACGGCCGAGCCACGGTCTACCTCCCCGCCGAAGCACCACTGCCCGCGGAAGCACCGGAACCCGTAAGGGAGTTGAGGCTGCCCCGGCGGACCGTCGCCGTCGCCACCCACCGCGGACCGCACGACGACCTCGACCTCACCTACGCCGCCATCGGCTCCTTCACCGCCCGACACGGCCTGCGTGCCCGGGATCTCGTGGAGGAGACGTATCTCGTCGGTCCACGCGACACCGACGATCCCGACCGCTGGCGCACTCTGGTCGCCTGGCTGGTCACTCCCTCCGACCAGGGCGACGCGAGTCGTGACCGCGAACCTTTTGGCCCCTCCGAGCGGTTTCAGGAAAGAACGAGTGGCCGAACGAGGGAGTGAGCCCGCCATGTCACCGGCCCATCCAGGGGACGAGTTTCGGGCCACCTGCCTCCTCTCCGCGCCCCCCGATGCCGAGCCGGCGCTTGATGGCTGCGCACGTTCGGCGTGGCCCTCGTCCGCCGTTACGCGGACGAGCACGAACTGCAACTGGCCGCCGAGCCACCCCCGAAGGAGCGCTGCCGGTCCGCGACCCGTCGGCTGTACCAGGAGTGGGTCGTCGCCAACCTCCGTCCGACAGCCCCCAGTTGCTACGGCGTCCTGCTCAGCCGTGCGCTGCTGGGCTACCTGGAGCCCGCGCTCGTCTCGCACCTCGTCCGGTCGCAGGGGCTGCCGCTCAAGCGGGTGGGGGACGGCTGGCTCGACCTGGTGACCCGGCGTAGTTCCTTCAAGAATTCCTCGGTCGACTCTCGCTCCTGCTGCCATGGAGGGGTGACCCGAACCGGGTCTGGGCGTCGTGTATTAACTGCCAGGCTCGCAAACAGCGGGCTCACAGTGAAAGAAGGGCAGTCCGTGCGTACACGACGCTTTCCGCGGCTTCTTGCGATAGCCGCCTTAAGCCCGGTCCTCGCGCTCGCCGCCTGTGCGAGTAATTCGTCCGGAACGGACAGTCACGCTTCTCCCTCGAAGGGGGCTTCTCAGAAGTCCCAGCAGGGGAAGAAGGGTATCAAGAATCGTGACGAGTTCACGGACTCGCTGCAGAACATATTCTTCCAGGGACTCCCGCAGAACGCGGGCGGACTCGAGAGTTCCTTCGCGCCCGCCTACGACTTCGACCAGGACAGCTGCTACCCGGCCGCGGCCATCACGCAGCTGGGCGAGATCAATCCGGGACTGCCGCTCACCGGAGACATCACCGAGGGCTGCCGGGAGCCGGCGGACCTCGAGCGTACTCAGCTCTACGCCAGATCGATCTGCAACAACGGGTGGTGTGCCGTCATGTACGGCACCTATTTCAGGAAAGATGAGTCACAGCGACCCATCGGAAATCCAGGTACCGAGGTCAACAACCGACCCAGTACGGGCACTGGCCACACGAACGACTGGGAGCATGCCATTTCGTGGATCAATCAGAGTACGAATCAAGTGGAATTCGTGTCGGTGACCGCGCACGGCAATTACCATACTTTCCCTCGCAGTGAGGTGCAGTTCGAAAACACTCACCCGAAGATCGTGTATCACAAGGACGGATTTCTGACCCACGTCCTGCGCGTGGCCGACGGCAGCGACCAGCAGGTCCAGAACGCCTCGGGCGCCTGGTTCCATCCGCCGCTCGTCGATTGGAACGGCTTCCCGAGCACGGAACTGCGGGACAAGCTGGTGAACGCCGATTTCGGAGAGGCGAAATTGGACCTGCGGGACGGCTCGTTCCAGGAGCACCTCGCCAAGGCCAAGCCCCAGGAAGTGCCGCTCAATCCGAACGGCTGACGTGCCGAGTGGCTGATGTCCCTCGACACGGCTGAGAACACGGGAACGACCCCGGCGCGGCAGGAGAAGGACGCTGCCGCGCCGGGGTCGTTCGGTGGATGCCGGGGAGGCCGGCCACGCAGGCGGCGGCCTCGGCCTCAGTTGAAGAAGCGCACCGACTGGACGTTCTGGAAGCCGGTGTCGCCCAAGAGGTCCGGGACGTCGCCCTCGACGAACTTGGAGTTGCCGGTGCAGTCCGGACCGTCCCAGACCTTGACGAAGCCTCCGCCGGTCTGGAGCGAGCCGTCGAACCGCACGTTCTGGCAGCCCGGTCCCGAGACACCCTGCGACGCGTCGAGGAAGTTCGTCTTCGCGAAGACGGTCACGTTGTCCGCGGGATCGGACGTGGGCGACGCCTGCTGCGAGGGCTGGGCCGCCGTTCCCCCCGCGGAAGAGCCGCCGCCCTGAGCCTTGCCGCCGTCCGGGGTGACGCCGAACCACACACCGCCGACACCCTGCCCCTTGGTGTCACCAGGAGCGGTGTCCTTGCTGAAGAGATAGACGGGCCAGCCGCCGACCGTGACCTGGAAACCGCCGTCCCGCTCGATGAAGCCGATCTTCGACTTGTCGATCCCGTCGATGAAGACCCTGCCGTCACGCGCCACCAGATACGGCGGCCAAGTGGTCGCGCAGTCACCGGCGCAGTTGGAACGCGAGGGATTGCTGGAATCCTTGTCGAACCGGTAGAGGGTGAATTGTTTTCCGTTGATGACCACCGGATCGAGGTCACCCGCGGAACTCGCGCTCAATTGCACCCACTTACGGAGCACCGGTTTCGGAGCGACGGCAGCGACAGCGGGCGCGGCAGCGACGGAAAGGTCTCCGGTGCTCATATTGGCACCGTTCTCCTGCGCGGTGCCCTGCTGCAATTCGAGCGCGCTGGTGGCTTCCGCCGCGGCCTGTGCGGCTTCGTCGTCACCGTTGCAGGCCGACAGGAAAAACATCCCCGCCAGTACGGCGGAGGCGAGTGGGAGGACGCGTGAACGCGAACTCGACATGAGAACTCCTGAGAGAGTTTGACGTACGGAATTGATGAGAACGTGTCACGCCACCGGCTGCGGGTGGACCTGAAGCAGCCTGCCTTTCGGGCTCAGCCCGAAGCGGTTGCTGCCCGCGTTGCCGTCATGTACCAGGAAGACCAGCAGGACGAAGAACCCGACCACCGGTATCAGCCCGATGAAAAGCCACCAGCCCCGACGGTCGGTGTCGTGCAGTCGGCGCACGGTCACCGCCAGACTCGGCAGGAAGGTGAGAATGCCGTAGGCGAGTGCGATGTATTCGGTTCCCGCGAGGTAGCCGGCCCCGCTGAGGGCGAGCACCGCGATTTGGTCGAACAGGTTGAAGAGCCAGAACTCGGCACGCCGAGCCCGCCCTTTGAAGACGCCGTAGCGCTTCAGGACATCGAAGTAGTACGTCATCGATTTCCTCTGAGTCGGAGACGGGGTGAAGGCGGAGCGGCCTCTTTGCGCTCGGCTGCTCCGCCTTCTACACGACAAGGCCGTCCCGCAGAGTTCAACCAGGTTCCGTGTGCCCGATCAGAGGCGTGCGGAATACTGTTTGCGCAGCCCTCGCATAGCGTAGAAATGGCGCGACTTCACCGTTCCTGACGGTATGCCGAGTATGAGCGACGCCTCGTTCAGCGTCCGACCGCAGAGGTACACGAGCGTCACCACTTCCCGGTGCTCCCTGGACAGAGAGCGCAGCAGGGAGAGCACCTCAAGGGAGGTCAGGACCCCGTCGGTGTGGTCCGGCAGCGTGGTGTCGTAGGTGTGACTGGTCACCGTCTCGTGCCGCGCGTAGGCACTGCGCATGCGGTCGACGATGAGGTTCCTGGCCACCTTCAGTAGCCACCCGCGTACCGACCCCTCGTGGTGGTGCAGCCGGTCGGCGTGACGCCACGCCCTGATGAACGTCTCCTGGACGATGTCCTCGGCGAGGTGTTGATCCGTCAGGGACCGCCGCGTGTACGCCAGTAACGCAGGGCGATGTTGTTCCACCAACTCGTGCACCCTGTCCGAGGTGGACGAGGGCGCACTTTCATCGATGCCCGCAAGCAACGTCATGATGTGATAGTCCTGCTCTGTTCGCACCGACGGCCTGGCCAGCATGGGCGGGGGGACAGACTGGCCAAGGAACCGTCGGCTTCTCGGTCTTGGAGCGGCGAGAGTAGGCAAGGGGCAGTGCCGAATCAGTGACGGGAAAGTGAGCGAGCAGAGCTCCGGCTCGTCGTCCTGTTCGCTGTCGCGCGGCAAGTCACCGAGAAGGGAACCTTGTTGGAGGTGGTCCCGTCCGCGCCTCTGATCTGCACTCCGATCTCACTGGCGAAGGTACCGACCTGCGTGTAAGAGGTCAGTCGTATGGCCTCCCGCTTGGTCGGCTCGCCGCCGCGGGCGAAGTCGAGGGCGCGCCACTCCCGGTCGACCGCCGAACCGTCTGCCGTCACCCACCGGTAGGTGACCTGGGCCGGTGTCCGGTCCACCGTGAACGTGGCGGTGAAGGTGGGGGCTTGTCCGGCCGGAGGGGCACACGGGCCGACGTAGGTGGTGTTCTCACCCGTGACGGTCACGGTCACGTGCGCTGCTTCCGCTGCCGGGGCCTCTGCTGCCCGGGTGCTCGACGTCGCAGCCTGGTTCGACGTCGACGGCTCATGGTCGTGGCCGACCGATGCGTATGTCAGTCCGGCGCCGATCAGCAAGGCGCACCCGGAGGTCACGGCGGCGACGACTCCGCGCTTGGTGCGGTGCGGGGGACCGGAGGCCGCGGGGCTCGGCCCGGAAACGGACGCGAAGACCGGCGATGCCACGTAGGAGGTCTGGGTCGGCAGGGCCGTAGGAACCCCGGACGAGGCCGCCGACGGCGGAGGGGCCGGAGGAGTGCCGATCGTGGGCACCTTGACGGTGGAGGGATGAGCCTGCGGGGGAGCGGCACTCCCCGCGGCGATCAACCGAAGGCGCTCCTGCGCGAGTTCGGCGGTGAGGCGCTCGGTGGGCTCCTTGCGCAGGAGTTCGGCGATCACCGTGGACAGCGGCCCCGCGCGGCGAGGCGGCGGAAACCTCTCGTCCACGACTGCGCGAAGGGTGCTGAGCGCGGTGTCCCGCCGGAAAGGAGGTACGCCCTCCACGGCCACGTACAGCAGGGCCCCGAGCGACCAGAGGTCGGAGGCCGGGCCCGGCGTACGCCCGAGCACGCGCTCGGGCGGCAGATACTCGGGAGAACCCACCACCTGCCCGGCCACGGTCAGGGAGGCGTCGCCTTCGAGCGTGGCGATGCCGAAGTCGGTGAGGACCACCCTGCCGCCGTCCTGGGAGAGGAGCACGTTCGCGGGCTTCACATCCCGGTGCAGGACTCCCGCCTCGTGCGCCGCGCGCAGGGCGGACAGCACCTGGCCGCCGATCTGCGCGACCCGCCGCGGGGCCAACGGCCCTTCGGAGCGCAGCAGTTCCTCCAGCGAGCGGCCGCGGACGAGTTCCATGACGATCCACGGGCGGCCGTCGGCGTTGGCGACGTCGTGGACCGTCACCACGTTGGGGCTGACGATCCGGGCGGCGGCCCACGCCTCGCGCTCAAGTCGTCTGTAGAGCTGGGCGGTTTCCGCGGCTGCCGCCCCGGCCGGTGCCCGTACCTCCTTGACGGCGACCTCGCGTTGCAGCGTCTCGTCCCACGCCCGCCACACCGTCCCCATGCCACCCTCGCCAAGGAGGGACAACAGCCGGTATCGACCCGCGACCTTCCGTTCCTGGCCAGGCGGCACCTGGGCAGCCTCCTCGTTGTGCATCCCGGCGGTACTCGCTTTCCTCGCGTCTTCCAAACGTCTGATCACCACGCCGGCCCGATGTCCCTGGAGCCGTCGTTCGGCACCTACACGCCGTGGACGGCGCGTCGGGTTCACCGCTTCTGCTTCTGGTTCAGCGGTCGTTGAACACCTGGCAACCGCTGTCCCATGGTCCGGGCATGATGTTTCCCACCGGCCCGACACCCTCTCGTACGGCGCTGTCCAGGGCGTACAGCCCGGCTCGTCTGCCGGCAGAGCTCTGACCTGGTCTTATGGGCCGGTCGGAGCCCTTTCCCGTGCCTGGGGGCTGCCCGCTTCCACCTGCGAGTTCCCGGGAGTTCCCGTGGGGCTGTGCACGCGTTGTGGGACTCCGCTACGAACTGTTCCTCGGCCGGTGTCATCGACGCGCTGTAGGGGTCGTTCTGCGGCCCCAACCGGTCCGTGCCCTTGGCGAGCAGAGAAGTCCAGTGCGGAGTGTGGGCGGGCGGTCGGGCCGGTCCGTGAACTCCTCGATGCCGCGCTCGAGCGCCTTCCCCCGGTCCCGAGTCGACTGCTCCGATCGGTCGGACTCCCGAGAGACTCTCGCCGCGAGCGTGGTTGAGTCAGCAGGGTGCTCGGTGGAGTTGAGTCCTGCGCTGCGCCTGTGCCGCGGCTGCAAGGTGCGGGTGGTCGCTCCAGGTGTCAGCTCAAGGACGGATCCACGTCATCCCGGACGGCGACACCATAGGGATGTGCTGGGAGCCAGTCCTTGTGGTGCTCAACGACATCGAGTTCTCCCCGACAGCCCACTGCCGTGTGATTACGCCCGACACTCGACGTCGTCCGCTCTTCCTCGCATGCTTCGCACCACCGAGGGCTCCGCAACGTAGCGCCCCAGCCGGTCCGTGGCTGGGGCGGGGCGGGCGCAGATTTGTGGTGAACGGGTCCGGAAGGTTGCTGACCGGTTATGGATAGTGGCCCCGCGTGGGTGCCTGAAAGGGGAAAGCTCCTTCAAGGCACCCGACTTGAGGCTCTAGAAGAACCCAAGTTTCTTCGGGCTGTAAGAAACAAGAAGGTTCTTGGTCTGCTGGTAGTGGTCGAGCATCATCTTGTGGTTCTCGCGGCCGATACCGGACTGCTTGTAGCCGCCGAACGCCGCGTGCGCGGGATACGCGTGGTAGCAGTTCGTCCACACCCGGCCCGCCTGGATCGCCCGGCCCGCGCGGTACGCCGTGTTGATGTCCCGGGTCCACACGCCGGCGCCGAGACCGTACAGCGTGTCGTTCGCGACCTTGATCGCGTCGTCGAAGTCGTCGAACGACGTCACCGAGACCACCGGCCCGAAGATCTCCTCCTGGAAGATCCGCATGCGGTTGTCGCCCTCGAAGATCGTCGGCTGGACGTAGTAGCCGCCCTTCAACTCGCCGTCGTAGTCGAGGCGTTCACCGCCCGTGAGGATCTTCGCGCCCTCCTGCCGACCGATGTCCAGGTAGGAGAGGATCTTCTCCAACTGGTCGTTGGAGGCCTGGGCGCCGATCATCGTGTCCGTGTCGAGCGGGTGGCCCGGCTTGATCAACTCGGTGCGGGCGACGGCCGCCTGGAGGAAGTCGGCGTAGTGGCCGCGCTGGATGAGCGCCCGGGACGGACAGGTGCACACCTCGCCCTGGTTGAGCGCGAACATCGTGAAGCCCTCGAGCGCCTTGTCGAGGAAGTCGTCGTTCGCCGACGACACGTCGTCGAAGAAGATGTTCGGCGACTTGCCGCCGAGTTCCAGCGTGACCGGCTTGATGTTCTCGGAGGCGTACTGCATGATCAGCCGCCCCGTGGTGGTCTCGCCGGTGAAGGCGACCTTCGCCACCCGCGGGCTGGACGCGAGCGGCTTGCCCGCCTCGACGCCGAAGCCGTTGACGATGTTCACCACGCCCGGCGGCAGCAGGTCCGCGATCAGGCTCATCCAGTAGTGGATGGACGCCGGGGTCTGCTCGGCCGGTTTGATGACGACCGCGTTGCCCGCCGCGAGCGCCGGCGCCAGCTTCCAAGTCGCCATCAGAATCGGGAAGTTCCACGGGATGATCTGCGCCACGACCCCGAGCGGCTCGTGGAAGTGGTACGCCACCGTGTCGTCGTCGACCTCGCCCAGCGAACCCTCCTGCGCTCGGATCGCCCCCGCGAAGTAGCGGAAGTGGTCGATCGCGAGCGGGATGTCGGCGGCGAGCGTCTCGCGGACCGGCTTGCCGTTCTCCCAGCTCTCCGCGACCGCGAGCGGCTCCAGGTTCGCCTCCATCCGGTCGGCGATCTTGAGCAGGATGTCGGAACGCTCGGTCACCGACGACCGTCCCCAGCCCGGCGCCGCCGCGTGCGCCGCGTCCAGCGCCCGCTCCACGTCCTCCGCGGTGCCGCGCGCGATCTCCGTGAACGGCTGCCCGTTCACCGGGGACGGGTTCTCGAAGTACTGCCCGCGGGCCGGCGGCACGTACTCGCCGCCGATGAAGTGGTCGTAGCGCGCCTGGTAGGAGACGATCGCGCCCTCGGTGCCGGGTGCCGTGTAACGGGTCATCCTGGTCTGCCTCCCGGAACAGCGCTGCCCGCCGTTGGGCAGCTCTCGGCGCGAGGCTAGGGAGCGGGACGTTGCATGTACGTTGCGTGGTGGGTGGCGGTTAATCGCCGGGAGGCTGGGGGCTCTAATCGCCGGGAGCCGGGAGCCGGGAGCCGGGAGCCGGGAGCCGGGAGCCGGGAGCCGGGAGCCGGGAGCCGGGAGCCGGGAGCCGGGAGCCGGGAGCCGGAATCGGAGGGCGGGCCGTGCTCCAAGTGTCCTGCGCCGAACGCGAGTTACGTCAGCGGCCCGACCGGTGTGACCACGCGGCCGGTGCCGCCAGCTCGGACTCCAGCGCGTCGAGCCGGGAACGCACCGGTGCCGTCGGGCGTATCGCCGCGAGCGCCCGCCATACGTCGAGGTCGTCCTCGCCCCACGGCGCGTGCGCCCAGTCTGCCAGCAGGTCGGGGTCGCGGCGGGCGATCAGCGCCGTACGGAGACCGTCGGCGAGCCGGGTCCTGAGCCGGACCACCGCCGGTGCCTGCGAACCGGGCAGCAACGGTCCCGTGTACGCGCTCGCCGCCCCCGTGACCGCGCCCCCTTCCAGCCGCCGCTCGACGATCGCCACATCCGACTCGACCGGCAACGTGAGCCGGTAAGGACGCGAGGCCAGCAGGCCCGGCCCCAACAGCCTGCGCAGCCGCGCCAGTTCGGCCCGCAAGGTCACCGGCGGCACCGACTCGTCCTCGTACAGCGCGCACAGCAACTCGTCGCCGGTCAGCCCCTCCGGATGCCGGGCCAGCAGCACCAAAATCTCGCTGTGCCGGCGGCTCAGCCTCACCTTGCGGCCGTCGACGCACAGTTGGGCCTCGTCCCGGCCCAGGGCCATCAGCTCGGGTCCGTCGACAGACGTCTGCTCCGGGGCGAGCAGCGCCAGTTGGGACTCGGCGGCCCGCGCCACCGCCTGCACGAAGCCCAGGCTGTGCGGGTGCGCGAGCCCGTCCCCGCCGGTGATGTCCACGGCACCGAGCACCCGTCCCGTGCGCGGATCGTGCACCGGGGCCGCCGCGCACGTCCACGGCTGCACCCGCCGGATGAAGTGCTCGGCCGCGAACACCTGCACCGGCCGGTCCACGGCGACCGCCGTACCCGGCGCGTTCGTCCCGACCGCGCTCTCCGACCAGCGCGCACCCGGCACGAAGTTCATCAGGCCCGCCTTCCGCCGGGTCGCCGGGTCTCCCTCGACCCACAACAGCCTGCCCTGCGCGTCGCACACCGCCAGCAGATGCGCGCCGTCCGCGGCGAACGTGCCCACCAACTCCCGGATCAACGGCATCACCCGCGCCAGCGGATGCTCCGCGCGATAGACACCCAGGTCACCGTCCGTCAGCTCCACCCGCGCCGTGCCCTCGGGTCCGACACCGGCTCGCGCGGAACGCCGCCAGGAATCGGCCACCACCGACCGCACCGGCTGCGGCACCGTACCCGCCACGGCGAACGTCTCGTGCGCCCGGCGCAGCACCCGCACCCGCTCGGCAGGGTCGGCCCCCGGCTCCAGGGCCACCCATGGATCGGTCAACTCGGCCTCCCCTGACGTCGATACGGCGCCGCAACGGATGCGGACATCGTTACTCCGCAGACGGATCCGGACAACCGTTTCGACCAGGGACGAGCCGAACGAACCGCATCGCACCCGGAACCGGCCCGGAACCGGCCCGGATTCGGCCCGGATTCGGGCCGGATTTGGTTCGGAACTGGCTCAAATCTGGCTCAAATCTGACTCAGGTCTGTCTCGGATCCGCCTTGGCTCAGGCGAGATCGACCATCTTCATGTAGCGCGCCCAGTCCCACTTGGGCCCCGGATCGGTGTGGTCGGTGCCCGGCACCTCGTAGTGCCCGATGATGTGTGCCCGGTCCTTGGGGAGTCCGTACTTCGTACAGATCGCGGCCGTCAGTCCGGCCGACCGCTCGTACAACGTGTCGGTGAACCACTCGGGTTGATCGACCCAGCCCTCGTGCTCGATCCCGATGCTGCGGGTGTTGTAGTCCCAATTCCCCGCGTGCCAGGCGATATTGGCCTCCCGCACGCACTGGGCCACATGCCCGTCGGCCGATCGCACGAGATAGTGGGCGGACACCTTCTTCTGCGGATTCTGGAAGATGGACAGGGTCTTGGCGTACGTCTCCTGCGTGACGTGGATGATCACGTAGTCGACCGAATAGCCGGTGGGACGGTTGGACGCCGTGTAGTTGGAGGCGGTCGCAGGCTGCCACTCGGCCGACGGATAGTCGACGGCCTGTGCCTGGGCGTCGGCCTGCGTGTCGGAAAGTAACGCGTAGGGGACGGCGGCGAGGGCTGCCCCCTTCAGCAGCCAGCGCCTGCTCGGGAGCGGTCGTGCCCGTTCCAAGGTCTGTTGCCCTTCTGTTCGGAACCGGAGTGCTGCTTCAGTACCGGAGTGCCGCCGCGGTCTCACGCAGACGCGCGTGCAGCCCCCGGTGAGTCTCGCGCGCCGGCAGCCATTCCTTCCGGATCTTCGCCACACAGGTGTAGTTGGTGTCGCACACGTTGGCCAACGGCGATTCCACCGCCTGGGTCGCGAATTGGTAGGCGTCCAGTTCGCTGAACCCGTAGTCACGCACCAGCCAACGCACCAGGTCGAGCTGGGAGATCCGGAACGCGTCCTCCAACGGGCGTGCCGAACCCGTCGAGATGATGTGCGTGTCCGACTCGATGCGCGGCCAGGGTGTGGCGACGTCCTTGAGCAGCTCCACGATCACCACCGTGTTCATCGCGCACTCGACGGCGACTCCACAGGTCTCGCCCTCACCCTGCCGTGCGTGCCCGTCGCCGAGGCTGAGCAGCGCGCCCTCCACGTTCACACCGAGGTAGCAGGTGACCCCGGCCCGCATCTCGGGCGTGTCCATGTTCCCGCCGTGCGCGTCGGGCACCAGTGCCGAACGCACTTCCAGGTTCGCGGGAGCCACGCCCACGGTGCCGTGCATCGGGTCGAGGGGCAGCTCGACCTCGATGTCGCTGTCACGCGCGCGGAACAACGCCGTACGGCGGGTCCGGTCCAACTGCCAGATCCAGACCGTCTCCGGGAGCGGTGGTTGCAACGTCGCCGTGGTGTGTGTCGAGGTGAGTGCGCCGAAGAGGGGGACCGTGGTGGAGGCGGCCCAGTCCCGCGCCGGTTCGATCGACACGAAGTGCACGGCGACCGTGTCACCGGGCTCCGCCCCCTCCACATGGAAGGGACCGGTTTGAGGGTTCAAAAAGGGGAACTCGCACACCTCGGACACCAGGTCCTTCTCGGACCGAACCCGTCCGGCGAAGCAGTCCTCCGTGTACAGGTCGAGAACCGTGCCGGGCGCGATGCGCGCCACGGGCGGGGCGCCGCCGAACGTCCAGGCGTACTCGCCCGGTTCGGGCCGCACCGTCAGGATCCGGGGGTCGTTCATGGCTGTACTGCTCCGTTCTGCGGATGACCGGTGGTGGCGGTTTCGTCGAGATGGACACGGGCGGTTTCGGCTATTCGCTCGGGGTGCCGCCGCAGCAGAACCAGCAGCACCACGACCCCTGCCGCCATCCAGACCCCGACGACCGGTCCGGCGTAGGACACGGGCGGGGTCAGTTCGGTCACGAAGTCGAAGGCCGGGAGACCTGCCGCGGTGAGCAGGGCGGGGACGAACGCGACGATCCCGAGGAGAGGGACCAGCAGGTGCCGTAGCGGCTTGAGCAACTCGCGTCTGCGGCGCAGGAAGTAGCCCGCACAGGCCAGGTTCACGACGATGTAGACGGCGATGACGACCGTGACGATCACCGTGGCCAGGAGGAGGAACGCGGTCACCGGGTCGTAGCCGAAACCGAGACCCAGTACGGCTCCCACCGCGATGACGGTCTGCACGGCGATTCCGGTGACGGGGGAGCGGTGGCGTGGGTGCAGTGTCGCCAGGACACGGGGGAGTACCCGGATCCGGGCCAGGGCGTATGCGGTGCGCGTCGAGACGGTGGCGCACGCGTTGGCGTTGGCGATGGTCGAGTTGACCACGGCGAGGAACACCAGGACCCAGAACAGTCCGAACGACGCGCGGGCCACCCCCTCCCAGGACGCGGCCCCGGAGGCCCCGAACCCGCTGAACCGGTCCGGTCCGAAGTACACCGTCATGGCGTAGGTCGTCAGTACATAGAACAGGCCGATGCCGAGGGCCGCGCCGAGCACCGCGCGGTGCATCGTCCGGCGCGGGTCCCGGGTCTCCTCGGCGAGTGGTGCGGCGGCCTCGAACCCGGCGAACGCGAGCACCGTGTAGACCGAGCCGGCGAAGACGCCGCCGAGGCCCGCGTGGTCCTTGCTCGTGTGCGAAGTGCCGAACACCGACAGGGTGTTGTCCCCGCCGGCCTTGCCGATCAGCCAGACGGCGAACACCAGGAAGACGAGGATCTCGAAGACGCCGAGGACCGTCCCGAAGCGGGCGGAGGCGCGCGCTCCGAACCAGCCCGCCACGGCGATGATCGCCGCGCCCGCGAGCGCCCACGGCCACCACAGGTTCTCCGGATACGAGGACCACTCCTGGTGCAGGGTGCCCGCCGTGGTGAAGCCGAGTTGGAGGAGCAGCAGCGGTGGGACGAGCGCTTCGACGAAGACGTAGCCCCAGCCGACCAGGAAGCCGACGGCCGGATGCAGCCCCTGTGCCGCGTACGTGGCCACCGAGCCGGCGGCGGGCAGTTCGCGGGCCAGTTCGGCCACGCAGGACGCGGTGAACAGGCAGGCCACCAGCGCGATCAGCACCGACAGCGGCAGGCTTCCGCCCGCGAAGGCCGCGCCCGCCGGGATCGACGCGGCGACCGCGGCGGCCGGCGCCATCGCCGTGACGCTCTGGAAGAGGACCTCTCGCAGCCCGACGGCATCCCGCCGCAGCCCCTGAACCGTCTCCCCCGACACGTGAATCCCCCCTCGTCCGTCCGCCTCTGCACGCGCGCTCGCACAGTGCCGTCACGACACGGCGGTTGCGCCTCGCGTGAATCACGGTACGGCGCTCGCGGGTTGGGCAGTAGGGCGTGGCGGGCTTCCGTGGACGACGGCGGAACTGTGGACAACTCGACCACTCGGACGAGTGAAGTCGCCTGTGTTTCAGGCCTGTTCGGCCACGATGTCCACAGTCTGTCCGGCCAGGGTTTCCTCGGTCCGTCCGGCTGCGGTTACCCCAGCCCGTTCTGCCACCGCGGCCGGGTCGTCGAGGACTGCCCGTACCACCGAGTGCGCGGCGCCCAGCAGTGGACCCTCGGGCCCGAGCCGCGACACCGACACCGGACAGGCGGGCCCCGCCGTGCGCCGGGCCAACTCGGCCTCCAGCGACGGCAGCAGCCAGGGGGCGAGACCGGACAGTGCGCCGCCCAGCACCACCAGCTGCGGATCGAGCAGATTGACCGCGCCGGTCAGCGCGATGCCGAGCGCCGTACCGGCGTCGTGCAGGGCCCGGCGCACCGCCTCGTCGCCGTCGGCGGCCCGCGTCGCGAGCAGACCGACCCGGTCCCCGCCGGGCTCCAGGCCGGCGGCGCGCAGCACCGCCTCCTCGCCCGCGTACTGTTCGAGGCAGCCGCGCCCGCCGCACGCGCACTCCGGCCCTTCGGGACGCACCGGCACATGTCCCAACTCGCCCGCGAATCCCCGTGTTCCGCGCAGCAGCCCCCCGTCCACCACGACCGCGGCGCCGATGCCGATCTCGGCCGACACATGGAGGAAGTCGCGCGGAGTGGTCTCGCCCAGCCAGAGTTCGGCGAGCCCGCCGAAGTTGGCCTCGTTGTCCACCGTGGGGCGCAGCTCGGCGGGCAGCAGGACACCGAGGTCCGTGTCGTGCCAGTCGAGGTTCGGCGCGCGGACGACCGTGCGGCCGTCGCGGGCCACCAGACCGGGCACGGCGACCGCGAGCCCGGCCGGCCACAGGCCCTCCGCGTCGGCCTCGGCGACGACCTGCCGTACCAGCGCGGTGAGTTCGGCGAGCACCGGTTCGGGGGAGCGGCCGCGGTTCACACCGTGCCGTACGGCACGGGCCCGTATCTCGCCGCGCAGATCGACCGCGCAGACCGCGAGATGGTCGACCCCGACCTCCGCGCCGATCCCGGCCGGACCGCGCCCGCTGACGGCGAGCGCCGATCCGGGTCGGCCCACCCGGCCGGGCCGCTCCGGGCCCAGCTCCACCAGGAGACCCGACCGGATCAGCTCGTCCACCAGCGTCGACACCGCCGCACGGGTCAGCCCGATGCGTGAGGCCACGGCCGCGCGCGAGAGTGGCCCCTCGGCACTCACGGTGTGCATCACGCGCGCGAGATTGCGCCGGCGCATGCCCTGCTGGGTGTCGGGCAGGGCACGCGCGGACCCGGCGGGGTGCGCCTCGTGCAGCGGTGCGGTCATGCCTCCGTCAGTCCTCGGTCGGTGTGCGGCGGCCGGTGTCGTGTGCCTCCGGCCGGTCCGCGATCAGCGTGTGGCAGCGGGTTCTCGCCCTCCGTCGGCCCTTGATCTGTGGGCGTCGGCGGATGTCCGTCCCCCGACACCCCCTCCCCGGTGTGCGTCAACGGCCCTCCGGTCCCCGTTCGAGCAGCGGAGCCGCGTCGGAGAGTACCCCGGAGATCCTGGCCAGCGTCGCCTCGTCGCGCTCCACGGCGTCCAGCACCGGCCCGGCGGCAGTGTTCCAACGCCGGGCCACTGCGGCCGGGTCCTCGCCGGTCAGCAGCCCCGCGGCCTGCGCGGCGGCGCCCAGCGCGACCAGTTCCTTCGCCTCGGGCACCTGGACCGGACGCCCCGACAGCCGCCGTACGGTCTCCTGCCAGGCCGTGCCGCGGGCGCCCCCGCCGATCAGCAGCAGCGGAGTGGTGCGGTCCGCGTCCTCGTCGAGGACGAGGTCGAGCGCGCCCAGCAGCGCGTGCACGGCGCCGTCGTAGGCGGCCTGGAGGAGCTGGCCGCCGGTGGTGTCGTGGCGCAGGCCGTGCAGCAGGCCCGAGGCGTTGGGGAGGTTCGGGGTGCGCTCGCCGTCCAGGTAGGGCAGCAGAGTGACCGAGGTGCCGGGCTCCACCGCCTCCCGGTCCAGGCCCAGCAGGGCCGCGACCCGGTCCACGGCGAGGGTGCAGTTCAGGGTGCAGGCCAGGGGCAGCCAGTCGCCGTGCGCGTCGGCGAAGCCCGCGACCGTGCCGGACGGGTCGGCGGGGCGGTGCTTCGACACCGCGTACACCGTGCCCGACGTGCCGAGGCTGAGCACGGGAACGCCGGGGCGCAGCCCGAGCCCCAGCGCGGCGGCCGCGTTGTCGCCGGTGCCGGGGGCGACCAGGGTGCCCTTGGAGAACGGCAGGTCGTGACCGTCGCGCACCGTCCCCGCCACCTCACCCGGCCGCACCACCCGGGGCAGCAGCGCCGGGTCGAGACCGACAAGCCGGAGGATCTCCTGGTCGTACGACTCGGTCCCCGAGGCCCACCAGCCGGTGCCGGAGACGTCGCCCCGGTCGGTGGTGCCCTGTCCGGTGAGACGCTCGGTGAGGTAGTCGTGGGGGAGGCGCACGGCCGCCGTGGCGCGCACCGCCTCCGGCTCGTGCTCGGCGAGCCAGGCCCACTTCGTGACAGTGAAGGAGGCGCCGGGCACGCTGCCGGTGCGCTCCGCCCAGACCTTCGGGCCGCCCAGTTCCTCGATCAGACGGGTGGCCTGCGGTGCCGAACGCACGTCGTTCCACAGCAGCGCCGGACGGACCGGCTCACCCTGGGCGTCCAGGGTGACCAGGCCGTGCTGCTGGCCGCCGATCGACACGGCCGCGGCCTCGTGCGCGGCGTCCCCGCACTGGCGCAGGGCCTCGGACAGGGCGTCCCACCACTGGCGGGGATCGCTCTCCCGGCCCGCCCCCGAGGAGACGGTGTGCGGCGCCTGGCCACTCGCGACGATCCGTCCGGTGGAGACGTCGACGACCAGTGCCTTGGTGGACTGGGTGGACGTGTCCACGCCGACGACGAGCGGACCCTCGGCTGCTGACATCGGGTTTCTCCCTTGTGTGCGGCATGCGTCTCCGCCCGGAGACACATTGTCCCTTCCCAGAGACGCTCCGGCATACTAATTTGTAAACCGCCATGACGAAATAGTCGGAGCGAAGCAACAAGGAGCCGCGTCATGAACTACCAGCCCACCCCCGAGGACAGGTTCACCTTCGGCCTGTGGACCGTCGGCTGGCAGGGAAGGGACCCGTTCGGCGACGCCACCCGCCGTGCCCTCGACCCGGTCGAGACGGTGCAGCGCCTGTCCGAGCTCGGCGCCCACGGTGTGACCTTCCACGACGACGACCTGATCCCCTTCGGGTCTTCGGACACCGAGCGCGAGGCGCACATCAAGCGCTTCCGCGAGGCCCTCGACGCGACCGGCATGAGGGTGCCGATGGCGACCACCAACCTCTTCACGCACCCGGTCTTCAAGGACGGCGCGTTCACCGCCAACGACCGCGACGTGCGCCGCTACGCGCTGCGCAAGACGATCCGCAACATCGACCTGGCGGTCGAGCTGGGCGCCGAGACCTACGTCGCCTGGGGCGGCCGCGAGGGCGCCGAGTCCGGCGCGGCCAAGGACGTACGCGTCGCTCTCGACCGCATGAAGGAGGCCTTCGACCTCCTCGGCGAGTACGTCACCGACCAGGGCTACAGCATCAAGTTCGCGATCGAGCCCAAGCCGAACGAGCCCCGCGGCGACATCCTGCTCCCCACCGTCGGCCACGCCCTGGCGTTCATCGAGCGCCTGGAGCGCCCGGAGCTCTACGGCGTCAACCCCGAGGTCGGCCACGAGCAGATGGCCGGACTGAACTTCCCGCACGGCATCGCCCAGGCCCTGTGGGCGGGCAAGCTCTTCCACATCGACCTCAACGGCCAGTCCGGCATCAAGTACGACCAGGACCTGCGCTTCGGCAACGGCGACCTGCGTGCCGCCTTCTGGCTGGTCGACCTCCTGGAGAGCGCCGGTTACGCCGGCCCGAAGCACTTCGACTTCAAGCCGCCGCGTACCGAGGACCTCGACGGCGTGTGGGCGTCGGCGGCCGGCTGCATGCGCAACTACCTGATCCTCAAGGAGCGTTCGGCCGCGTTCCGCGCCGACCCGGTGGTCCAGGAGGCGCTGCGCGCCTCGCGCCTGGACGAGCTGGCGCAGCAGACCGCGGCGGACGGCCTCAAGGCGCTGCTCGCGGACCGCTCGGCGTTCGAGGACTTCGACGTGGAGGCGGCCGCCAAGCGTGGGATGGCCTTCGAGCAGCTCGACCAGCTAGCTCTGGACCACCTCCTGGGGGCCCGCGGCTGACCGCACGCACGCGTGCGGCACTCAGGCACACGTGCGTGCGTCACTCGCGAGCCCGTAGGTGTTCGTGAGTTCCCGTTCATGACCGACCCCTGCGTGGAATGCTCCGGAATCATGCGATCCATGGCATGAGCCCGTATCAACCACCGCGCGGGGGTCGCGACATGACCGCCGCGACGCGACTCTTGACGGTATGGCCATGCCGCCCGTACCGCCTCGACCGCCCGGGCCACCGGACGCTGCCCCGCCTCCGGGAGGCGGCTTCGGACCACCACCTCCCGGAAACTACGGACACGGACCGGGAGGGGACCACGGAGACTATGGACCGCCTCCCCGCAGGCGCCCCCGACCGTTGTTCATCCTGCTCGCCGTGATCGCGACCGCCGGAGCCGTCGTCGCCTTCGTGCTGATGGCCTCCGGGGGACACGACTCACCCGACAAGAAGTCGCCCGGCGGGAGCAGTTCGAGCACGAGCGGCGGCCCGTCCCTCACCATCCCGACGAAGCTCCCCACCAGCCTGCCGACGAAGCTCCCGACCGCGCTTCCGTCGAAGCTCCCCTCGGAACTGCCGAGCGAGCTTCCCAGCGACCTGGATTCCCTCCTCCCGTCCCTGTTCGGCTGACTGCCTCAGGGGCTGACGGACGATCAGATGCCGTGCGGCAGCCTCAGGTACACCAGGGTCGTCTTGATACCGCTGTCGACCAGGCGCCCCTGGGCGTCGAACGCGCCCGCGCCGTCCGTCATCCCGAAGTCGTTGTCGTTGATCAGGGCGAGCGTGTCGTGATCCACGCGCGCGATGCCCTCGATCTTCTGGGGTACCCCGGAGACGGTCCCCAGGTCGACGACCAGCTTCTTGGCCAGCACCGGGACACCCGCGGCCGCCGGGTCGTCGAGCTGCTCCAATGACGGGGACGTCGTGTCGTCGTCGTAGCGACCACCCAGGATGTTCGACTTGCGCTCCAGTTTGACGAGTTGGAGCCGGGCTGCCTTGTCGGTGCGTTCCTCGACCAGGAGGTGGTCGTCGCCCACGGCGACCACTGAGGAGATCTTGAGTTCGGACGTGTCGTCCTCGCTCGTGTCGACCACGTTCACCGGGTCGAAGCGGTATGAGTACTCCGCCGTGACCGCCTTCTTCTTCGGCGAGAAGCGCAGCAGGCGGGTGTTGAGGGACGCGTCCCCGGCATCCCCGTCCGGCAGCGACAGCGGGCTCTGCAGGGCCACCACCAGGTCACCGCCGGGCAGTTGGGCGAGCCCCTCGAAGCCGCGGTTGATCTTCCGGTGCAACAGGATGGCCGGCAGCGCCTCCACCACCGGATAGTCGGCACCGGTCAGGTGCAGCCCCTTGGGCACATACCGCGTGAGCACCTTCCCGCGCGCGGAGACATGCACCAGGGAGGGCCCGTACTCGTCGACGAGCCAGAAGGATCCGTCCCCGGCCCGGACGATGCCCTCCGTGTCCAGCCCGTTCGGGTTGTACGACAACGCCGTCTGCGCGTTGTAGGAGTACGGCGCCTCGTCGCGTCCCTGCTGGTTCGACAGCCCGGTGACGGCCTTCCCGGAGGACGTGGTGATCGGGAGGGCGTCCAGGACCTTCACGGTGCTTCCGGAGACACGGATCTTCACGATCGCCGGGTCGAATCCGGGCACCGGGAACGTACGGCGCTTCGTCCCGCCGACCTTGATCTGGCCGTTGGGCCCGCGGTCGGTGACCGTCCAGTACTCGCCCTTGCGGCCGGCCGGGTAGATGTCGCTGCCGAGGCCGCCGAGGTCCACTCCCCGGTCGTTGTCCACGGTCCCGGGCAGCAGCGCGTTGCTGAACGCGCCGAGCGGAATGTCGCCCAGCGTCGCCGTCCGCGTGACATGGGCGGCCTCGGCCTTCGCGGGGGCTCCGACGGCCGTACCGGCCGCCACGAGGGCGACCACGACGGCGAGCGGAGCACCGACCGCGACGGAATGACGGACACGGCGCCTGACGAGGTCGTGCGGGGACATCGGGCCTCCTGAGGACAAGTTGGCTGACAGCGGCCAGAGTTGGCGCTCAGGAGGAACGGTGCTCGACGTCGAGGTGAATCCGGGGTGGCTGCCACTTGTCGGGCGGGCTCGGGACCCGGGACGGACCAGCCGTAATTCGATCGCGTCCCGTAGCGCCGTCGGTTACACAGGACCGGTGGATGATCCCTACCCCCTCCGCCCAGTCGCCGAGGACGAGTTCGGGACCTGGGCCCGCATGGTCACCGACACCTACGGAAGCGATCTGTCCGACGAGCAACTGGCCCACGAGCGAACCGCCACCGAACTGCCCCGCACCATCGCCGCGTTCGACGGCCCCGCACCGGCCGGCGGAACCGCGGCACGCGCGCGCGTGCCGACCGTCCCGGGTGCGCTGCTCCCGGTCGCAGGAGTCACCTGGGTCGGCGTCGCCCCGACCCACCGCCGACGCGGCATCCTCACGTCGATGATGCGCAGACAGCTCACCGACCTGCACACGTCCGGCGCCGAGCCGATCGCGGTCCTACGCCCCTCCGAAGCCGCCATCTACGGCCGCTTCGGCTACGGCCCGGCCACCCAGGGAGCCCGCCTCCGCTGTGACAAGCGCGCCCTGCGGTTCCGCCCCGGAACCGACTTCGGTGACGGAACCGTCCGCCTCCTGGGACGCGATCGGGCCCGCCCGCAGATCGAGGAGCTCTACGACCGCGTCCGGATCGACACGGTCGGTTGGCCAGCTCGCGACGCCACCTCCTGGGACGGCCGCTTGACCGACCGTCCGGAGGAGCGCGGAGGAGCGAGCGCGTTGCGTTTCGCGCTGCACCGGGACGCGGACGGCCGGACGACGGGCTACGCCCTCTACCGGATCAAGCAGGACGCCTCTGGCGGCGACGGGAACGCGCTGCGGGTCGTCGAGTTGGCCACCGCCTCCCGGCAGGCTTACGCGGCCCTGTGGCGCTTCCTCGCCGGTTTCGACCTGGTCTCCTGGATCGAGTACGAGGGAGCGGTGGACGAGCCGCTGCCGTACCTGCTGACCGATCCGCGCGCCGTACGCCCGGCGCCCGTCGATCGCCTCTGGGTGCGCCTGATCGACGTCGACCGAGCGCTGGCGGCACGGCGTTACGCGGGCACACTGGACCTCGTCCTGGACGTCGAGGACGCCTTCTGCCCCTGGAACACGGGCCGTTACCGGTGGGCGGCCGACCACGGCACGGCTGTCTGCGCACGGACCCGGGCAACGGCCGACCTGCGGTTGACCGCGGCCGAACTCGGAGCGGCCTTCCTCGGCGGCACCACGCTCGCGTCCCTCGCCGCCGCCGGCCTTGTCCAGGAACTGCGAGCCGGAGCCCTGTCCCGCGCGACGGCGGCGTTCCGCGCGGACCGGGAGCCGTTCTACCCGTGAGGCTGGGCGTTCCCGGCGTACTGACCGGTGGAGTGCACCTGTTGGGCCGCGCCGAACCACCTGGGCAACCGGGCGAACAGATCCTCCTGGTCGTCACCCACCCACGCCACGTGACCGTCAGGCCGAAGCAGCACCGCCGGTGCGTCCAGTTCCACGCCGACGTCGACTACGTAGTCGACGCGATCCGCCCACCCCGCCACCGAGAGCCGACCGGTCCGGTCGAGGAGCAGGCCTCGGCCGGCGTGCGTCAACTCGTAGAGGCGCCCCTGTTTCAGCTTCACGTCCCGCAGCCGTCGGCCGAGCAGTTCATGCCCCTCGCCGAAGTCGTAGCGGATCGCGACCGCGGTGATCATCTCGGTCACGTACCGGTTCACCTCCTCGAAGCCCATGAGCGTCGAGAACAGTTCCCGTAGTGCGGTCGCCCCCGGATCGGTCCCCAGAAGCGTGATCTGCGCACGCGTGTTGGCGATGACGCGGGCGCCCACCGGGTGTCGTTCGGTGTGGTAGCTGTCCAACAACCCTTCCGGAGCCCAGCCGTTGACCGTCGCGGCCAGCTTCCAGCCGAGGTTGAACGCGTCCTGTACACCGAGGTTGAGCCCCTGCCCGCCGGTCGGCGGATGGACGTGTGCCGCGTCGCCGGCCAGCAGGACCCGGTCGACCCGGTAGCGCTCGGCCTGCCGGGTGGCGTCGCCGAAGCGGGACAGCCAGCGCGGCGAGTGCACGCCGAAGTCGGTGCCCGCGACGGCCCGTAGCTGCTGCTTGAAATCGTCGAGGGTCGGCGTTGTGGCACGGTCCTCGGCAACTCCGTCGGCGGGTACGACGACGCGGTACACGCCGTTCTCGCCAGGGCTGACGCCGAACCGCAGTTGGGTCCTGCGGACTTCCTCGACGACGCCGGCGATCGTGGCCGGATCCTCGGTCGCCTCCATTTCGCCCAACAGTGTCTCGACCGTCGCGGGCTCGCCGGGGAAAGCGACGCCGAGCACCTTGCGCACCGTGCTGCGACCGCCGTCGCATCCGACGACGTAGCGCGAACGCAGCTCCGATCCGTCCGCCAACTCGGCGGTCACGCTGTCCTCGGTCTGACTCAACCCGACCACCTCGCAGCCGAGCCGGATCTCGGTACCGAGTTCGACGGCGCGCTCCTTGAGCAGCCGCTCGGTGACCGGCTGCGGGGTGGCGACGCCGTACGGGTGGGCCGTGTCCGAACGGTCCGGCCACGGCTTGACGATGCCCCCGAAGAGACCGCCCACCTGGAACTTCTCACTGACCGCGAGGAACCGGTCGAGCAGGCCGCGCTGGTCCATGATCTCGACACTGCGCGCGTGCAGACCCTGCCCCCGGGACTCCCCGGTCGGCTCGGTCAACCTCTCCAGCACGACCACGTGCACACCGTGCAGCCGCAACTCGCAGGCCAGCATCAAGCCGGTCGGTCCGCCGCCGACCACGATCACGTCAATCATCAGAACGCCCATCCAACGAGATTGGTTTCCGGCCCGCCGATCCATGGACCTGCGCTTTGCGAATCATTCGTTTCCGCAGGTCCCGGCCTCGGTCGGTCATTTTGCGGGACGACCCGGGCCTTGCCGCAAGCCCCCCGCCGCGCTATACCTTGGGTGTGGCAAGGAGTGGACGACTCCTTGCCATCGCCCTTTTCCGGGTACGTACCCGCAGACTCGGCAGCTGGAGCTACGGGTCGGCGAGGGTGTCGTCAACCCCCCTGGGAGGACCCGGCTTACCCCCGTACGGACACGGGGGGTCCCGTCATGGTCGCGAACGGTCACCGATTCGTACGTTTGCTCAGGTCAGCCCAATGCCTGAGAGAGCCGGAGACCGGACATGTCCCAGACCACCGCAGTCGTCGGCGCACCTGATCCGGGGAATGTCGCCCTGGCGCCCCCAGGAAGCGAGTTCGCGCCCCTCCTGCGCACGGTCAAGAACCGAGGTCTACTGGAGCGGCGCTACGCCTGGTACGCACGCTGCATCGCCGCCAACGCGCTCGCACTGGGCGCCATCGTCACGGGCATCGTTCTGATCGGCGACTCCTGGCTGACCCTGCTCCTGGCCCCGCTGCTCGCCGTGTTCGGTGCCCGTACAGCCTTCATAGGGCATGACGCGGGCCACTCCCAGATAGCCGGCGACAAGACCGCCAACCGCCTCATCGGCCTGATCCACGGCAACCTGCTGCTGGGGATGAGCTACTCCTGGTGGAACGACAAGCACAACCGCCACCACGCGAACCCCAACCACATCGACAAGGACCCGGACGTCGTCGCCGACATCCTCGTCTTCACCGGCGAGCAGGCCAGGGACCGCTCGGGTTTCCGGCGCTGGCTCACCCGCAACCAGGCATGGCTGTTCTTCCCGCTCACCCTGCTCGAAGGCGTCGCCCTCAAGGTCCACGGTTTCCAGGATCTGCGGCGCCAGCCCCGTCGCGAGCGGACGGTCGAGGGCGCTCTACTGGTGGGCCATGTCGTGGCCTACGCGACTCTGCTGCTCATCTCGATGTCCCCGGGGAAGGCACTCGCCTTCGCCGCGCTGCACCAGGCCCTGTTCGGTCTGCACCTCGGGCTGGCCTTCGCGCCCAACCACAAGGGCATGGAGATGCCGGACCCGAACGGCGAACGGTGGGGCCATCTCCGCCGCCAGGTGCTCACCTCACGGAACATCCGTCACGGTGTCCTGACCGACTGGTTCCTCGGCGGTCTCAACTACCAGATCGAACACCACCTCTTCCCGAGCATGCCGCGCCCCGGTCTGCGCCTCGCACAACCCCTGGTGCGCGCCCACTGTCAGGATGTGGGTATCCCCTACGTGGAGACCGGGCTCGTCGACTCCTACCGGCAGGCCCTGCGCCATCTCCACGAGGTGGGGGAGCCGCTGCGCATGGAGTGGACGGAGTGACGGAGCAGCCGAGAGCCCGGGTACCAGTAGGGGAAGCGCCTCAGGGATGTCTCAGGGTCGCGATCCGGAACCGTGGGGAGCGCGGACCCGTTTTCAGATCAGAGAGCGGCTGCGGCCGCGGAGGAGGCGACATATGTCGAAGAGCGCGAAGATCGCCATAGGAGGTGTGGCGGTCGGGCTGTTCCTGTGGCTCTGGCTGCCCTGGTGGGCCGTATTCCTGATCGTCGTGGGAGTGCCGACGGCCGCATATCTGACGCTGGACCCCTCGCAGCGGCGTCGACTGCGCCGCGTGGCAAGCAAGGAGATCGGTCGCTGACGCACCGCTGCCCGACTGCGCTCCCGCCCGGCGCGCAGGGGCAGATCACGGCACTGCACCGTCCGCGGGACCGCAGTTGCAGTCCCGCGGGCCGTGCTCGGCCGAGCATCATCCACGGACCGCGGGGGCGAGTTCGCCGTGCTCCCCGGACGGGTACCGGCGGAGGTATGCGCCCCAGGGCAGGACGCGGTCACGCCGTCCGTGGCGTCCGGCTCGCGGCGGGCTCGGACGCTGTCACCCCGGCCCTGGACGCACGGATCCGCACCCGAGGGCTCAACTCGGCCGTACGGCCAGCTTGTCGAGTGCTTCCAGGAGGCCGGGGAGTTCGGGGCCCCGGCCCACCGGCAGGACCTCGCCGGGCTCGTCGTCGAGCAGGACGAACGCTATGTCGTCGGTCCGGGCCACCAACGACCAGCCGGGGCCGTCGGCGCGCAGCGTGCGTGCGTCGCCCGGTGCGAAGGACGATCTGACGCGGCCGAGAGGTGGCGGGGTGTCGACGTAGGCGCGGACCTCCGTCAGCACCCGACGGACCCCGCTGTGGCTCGCCTGAGTGCCTTCGCCGGTGCTCTCGGCCGGGGTGCTGTCCGATGCGTTGCCGTCCGACTTCGTCCCGTCCACCTCGGACGCGGCGTCGGGGGCGACATCATCGAGGGTGGTGTCAGAAGCGGCCTTGTCCGCCGCCGTCGACGCGTCGCCCGCCGCGTCCTGAGCCTCCTGACTTTGCGGAGTCTCCTGAGCCACCTGAGTCGAGAAGGCCGCGTCGTCGATCTGCTCCCGCCACAGGGCCCACTGCAGCGCGATCTCGTCGGCGCCCAGCCGTCGCTGCGCCGGACCCCAGGTGGTGGTGTCCGGTGGAGCCAGCGGCGGCCGGTCCACGAGGTCGGGGTCCGGATCGTGCGGTGCGGGCACGTTGGGCGCCGCGACGGCGACCGCGAGCGGCCAGCCCGGCAGGGCGGCGACCACCGTGCGCTCACTCGGCGACAGGTCGTACTCCATGCCGCAGTCCCAGGACGCGATGGCGACTGCGACCAGTGACACGTCGTCGATGACGACCGTCCACCGCGCCCCGTCGCCGTCCTGGCCGAGCACCAGGCCGTACCCGTCGGCGAGCGGCGCCATACCGAGCGCCGCACATGCCTCCGGGTAGTCGTCGCCCAGCACGCTCGGGAACTTCGCCGGCGTCAGCAGTATCGCCGTGAGCACATAGAGCGCGTCGTCCTCGGCGGCGACGGCCTCTTCATCCGTGTCGGCCATCCCAGCCTCCCCATCATTCGTCCAACCGCGCGCACCCTAGTGTGCGCGGAAGCCCCTTGTCACGACTCCCAAGTACACCCGGAGCTGCAGTTTTCCGTCTGGACGGGGCGAAATGACCACCGGTGGCCCGAACTGTCAGGCCGCGGGCAGCCCGAGAAGCGCCCGGGCCACCGTTCGCGGCGACTCGTCACGCTCCCTGGCTAGCGCGACGACGGCCCGGCACGCCAGCTCGCTGACCCCGAAGGACAGCGCCTCCGGAGACACCCAGCC
Organism: Streptomyces sp. NPDC101776; assembly: GCF_044766845.1. Classification (NCBI taxonomy): domain Bacteria; kingdom Bacillati; phylum Actinomycetota; class Actinomycetes; order Kitasatosporales; family Streptomycetaceae; genus Streptomyces; species Streptomyces sp. NPDC101776. The sequence goes on along the minus strand of NZ_JBIWMV010000003.1, from coordinate 751,759 downwards.
CGCGGCTTCGTCGATCCGGTCCTGGTCGTCCTCCGCGCGGGCCGAGACATAGACGGCCGCGGCCTCGAAGAGATTGTGCCCGCGCCGTTGCGGACCGCCGCGCGCCTCCGCGCGCGTGGAGGTGAGAAATCTGGCGAAGCTCTTGCGGGGCCTGCCGAACATGCTGACCACCTTCCCCCTACGTGGTTTCAGTCGCCGACCGTCCATCTACTGGTACCCAAAGTAGAGTTGGAGTCACGGCGGCAGTAGGGGAACGGTGCGGTGAAGCGCGTCGAGCGCCCCGCATCGAAATGCGCCGGTCGTCGGGTGAGTCCAACGTGCTCCGGGGATTCGGGGAGAGGCCGGCTCAGCCTTCGCGCACGGCCAGTGCCAGGAAGCGGGCGTCCTCGTCGGCGTACGACGTCATGAGCCAGCCCGAACTCGCCAGCAGCGGACGGAGGTTGGACTCCGCGCGCAGATCGTCCGGCGTGATCTGGCGCCCCTGACGTGCCGCGAGCGCGGCCCGACCGATCGGATGGAACAGGGCCAGTGTGCCGCCCGGGCGCACCACCCGGGCCAACTCCCGCAGATTCTCCTCCGGTTGGGGCAGGTGCGCGATCAACCCCGCGGCGAACACGGCGTCGAGCGACTCCGACCGCAGCGGCAGCGCGGCGACGTCGGCGATCAGCAGACGCCCGGCACGGTCGCGTCCGGCCCGTACGGCGGCCTCCAGCATGGCAGGGGTCAGATCGGCCCCGACCACCACTCCGGACCGCCCCACGGCCGCACGGAGCGGCGGCAGCGCGCGTCCCGTCCCGCAGCCCGCGTCGAGGACCCGGTCTCCGTCCCGCAGCCCGAGTTCGGCGACCGCGGCGGCGTAGGCGGGCCCGTCGTCAGGGAAGCGGCTGTCCCAGTCGGCGGCGCGCGCACCGAAGAACTCCTGGACATGCGTGTGGTCGTCGCTCATGTTCCGCATGATCCCGCATCGACAGGGATGGCACTTCGGCGCACACGTTCGAGCGTGATGCGGTCGTTCACGTACCCCTCTGCGTCATATTGCGACACCTTTCGAAATGCGCCCCCTTTGTGCACCTGTGCCCCTACTAGCGTCCCCTGGTCATGGGACACCTGGACCACGCCACCTTCGGCTGGCTGACCCCCGTGCTGTCGTACGTGATGGCCTGCATGGGCGCCGCACTCGGGCTGCGCTGCACCGTCCGCGCGCTCGGCGCCACCGGCCGGTCGCGCCGCAACTGGCTCATCACCGCGGCCTCCGCGCTCGGCACCGGCATCTGGACCATGCACTTCGTGGCCATGCTCGGCTTCGGCGTCAGCGGCACCGACATCCGCTACGACGTACCACTGACCATCCTCAGCCTCCTGGTCGCCATGGTCGTCGTCTGCGCGGGAGTCTTCGCGGTCGGCTACGGCCGCGACCGGAGTCGCGCGCTCTTCCTCGGCGGCCTCACCACAGGACTGGGCGTCGCGAGCATGCACTACCTGGGCATGGCGGCGATGCGATTGCACGGTGGTGTGAGCTACGACCCGATGCTCGTCGGGCTCTCCGTGCTCATCGCCGTCGTCGCGGCGACAGCGGCCCTGTGGGCGGCCCTCAACATCAAGTCGCCCGTAGCGGTGACCGCAGCCTCCCTCGTCATGGGAGCGGCCGTCAGCAGCATGCACTACACCGGCATGTTCGCGGTGCGCGTGCACGTCACCCCCTCCGGCGCGGTCCTGCCCGGGGCGACGGCGATGCAGTTCATCTTCCCCCTCGCCGTCGGCCTCGGGTCCTACCTGTTCCTGACCTCGGCCTTCGTCGCACTGTCGCCCACCACGGGAGAACGCGAGGCCACCGCCTCGGCCCAGCGGCCGGTCGAGAGCGTCGCCCGCTAGCAGCCGGCCCGGACCGACCGCGTCCCGCGCCGCACGCCCCGATCCACTCCCGAGCGAGGAGGCCATGCGTACCCCCCGTAGGACCCCGAGAGCCGGCGCCGAGACGCCGCCCGTGCGCGGTCGTCGCGCGCACGCCGGACCACCCGCCGACGAACTCTTCGACGATCCCCTGGATGCCCCGTCGGAGGACATACCCCCGCGCGCGGGACGATGGCGGATGCGCCCCCGCACCGTACGGGCCAAGATCGTCTGCCTCCTGATGGTGCCGGTCGTCTCCCTGCTCGCCCTGTGGGCGTACGCCACCGTCAGCACCGCTCAGGACGTCTCCCGGCTACGGCAGTTGCAGCGTGTGGACTCCGAGGTGCGCAGCCCCGTTGCGGCGGCCGTGGCGGCGTTGCAGGCCGAGCGGTCGGCCGCCGTGCGCTACGCGACCGACCCCGACTCCGAACAGAGCGGCTACTTGAGGAAGTTGGCGGCGGACACGGACCAGGCGGTCGCCCGGTTGCGGCTCGGCGACGACAACACCGTCGCCGACGGCGAGGAACTCCCGGCCGGAGTCGCCCGACGTCTGGAGGCCTTCGTCACCGGAGCCGAGCAACTGCGCTCACTGCGGACCGACGTGCTCGGCCACCGCGCGGGATGGGGCGAGACGTACGGGCAGTACACGAAGACCATCGCGACGGCCTTCGCCGTGGGCGGGGCCCTCACCGGAATCCAGGACGCCGAACTCGGGTCCGACGCGCGCGTGCTCCTCGAATTCTCCCGGGCCGGCGAATCGCTGTCCCAGGAGGACGTGATGCTGGCCGGCGCCCGTCTCGACGGCAGGCTCGACAGGGAGCGGCTGAGGCTGTTCACCGGCGCCGTCAACACCCGCCGCACGCTGACCGACTCCGCCGTCGCGGATCTGCGCGGCTCCCAACGCACCGCATGGCAGCACCTCGCCGACACCAGCGCCTACACCGAGGTCGGCACCATCGAGGACAAGGTGCTCGCCACCAACTCCGCAACCCGGGCGATCGCAGCGGCTCCGGACACCACCTGGAACAGCGCCCACGCACGCGTGCGGGACGGCATGCGCTCCATCGAGTCGGACGCGGGAAACGGGGTCGCCGACCGCGCCGATCCGTTCACCCGGGGGCTGCTCACCTCCGCCGGTGCCGCGGTCCTCCTCGGTCTCGCCGCCGTCATCGCGTCGCTCGTCATCTCGGTACGCATCGGACGCGGTCTCGTCGTCGAACTCGTGAGTCTGCGCAACGACGCCCTGGGGATCGCCCGTCACAAACTCCCCGAGGCCATGCGGAGACTGCGCGCCGGAGAGGAGATCGACGTCAGGACGGAGGCCCCGTCCGGGTCGCCCTCGGAGGACGAGATCGGACAGGTCACGGAGGCCCTGGGCACCGTGCACCGCGCCGCCCTGCGGGCCGCCGTCGAACGCGCCGAACTCGCCAGCGGCATCTCGGGGGTCTTCGTCAACCTCGCCCGCCGCAGTCAGGTCCTGGTGCACCGTCAACTCAGCCTTCTGGACAGCATGGAACGCCGCTCCGAGGACCCGAACGAACTGAGCGACCTCTTCCGCCTCGACCACCTCACCACCCGCATGCGACGGCACGCCGAGAGCCTGATCATCCTCTCCGGAGCGGCACCCGGCCGGGCCTGGCGCATGCCGGTCTCCCTGACCAACGTCGTCCGCGCCGCCGTCTCCGAGGTCGAGGACTACGCGCGCGTGGAGGTACGCCAACTCCCCGAGGCGGCCGTCGTCGGCGCGGCCGTCGCCGACCTCACGCACCTGCTCGCCGAGATTGTGGAGAACGCCGCCCAGTTCTCGCCGCCGCACACACGCGTGCGTGTCACCGGTGAACCCGTGGGCAACGGCTACGCCGTCGAGGTCGAGGACCGGGGCCTGGGCATGGGCAAGGAGTCCCTGGGCGACGCCAACCGCCGCATCGAGCAGTCCGAGGCCCTCGACCTCTTCGACAGCGACCGGCTCGGCCTCTTCGTGGTCAGCAGGCTCGCCGCCCGCCATGGCATCAAGGTGCACCTGCGGACCTCGCCTTACGGCGGTACGACGGCGGTCGTCCTGCTGCCGACGGCGCTGCTGCACGGCGGCGCGGCGGAGCGTTCCCCCCGTGCGGCGGTCGAGGACGGGGAGCGGGCCGTGGAACGCGAGTACGCGCGCGTGCCCACCGCGGCCCAGCACCAGGAATTTGTCCCGGCCCCGGTCGACCGGCCCGCCCTGTCGGCCTCCGCACGGGTCGCTGCCGAGCCGGCGAACGACACCCCGCCCCCCGGAGTGACCACCTTGCGACTGCACCGTCCCCCCGAGGACACCGAAGGGACCGAGGACAGCGACGACCTCCCGCGCCGCGTACGCCAGGCGAACCTCGCCCCCCAACTCCGCGAACAGCCCACCGCGGAACGGGAACAGGCGCCGTCCGCCGCACGCGACGAGCGCCGCACCCCGGAGGTCGTACGGGACCGGATGTCGGCCTACCGCGAAGGCTGGACGCGCGGTGGCGGCAGGCAACCGGGCCGTGGCGCCACCCCAGGCCCCGCAACGGGCAGTGACAGCAGCGAAGGAGACCTCACGTGATCCAGGACCCGAGCATGGGGGCCGCCGGGCGGTCCGGCGAACTCGACTGGCTGCTGGACGACTTGGTGCTGCGCGTGAGCGAAGTACGCCATGCCGTGGTGCTGTCCAACGACGGCCTCGCCGTCGGGGCGTCGACCGATCTCAAGCGCGAGGACGCCGAACACCTCGCCGCCGTCGCCTCCGGATTCCACAGCCTGGCCAAGGGTGCGGGGCGGCACTTCGGGGCCGGCGGAGTGCGGCAGACCATGGTGGAGATGGACGACGGATTCCTGTTCGTGGCCGCCGCCGGCGACGGCTCCTGCCTCGCCGTCCTCACCGCCGTCACCGCCGACATAGGCCTGGTGGCGTACGAGATGGCACGACTGGTCAAGCGCGTCGGCGAGCATCTCTACACGCCGCCGCGCGTCGGTGCGCGGCCGCCCGCAGCCGGATGAGGCGAGAGGGCGGTCCGCTCCGATGACCGAGGACATGATCGGCGCCCAGCACGAACCGGGCAGCCAGTGGTACGACCAGGAAGCCGGGCCTCTCGTCCGCCCCTACGCGATGACGGGCGGACGTACCAAACCCGGCCCTACGGGAGTGCGTTTCGACCTGATCGCGCTCGTCACGCTGGACACGGGTGCGCCCGACTTCGACGACGACACCGGGCTCGGACCGGAACACCGGGCACTCGTCGACCTGTGCCGCACGGAGACGCAGTCCGTCGCCGAACTCGCCGCCGGAGCGGACCTCCCTCTGGGAGTGGTCCGGGTGCTCCTGGGCGACCTGCTGGAACTCGGCTGCGTCACCGTCAGCCGCCCGGTGCCACCCGCTCAGCTGCCCGACGAACGGATCCTGCGCGAGGTGATCGAAGGACTACGGGCACTGTGACGAAACTTCAGAACCACTCGAACGCGTACGACGCCTACTTGTGCACCCTTTCGCTCGCCGAACGGACACAAGACGGTCGCATCGGTCAAATAGCGGTCCAATCGCCCAGGAGGAGCCCGCACTTGCCACGATGCACACCTACGGACGTCGAGCGTTGCCGGCACTCCCGAGAGAAGTGATCGATGGTCTCCGAGCACTCCGAGCACTCCGAGCACTCCGACGCCGAGGACGGCGAGACGACCGCCCTGGCGTTGAAGATCCTGGTCGCCGGCGGGTTCGGCGTGGGCAAGACCACCATGGTGGGCGCGGTCAGCGAGATCAGGCCGCTGCGCACCGAGGAACTGCTCAGCGAGGCCGGCCAGTTGGTGGACGACACCGACGGCGTGGACCAGAAGGTCACGACGACCGTCGCCATGGACTTCGGCCGCATCACCATCAGGTCCGGCCTCTCCCTCTATCTGTTCGGCACCCCGGGCCAGGACCGTTTCTGGTTCCTGTGGGACGAACTGTCACAGGGTGCCCTGGGGGCCGTCGTTCTCGCGGACACCCGGCGGCTCGAGGACTGTTTCCCGGCCGTCGACTACTTCGAGCACCGGCACATCCCGTTCGTCGTGGCCGTCAACTGCTTCACGGGCGCCCGCAGTTACGGCGCCCGTGACGTCTCCCGCGCGCTGGACCTCGATCAGGGAACGCCCGTGGTCCTCTGCGACGCCCGTGACCGCGACTCGGGGAAGGAGGTGCTGATCCGGCTCGTCGAGTACGCCGGGCGGATGCACACCGCCCGGATGCTCGACTCGGTGGGCTGACCCGGAGCTCTCACTCCGAAATGCCCTTCTGGGCCAGGACCTTCCCGACCGTGACGCGGACAAGGAGTTCACCCGGAACCCCGTTGCGGGCGCCGAACTCCTCGGCGCGCTCCTCGCCCATGTACCGGGCCGCGATCCGGGTGGCCCAGTACCGGAGTTCGCCCGGTTCCTCCGACAACTCGGCGCGCCCTTGCAGCACCACGAAGTCGAACGGCGGTCGATCGTCGTCCACGCAGAGGGCGACTCTCCCATCACGGGCCAGATTGCGCCCTTTTACCGTTTCCTTCGCGGTGTTGAACACCACATCGTCTCCGTCCAGCAGGAACCAGATCGGAGCGACATGGGGGCTCCCATCGGCGCGGACGGTCGACAGCTTCCCGGTGCGCGTGCCGTGCGAGACGAACGCCCGCCATTCCTCGTCGGTCATCTTCTGTGCCATGCCCCCATCCTCCTTGCTGGGGCGTCGGCGGTGGGGAAGGCTGACGGGAGATCCTCCGGCCAGGGGGAGAGGCGACACGGGGAGGCCGGAACATGGCGCAGAACCAGGGACTGGGCTGGCTGCTGGACGATCTGACCGAGCGTGTCGAGCACGTACGCCACGCGCTGGTCCTGTCCAACGACGGACTGGTGACGGGTGCGAGCACCGGACTGCGTCGTGAGGACGCCGAACACCTCGCCGCCGTGTCGTCCGGACTGCACAGCCTGGCCAAGGGCTCGGGACGCCACTTCGGCGCGGGCGGGGTGCGCCAGACGATGATCGAGTTCGACGACGCCGTCCTGTTCGTCACCGCGGCGGGCAGCGGCAGTTGTCTGTGCGTCCTCAGCGGCGCGGACGCGGACATCGGCCAGATCGCCTACGAGATGACACTCCTCGTCAACCGCGTCGGCGAGCATCTCGGCGTGGACGCCCGACAGCCCGAACGAACCCCCGTAACAGACCTCTGACCTGCGCGTTCGTCGACTTCCGCCGAGTTATCCACAGGCCTGGCACGAGATCTGCCGAACCGGTTACGGTTTGTTCATCGCGAGCGCACACAGCGTGAGCAATGGACTCCGCGGGGGAGATCGACCATGGCAGGAAACACCATCACCAAACCGTCGGACCTCTCGTGCGCGCCCAGTCGCGCGGCACGAGAACTCGGCCTCAAGCGAGGCGAGTTCGACCTCGCCGTACATCTCGGGCGCATCCGCACCGTGCCCGACGAAGGAGGAGGTGGCGGCCGACGCGTCGCTCGCGCCGAGATCGACCGGCTGCGCGCGGTGGACGGGTTCCCCGAAACACTTCTGGAAAGCGTCAGGACCGTGGGCACCACGGACGGCGCGGCCCTCATGGAGGTCACCGCCGCCAGGTTCACCCGCCTCGCCCGGCTGGGACTGGTGGTACCGGTGAAGTTCTATCTGAACCGCTATCGGGCCGTGGTCTGGCTCTATCTCGCCGAAGAACTACGGCAGTTCGCGGCCGACAAGAACCACACCGCGCTGCTCAACGGCCGCACGCCCGAGCGGCTGAGGGACCAACTGCGGGCCGGCCTGGATCTACGGCCCCGCAACTGGCGCGGACGGCATCTGGGATTCCTGCTCCGCCAGGCCGACGACCCGTGGGAGCGCGCAGGCGCCCTGGCCGCGCTGCTCGACTTCGTCCAGGTCGCGGAAGTCGTCCAGGACCCTTACGAGCGCGCCCACTTGAACCGGTTCCGGCCCGACCCGCCCGCCCACGGGGCTCCCGGCTCACCCGCCGCCCACCTCGCGGAGCGGATCATGACGGCGGAGGACCCGGACGAGATCAGCTGGTTGCGGGCGGATCTGACCCAGGTGCTGGACGAGGCGCGCAGCCACCGCCCCGCACCACGGCAGACGGTCGAGGCGGCCGCACCATGGCTGACCGTCGAGACGGCCGGACCGCCCTCGTCCGTCGAAACGGCCGGACCATCCTCCTCCGCCGAACAGGCAGGACCGCTCCCGTCCGCCGAATCGGCCGGACCACTGCCGTCCCCGGGCGGGCACCCGCCCGAGCCGGCTCCGGAGCCCGAGCGATCACGCGGCATGTTGGGCTGGCTGCGTCGCAGAAAGGTGTGAACCGCAGCGCGCATCGACCGGCTACAGGGCCCTGAAAAGCCCTTCCTGGACGACCGAGACGATTAGGCGTCCCTCCCTGTCGTAGATGCGCCCGCGGGCCAGGCCGAGGCCGCCCGTCGCGATCGGGGACTCCTGGTCGTACAGGAACCACTCGTCCGCGCGGAACGGCCGGTGGAACCACATGGCGTGGTCCAGGGACGCCATGTCGAAGCTCCGTGGTCCCCACAGCGGTTCGACGGGGATACGGACGGCGTCAAGGAGCGTCATGTCGCTGGCGTACGTCAGCGCGCAGGTGTGCACCAGCGGATCGTCGCCGAGCGGCCCGACCGCGCGCATCCACACGGCGCTGCGCGGCTCGGCGTCCTTGATCTCCTCGGCGCTCCAGCGCAGCCCGTCCGCGTACCGGATGTCGAAGGGCTGACGGCGTGCCATCCGCTCCAACTGCTCGGGCAGCACGCCCAGATGGGCCCGGACCTCCTCCGACACCGTCGGCAGGGACTCCGGGTCCGGGACCTCGCGGGCCGGCAGTTGGTGCTCGAAAGGACCTTGCTCAGGCTTGTGGAAGGAGGCGGTGAGATTGAAGATCGTGCGGCCCTGCTGCACGGCGGTGACCCGACGGGTGGTGAACGACCGCCCGTCCCGTACCCGCTCGACCTGGTACACGATCGGCACGCCCGGCCGGCCCGGGCGCAGGAAGTACGCGTGCAACGAGTGCACGGGCCGGTCGCCCTCCGTGGTGCGCCCCGCGGCGACCAGCGCCTGGCCCGCGACCTGGCCGCCGAAGACCCGCTGCAGGGACTCGTGCGGGCTGCGGCCACGGAAGATGTTGACCTCGATCTGCTCCAGGTCGAGCAGGTCGACGAGCCGCTCTGCCGGGTTGGTCATGGGTGGGATTCTCCTGTGCTCACAGCTGTCCGACGTCGGTGACACGGACGACCGCACGGCCCTCCGTGTCGGAGGCCGCGAGATCGATCTCCGCGCTGATGCCCCAGTCATGATCGCCGTTCGGGTCGGCGAAAATCTGTCGAACGCGCCACAGGCCGTGCTGCGGCTCCTCCTCGATGAGCAGGAGCTTGGGCCCGCGGGCGTCGGGGCCGGTGCCGAGGTCCTCGTACTCGTCCCAGTACTTGTCCATCGCCTCGCCCCAGGCATCCGCGTCCCAGCCGGCCTCGGCGTCCATCTCGCCCAACTCCCCGACATGGTCGAGGGCGGCGAGCTCCACGCGGCGGAACATCGCGTTGCGCACCAGGACCCGGAAGGCGCGGGCGTTCGCTGTGACCGGCTTGACCTGGTCGGCCTTCTCCTGGGCCTCCTCGGCGGTCATCTCCGCCGGGTTGGCCAGTTGCTCCCACTCGTCGAGCAGGCTGGAGTCGACCTGGCGCACCATCTCGCCGAGCCAGGCGATCAGATCCTCCAGGTCCTCGGACTTGAGGTCGTCCGGAACGGTGTGGTCGAGGGCCTTGAAGGCACCGGCGAGGTAGCGCAGCACGATGCCCTCGGTGCGGGCCAGCTCGTAGTACGAGGTCAACTCCGTGAAGGACATGGCCCGTTCGTACATGTCCCGGATCACGGACTTCGGGGACAGCGGGTGATCGCCGACCCACGGGTGGCTCTTGCGGTACGTGTTGTACGCGTGGAAGAGCAACTCCTCCATCGGCTTGGGGTAGCTGACGTCCTGGAGGCGCTCCATGCGGTCCTCGTACTCGACGCCGTCCGCCTTCATCGCGGCCACGGCCTCGCCACGCGCCTTGTTCTGCTGGGCGGCCAGGATCTGCCGCGGGTCGTCCAGCGTGGACTCGACGACGGACACCATGTCCAGCGCGTAGGACGGCGATTCGGGGTCCAGCAACTCGAACGCGGCGAGCGCGAAGGTCGACAGCGGCTGGTTGAGGGCGAAGTCCTGCTGCAGGTCGACCGTGAGGCGCACGATGCGGCCCTCGGCGTCCGGGGTGTCGAGCTTCTCGACGATGCCGCCGTCCAGGAGCGAGCGGTAGATGGCGATCGCACGCCGGATGTGCCGCAACTGCTGCTTGCGCGGCTCGTGGTTGTCCTCAAGGAGATGCCGCATCGCGTCGAAGGCGTTGCCGGGCCGGGCGATCACCGACAGCAGCATCGTGTGCGTGACGCGGAAGCGGGACGTCAGCGGCTCCGGGTCGGAGGTGATGAGTTTCTCGAAGGTGCCTTCCGACCACCCGACGAAGCCCTCGGGAGCCTTCTTGCGGACGACTTTCCGGCGCTTCTTCGGGTCGTCGCCCGCCTTGGCGAGCGCCTTCTCGTTCTCGACGACGTGCTCGGGAGCCTGGGCGACCACCAGACCCGCCGTGTCGAACCCCGCACGTCCGGCGCGGCCCGCGATCTGGTGGAACTCACGGGCGCGCAACGTACGCACCCGAATGCCGTCGTACTTGGCCAGGGCCGTGAACAGCACTGTGCGGATGGGCACGTTGACGCCCACCCCCAACGTGTCCGTACCGCAGATGACCTTCAACAGGCCCGCCTGCGCGAGCTTCTCCACCAGACGCCGGTACTTGGGCAGCATGCCGGCGTGGTGCACACCGATGCCGTGCCGTACGTAACGGGAGAGATTGCGGCCGAACTTGGTGGTGAAGCGGAAGTTGCCGATCAGCTCGGCGATCTGGTCCTTCTCCTCGCGCGAGGACATGTTGATGCTCATCAGCGCCTGCGCCCGCTCCACCGCCTGGGCCTGGGTGAAGTGCACGATGTAGACCGGCGCCTGCCTGGTCTCCAGCAGCTCGGTCAGCGTCTCGGTGAGCGGAGTCAGTTTGTACTCGTAGGACAGCGGCACCGGTCGGATCGCCGAGCGGACCACCGAAGTGGGGCGCCCGGTGCGGCGGGTGAGGTCCGTCTCGAACATCGCGACGTCGCCGAGCGTGGCCGACATCAGGATGAACTGCGCCTGCGGCAGCTCCAGGATCGGGATCTGCCAGGCCCAGCCGCGGTCCGCCTCCGCGTAGAAGTGGAACTCGTCCATGACGACCTGGCCGACGTCCGCGTGCTTGCCGTCGCGCAGCGCGATCGACGCGAGGACCTCCGCGGTGCAGCAGATGATGGGCGCGTCCGAGTTGACGGACGCGTCTCCGGTCAGCATGCCGACGTTCTCGGTGCCGAACATCTTGCACAGCTCGAAGAACTTCTCCGAGACCAGCGCCTTGATCGGGGCGGTGTAGAAGGTGACCTCGTCCCGGGCCAGCGCGGCGAAGTGCGCACCGGCGGCGATCATGCTCTTGCCGGAGCCGGTGGGCGTCGACACGATCACGTTCGCACCGGAGACCACCTCGATCAGCGCCTCCTCCTGATGGGGGTAGAGCGTGAGACCGCGCTCCCGGGCCCACGACTCGAAGGCTTCGTAGAGGGCGTCGGGATCTGCGGTCGGCGGCAACTGGTCGATGAGGGTCACGACCCCATCTTGCCTGGCGCCGTGGCCGATGGGGGAATCGGCTGCGGGGACGAAGATCGCTGCCGCTACGCTGTGTCGCCGACACAGTGTCAGGGCGCCCGAGCAACTGACCGGCGGCGTAAGAGGAATGGGGCGGGGAACGGCCATGATGGGACCAGCACACTCACTGTCGGGAGCGGCGGCATGGCTCGGCGTCGGAGCGGCGACCGCCGCGGCCGGGCATCCGATGCCCTGGCCGGTGATCCTGGTCGGCGCACTGATCTGCGCCGGCGCGGCGCTCGCCCCGGACCTCGACCACAAGGCGGCCACCATCTCCCGGGCCTTCGGCCCCGTCTCCCGGACCGTGTGCGAGGTCGTCGACAAGCTGTCGTACGCCGTCTACAAGGGGACCAGGAAGCAGGGCGACCCGCGCCGCAACGGCGGGCACCGCACCCTCACCCACACCTGGCTGTGGGCGGTCCTGATCGGCGCGGGAAGTGCGGGCGTGGCGATCCTGGGCGGTCGCTGGGGAGTGCTGGCGATCCTCTTCGTGCACATGGTGCTGGCCATCGAGGGACTGCTGTGGCGGGCGGCCCGCGGCTCCAGCAGCGACATCCTGGTGTGGCTGCTGGCGGCGACCAGCGCGTGGATCCTCGCCGGAGTGCTGGACAAGCCGGGCAACGGTTCGGACTGGCTGTTCACGGACCAGCACCAGTACCTGTGGCTGGGCCTGCCGGTCGTGCTGGGCGCGCTGGTGCACGACATCGGGGACGCGCTGACCGTCTCCGGCTGCCCGATCCTGTGGCCGATCCCCTTGGGCCGCAGGCGCTGGTACCCGATCGGGCCGCCGAAGGTGATGCGGTTCCGCGCGGGCAGCTGGATCGAGCTCAAGGTGCTGATGCCGGTGTTCATACTGCTCGGGGGAGTGGGCTGCGCGGCGGCGCTCAACGTGATCTGAGGCCCGGCACCGGTTCCGGCGTCGGCGCGGTCAGTGGCTCACGCCCCGCCGGAACCCTCGCCCGCCCCGCCGCCGTAGCGCCGCTCGAACTGAGCGATGCGGCCCTCCGAGTCCACCGTCCGGGCCTTGCCGGTGTAGAAGGGATGGCTCTCCGAGGAGATCTCCACGTCCACGACCGGGTAGGTCTCGCCGTCGTCCCACTCGATGGTCCGGTCGCTGGTCGCGGTGGACCGGGTCAGGAAGGCGAATCCGGCGGCGCGGTCCCGGAAGACCACGGGGTGGTAGTCGGGCTGCTTGTCCTGCTGCATGGCTGCTCCTCCTGCGGCGCTGGTGCGGTTGACGGCGGCGGGCCGGCGAGATCAGCCGTAGAGGGAGTCCTCGTCCTCGTCGACGATGTGCATCGCGGCCTCCTCGGCGGAGGCGGCGGCGCCGTCGATGCCCACGTCCGTGGCGATCAGGGCGCTCTCCTCGTCCTCGTGCGCCCCCTCGTCGGGTGCCACGAGCCGGCCCGAGCGGGTGTCGCCGACCTCGATGTCCAGGAGTTCGCCGTCGGTGTCCTCGGAGTCGCCGAGGCCGTCTCCGTCGGGCACCGCGAGGTCCGGGATCTCCTCGGCGAGGCGCTGGTCGAGCGTCTCTCCGTGCTGACGCTCCGCGGCCGTCACGTCGTCGCGTTCCACCGCCCAGGGGCGGTCCGGCGGGGACCAGCCGCGGTCGAGGGGGTCCTCGACGCCGTCGGCCACCAGGGTGTCCTCCGCGTCGAGCAGACCCGCGTCGTCCTGCACCTCGGATCCGTCGGGCTGGTAGACGTCGTCTCCCCATCCGTCGACGCTGTTCACGGCTACCTCCAGGTGGTGGGGACCGGCCCGTTCTCACCGCGCTCGGCGGCGGGTCGCCGCTGTGCGGGGCACAGGCGACGCCCGGCACGGACCACATGGTCCCCGGGCACTTCCCGAACCGGTGCCACTCCCCAGCCTTCCACCCCTTTTCCCCCGCGCGCAACGGCACACGTCCGGTTCCGGCACAGTCAAGCGCCCCAAAAGGGGCGCGGGGAACGGCGCGCCCAGCCCCCACCGACCCGCAGCCAAGCGACGACCCTCCCCGCCCAGCCCCCACCGGCCCGCAGCCAAGTCACGTCCCTCCCCGCCCAGCGACGTCCCTCTCCGCCCAGCCCCCACCGCCCCGCAGGCAGGCCACGTCCTTCCCCGACCAGTACCCCCCACCGACCCGCGGACCAATCACCCCACCCCGCCCAGCCCACTCAACCCGCCCGCAGATCAGCCACCGCTCCACCAGCGGAGCTACCCGTGCCAGGACCGCCAAAGCGCCGCGTACGCCCCCTCCGCCGCCACCAACTCGTCATGGCTGCCCAGTTCGCTGATGCGGCCGTTCTCGACGACGGCGATGACGTCCGCGTCGTGGGCGGTGTGCAGGCGGTGGGCGATCGCGACGACCGTGCGGCCGTCGAGGACACGGGCCAGGGAGCGTTCCAGATGACGGGCCGCGCGCGGGTCGAGCAGCGAGGTCGCCTCGTCCAGGACCAGCGTGTGCGGGTCGGCCAGCACCAGCCGGGCCAGCGCGATCTGCTGGGCCTGGGCCGGGGTGAGCGCCAGCCCGCCCGAGCCGACCTCGGTGTCCAGGCCGTCGTCGAGGGCCCGCGCCCACGCGTCCGCGTCGACCGCGCCCAGCGCCGCCCACAGCTCGGCGTCCGCCGCGTCGGTCCGGGCGAGCAGGAGGTTGTCGCGCAGGGAGCCCACGAAGACGTGGTGCTCCTGGTTGACGAGGGCCACGTGGGAGCGGACGTGTTCCGCGGTCATCCGGGAGAGTTCGGCGCCGCCGAGGGTGATCCGGCCGTCCCGGGGTGCGTAGATCCCGGCGAGGAGCCTGCCCAGGGTGGACTTGCCCGCGCCCGACGGGCCGACCAGGGCCAGCCGGGTGCCGGGCGCGACCTCCAGGGACACCTTGCGGAGCACGTCGACGCCCTCGCGGTAGCCGAAGTGCACCCGGTCCGCGTGCACGTCCCGGCCCTCGGGGGACAGTCCGGCGTCGCCGGCGTCGGGCTCGATGTCCCGGACGCCGACCAGCCGGGCCAGCGAGACCTGGGCGACCTGGAGCTCGTCGTACCACCGCAGGATCAGGTTCACCGGGTCGACGAGCATCTGCGCGAGCAGGGCGCCCGTCGTCAGCTCGCCCACCCCGATCCAGCCGTTCAGGACGAACACCCCGCCGAGCATCAGGACCGAACAGAGCACCGTGACATGAGTGACGTTGATGACCGGGAAGAGCACCGACCGCAGCCAGAGCGTGTAGTTCTCCCAGGCGGTCCACTCCTTGACGCGGCGCTCCGAGAGGGCGATCCGCCGGTCGCCGAGGCGGTGTGCCTCGACGGTGCGGCCGGCGTCCACGGTCTCTGCGAGGGCCGCGGCCACGGCGGCGTACCCGGCGGCCTCGGAGCGGTAGCCGGCCGGTGCGCGCTTGAAGTACCAGCGGCAGCCGATCACCAGCACCGGCACCGCGATCAGCACGGCGGGCGCCAGCGACGGCACGGTGACGACCAGACCGCCGAGCAGCAACAGCGCCCACACCACACCGATCGCCAGTTGCGGCACGGCTTCCCGCATCGCGTTGGCCAGCCGGTCGATGTCGGTGGTGATGCGGGACAGGAGGTCGCCGGTGCCCGCCCGTTCCAGGACGCCCGGGGGCAGCCCGACCGACCGGACGAGGAAGTCCTCGCGCAGGTCGGCCAGCATCCGCTCGCCGAGCATCGCGCCGCGCAACCGCACCTGATGGATGAACACGGCCTGGACGACGAGCGCGACCGTGAACACCCCGATGGTCAGGCCCAGATGAAGTTCCCGCGCTCCGTCCGACACCCGCTCGACGAGATCACCGAGCAGATAGGGGCCCACCATCGAGGCGACCACGGCGACCGTGTTCACGCCGACGAGAAGGAGGAAGGCACGGCGATGCCGGTGGAACAGTTCGGACACGTAGGCCCGTACGGTCGCGGGGGCGCCGACCGGCAGCGTGTTCGCCGTGGTCGGGGCCGCCGGGTCGTAGGCCGGGGGCGCCACGCCGATCATGCGCTCTCCTCGATTTCTTCCAGTGCGCTCCGCAGCGCGGCTTCGTCGTCCAGGGCATCGTCGCCGGACAAGGCATCCCGCAAGGAGGCTTCGTCGTCCGAGGCACCCCGCAGGGAGGCCTCGTCGTCCGTCGGCGGGCCGCCCCGCGACGCGGACTCCTCCTCGGTCTCGCGCGTCACCACGGCCCGGTACCGGGGCTCGCTCCGAAGCAGGTCGCGGTGGACGCCGACCGCCACCACCGCACCCTCGTCCACCAGCACGACCCGGTCCGCGTGGTCCAGGAGCAGCGGCGAGGAGGTGAACACCACCGTGGTCCGGCCCGCCCTCAACTCCCGTACGCCGTCGGCGATCCGGGCCTCGGTGTGGGAGTCGACGGCGGAGGTCGGCTCGTCCAGGACCAGGACCTCCGGGTCTGTGATCAACGACCGCGCCAGGGCGAGCCGTTGGCGCTGGCCGCCGGAGAGGGAGCGTCCGCGTTCGGTGATGCGGGCGTCCATCGGGTCCTCGGTGTCGAGCGAACCCTGGGTGAGCGCCAGCAGCACGTCCCCGCACTGCGCGGCGGCCAGGGCCTCCGCCGCGCCGACCGCACCCGAGGCGGGCACGTCGAGCAGCTCGCGCAGCGAACCGGACAGCAGCACCGGGTCCTTGTCCTGGACGAGGACGGCGGTGCGCGCCGAGTCGAGGGGCAGTTCGTCGAGCGGTACGCCGTCCAGGAGCACGGAGGTGCCGGCCTCGGCGGGATGTCCGCCGAGGCGTTCCGCCAGCCGTCCGGCCGCGTCCGGGTCCCCGCAGACCACGGCGGTGAGCCGGCCGGAGGGAGCCAGCAGACCGGTGTCCGGGTCGTACAGATCTCCGGCGGGAACCTCGGCCGCCCGCGTTCCCCCGGTGTCGGTGACCCGCTCCAGGGACAGCACGTGCGCGGCGCGCTTGGCCGAGGGCCGGGAGAAGGAGTACGCCATGGCGATCTCCTCGAAGTGCCGCAGCGGGTAGGACATGATCATCACCGCGCTGTAGACGGTGACCAGTTCGCCGACCGTGACCCGGCCCTGGCGGGCGAGTTGCACACCGTGCCAGACGATCACGATCGGCAGCAGACCCGGCATCAGCACCTGGATCGCGGAGATGACCGCCCACATCCGGGCACTGCGCACGGCGGCGTGACGGACCTCCTGCGAGGCCCGGCGGTAGCGGTCGAGGAACAGTTCCTCGCCGCCGATGCCGCGCAGCACCCGCAGTCCGGCGACGGTGTCGGAGGCGAGCTCGGTGGCGCGGCCCGCCTTCTCGCGCTGCACGTCGGCGCGCCGGGTGGCGCGGGGCAGCAGCGGCAGCACGGAGATCGCTAGCACGGGCACACCCACGGCGACGACGACACCGAGCGCGGGCTGGTACACGAACAGGCCGACGCACACGATGACGATCGTCAGCGCGGCGGCCAGGAAGCGCGACAGCGCCTCCACGAACCAGCCGATCTTCTCGACGTCCCCCGTGGACACGGCCACGACCTCACCGGCGGCGACCCGCCGGGTCAGCGCCGAGCCGAGGTGGGACGCCTGGCGGGCCAGCAGTTGCTGGACGCGGGCGGCGGCCGTGATCCAGTTGGTGACGGCGGTCCGGTGCAGGAAGGTGTCGCCCACGGCGATGCCCGCCCCGCACACCAGCATCAGCCCGCCGGTCAGGGCCAGCCGGCTCCCGGAGCGGTCGACCACGGCCTGCACGGCGAACCCCACACAGAACGGCAGCGCGGAGACGGACACGAAGTGCAGCAGCCCCCAGGCCAGGGACTTGAACTGTCCACCGAGCTGATTCCGGCCGAGCCACCACAGGAATCGAGGCCCCGAGCGCGCGTCCGGCACACCCGGGTCGGGATACGGAAGGTCTTGAATCTGCATGACGTCCCAGTGGCTCTTGTCAGGCGGGAAGGGGGCGGGGGAAGGAGGGAACCGCGGAACGCGGCAACAAACCGTGAAAGGTTCGCGTCGCAGCGTGGTCGGAAGCAAGGGGTTTTACCGGCCGGGGGTCAGAACCGGCGTTCACCCATCAGGGGCGAGATGTCCGTGACCTCACACAATGCCGCTGAATGCGATGTGACCATGGCCGAATGCAGAGTGGCGGCACACGACGTGCGACGGTCGCGATGGCGGCTCTCGGTTCCCTTCTGACGATGACGACCCTGTCCGCGTGCGGAAGCGCGCACACCGGACACCCCGGCGGCCGGGAGGGAGGACCCGGCGCACCGGCGTCCCACCCGAGACCGGCCACCACCACCGTCCCGGACCCGACCCGCATCCCGGACGTCGGCGACCGGCTCCAGCGCGCCCTCCCCGCCGACACGGGCCAGGTTCTCGCGGTCTACGGCGACGGCGAGGACTCCCCGAACTCCACCGCCGTGCTGTTCACCAAGCACGGTTCCACCTGGCACCGGGACGCCAGTTGGCCCGCCCACAACGGCAAACGGGGCTGGACCACCGGCCACCACCTCGACGACAAGCGCAGCCCCGTCGGCGTGTTCACGCTGACCGCCGCGGGCGGTGTCCTCGACGACCCCGGCACCGAACTCCCTTACTCCCAGGACGAGTCGTACGAGGCGCCCCGCGACTGGGACGAGTCGCACTGGCACGACTTCGACTACGTCATCGCCATCGACTACAACCGCGTCCCGGGCACCCCGCCCGACGACGGGGAGCAGCCCGAGGGCGAGGACAAGGGTGGCGGGATCTGGCTGCACCTGGACCACGGCAGCGGTACGTCGGCGTGCGTCAGCCTGTCCAAAGAGGCGATGGAACATCTGCTGCGCACGCTCGACCCGGACCGGCATCCCGTCGTGCTGATGGGGGACAGGGCGCACCTCAAGGGGTAGGACACCGCCCATGAGAAGCCGGATAGTCATGTCCATGCTCGCCGGAGCAGCCCTCCTGGCGAGCACCCTCCTGGGGGCAGGCCCCGCCCAAGCGATCGACACGAAGGCCCAAGTCGCCGACGTCCCCGCCGAGTTCGGCACCGACTGGCACGACCCCCTCACCGCCGCCCCGCCCATCGCCAAGCCCAGGACGAAGTCCTGCCAAGTCACCCTCGCCGACACCGAGTTCCGCGACTTCACCCCGTACCGGGGCACCTACACACCACCCACGGCCTGCGGCGACCACTGGAGCAAGGTCGTCCTGCGCCTCGACGGCACGGTCAAGGGACGTCAGTACGACCGGCTCGGCTATCTGCACGTCGGCGGCGTCGAGATCCTCCGTACCTCGACGCCGGAGCCCTCGCCCGACGGCATCGCCTGGTCCGTCGAGAAGGACGTCACGCGCTACAGCCCCACCTTCCGCGGCACGCAGGACGTCGAGATGCTCATCGGCAACGTCGTCGACGACACGTACACCGGTGTCATCGGCGTCAAGGCCACGCTGACGTTCTACGAGGGCAGACCCGCGACGGCGCAGACCCCCGACCGCGTCCTCACCCTCGCCGCCGACTCCACCCTCACCACCCCGCGCAACAGCGAACGCATCGTCGCCGAGGTGTACGCCACCGGATCCGGCGGCGGCTGCGAGGAGTTCTGGTACCTCGCGGTGCCCGACTCGGCGCCGTACTCCTGCCAGGCCGACAAGGGCCCCTACCGCGAGGTGCAGATCAAGGTCGACGGCCAACTCGCGGGAATCGCCGCCCCGTTCCCGAACGTGTGGACCGGCGGCTGGTCCGACCCCTTTCTCTGGTACGTCATTCCGGGCCCCCGCGCCTTCGACGTGAAGCCGATCGAATACGACCTCACCCCCTTCGCCGGGCTGCTCAACGACGGTCGCCCGCACCATGTCGACGTCTCTGTCGTGGGCGTGCCCGAGGGGCAGAGCGGCTGGAGCGCGCCGGTGAACGTGCTCGTCTGGCAGGACGCGCAGCGCGCCCAGGTCACCGGGAAGCTCATCCTCGACCGGGCGGGCGAGCTCGCCAACTCCTCGACGTACACGCCCGGTTCGGAGGAACGCGTGGACACCGACGCGGGCCATCGGCTGACCGTCGCCGGGTACGTCGACACCTCGCACGGCCGGGTGCGGACCACTGTCGACCGGACGCTCGCGAACACCTCCGTCCACCGTTGGACCGACGGCGAGAACACGGACGGGCTCGACGCGACCTGGACGGACGACGAGTCCGTGACCGTAGACGGGCGTGGACCGGCCCGGACGACGGCCACGCACCGGACGTACACGATGAACGGTGCGACGACGATCGGGACGGACGACCGGCTGCGTACCGTTCTCACGCTGGGCGACCGGGCGGCGGTCGTCGACACGCGGGACGGGCGGCGGACCGGGTGGTCGCGGCTCGACGACACCTACAGCGGGGACGCGACGTACACGCTGAATGTGCCGCGCGACCAGCGGCACGCGGTCGGGACGTCGAGTGAGCGCTACCGGCTGTACGGCTCGAAGGGTTGCTACGACCGTTCGTTGAGGACCGCGCAGGGGGTGCTCACCGAGGACCGAAACGGCTGCTGAGGTGTTCTGCGTGCGACGCGTCACTCGGGCGCGTGTTTTACACGGCTGTCACACGGAGGTTTTCCGGGGGATCAACAACGGCTCCAAGGTATCCACTTGGAAGCCGCTTTCCGTATCGCAGAAGTCACCCCACTCGACTTCCGTGAACGACCGTCCCCCTCAAGGAGTGCCCGTGCCGCCGTCCGTCCCGCCTCTGCCGCGACGCGTCGCACGCATATTGCGTACCTCTCTCTTCGCGCAGGTCGCCTGCGCGCTCGTCCTCGGAATCCTCGTCGGAAAGCTGTGGCCGGACGTGGCCACCGACCTTCAGCCCCTCGGCGACGGATTCACCCGGCTCATCAAGACGATCATCTCGCCGCTCGTGTTCTGCGTGGTCGTCGTCGGCATCGCCAAGGCCGGTGACCTCAAGGCCTTCGGCCGGATCGGCCTCAAGGCGCTGATCTGGTTCGAGGTCGCGAGCACCGCCGCGCTGATCATCGGTCTCGTCCTCGCCAACGTTGTCCAGCCCGGCTCCGGGATGCATGTCGACCCGGCCACCCTCAACACCTCGGCGGTGGACGCGAAGACGGGCGGCGGCTCGCTGCCCTCGACGACCGAGTTCATCGTCAACGCGCTCCCGACCAGCTTCATCGGCGCCTTCGCCGAGAACTCCCTGCTCCAAGTCCTCATCCTGGCCTGCCTGGTGGGCGCCGCACTGCTCCACCTCGGCCACACCAAGGTGCCGCAGGTCCTGCCCGCGATCGAGCAGGCGCAGGAGATCATCTTCGCGATCGTCGGCTTCGTGATGCGACTCGCCCCGCTCGCCGTGTTCGGCGCGATGGCCGTCCTCGTCGGCCAGTACGGGCTCGGCGTGATGAAGACCTACGCCAAGTTGATCATCCTCTGTTACGTCGCCGCCGCGCTCTTCCTCACGCTGCTCGCCGTCGCGCTACGGCTGGTCACCGGGCTCAGCCTCTGGAAGTTCCTCCGCTACATCCGCGAGGAGATGCTCCTCGCGCTCGGCACCGCCTCCACCGAGTCCGTCATGCCGCGCGTGATGCAGAAGCTGCGCAAGGCCGGCGCCCGGGACGACGCGGTGGGCCTGGTGCTGCCCACCGGCTACTCCTTCAACCTCGACGGCGCCTCGCTCTACCTCTCCATCGGCACACTGTTCATCGCCCAGGCCGTCGGCGTCGACCTCAGCCTCGGTGAGCAGATCACCGTCGTCCTGGTGCTCATGCTCACCAGCAAGGGCATGGCCGGCATCCCTGGCTCGGCCTTCCTCGCCCTGTCCGCGACCGCGTCCTCGCTGGGCGCGATCCCGGCCGGCGCGGTTGCCCTGCTCCTCGGCGTGGACCGCATCATGGACTCGATGCGCGTCGTCACCAACCTCCTCGGCAACTGCGTCGCCGTCTTCGCGGTCTCCCGCTGGGAGGGCGCACTCGACATCGATCGGGCGAAGAAGGTCCTCGACGGCGAGATCACGGCCGTAGAGAACGATGGTGTCGAGAACGATGTGGTGGAGGCGGATCCGGAGGTCCCCGCGCGGCTCGTCAAGGAACCGGCCGCCGAGGCCAGTTGAGAGCTGTCGTGACGGGTCGCGGCTCCTGGTCCATCGGAATCCATGGGAATCCAGCGGATCGGTGGGGAGTCGCGGCCCGTTCTCCTATGCGTGGTCGACGAGGTCGGCCGGGTAGGGCTGGTCGAAGTCGGCCGACTGGCTCACCTGTGCCCACGCCGCCGCCTGGGCGATCTGGTCGCGTGAGTAGCTCTGCGCCATCTCGACGGCAACGGCTCCCAGGAGGAGGTGGGAGGGGAGGTTCGGCTGCTTGACGATCCGGACCAGGATCTCCCCGGCGCGCTTCGGGTCACCCGCGGCGGTCACGCGACCGTCGAAGAGGCGGATCAGCGCGCCGACGGTCTCGTCGTACTCCGACGGCACCTCCGGGATCTGCATCGACGAACCGGCCCAGTCGGTCGCGAACCCGCTCGGTTCCACGACGAGGTACCTGATGCCGAACGGCGCGGTCTCGGCCGCGAGCACCCGCGTGAAGCCGTCGACCGCGAACTTCGCCGCCTGGTACGAACCGAGCCCGGGGTTCCCGCCGACCCGGCCACCGACGGACGAGAACTGTACGACCGTGCCCGCGCCCTGCGCCTTGAGGAACGGGAGCGCCGCGATCGAGACGTTGTAGACCCCCCAGAAGTTCGTGTCGAACTGTCGGCGGAAGTCGTCCTCGGGGGTCGTCTCGACGGGGGAGAGGTTGGCGTATCCGGCGTTGTTCACGACCACGTCGATCCCGCCGAAGCGGTCGACTCCCGCCTGTAGAGCCGCCGTTGCCGCTGTCCGGTCGGTGACGTCGAGTGCGACCGGCAGGACGCGGTCGCCGTACTCCTCCACGAGGTCGTCCAACTGCTCCGGCTTGCGTGCCGTGGCGACGACCCGGTCGCCGGCCTCCAGGGCCGCGACGGTGAGGTTGCGGCCGAAGCCGCGGGACGAACCGGTGATGAACCATGTCTGAGTCATGGCTCTAGCAAAACACTGTTTCGTTATTGGTGCAACCGGGTTGCGCTATGCTCTGCGTCATGAGCACGCCCGGTCCCCAACGCGCCCGCAGTGCGGCGGCCAAGCAGCAGCGAGAGCGAGCGATCCTCGACGCCGCACGGTCCCTCGGTGCCGAACGCAGCGTGCGTGAGGTCACACTCACGGACATCGCCGCCGCCGTGGGCATGCACAAGTCCGCCATGCTGCGGTACTTCGAGACCCGGGAGCAGATCTTCCTGGCGCTGACCGCCGAGGGCTGGGAGGACTGGTCGGCGGTGCTCCGCGCGCGGTTGGGGGAACTCGCCGACGGGGACTCCGACGCGGTCGCCGCCGTCATCGCGCGGTCGCTGGTCGAGCGGCCGTTCTTCTGCGACCTGCTCGCCCAGGCGCCGTTGAACCTGGAGCGCAATGTCTCACTCGAGTCGGTGTACGAGTTCAAGACGGTCGCGCTCGGCGAAGTCGCCGCCGTGGCAACCGAGTTGTGCCGGATGCTCGCCATCACCGAGCGCTCGGCCATCGATGTGATCGCCACGGCGACGAGCATGGCCGGGGCGCTGCTCCAGATGGCCGCCCCCGGTACCCGCCTCCGTACGCTCTACGAAACCCGCCCCGAGTTGGCGCACGCGCTGGTCGACGTCGAACCCCAACTGACGCGCATCCTGGCCGCGTTGCTGACAGGCCTGGGCGCCACTACGACGCCAACGCACCCTTCCGCAAAGGCGTGATCTGAACCGAGGCCGGTCGGCCACGGCTCACGGCGTCGGTGACGGGCGGCGCGTACTGGCGAACCGGCTGCGATAGTGCGTCGGTGTCGTGTCCAAGTGCCGGGCGAAGGCGCGACGCAGGGTCTCGTCGGTGCCGAGGCCGCTGTGGTGCGCGGCGGAGGTGACGCTGTGGCCTTCGAGGAGGAGATGCTGGGCGCGGTCGAGCCGGACCCGCTCGACCCAGCGGGCGGGTGTGGTGCCGAGTTCGGTGCGGAAGAGCCGCGTCAGGTGCCGGGGGCTGACCGCAGCCGTAGCGGCCATGGCGGGCAGGCTGTGGTCGCCGGCCGGGTCGGCCAGCACGGACGCGATCAGGGACCGTAGTGGATCGGTGCGCGGTGGCCGGGTCGCGGTGGCGGTGGAGAACTGGGACTGCCCGCCCGGGCGTTGCATGAAGACGACCAGTTCGCGCGCGATGTCCCTGGCCACGTCCGCTCCGTGGTCGTCCTCGACGAGGGCGAGCGCCAGGTCGATCCCGGCGCTGATGCCGGCCGAGGTGACGAAGCGGCCGTCGCGGACATGGATGGCGTCCGGTTCGACGCGCACCCGGGGGTAACGGCGGGCCAGTGTCTCGGCCTGGCGCCAGTGGGTCGTGGCCGAACGACCGTCGAGCAGGCCGAGTTGGGCGAGGACGAAGGCACCCGTGCAGACGGATGTGACCCGCGCGGAGTGGTCGGTGAGGATGCGGGCCGTGGTCAACAGGGCTTCCTCGGCGGGCTGTTGGGCGAGCCGGTCGCCTCCGGTGACCACGACCGTGTCGACCGGCCCGGCGTCGGCCGCGGTCACCGTGCCGCTCAGCGTCAGCCCGTTGGCCGCGGTGACCGCGCCACCGTGGGGAGAGACCAGCACCAGCTCGTAGGGGTGACCGAGCCGGCCCGACTGGTGCAGCACCTCGGCGGGACCGCTGACATCGAGCATGGTCACGCCGTCGAAGACGAGGAATCCGACCCGGTGCGTCATGTCTGGATCTGGAGCCGTGTCTGGATCTGTGGTTTACGTGGCCGTGAGGACATGGCTCCAGCGTACGCCGCCGATGATCCTGGAGGCAGACCTCATGGAGACCGGCCACATAGGGCCCGGCCACATAGGGCCCGGCCACATGGAGCCCTGCTACATCGGGCCCGCCACATTGAGATCGACCACATTGAGATCGACCACATCGAGGAGAGGGAAGAACGATGAGTGAAGTGATCGCAGGCGTGGAGATCCCGGACAGCGTGCTGGCGCGCGAGGCGACCGAGCTGGTGCGCGAGGCCGCGTCGCCGTTGCTGTACGACCACTCCCGGCGGGTGTTCCTGTGGGGAGCCCTGCGCGGACGGGAGCAGGGGCTCGGCTACGACCCCGAACTGCTCTATGTGGCCGCGATGTTCCACGACCTCGGGCTCACCGAGAAGTTCCGCCGCACCGACCAGCGCTTCGAGATCGACGGCGCCGACGAGGCCCGCCGGTTCCTGCACGCCCACGGCATCACCGGTGAACCGGCCGACAGGGTCTGGGCGAGCATCGCGCTGCACACCACGCAGGAGATCCCGCTGCACATGTCGGCCGAGATCGCCCTGGTCAACCGAGGCGTCTCACTGGACGTCGTGGGCAACGGCTACGACGCCGTCTCCGACGAGCAGCGCGCGGCGGTCGTGGCGGCACACCCCCGCCCGGACTTCAAGAACGGCATCCTCGCCGCCTTCACCGAAGGCATCAAGGACCGCCCCGAGACCACCTTCGGCAACATCAAGGCGGACGTGCTGGCGCACTTCGTGCCCGGCTTCGTGCGGGGCGACTTCGTCGAGAAGATCAAGGACTCCGACTGGCCGGAGTGACACCGGGCGGCTGGCGGCTGGCGGGGGTCGGTTATCGGTGGTTGGCGGTGAGCGGCGTTCCGTGGCGATTGCCGGCGGTCAACAGGCCCGCCCGTGCCCCTCGTGCACGCCATGCCCGTCGTGCCCTTCACGCGTGCCGTGCTCTTCATGCGGGCCATGACCCTCATTCACCCCATGGCCCTCATACGCACCAGGCGCCCCATCCATCAACGTGTCCAGCAACGCCCGCAACACCTCACGCTCCACATCCGTGAGCGGCGCGAGAATCTCGTCCGCCGCCCCCCGCCGCGCCCCGCGCAACTCGCTCAGCGCCTTGCGGCCGTCGTCGGTGATCTCGATCCGGATCACCCGTCGGTTGGACGGATCGGGTACCCGCCGCACCTTGCCGCTCGCCTCCAGACCGTCGACCAGCGTCGTCACGGCACGCGGCACCACCTCCAGCCGCTGGGCGAGGTCGGCCATGCGCGGCGGGGAGTCGAAGTGCGCGAGGGTGCGCAGCAGCCGGGACTGGGCGGGGGTGATACCGAGGTCGCGCTGCTCCAGATGGCGCTTCTGGATGCGGTGCACCCGGCGGGTGAGCCGCAGCAACTGCTCCGCGAGCAGGCCGTCGGAATCGGGGGTGGTCATACGGGAACAATATCAGGACCAAGTACATTGTGAGTATAGGTAACAATGAGCTATGCTCCATCAGGTCTCATCGCTTCACGAGCTCTGAGCGCCTGACCAGTCCTGATCGCCTCACCATCCGTAGGAGACCATGCCCCGCGACGACATCAACTGGACACCGTCCCCCGGCACCTCGACCGACCAACCCCGGCAGGTGCGCCGCATCCTCAAGCTCTTCAAGCCCTACCGCGCCCGGCTCGCGGTCGTCGGCCTCCTGGTCGGTGCCGCGTCCCTGGTCACCGTGGCGACCCCGTTCCTGCTGAAGGCGACGCTCGACACCGCCATCCCGCAGGGCCGCACCGGTCTGCTGAGCCTGCTCGCGCTCGGCATGATCCTGAGCGCCGTCCTGACCAGCATCTTCGGCGTGCTGCAGACCCTGATCTCCACGACGGTCGGCCAGCGCGTCATGCACGACCTGCGCACAGCGGTCTACGGCCGGCTCCAGCGCATGTCGCTCGCCTTCTTCACCCGGACCCGCACCGGCGAGGTCCAGTCCCGCATAGCCAACGACATCGGCGGCATGCAGGCCACCGTCACGTCCACGGCCACCTCCCTGGTGTCCAACCTCACCAGCGTGGTGGCCACGATCATCGCGATGATCGCCCTGGACTGGCGCCTGACCGTCGTCTCGCTGCTCCTGCTCCCGGTGTTCGTGTGGATCAGCCGCCGGGTGGGCAACGAACGCAAGAAGATCGCCACCCAGCGCCAGCGGCAGATGGCCGAGATGGCCGCCACGGTCACCGAGTCGCTGTCCGTCAGCGGCATCCTGCTGGGCCGCACCATGGGCCGCTCCGACTCGCTCACCCGGTCCTTCGCCGAGGAGTCCGAGGGCCTGGTCGACCTGGAGGTCCGGTCGAACATGGCCGGCCGCTGGCGCATGTCCGTCATCTCGATCGTGATGGCCGCGATGCCCGCCGTCATCTACTGGACCGCCGGTATGACCCTCCACCTGGGTGGCCCGGACGCCTCGATCGGCACCATCGTCGCCTTCGTCTCGCTCCAGCAGGGCCTGTTCCGCCCGGCCGTCAGCCTGCTGTCGACCGGCGTCCAGATCCAGACCTCGCTGGCGCTCTTCGCGCGCATCTTCGAGTACCTCGACCTCCCGATCGACATCACCGAGCGCGAGAACCCGGTCCACCTCGACACCATCAAGGGCGAAGTCGCCTTCCAGGACGTCGAGTTCCGATACGACAGCAACGACAAGCGCCGTCCGATCCTCGACGGCATCGACATCACCGTCCCGGCGGGCAACAGCCTCGCGATCGTCGGCCCGACCGGCGCCGGAAAGTCGACCCTCGGCTATCTCGTGCCCCGGCTCTACGACGTGACGGGCGGCCGGGTCACCCTCGACGGGGTCGACGTCCGCGACCTGGACTTCGACACGCTCGCGCGTGCCGTCGGCGTCGTCTCCCAGGAGACGTACCTCTTCCACGCCTCGGTCGCCGACAACCTCCGCTTCGCCAAGCCGGACGCCACCGACGAGGAGCTGCACGCGGCGGCGCGCGCGGCGCAGATCCACGAACACATCGCGGGCCTGCCCGACGGTTACGACACCGTTGTCGGCGAGCGCGGACACCGGTTCTCCGGCGGCGAGAAGCAGCGCCTGGCCATCGCCCGCACGATCCTGCGCGACCCGCCTGTCCTCATCCTGGACGAGGCGACCAGCGCGCTGGACAACCGCACCGAAGCGGCCGTCCAGGACGCCATCGACGCCCTGTCGGCCAACCGCACCACGCTCACCATCGCCCACCGGCTGTCCACCATCCGCGCCGCCGACCAGATCGTGGTCCTCGACTCCGGGCACGTGGCGGAGCGGGGCACGCACGAAGAACTGCTCGACCGGGACGGGCGGTACGCGGCTCTCGTACGCCGGGATGCCCAACTGGAACCGACAAGCTGAAGATATGCCGGGTTTGTGACGATATGCGGGTTACCGTGCCCGCATGCAGATGAACACTCCGCCACGGAGCACGATTCGACTGACCCGCAGGGGCCGGGTCGCCCTCATCGCGACCGGGGCCGTCGTGGCCGGCACCGCCGTGGCGGTGCCGCTGCTGAGCCTGGAGAGCGAGGGGGACGCGCGACCCACGTCACTGGTGATCCCGGAGGGCTGGCGCTCGGGCCAGATCTACGAAGCCGTCGACAAGGTCCTCGCGCTGCCGGTCGGCACCACCAAGAAGTCGATCGCGAAATCCGGCCTGAAGCTGCCGACCGACGCTGAGGGCAACCCCGAGGGGTATCTCTTCCCGGCGACGTATCCGCTGGAGAAGAAGTCGACGCCCGCGTCGCTGCTGTCGTTCATGGTCAACACCGCGAACCGGAAGTTCAACGGCGCCCCGGTCGCCGCCGGCGCCCAGCGCAACGCGATGAACGTCTACCAGGCCGTCACCATCGCGAGCATCGTGCAGGCCGAGGCGGCCTCCAAGGCGGACATGGGGAAGGTGGCCCGCGTCATCTTCAACCGCCTCGAACGCGGGATGCCGTTGCAGATGGACTCGACCATCAACTACGCGCTGAACCGCGCCACGTTGAAGACCACCACCAGCGACACCCGCCTCGACAGCCCCTACAACTCCTACCAGCGCATGGGACTGCCGCCCACCCCGATCGACAACCCGGGCGAGGACGCGATGCGCGCCGCGATCAACCCGCCCCCGGGCGACTGGCTCTACTTCGTCACGGTCAAGCCCGGCGACACCCGCTTCGCGGCCACCTACGAGGAACACCAGCGCAACGTCGCCGAGTTCAACGCGGCCCAGAAGAGCAGCGCGCCGCCCACGAGGTGACCCGCTCAAAACTCAGGACGACGTCAGGCGGCGCTCGGCTCCCGGGCCAGCAACCGCCTGATGTCCCGTACCGCCGCGCGCCCCGCGCGATTGGCGCCGATCGTGCTTGCCGACGGCCCGTAGCCGACCAGGTGGACGCGTGGGTCCGCGACCACTCGGGTGCCGTCGAGGCGGATGCCGCCGCCCGGACCGCGTAGCTTCAGCGGGGCCAGATGGTCGATGGCCGCCCGGAACCCGGTTGCCCACAGGATGACATCGGCGTCCACATGCCGGCCGTCGTCCCAGTCCACCCCGTCGGGCGTGATCCGGTCGAACATCGGCTGCCGATCCAGGACGCCGTCCGCGATGGCCTGCCGGATCGCGTCGTTCAGCGGGAGCCCGGTCACGGAGACGACACTCCTCGGGGGCAGTCCCTGCCGCACCCGTTCCTCCACCAGCGCTACGGCCGCCCGGCCCACGTCCTCACTGAAGGGCCCCTCGCGGAACACCGGCGGACGCCGGGTCACCCACGTTGTCGCGGACGCGTACGGGGCGAGCTCCATCAGATGCTGGGTACCGGACGCGCCCCCGCCCACCACGACCACCCGCAACCCGGCGAACTCCTCGGGCCCCGGATACTGCGCGGTGTGCAACTGCCGCCCACGGAACGTCTCTTGACCCGGATAGCGCGGCCAGAACGGCCGGTCCCAGGTACCCGTGGCATTGATCAGCGCCCGCGTCGACCAGACACCATCGAATCCGTCCGATGCGTCAGATCCGGCCGATGCGTCGGACGTCTCGACAAGCAGCCGACCGTCCGCGCCCTCCCGTACCGCCCGCACATCCACAGGCCGCCGCACCCGCAGGTCGAAGGCGCGTTCGTAGGCGGCGAAGTACTCGGCCACGACTTCGGAGGACGGCCGGTCGGGATCCCCGTCCGTCAGTTCCATGCCCGGCAGCGCGTGCATTCCGTGCACCTTGCCGTACGTCAGCGACGGCCACCGGAACTGCCAGGCCCCGCCCGGTGCGGGCGCGTGGTCCAGCACCACGAAGTCGCGCGCCGGCTCGAAACCGGTGCGCCGCAGGTGATAGGCGCCGGCCAGTCCTGCCTGCCCGGCGCCTATGACGACCACGTCGACCTCACGGGTGTTGTTCACGCTTCTACGAACAGCACCGGGGCCGTGGATCTTCCCGAAGTCCTCCCGCGCGCTCAGCGCCCGCTGCCCACCAGGAACGGCACACCCGCCCGCGCCGGCCCCTCGACCAGCCCGCGCGCCGCCAACTCGGGAATCACGCCCTCCCCGAACCAGTACGCCTCCTCCAGATGCGGATACCCGGACAGCACGAAGTGCTCGACACCCAGCGA
This sequence comes from Streptomyces sp. NPDC101776, assembly GCF_044766845.1. Lineage (NCBI taxonomy): Bacteria > Bacillati > Actinomycetota > Actinomycetes > Kitasatosporales > Streptomycetaceae > Streptomyces > Streptomyces sp. NPDC101776. The sequence continues at coordinate 721,724 of NZ_JBIWMV010000003.1, read as the reverse complement.
GTGGTACTCCTCGATCAGGTCGGCGACCTCCGCATGGCTGCCGACTAGCGCCGTGCCCGCGCCACCCCGGACGAGACCGACCCCCGCCCACAGGTTCGGGTGGATCTCCAGCTCGGCCCGCGAACCGCCGTGCAGCGCCAGCATCCGCTGCTGACCCACCGACTCACTGCGCCCGAGGGCGGTCTGCGCCGCCGCGATCGTGTCCGCGTCGAGATCGTCGAGCAGCCGGTTCGCGGTCGCCCACGCCTCGGCCGACGAATCCCGCGAGATGGTGTGCAGCCGTACCCCGAACCGCACGTCCCGTCCCTCCCGCTCGGCGAGCCCGCGAATCCAGTCGATCTTCTCCTTGACCTGCGCCGGCGGTTCTCCCCAGGTGAGATACACGTCCGCATGCCGGGCGGCCACCGGCCCGGCCGCAGCCGACGACCCGCCGAAGAACACCTGTGGCACCGGATCGGGCGGCAGTGCGGTCAGCCCGCCCTCGACCTGGTAGTGCACACCGTCGAAGTCGTACGGCTCTCCCCGCCACACCCCTCGTACGACCGACAGGAACTCGTCCGTACGGGCATACCGCCGATCGTGGTCGAGATGGTCGCCGAACCGCCGCTGCTCGGCCGAGTCGCCACCCGTGACGACATTGAGCAACAGCCGCCCGCGCGTGAGGCGTTGATAGGTCGCCGCCATCTGCGCGGCCAGCGTCGGGGAGATCACCCCGGGCCGGAACGCCACCAGGAACTTCAGCCGCTCGGTGTGCTGCGCGAGCGCCACGGTGGTCAGCCAGGCGTCCTCGCACCACGTGCCGGTCGGCGTGAGCACCGCCTCGAAGCCCAACTGCTCGGCCGCCTTGGCGATTTGGGCCAGGTACTCGATGTCAGGCGGACGCACCCCGCGGACCGCGCCCGCCCGGTTGGGCCCGTAGGCGTGCGGTCGACGAGCGTACGGCCGTCGCCGCCGGTCGGCAGGAACCAGTGCAGACGTACGCCCATGTCACGAACCTCCCGAGGTGCGCGGAGCGGAGGTGGAGGCCGGCAGGCCGCCGTTGTAGCGCGTGTCCACGAACTCGGCGAAGTCCACCGTCCGCGGAATCAGCTTGAGTTGGGTGAAGGTGTCGGCGATCTGCTGCTCCGAGGCGATCAGCGGCTTGTCGACGGCGACCGAGACCCGGGTGGAGTTGGTCCGCTTCACCGACGCCAGCGCCACCTCGTACGGCAGCCCGGTGTCCTTCGACCACACCTTGGCCCACGCCTCCTGATGCGTGAACACCCATGTCTGGGCCCGCCGCAGCCGGTCGAGGTAGTCCTTGATGGCGGCGGCCTTCTTCGTGTCCTGGAGTGCGCCGGGCGCCGCCACCTGGAAGGTGAGACCGTTGGTCACGCCCTGACCGGTGGTGAGCACGCGGCCCTGCTCGGCCTGGAGGATCTGCGAGGTGTACGGGTCCCACACCGCCCACGCGTCGACCTTGCCGGAGGTGAACGCGGCCAGCGCGTCGGCCGGTTGGAGGTACTTCACCTTGACGTCGCTCAGCGCGAGCCCCGCCGCCTTGAGGGAGGCGACGAGTTGGAAGTGCGCGGACGAACCCTGCGCCACGGCGATGGACTTGCCCTTGAGCTGCTGCGGCGCGGTGAGCTTCGAGTCCTTCGGCACGAGGACGGCGTCGCCCTCGGACGTGCCGTGCCAGGCGGCCACCACCTTGATCTTCGAACCCGCGCCCGCGGCGAACACCGGCGGGGTGTTGCCGACACCGCCGATGTCGACGGCCTTGGCGTTGACGGCCTCCAGGAGTGGCGGGCCCGAGGTGAACGTGGACCACTTGATCTTGTAGTCCAGGTTCTTGAGTTCACCGGCGGCCCGCAGGACCGCCTCCGAACCGCCCTTCTGGTCACCGACGTTGAGCGTGAGCGAGCCCTTGCCGTCGGTACCGGTCGAGGTCTCGGCGGCCGAGTTCCCGCCGCAGGCGGTGAGCAGGAGGGCGAGAGGGAGCAGCAGGGCGGCGGGGACGAGGCTTCGTCGCATGAGGGGGGAGTCCGTTCTCGGTATCTGGTCTCGGCAACTGGGTTGAACCGGGTTGATACGTGGGGGAGTTCAGGCGGCTTCGGCGGCGGTGTCGACGCCGAGGCGTTCCAGGAGTCCGGCGCGCAGTTCGGCGAACCGGGGGTCGGTGATGTCGCGCGGCCGGTCGAGGTCGATGCGCTGCTCGTGCGCGATGACACCGTCGTCCATCACCAGGACCCGGTCGGCGAGCAGCACCGCCTCCTCGACGTCATGGGTCACCAACAGGACGGCGCAGCCCCGCCGTTGCCACAGTTCGCCCACCAGCCGCTGGGCCTTGATACGGGTGAGGGCGTCGAGCGCGCCGAACGGCTCGTCGAGCAACAGCAGATCGGGCTCGCGCACCAGGGCACGGGCCAGCGAGGCACGCTGCGCCTCACCACCGGACAGCGTCTTGGGCCAGGCGTCGGCGTGGTCCCCGAGCCCGACCTCCGCCAACGCCCGCTCGGCGACGGCACGTTCGGGCTTGCCGGGCAGTCCGAGCAGGACGTTGCGCCACACCTTCTTCCACGGCATCAGCCGGGGCGCCTGGAACGCGACGGCCTTGCGGCGCGGCACGAGGACGGTGCCCTCGATGTCCCGGTCCAGCCCGGCGAGAATGCGCAGCAACGTGGACTTGCCGCAGCCGCTGCGGCCCAGCAGCGCCACGAACTCGCCCTGCCGTACGTCGAGTTGGAGCTTGTCGATGACGGGACGGCCGTCGAAGGAGCGGGTCAGCCCCTCGACCCGTACGGCCGGCGTGGTCGTCGGCGAGGAGGCCGCCGCCTGTGTGCTCACCGGCCCGTGAACGTCGGTCGCCATTGCAGCAGCAGCCTCTCGAGGGTTCGGACGACGAAGTCGGCCAGCAGGCCGAGGAAGGCGTAGACGATCAGGCAGACCACGATCACGTCGGTCTGCAGGAAGTCCCGCGCCTGCACCATGAGGAAGCCGATCCCGGCGTCCGCGTTGATCTGCTCGGCGAAGACGAGCGCCAGCCAGGCGATGCCGAGGGAGTAGCGCAGCCCGGTCATCGCGTTGGGCAGCGCACCCGGCAGCACCACATGCCGTACGAGCCCCCAGCGGGACAGCCCCAGCGACTCCCCAGCCTCGATCAACTGGCTGTCCACGCCCCGGATTCCGGCGTAGACGTTGAGGTAGAGCGGGAAGGTCACCCCGAGCGTGATGATGGCGACCTTGGGCGCCTCGCCGATGCCGAACCAGATGATGAACAGCGGGATCAGCCCGACGAAGGGCACGGTCCGCAGCATCTGTACGGGGGCGTCGACCAGGTCCTCGCCGATCCTGAACAGGCCGGAGACCAGGGCGAGTCCGGTGCCGATGACGGTACCGAGCAGCAGGCCGATCGCGACCCGCTGGAGCGAGGTGGTCATGGCCGAGGTCAGCGAACCGCTGTCGACGAGATCCCAGCCGACGTGCGCGATCCGTCCGGGCGAGGCGAGCACGTCCGAGGTCAACACCCCGGTGCTGCTGAGGAGTTGCCACAGCGCGAGCAGCACGAGCGGGCCGGTGGTGCGGCGCAGCCAGCGGGGGACGCGGGTGCGGCGGGCGGAGGTGGGGACGAGGGGGACGAGTTCGAGGGGAGAGGGAGCGTCCGCGTCGGCCTTCGCAGTGGATATACGGGAAATGTCGGGCCCGGAGGAGTCGGGTGGGGCATGGCTGATGCTCATGGGTGCTCCACGGAGTGGGGGAGAGCGTCCGGTGAGGAAGGGGATACGCCTCAACGCCGCCGCGTCACGCCGGTGTGCGCGGGCGCAGCGGAGTGCGGGAGGAGAGGGGGTGAGGCGGAAGAAGGCGTCAGCAGCCGCGGCAACACGCGGCGGAGGCCACCCGCAGCAGGTCGATGTGACCGCGCGTGGTGAGCAGAACTGAACGCAACATGCGGCCGAAACTAGGTCAGATGGCGTGCCACGGTCAACGGTGTCTCGCGGACTGGACCCCTCGTATCACGGACCGGGCAGTCGCTCGGACGGGGAGCCCGACGGATGGGTCAGGATGGAGACATGTCAGCTGCCTTCACCACCCGAGTCCTCAACGTCGCCACCGGTTCCAGGGAGCGGGTCATGGACCTGACCCGCGATTGCGAGGCCTTCCTCCGGGAGGTTGCGACCGGCCGCGACGGCCTGCTCAACATCTTCGTCCCGCACGCCACGGCGGGCGTCGCGATCCTGGAGACGGGCGCCGGCAGCGACGACGACCTGCTCGCCGCCCTGCACACCCTCCTCCCCGCCGACGACCGCTGGCGGCACCGCCACGGCAGCCCCGGCCACGGCCGCGACCACGTCCTCCCGGCCTTCGTACCCCCGCATGCGACGCTGCCGGTGATGGGCGGACGGCTGGAGTTGGGGACGTGGCAGTCGGTGTGTCTGGTCGACACGAACAGGGACAATCCGGACCGGATGGTTCGGTTGTCGTTCCTCGGGTGAGGCCCCAGGCGTGACGAGTGCGGGATTGACATCTTCTTGTCGCCGGCACCGTCGCTGACCTGTCCCTCGGCTACGACGCGCAGGACGGCGGAGCCGTCACGGACACCCAGTGCTACACCTACGACTTCTCCGACGGCCGCCCGAACCCGTACGGGCAGAGCTGGACCTATACCGACGACGGCCTGCGCGTGATGGGCGGGGACAACCCGTCCGGGTGACAGCGGACCGTTCCGCCCCCGCCTCCCACGCGATACGCGACGCTCGTCCCGTGTGCGATCGACGCGAGTACCGTGCGCGAACGACCGTGACCCGGCCCGGCACTTGGAGTGCCGGGCCGGGCCGTCGTTCAGAAGTCCCAGCTCTGACTCCTCGCTCCGTTGCAGCTCCAGCTCACCAGGAGCTGGCCGTTCTCAGGCCGGCCGCCCAGGATGTCCAGGCACTTGCCGTTCATCCGGCTGCGGATCTCGCCGCCGTTGCGGTACCACTTCTGGTGGCTGTCGCCGTTGCAGTCCCACATGCTCACCGATCCCTGGTCACCGGGAACGGCGGCGTAGATCTCCAGACACTTGCCGTTCATGCCCGAACGGATCTGCTCGCCGTCCCAGCGCCACTGCTGGTTGGTGTTGCCGGTGCAGTCCCACGTCACGGTCGAGGCGCCGTTCTCGTTGTGGAACATGAAGATGTCGGCGCACTTCCCGTTCAGGTTGGACCTGAGCAGCGGTGCCGCGGCGTGTGCCGGCAGTGCCGTCACGAGAGCGCCGATCGTGAGCCCGATCGCCGCCAGCAGCGGCACCAGTTGTTTCGCAGCCTTCATGGTGTCCCTCCACATATCCGGTGCGCGGTTGCGCTGACTCATGGCTACGCGCCGAGGGTTGTCCGGCGCCGGGGCGTCGGCGCCGGACAACAACAGCCGGACAACCAGCGCGCGTTCCGGCTCTGGAAGGGCACGGAAGGGGAAGGCCATGCCACGCGCCGAACGGCCGCTTGACCTGGACGCCGGTCCGCTCACGGGCTTCGCGGCCGAGCTGCGGAAGCTGCGCGAGACGGCGGGCCGGCCGCCGTACCGGACGATGGCCAAGAGGGCGCACTACTCGTCCACCACGCTGTCCGACGCCGCGGGCGGGCGCGCGTTCCCGAGCCTGAGCGTCACGCTCGCCTACGTCGAGGCGTGCCAGGGCGACCGCCGCGCATGGGAGGCCCGCTGGCACACGGTAGCCGCCGAGATCGCCGCGGTCGCGCAAGGCGACGGGCCCGCGGAACCCGGCGGGCCGGGCACGCCGTACGCCGGACTGTCGGCGTTCCAACCCGAGGACGCCGACCGCTTCTTCGGGCGCGAGCGGCTGACCGACGAGGTGCTCGCGCGGGTGCGGGAACGGCGGTTCCTGACGGTCTTCGGGCCGTCCGGTTCGGGGAAGTCCTCGCTGCTGCGGGCGGGGCTCGTCGCCCGTGCGCGGGCGGCGGGCTGGCCGGTGCTGCTCCTCACGCCGGGACCGCACCCACTGGAGGAGTGCGCCGTCCGCCTCGCCGCGCTGACGGGCGAGGCCCCCGGAGCGCTGCTGACCGAACTGCGCGCCGATCCCGAGGCACTGCACCTGCGGATCCGGCAGACCATGGTCGACCACGCACCGGACGTCGACACCCTGATCGTGGTCGACCAGTTCGAGGAGGTCTTCACCCTCTGCCGCGACCGGGACGAACGAGACGCGTTCATCGCCCAGTTGACGGCCGCGACCACCGCGCCGACCAGCCGGACCCGGGTGGTGCTCGGCGTCCGCGCCGATTTCTACGGCCACTGCGTCCAGGATCCCCGGCTGGTCGAGGCGATGCGCGACGCGCAGCTCGCCGTCGGCCCGATGAGCAGCCAGGAACTGCGCGAGGCCGTCACCCGGCCCGCCGGGCTCGTCGGCTGCACGGTGACCGGACCGCTACTTGCGGCCGTGGTCGCCGACGCGACCGGTCAGCCGGGTGCGCTGCCCCTGGTCTCGCACGCGATGGTGGAGACCTGGCGCCGCCGCAGCGGCAACCGCCTCACCCTGGACGGGTACTTGGCGGCCGGCGGCATCCAGCACGCGCTCGCGCGGACCGCCGAGACCGCCTACCGCGCGCTGTCACCGGTACGGCAGGACCTCGCCCGATCGCTGTTCCTCCGGCTGACGGCACTGGGCGACGCGACCGAGGACACCAGACGCCGCATCACCCCGGACGAGCTGGACCCGGGCCCCGACACCGCCTTCGTACTCGAATCCCTCGCCCGGCAAAGGTTGGTGACCCTGGACGAGCGGTACGTCGAGATCACCCACGAGGCGATCATCCGGTGCTGGCCGAGACTGCGCGGCTGGCTCACCGAGGACCGGGAACGGCTGCTCCTGCACCGGCAGCTCACCGACGCGACCGCCGACTGGGAGGCACACGGCCGCGACCCGCACGCGCTGTGGCGAGGGGCCCGCCTGTCCGCCGCCCTGGACCTGGCCAGCGCGGCGGGCGGCCAACTGACGTCCAGGGAACGGAGCTTCCTCGACGCGAGCGGCGACGCGCAGGCCGGTGAACTGGCGGCGGCCAGACGGCGGACGGTCCGCCTGCGCCAACTGGTCACGCTGCTCACCGTGTTGGTGATCACCGCGGTCACCACCGGCGTGCTGGCCGTCGGCTCGCGCAACTCGGCAGTCCGGCAGCGCAACGTGGCCATCGCCCGCAAGGTCGCCACGGACGCGGTCGAGTTACGACAGGAGAACCCCGCGCTGGCCGCGCAGTTGAACCTGGCCGCCTACCGGCTGGCGCCCACGGCCGACGTCCGTGATCAGCTCAGGAACACCTTCGCGACGCCGTACACGAGCCGTCTCACCGGCCATACGGCCGAGGTCGTCTCGACCGCCTTCGCTCCCCGGAACCCGATTGTCGCCACCGCGAGTTGGGACCGCACAGTCGGGCTGTGGGACGTGCGGAACGCCCACCGTCCCGTCCGGCTCGCGGTCCTGCACCAGCCCTGGCGGATGCTGTCGGTCTCGTTCGGGCAGGGCGGTCGTGTGCTGGCGACGGCGAGCGAACGGTCGGTGCGGCTGTGGGACGTGACGGACCCCCGGGCTCCCGCCGCGCTGAGCACCCTGCCGGAGTCGACCGCCGGACCGTTGTGGCTGGCGTTCCGGCCCGGCGGCGACCTGATCGCCGTCGGACACACCGACGGCGTGACCCGGCTCTGGAACGTACGGGATCCCCGGCATCCCCGATGGCTGGCCACCCTCCCCGGCCACACGAGCGCGGTCACCTCGGCGGCGTTCAGCCCGGACGGGCGCACGCTGGCGACCACCGGCGACACCACCGCGAGACTGTGGGACGTCACGGATCCGGCCGAGCCACGCCGACTCGACGTGCTGCGCGGACACACCGACATCGTGACCTCGGTGGCGTTCAGTCCGGACGGCCGGAGCCTGGCGACCGGCAGTTGGGACCACACCGCACGGATCTGGCACCTCGGCGACGACGGCTCCCAGGCACGGCCACCGACCGTCCTGCTCGGTCATACGGCGATCGTCTGGTCGGTGGTGTTCGGCCCCGACGGCCGCACCCTCGTCTCGGTCGGCGGGTCGACCCTGTTCTGGGACCTCACCGCACCGGACCGTCCCCAGCGCGTCAGCGCGATTCCCGGCGGGGCCTACCAGGCCGTGTTCAGCCCGGACGGCCGTGTGCTCGCAAACGCCGACCGGCTGCTGGACCTGCGGGACCTGTCGCTCGCGACCCACGACGACGTCGTCACGTCCCTCGCGTTCGCCCCCGGCGGCCGGCTGCTCGCCAGCGCCAGTTGGGACGGCGCCGCACGGCTGTGGCAGGTCACCGGCGGCCGGGCGCTGTGGCCGCTGGCGGTCCTGCGCGGACACACCAGGTTCGTCAGGTCCGTGGCCTTCAGCCCGGACGGGCGCACCCTCGCCACCGCGAGCGAGGACACCACCGTCCGCGTCTGGGACGTGTCCGACCCACGACGACCACGGCTCAGGTCGGTCCTCCCCTGCCACACCGGCGAGGTCGCCGGGGCCGCCTTCGATCCCGGCGGTCGGCTGCTCGTCGTATGGGCGCAGCACGGGGCCGGACTGTGGGACCTGGCCGACCCCGGCCGTCCCCGGCCGCTGAGCCGGATCGCCGAGGGCGGGCCGGAGGTCACGATGGCGTCGTTCCGGCCGGACGGCCGCACGCTGGTGACGAGCACGGGCAACGTCGGCTCCCTGCGGTTCTGGGACATCGGCAATCCGCGCAGCCTCCGCGAACTCCCGTCCCCGCTACGGTCGGAGCAGCTGACCGACGGCACGTTCGGCCCCGACAACCGGAGCCTGGCCGCGATCCACCGGCCGGACCGGACGGTCTGGCTGATCGACGTCGGCGACCTCGGCCGCCCGCGGACGCTGAAGCGGCTACGGCCGTCCGGCTCCTGGCTCTACTCCCTGGCCTTCTCCCCGGACGGTCGCCGACTGGTCGCCGGCGCGGCCGACGGCAAGGCTCTTCTGTGGGACGTACGCGATACGACTACGACCGCGCCCGCCGTCCTCACCGGCCACGCGAACCCGGTACCGGCCGTGGCGTTCGGCCCGCACGGCGACACCCTGGCCACCGGCGGCAACGACTTCACGCTCCGGCTCTGGGACACCGACTTGGACCGGGTCGCCGCCCGCGTCTGCGACAACGCGTACCCGAGGATCACCAGAGCCGAATGGGCACGGTACTTTCCGGCGACGGACTTCGACCCGCCCTGCGATGCCCTCGACTGAGACCCCGGACAGGCGCCGACTCGCCTGTCAGGCAAGGGAGTTGCCAAGTCCGGTCGGCGATGCCGGAGACTTCCGCACAGTGGTTCCGGCAGTCGTCGCGCCGCACGTCTGCCGTAGAGCACCGGACACAAGGGAAGATCCTTGCAGCAATCGTCACGTAGAAGTTCACCCCGCAAGGCGCTGGCCGCGATCCTGGCCGGCGGCACCGTGGCCGCGGGCTGTCTCGCCGTTCTGCCGTCGACGGCACAGGCCGCGCAGCCCCCGGCCGCCGACCGGCAGGCCTCGTTCGCCGACGCGGCAAAGGAGTTCGGCGTACCGCTGCCCGTGCTGCTGGCCGTGTCGTACCAGGAGTCGGGGTGGGACGACCACGACGGGCAGTACAACACCTCGGGCGGCTACGGCCCGATGAACCTCACGGACGTCACCGCCACGATGCTGTCCGAAGGTTCGGCGGGTGCCGTCGGCCGCGGTGACCTCGCCGAGCTGACCTCGGACCCGGCCCTGCACACCCTCCACACGGCGGCCGGACTCACCGGCACTCCGACGGCGAGACTGCGCACCGACGACCGCGAGAACATCCGGGCCGGCGCCGCCCTGCTCGCCTCGTACGAGCGGGAGTTGACGGGGAAGGAATCCGCCGACCCGGCCGACTGGTACGGAGCGGTGGCCAGGTACAGCCAGTCGTCGGACCGGAAGGCCGCACAGCTCTTCGCCGACCGCGTCTTCAAGACCGTGTCAACAGGCGCTTCGCGCACCACCGTTGACGGACAGCACGTCCAACTCCCGGCGCGGCGAGCAGTCCGCCCCGAGACGCGACAGCTGTCCGAACTGAACCTGAAAGCCGCCGCCACGGCCACCGACACGGAGTGCCCGCCCACGGTCGACTGCACCTTCCTCGCCGCGGCCGCCTCCAACGGGCAGGTGGCGGGCCGGCCGGACGACGGGGTGCGGATCAAGTACATCGTCCTGCACGACACCGAGTCGTCCTACGACGCCGCGATCAAGACCTTCCAGACAGCGGGGTCCGGCGACTCGGCGCACTACGTCATGCGGGCCTCGGACGCGGCCGTCACGCAGATGACCCACACCAAGGACATCGCGTTCCACGCCGGCAACTACTGGTTCAACATGCACTCGATCGGCATCGAGCACGAGGGCTACGCCGCGCACGGCGCCACCTGGTACTCGCAGGCGCAGTACCAGGCGACGGCCGATCTGGTGACGTACCTCGCCGCGAAGTACGACATCCCGCTCGACCGCGAACACATCATCGGCCACGACAACGTGCCCGGCCCGCAGGACAGTTACCTCACCGGCATGCACTGGGACCCGGGCCCCTACTGGGACTGGACGGCCTTCATGAACATGGTCGCCCCGGCGAAGGCGGCCCAGGCGCAGAGCGCCGCCCGGCGTGTCCCGAGGGTGGGCTCGGCGGTCACCATCAGCCCGCGGTTCTCGACCAACGAGCAGACCGTCCAGGTCTGCCCGCCCGACGACCCCACGGGCGCCACCACCGAGTGCACCGAGCAGACCGCACCGTCGAACTTCCTCCCCGTGCGCACCGCGCCCAGCGCCGACGCGCCCCTGTTCGCCGACCCCGCCATCCACCCCGGCGCGAGCGCGGGCACCGACTCGATCCACGACTGGGGCAGCACCGTCGAGGCGGGCCAGCGGTTCGTGGTCGCCGACACCGACGGCGACTGGACCGCCATCTGGTTCAGCGGCGCGAAGGTGTGGTTCTACAACCCCCACGGCATCAACACCTGCGCCGCGCCCGACGCCACGGTCCTCCACTCCGGCGACCAGCCCGCGACCCTCTACGGCTCCGGCTACCCCCAGGCGTCGGAGTACCCCGCCGGCCTGTCCCCGTCCACGCAGAAGCCCCTGACCCTCTACGCCTTCCCGGCGGGCCAGGCCTACGTCGCCACCCAACCGCCGGTCAGCGCCGACGACTTCTTCGTCTCGGGCGACACCTATGTCACCGGGGCGGCCAAGTACTACACCGTCCAGTACAACCACCGGGTCGTCCTGGTCGACGCCTCGCAGGTGTCCTGACGGGTCCGGTGCGGGCAGCGCGGACACGACCTGCCCGCACCGGCCGGCATCGGGATCCGGTGGCGCTCTCTGGAAAGATCCCCACCATGACCGACAACCCCCTGCGCCAAGTAACCGTAGACCGCACCGCTCCCGGCCGCTTCACCGCGACCAACGCCCGCGGCGGCACCCTCGACTTCGGTACCGCCGCCGGCGGTGCCACCGAGTTCACCCCGGTCGAGCTGCTGCTCGCCGCGATCGGGGGTTGTACCGCCGCCGACGTCGACGTGGCGACCACACGGCACGCGGAGCCGGACGGGTTCACCGTCACCGTGACCGGCAACAAGGTCAGCGACGATCTGGGCAACCGGATGACCGACCTCGCGGTCACCTTCGCCGTGACCTTCCCGGAGGGGGAGGCCGGGGACCGGGCCCGCGCGATCCTGCCCCGCGCCGTCACCGTCTCCCACGACCGGCTGTGCACGGTCAGCCGCACGGTGGAGACCGGCACGCCCGTCACCGCGACGATCAAGGACGCCTGATCCCACCGGCCCGTTCGCACCGGCCCGTTCTCTGCGGGCCGGTGACAAGCGGCTCGCCGGGCGCTGCGTTCTTGTGAGCACCGCCTGATCCCGTGGTCCCGGCCGTCCTACGGTCCGGCCATGAAGACGAGTCGCAGCACAGGACGGACAAGTCCCCGCACAGGACGGGCACTTCGCGGCGCAGGACGGACAAGGACGTGGCGCGGTGCCGCGCTCGCGGCGCTGTTGACCGCGGGCGTGCTCACCGGGGCCGCCCCGCAGGCGCAGGGCGCGAGCGCGCGCACCGAGACCCCGGTCGCCTCGACGCATCCCGCCGACGGTGTGGTCGAGTCGGTGGTGCGGGTGAAAGTGCCGTTACCGCAGTCGTTCGGCGCCCGTCCGGGGGCGTGCGACTGGCTGTCGTATCTGCGCTACCGCGCCGCCGACGGCCCGAGCGCGGCGGCCGACGCCGACCGGATCCTCGTGGCCCAGCCGGGCATCCTGGAGGGGGCCGGCGCGTTCGACAGCGTCGCCCGCGACACGGTCGCCCAAGCCGCCGCGCAGGGGCGGCACATCGAGTTCTGGGCCCTGGACCGGCGCTCCAACTGCCTTGAGGATCCGACCGGTATCGCCTCCGGCGACCAGCACACGGCCGTCGACTACTACTACCGGGGCGAGGCCGTCGGCGGCCGGACCTTCGCCGGGTACGTCGGCAACGACCAACTCGGCTGGATGGCCAAGCTCGGCATCCAGCAGACCGTGCGCGACGAATACGACCTGCTCGTCGCCGAGTTGCCCGACCAGGGGCTGCGCCGGAGCAAGGTGCTGTGCGGCGGACACTCGCTCGGCGGCGTCATCACCGGGTACTTCGCGGCGGCCGACTTCGACGGCGACCCCGCCACCACGGCGGACGCCGGACAGAACCAGTGCGCCGGGTACTTCGCCCTCGACACGACGATCTCCACCTCGCTCGCGGACCTGAGCGGCAGCATCCCGGACGACACCAACCTGCCGGACATCGGGCTCGGTTACGGCGTCGTCCAGGCCGGGCTCGACAGCGGTCTCCTCTCGCGCTCGCTGTCCGCACCCGTGCTACTCAACCCCGAGACCATGACCCTGCTCGCGATCGCCGGCCTGGGCGCCGCGAAGAACCCCGCCGCCGAGGCCGACCTGCCCGCCTACCTCCCCTCCAACGTCAACATCGAGGCCACGAACCGCTTCCTGTTCTCCAGGGACACCGCCACCTTCCTCACCGGCTCACCCGCGGTGAAGGACTTCCGGCTCACCAACGACGCCGTTCTCGGCGCCCTCATGGACGACAACTCCGTCCCCCTCGCGTTCCTCCAGAGCAGCGTCGGCCTCTTCGACGGCGGACCGCTCACCGACAAGAACTTCCCCACCGCCAACGGGAGTTCGGACCAGTCGCAGCTCTTCGGCGTCGAGTACAAGGCCATCCCCGCCCAGCCGCACGGCCCGCTCTACACCTGGCGGAACTACGACCGGGTCGGCGCCGCGGACGACCCCGGGTACCGGTCGGCGAACGGGACCCCCTTCACCGACGCGTCCAAGGAAGTCACCGACATCCACGAACTGGCCCGCAGTATGGGGGAGCAGCCGCTGGACTTCACCGAGCAGTACTTCCCGACGAAGCTGGTCACCGACATCGAGCTGGCGACCTCACCCCAGGTGAAGCAACTCCTCGTGCACCCGGGCGGGTTGACCGCCAACCCGACACTCACCGTACTCGCGGGCGACGGGCTGCTCGCCGGTCACATCCCGGCCGACCTGCACCCCGTGATCGCCCCCGGCTACCAGCACCTGGACGTCCTGACAGCGGCGCCCGTCCAGAACAACGGCCGCCCCGAGCTCGTCTCCAGCAGCCTCGCCGCCTTCGCCCGGTCGCCCAAGTAGCCTGCCCCGCACACCAGTAGGGCCCGGGAGGTTCAACTCCCGGGCCCCACAGCGCTGTTGCGGCTCCGCTGCTACGGCTCAGATCTTGCCCGCGGCGAACGTGGCCGCCGCGCCCGCGTCGGAGGTGTAACCGAGGTGGGCGAGGACGTCGGTTCCGCCGTTCTGGCAGATGGGGTCACCGTTGGCGCAGAAGTCGATGGTGCGGCTCCGGTAGGTGCCGGTGACGCTCTTGCCGAGGGCCCGGATCGGGTTGCCGAACAGCAGCACCGCGGCGACTCGCGGCGCGAGCGCGGCGGGGATGGTCGCCACGATCGGACTGCCGACCACCGCGCCGTCGCTGCTGATGCCGATGGAGTTGTCGACGACGTTCGTGCCCTGCGAATAGCCGACGAGAATGAAACGCTGATTCGGACAGGCCGCCGCTTGCGCGTTGACGTGGTTCACCACATCGAGGTTTCCCGTCGCGGCGGACGTGAGGGAAAGGTCGGCGGGATAGTTCACCGCATAGCTGGAGAGCGACTTTCCGGTGATTTTCTGCTGGAGCGCGGAGAACACCGGGTCGCCGACGATCAGGCCGAGTGTGCCCGGCTCGAAGGTGCCGCGGGCCGCCACCACATCGAGATCCGAGCAGGCGGCGGCCGATGCGGCGGGTGCGGAGAGGGTGGCGAGCCCGGCCCCGCCGGCCAGCGAGAGCGCGGCGAGGCATAATCGAATACGCATGGGAATCCTTTGAGGGTGGGGCGCGTGCAGCGCCTGTGGAAAGGACTCTCCCGAAGGTATTCGCGTTCCCATTACCAGTGTTATGGACGGGAATTCAGAAACCGTCTCTGTTTTTGTCGGCTCGTGAGTCGCGGTCGCTTCATGAGTCCCGCTCACCCTCCCGCAATTCCGCCGAACGCAGCGCGAGGATCAGATCGAGCCGGGTTCCCGGGTCGTGCAGGGAAGCGCCGAAGAGCTTCTCCAGCTGGCGCAGGCGGTAGCGGACCGTCTGCGGGTGGATATGGAGCCGGGCGGCGACATCGGGGACGTTGCTGCCGCTGAGCAGCCAGGCCAGCAAGGTCTCGGCCAGCCGCGGACGTTGACCCTCGGAAGCGGCGTCGAGCGGCGCCAGGGCCCGCAACTCCAGTTGCGCGAGCAGCGGTTCGTCGCTGTGCAGCAGCAGCGTCGAGAGATGGTCGGCGCACAGCACGACGCCCTGCCGGGGCAGCACCCCGCGACCCATCAGCCCCAGCGCCCGCGTGGCCCAGTGCAGGGACCGCGCGGCCTCGACGACGGGGACCGTGGGACCGATCGCCGCAGGGCGTCCGCCCAGGCCGAGGACGAACGACCGCCCGCCGAACCGGCCGTAGCCCTCCGGATCGGGCACCAGCACCCGCGGCGGCCGTGACTCCATGTCCGCCAGCGCGCCCGGCATCGCCGGCGGCCGGTCCTCCGCACGCGGGTCCGCCGGGCCCGCCAGCGCGATCACGGCGACCCGCGACGGCACTCGCCACCGCGCGCCGTGCGCCAGGTCCTGCAGCGTCTCCGGTGCCAACGGCCCCTCGCCCAGCAGCAGTTCGAGCAGTTTTCGACGCCGCCGCTCCACCTCGCCCGCGCTGCGGGACCGCGCCTGCGCGTACCCGGCGGCGGCCGCCTCCGCGACCTCGTGCACGGTCCGGAACGCCAGCTCGCCCAGCGCGGCCACCACCGCCGAATCCAGGCCGAGTTCCTCCGCCGTACGGCCCATCAGCCGCCAGGCGTGCAGCCCGCCCACGCGAATCGCCGACTGCAACGCCTCCAGGCTGCGGCCCTCCAGGGCCTCGCCGCGCCCGAGTTCCTCGTAGTACGCCGCCGCCATCGCGGCGTTCTGGCCGTGCGGGTCCGCGATGTGGTCGACGAACAGCGTGAGCGCCTGCACCACCCCGGACCTGAGGTTCTCGCGGTAGGTCCCGTCGGTCGGCCGCGCGTACTCGGGCACCTGACTGCGCACCACCTCCTCCACCTCGCTGGAGACGGCGGCGAGTTGGGCGCGCAGCAACTCGGCCAGGTCGGGGGGAACCAGCGCGGTTCCGGGCTCGGTGGGTACTCCGCGCGGGGTGGGGACAGCCACGACGGACACTCCTTTCCCCCGGAGGCGGCTCGCCCACGGACCGTTGCCCGTGGGACGAGGGGGACGTCCCGTGTTGGACGGACGTTCCCTGCGCTCCGTTCCGTGCCCCGGCTGCACCGACATCACTCCGGCAGCCCCAGCGCACCGGCGAGCATCGGCCACGAGGCGGTGAACTCCCCTTTCCAGTAAGCCCAGCTGTGTCCACCGCCCGAGTAGAAGTGCGTCGTGACCGGAATCCCGAGCAGCGCGAGAACACCGGCGAAACTGTGCGCGGAGGGCCACAGCAGACTCTCCAACGCCTCCGGCAGCCAGTCGCCCGAACCTCCCACCACACCACTGCCGTTGGACACGTACAAGGGCGTCCCGCGCAGCCCGCCTGCCTGTGCGCGCGGATTGAAGACGCGCCAAGTCAGCGCGTCCAGCAGGGGATTGCCCCACAAGGACAGCGGCGCCAGACTCTCGCGGGCCACGATCGCGTCCACCAGCGAGGGCACCCCGGGCGCCGTGGTGTCGAGGATGCCGCTGTACGACGCGGCGGCGGTGAACGCCCCCGGGTGACGGGCCGCGTGCGCCATCGCGCCGTAGCCCCCGGTGGACACCCCGGCGACGGCCCGCACCCCGGACGCCCGGTAGTCGCGGGCCAACAGCGCCGGAACCTCCTGGAGTTGGAAGGTCTCGTAGTCCGGGCCGGACCGCCAGGCACTCGGGATGCCGGTGGGACCCGCGTCCGGCATCGCCACGATCAGGTCGCGGCCCTCGGTGAACGCCTCGATGTCCGTCTCCCGCGTCCAGGACGTGTAGTCGTCGTGCGCCCCGTGCAGCAGATACAGCACGGGATACGTCCGACCGGGCTGCGCGGCGAAGTCCGACGGCAGGATCAGCCGCACCGGCGCGCTGCGTCCCAGCGCGGGCGAGGACACGGACAGGTCGAAGGTGCGCGCCGAGACCTGGGTCGCGGCCCGCGCCCGGCCCACTGAGACCGTGGTGCCGAACAGCGCGGCCAGTCCCGTGGCCGCCGTGGCCCGGGCGACCGTACGGCGGGACAGGCCGACGGGGGATTGGTGCGGCCGGTCGGCGTTCGGGGACGTTCCGGCAGGGCGATGGCAGGGCATGGCGGCTCCTCAGTCCGGTTCGGCGGGTCCGCCCGGCGAGGCGAGCACCCGCCGCAGATGGGCGGCGATCTCGTCGACGTACGGCGGGTCGAGCAGCGACAGGTGATGGCCCGCCACGGGTACGACCGTCAGCCGCGAGCACACCTCGCCCCAGCCGAGCGCGTCGTCGTCCCGTTCGTACGCCGGGTCGCGCACGGTGTGCGGAGCCGGTTCGGTGGCCCGGTACAGGACCACCCGGCCGTCGTACCGTCCCGGCCGGTGCGCCTCGCCGATCCGCAGATCCAGGTACGAGGCACGCTGATGCTCCAACGCGGCCGGCGGCACCTGCACGGCCTCGCGCAGGGTGCGCAGCACGAGGTCGATGCGCTCGTGGTCGTCGTCCATCGCCACGAGTTCGTCGTAGGGCAGCGCGAGTTGGACCCCGTAGGTGTCGGCGATGTGCCGGGCGAAGCCGGTGAGGTGGGTACGGACGCGGTCCGGCCGGGGGAGGGGACGTACGGCATCGATGAGCGCGACGAGTCCGACCTCCCGCCCGGACGCGCTGAGTTGACGCGCCGTCTCCTGGGCGACGAACCCGCCGAAGGACCAACCAGCCAATAGACAGGGCCCGTCGGGGTGGGCGGCGATGATCTCCTCGGCATAGCGGCGCGCCTTCTCGGCCACGGTGCGGGCGTCGTCGATCCGGTCCAGTCCGTGCACCGGACGGTCGGCGCCCAGGTGTTGGGCGAGCGCGCGGTAGACGTCGGTGGTTCCGCCGGCGGCGTGGAAGAGGAAGAGCGGGGGGTGTGTCGAGTCCGTCAACTGGCCCACGCGGTCAGCCAGTTCGGCGAGCGTGGTGGCCTCGAAAAACTCGCGCAGATGCAGCTCGACGCCGAAGTCGCGTTCCAGGGCGGTACGGACGCGGACGGCCATGAGGGAGTCCAGGCCGAGGTCCGTCAGTGCTGTGGTGGGGGTGATACGGGCCGCCGGATGACCGGTGACGGTGGCGATGTGGTGGCTGAGGCGAGCGGCCACCGAGTCCTCCGGGAAGGGGGCTGGGGACGGCTCGGCCCAGCGGTGCGCGGCTGTCGCCGCGATGGGAGTCCGGCCGTCGTTCCACCAGTACCGGACATGTCGCCAGCGTGGTGCCGGGAGGTCGATGACGCGGCCGGACGGCAGCGGCAGGTCCAGTCCCGCCGCGTACAAGGCGCCCAACTCCGAGAGGAACGCGGGAGATCCGGCCGCGTCGCGGTGCAGCGTGCCGAGGATGAGGGCGCCGGGCACGTTGTCGGCGACGGCCCGGGCGAGGACCGGATGCGGCGAGATCTCGACGAAGGCGGTGTGTCCGTCGGCAACGGCGGCGGCGAGAGCCCGGTCCAGGCGTACCGGCCGACGCAGGTTGGCGGCCCAGTGCTCGGCGTCGAACTCGCAGGCGCCGCGCGGCTCGTCGAGGACGGTGGAGTAGACGGGAGTGCGCGGAGACCGGCCCCGGACGTCCGCGAGGGCGTCGACCAGCTCCGGCAACAGCGGTTCCACCTGCGGTGAGTGCCCGGCGCCGACGACCCGCATCGCCCGGGCGGCCCGCCCTCGCTCCTCCAGCCCACGCACCAGCCGGGCTACGGCCATCTCGTCACCGGTGACGACCTTCTGCCGGGGCGAGGAGTGCACGGCCACATGAACACCCGGGAAGTCCCGCTCCAGAGTGGCCAGTTCACCGTCCTCCAGGTCGACCACGGCCATCGCGCCACCCTGCAGGCGCCCGAGCAGCCGAGCCCGTACGGCGACGATCCGGGCCGCGTCCGCCACGTCCAGCGCGCCCGCGCAGACGGCGGCGGCCACCTCACCCAGGGAGTGACCGATCACGGCGACCGGCTCGACGCCGTACGACCGCCACACCTCGGCGAGCGCCAACTGGACGCCGAACAGGACCGGTTGGGCGACCTCCAGCCGGTCGAGATCCCCGGCGGAAGCCAGGTGCTCCTGGAGGGAGAAGCCGAACACGTCGGCCACCTGCGCGTCGAGTTTCCCGACGGCGGCGGCGAACGCCCCTTCCTCCAGAAGGAGTTGGCGCCCCATGCCGGTCCACTGGCTGCCGTACCCGGAGAACACCCACACCGGACCGCGCCCCACGAGATCACGGTCGCCGGTCACCACCCGAGCGTCCTGGCCGCCCTGCCCCAACGCACCGAGAACATCGGCCAGTTCGTTCCCGCTACCCGCGACGACCGCGGCACGTACCGGCCCGCGTCCCGCCCGACCCGCGAGTGTGCGCGCCACATCGGCGGGACGGGCGGCGCTCCCTTCGGGCGTGCGGAGCCACGCGGCGATACGGGACGCGGTGTCGCGGACCCGCTCGGTGTCGACGTCGGAGAGGAGATGGAGGCGAGCGACGGGCTCCTCGACCCGGAGGGTGCCGGGCTCATCGACCGGGAGGAGCGCGGGCCGCCATTCCCCCAGTACGGCATGGGCGTTGGTGCCGCCGAACCCGAATCCCGAGACGCCGGCGGTGGCCGTACCGCCGTAGCGGGGCCAGGGTTCGGGCTCGGTGACCACGCGCAGCCGGCCGTCGTCGAGGGTGTCGCCGTGCAGCGAGGGCGGGACGAGGTCGTGGTGGAGGGCGAGGACCGTCTTCACCAGGCCGGTGATGCCCGCCGCGGACTCCAGATGGCCGAGGTTCCCCTTCACCGAGCCGAGCAGCAACGGCTGTTCGGGGTCACGGCCCGCGCCCAGCACCGCACCGAGAGCGCCCGCCTCGATCGGGTCGCCGAGCGGGGTGCCGGTGCCGTGCGCCTCGACGTAGTCGACGTGGGCCGGGGTGAGTCCGGCCCGTGCGTACGCGCTCGTCAACAGGTCTTGCTGGGCAGCGGGGTTGGGGGCAAGGAGACCATTGGAGCGGCCGTCGGAGTTGACCACGGTCGCCCGGATGACCGCGAGCACGCGGTCGCCGTCCCGCTCCGCGTCGGACAGCCGCTTCAGCAGCACCGCCGCGCAGCCCTCACCGCGACCGATGCCGTCGGCGGCCGTGGAGAAGGGCTTGCAGCGGCCGTCCGGGGCGAGCGCGCCCGCCCGCTGGAAGGCGACGCCGACGACGGGGGACAGCAGGACGTTGACCCCGGCGGCGATCGCCGTGTCGGTCTCGCCGCCGCGGAGGCCGACGCAGGCCTGGTGCACGGCGACCAGCGAGGACGAACAGGCCGTGTCCACCGCCATGTTGGGCCCGCGCGTGTCCAGCACGTACGCCAGTCGGCCCGCCGTCACACTGAGCGCCGCGCCCGCCGGGGCCCAGGGATCGACGGCTGCGGCGTCGGCGCCCGTGAGCTGTCCGTACTCCGGGGCCGAGACGCCGACGTAGACGCCGGTGGCCGTGCCCGCCAGGGCGGTGGCGGGCACGGCGGCATGGTCGAGGGCCTCGCGGACGACCTCCAGGAGAATGCGCTGCTGCGGGTCCATCACCGCGGCCTCGCGCGGGGTGATGCGGAAGAAGTCGGCGTCGAACCCGGCGATGTCGTCCAAGTACCCGCCGTACAAAGGCGCTTCGGGGGGCGGGAACGCAGTGAAGTCGCCCCATCTGTCCTCGGGGACACGGCCGATCGCGTCGACGCCGTCGATGAGCAGCCGCCAGTAGTCGGCCGGACCGCGCACGCCGCCCGGCAGTCGGCAACCGACGCCGATGACCGCGACGGGTTCGCCGGGTGTCACCGGTGCGGGGTTCTCCCGTGTGACACGTGTCGCCGCCGTACCGCACACCCGCTCCACCAGCGCGTCCACGGTCGGCGCCTCCCACAGCAGGGTCGCCGGCAACTCGTGGCCCGTCAGCGAGGACAACTCGCCCGCCAGCACGACCGCTTCGCGCGAGGACATGCCGAGGTCGGCAAGTGGTCGGTCCGTGGGGACGTCGTCGACCGGGGTGCCGTTCCACTCGGCGACCCGTTGCGCGATGCGGCGCCGCAGCAGCGATCTCGCGTCGGCGGCCGTCATACGACGGTCTCCGCCGCGTACGCGCCCTCCAGGTACCGGGTGCGGGTCAGGGCGCGCGACACCTTGCCGCTGGTGGTGCGGGGCACGGTGCCCGGCGGCACGAGGACGACATCGGCGAGCCGTAGCCCGTGCCGGGCGGAGACGGCCGCGCGTACGGCACGTGTCAGGGCCGGTACGTCGATGTCGGCGAGGCGGATGGTCCGCGCGTGCTCGGCGACGACGACCACCCGCTCACCCGCGCCGCCCGGCACCCCGAACGCGGCGAGCCGGTCGCGCCGTACGGCGTGATGCGCGTCCTGGGCGGTGGCCTCCACGTCCTGCGGATAGTGGTTGCGGCCGTCGACGACGATGAGGTCCTTGAGCCGGCCGGTGACGATCAACTGCCCCTCCAGGACGGTCCCGAGGTCACCGGTGCGCAGCCAACTGCCCGGCACGTCCTCGCCGAGCGCGGCGTCGAAGACGTGCCGGGTCTGCGCGGAGTTGTTCCAGTAGCCGCGGCCCACGTTGGGACCCTGCACCCAGATCTCCCCGACCTCCCCCTCGGCCAGCACGGCATGGGCGAGGGGATCGACGACGCACACGCGCTGACCGACCGGCGTCCCACATCCCGCCAGCAGCACGGCTCTTGGGTCATCCGGCCGCGCGGGCAGGGCCTTTCCGGCCGTGAGGGCGTCGCGGTCGAGGGCGAACCTGCCGAGCAGCCGGCCGGGCCGGGCGGCGCTGACGAAGACGGTGGCCTCGGCGAGCCCGTAGGACGGACAGTGCGTCTCCGCCGCCAACCCCTGTGCGGCGAACGCGGCGTGGAAACGGTCGGCGGTGCCGGGCCGGACGGGTTCGCTGCCGTTGATCAGCGCGGCGATCCCGTCCAGCCGCAGCCCCTCCTTCTGCGCCCCGGTGACGGCGGAGGCGCAGTAGTCGTAGGCGAAGTTGGGCGCGGCGCTCAACGCCTGCGGATGCGCGGCCAACAGCCGTAGCCAGCGCACCGGTTCGTGCAGGAACGCGGCCGGATCCATGAGCACCGACAGCAGACCGCGGACGACCGGGGCCGCGACGCTCAGCACCAGCCCCATGTCGTGGTAGAGCGGCAGCCAGCCCACGCAGGTCATCGGATGCGCGTCGGCACCGTAAGCGGCCAGCGCCTGGCGGGCGTTGGCGACGACGTTGGCGTGGGTGATCTCCACGCCGGCCGGGGCGCGGGTGGAGCCGGAGGTGTACTGGAGGTAGGCGGTCGCGGACGAATCGGGCGCGGGTGCCCGCCAGTTGAGGGCGGCGGAGTCAGGGACCCGATCCGCCGCGAGGACCGGCACATGGACGCGTTCGCAGAAGTCGGTCACCTCCGCGAGGACGCGCCCGGTGGTCACCACGACGGAGGGGCGCGCGTCGCCCAACACCCCGACGAGCCGGTCGCCCTGTCCCGGCAGACCGGGCGGATACAGCGGTACGGCGACGGTTCCGGCCGTCAGCGCCGCCAGGAAACCGGTGATGTAGTCCGTCCCCTGCGGGCACAACAGGGCGACCCGCGCACCGGGTTCGGCGTGCTCGGCGATCCGGGCGGCCAGTGCCCGCACGCGCAGGTCCAGCCGCTGCCAGGTCAGCGTGCGGTGCACACCACGGGAGTTGGCGGCCGGATGGTCGACGAAGGTGAACGCCCGGCGGTCCGGGGTGAGTTCGGCCCAGTGCCGCACGTACTCGGGCAGAGTCCGGTACGCGGGCGCGAGCGGGGGACGGCGGCTGTCCATCGGGCGTGGCTCCTCACATCGCGGAACAGAGCGGTCAGAGGGGTCGGAGCTGACAGGGCTGGCAGGGCAGTCGGTGCGGTCAGAGCGGGATGTTGCCGTGCCGTCGCTCCGGCATCGGGGCACGCTTGCCGCGCAGCGCGCGCAGGGCACGGCCGACGTGGGCGCGGGTGTCGCGCGGGGCGATCACGTCGTCGACGTATCCGCGCTCGGCGGCGAGGTACGGCGTCCCGTGCGTGGCCTCGTACGCGGCGACCAAGTCGGCCCGCAGCGCCTCGGGTTCGGCCGAGGCGGCGAGTTCGCGGCGGTGCAGGACGCCCACGGCGCCCTCCGCGCCCATGACGGCGATACGCGCCGTGGGCCAGGCGAGGTTGAGGTCGGCGCCGAGGTGCTTGGAGCCCATCACCGCGTATCCGCCGCCGTACGCCTTGCGCACCACCACGGTGACCTTCGGGACGGTCGCCTCGGCGTACGCGTAGAGGAGTTTGGCGCCGCGCCGGATGATCCCGCCCCGCTCCTGGCGCACGCCGGAGAGATAGCCGGGGACGTCGGCGAAGGTCAGCAGCGGGATGCCGAACGCGTCGCAGAACCGCACGAACCGCGCGGCCTTCTCGGAGGCGTCGATGTCGAGGACACCCGCCGAGTGCAGCGGCTGATTGGCCACGACCCCGACACTCGCCCCCTCGATCCGAGCCAGCGCACAGATGATGTTCGGCGCGAACAGCTCCTGCACATAGAGCAGTTCACCGTCATCGACGACCACGTGCAGGACGTCCCGCATGTCGTAGACCTGCCCGAGCCGGTCGGGCACCACCGTGTCGAGCGGGGCCCCGTCGGCGACGGAACCGGGCGCGAACTCCGGTGGCCGCTCAAGGTTGTTGGCGGGAAGGTACGACAGCAGCTCGCGGACGGTGTCGAGCGCGTCCTCCTCGTCGGCGGCCAGGAAGTGGGCGTTGCCGTTCACGGAGTTGCTGGTGCGGGCGCCGCCCAGCTCCTCGGCGGTGGTGCGTTCGCCGGTGACCGCCTCGATGACGTCGGGGCCGGTGACGAACATGTGCGAGGCGCCGTCCACCATCACGGTGAAGTCGGTGATCGCGGGGGAGTACGCCGCGCCGCCCGCGCACGGGCCCAGGACGACGGAGATCTGCGGGATCACCCCGGACGCCTTCACATTCCGGCGCACCAACTCGGCGTAGAGAGCGAGCGAGTTGACGCCCTCCTGAATACGGGCGCCGCCGGAGTCGTTGAGTCCGACGACCGGGCAGCCGGTCTTCAGGGCGAGCTCCATCAGGGCCACGGTCTTCTCGCCGAAGGCCTCGCCCATGCTGCCGCCGAAGACCGTGGAGTCCTGCGCGAACACACAGACCGGCCGACCGTCCACTGTGCCGTATCCGGTCACCACCCCGTCGCCATAGGGACGTCGAGCCCCGTCCCCGACGGCCCGGGCCCGCACGAACCCACCGGTCTCCGCGAACGACCCCGAGTCCAGCAGCCGTTCGATCCGCTCCCGCGCACCGAGAGCGCCCTGTCTTCTCGGTGCGGCCGCAACCGTCGCCCGCGTCCTGCGGAGTGCCAGGTCGGCGATGCGTCCGGCGGTACGGTCCGCCGTATCTGTCACTGCCGTCAGGGATGTCGTCGCCTCTAGCGTCACAGCCACCTCCGAAGTGGTTCTCGAATATGGCAGTGATCCGCGAGCGGGCCGAGGGATCCCCGTTCTGTTTGCGGGAGTTGAGTCCCGGGCGACGGAGGTTCGTCCTGAGGTGACAACGGATCGGCGAGGAGACGGCGAAAGGTGCGGAGCGCGGTGCTGACGGTCGGCGGGAGAACGGGGTCAGGAACAGCAGTCCGCTGTGCCGCGTGTGCTGGTTCGAGGGAGCGCGGCGGCGTCGGCGCTGGCGGTCGGCCCGGAGCCGGTCCTCAAGGGGCGGCTCGGCACGCGGAGTTCACCGCTTGCGGCGTAATTCGCACACGGGCGTGACGATCGGCTCTGTGCCGAGGGCCGACCCGCAGACGCACGTTCACCCCGACCCGCCGCCCGCGCCCTGCGCCCCCGGCAACGCCCGTGGATGCACCGGAAACAAAGGCCCCACTCCCACCCCGCACAACTCCAGCGCAAGCTCGCAGAACATCGCGTTCGCCCAGCCGAACCAGTCCCGGGTGAACCGGCCGGGTGCGTCGACATGGAAGCTCTCGTGCATCAGGCCGGTTCCGGCGGTGGTGGCGGCCAGGGTCTCCAGGGCTCGCGCCGCCTCGTCCGCGTCGCCCGTGAGACCGGCGGTGGCGATCGCCAGCGGCCAGACGTGGCGGTCCGGCGTGTGCGTGCTGCCGATCCCGGACGCGTAACTCCCGCTGAAATAGGAAGGGTTGCCCTCGGAGAGTGCGAAGTGGCGAGTGGCCCGGTACAGCGGGTCCTCCGGCGCGCACCAGCCGCTCAGCGGGAGGCTCAGCAGGCTCGGGAGGTTGGCGTCGTCGCAGAGCAGCGCGGCGCCGAGGCCGTCGACCTCGTAGGCGAGGACCCCGGTGCCGTCCAGGGAGGCCACCCCGTGTGCCAGAATCCCGGCGTCGATCTGGTCCGCCAACCGGCAGGCCTCATGGGCGAGTTCGGTGTCGTCCAGCACCGCCGCCGCCAGCTCGGCCAACCCGTGCAGGCTCGCCGACGCCAGCGCGTTGGCCGGCACCGGATAGCCGTAGGCACACGCGTCGTCGCTCGGTCGGAAGCCCGACCAGGTCATGCCGGTCCAACCGACCCGCCCACCACGGCCGTTGAGGGGAAGAGTGTCTCCGGCGAACGGGCCGGACGGCCGGACGAACCGGTAGGGCGAGTCCGCGTGGGACTGCTCCGCCCGCCACAACCGCACGATCAGCCACGCGGCGCGATGGAACTCCTCGTCGAGATGGTCCTCGCGACCCGTCGCCCGCCGGAGCGCGTACGCGAGCTGCAACGGCGCGCACAGGGAGTCGAGTTCGTACTTGCGCTCCCACACCCAGTCGCCCGGCGCGGGACGGTCGACGGGTTCGCCGTGCGCGCCGGTGGGGCCGTCGTTGAAGGCGTTGGCGTACGGATCCAGCAGGACACAGCGGATCTGGCGGCGTGAGACGGCGGCCAGGGCGTCTCCGACCTCCGGGTCCGTCGCCACGGCGAGATAGGGGCGGACCTGCGCCGTGCTGTCCCGCAGCCACATCGCCGGAATGTCGCCGGTCTTGACGAACACCTCCGGGCCGTAGCCCGACGGAGTGCCCCAACTCATCGACGTCGTCCAGGTGTTGGTCAGACACCCCTCGACAATGCCCCCCGCCGGACCACCCCGCAACTCACCCGCCAGCCGACGCCCGAGCGTGCTCAGCGACTCCGGAACTGCCCACACTGTTCCGGATGTTGATCCGGGAAACGTTACCATCGCACCTCTTGACTCCCTCATGTGGCGTGCGCCACGGTGTGATCGCCAGGGAATGGAAACGTTACCTTGAGGCGGTCGGCAACCACCAGACGGTCGGGTCGGCCCCGGTCCGGGTCTTCGTCAACTCCTCGGAAGAAGAAGGTGAGCGCGGGTGACAACCGCTCCGCACCAAGAGACGAGAACCACCGCACCACCCGTGGACCGGCCGCCGGACCGGGGGAGCCCGGGTCGCTTCGGACGCCCATGGCGCCGACCACCCAAGAGGTCCTCGGACACCCTGGCCGCGTATGTGTTCCTGGCACCGGCGCTCATCGGCTTCACGGCGTTCGTCGTCTACCCGCTGTTCCGGTCCGCCTACTTCGCGCTGACGACCTACAACGGCCTGACGGACCCGAAGTTCGTCGGCCTCGACAACTTCCGCCGGATGTTCACCACCGACCCGTCCTTCTGGCCCTCGGTGCGCGCCACGCTGCTGCTCGTCGTCCTGTACGTACCGATGTCGCTGATCATCGGGCTGGCCCTGGCGGTGTTCTGCAACCAACGGATGCGGGGCGTAGGCCTGTTGCGCACCCTGTGCTATCTGCCGGTCGTGCTGCCCGTGGTGGCGACCATCACGCTCTGGAAGTTCGTGTTCAACCCCCAAGTCGGCCTGGCCAACCAGGTGTTGCACTGGCTCCAGCTGCCCACCAGCGAATGGCTGTCCGGGGACGACTCGGCGATGCCGTCGATCGTGATCGTCATGCTGTGGAGCGTCGGCTCCACGATGATCATCTTCCTCGCCGCACTCCAGGCGGTCCCCACCGAGCTGTACGAGGCGGCCAGGCTCGACGGCGCCGGCCCCCGCACGGTGTTCTTCCGGATCACCCTGCCGCTGATCGGCCCGATCATGGTCCTCCAGGTGGTCCTCCAGATGGTGACGGCCCTCCAGGCGTTCAACCAGCCGAAGATCCTCTCGCCGGACAACCAGGGCGGCCCCGGGTTCAGCACCAGGACCCTGATGCTGTCGATCTACGACAACGGCTTCCCCCGGCTCGGACAGGTCTCCCAGTTCGGCTACGCCTCCGCCCAGGTGTGGGTGCTCTTCCTCGTCATCGTCGTCGTGATCGCCGCCACCGCCCGCTTCTCGTCGATTTGGACCTACAGTGACCACGTCTCCTGACGTCACGAGGGCGCCGACGACGGCGCCGAAGACAACCGCCCCTGCCAAGCCGCGCGGCAGGACCGTACGCACGGCGTCCTGGTACGCGACCGCGCTGCTGATCAGCTCGGTGATGATCCTGCCCATCCTGTGGATGCTCACCGTCGCCCTGAAAGGTCCCTCGGCGGTCTTCGAGGTCCCGCCGCGCCTGCTGCCCCACGAGTTCCACTTCAAGAACTTCGTCGACGGCCCGAAGGTCATCCACTTCCCGCGCCTGCTGCTCAACTCCGTTGTCATCACCGGTCTTTCGGTGATCGGCGGGGTGCTGACCTCGATGATGGCCGGCTACGCCCTGGCCCGGCTGCGCTTCCCCGGCCGCAAGCTGTGGTTCTACGTCTTCGTCGGCAGCATGCTGCTGCCCCCGGTGGTCGGCATCATCCCGCTGTTCCAACTCTTCAAGGACATCGGCTGGTACGACACCTGGCTGCCGCTGATCGTCCCGGCCTTCCTCGGCGGCAACCCGCTCTTCATCTTCCTGGCCCGCCAGTACTTCCTGTCGATCCCGCACTCCATCGACGAGGCGGCCAAGGTCGACGGCGCGGGCCACGTCCGGATCTTCGTGAGCGTGATGCTGCCGATCACGAAGCCCGCCTGGATAACGATGTCAATCCTGGCCTTCCAGATGTCCTGGAACGACTACCTCAACCCATTGATCTACCTGTATTCGTCCCAGAAGTGGCCGCTGAGCGTCGGCATGGCCTCCTTCGTCAACCAGTTCGCCGGCCAGACCCCGGACTGGAACCTCTACATGGCCACCAACCTGCTCTACATGCTCCCCCCGCTGATCGTGTTCTTCGTCGCCCAGCGCTACTTCATCCAGGGCCTGAGCGCCCTGGGCACCGTCAACCAGCGCTGAACCGCAGCCTGTTCAGACCCCTTCCACGAGCCGTGCACCAGCCAGGTACCAGGAGGCCATGATGAAACGATGGACCCGTCTCGCCGGAGCGTTGCTGACGGCGGGGGGACTGCTCGCGACGGCGGCCTGCGGCGGCTCGTCCGGGAAACAGTCGGACGGCAAGGTCACGGTCACCCTCATGACCTGGGAGTCCGCCGCCACCAACAAGGCCATCGACCAGGCCCTGACCGGCTTCCACGACCCGAACATCACGGTCAGGCGGATCGACACCCCCAACGGCAACTACAGCGACAAGCTCGCCGCCCTGACCCAGGCCAAGAAACTCCCCGACCTGTTCTGGTGCGGCAACGACACCGAGCAGCAGTACACCAGCCAGGGCCTCCTCACCGACTGGGCCTCCCGGCTCTCCGGCTCGACCGACTTCGGCGCGAGCAGCTTCGTCTCGTCCACCATGAAGAACTGGAAGACCGCCGACGGCAAGATAGGCGGCGTCCCCTCGCTGCTGAACACCTACGGCATCTGGTACGACGTCGACGCCTTCGAGGCCGCCGGCATCACCGTGCCCGCCGCCGGCTGGACCTGGGACCAGATGTTCGCCGCAGCCGCGAAACTGCACGCCAAGGGTGCCAAGTACGGTCTGGTGGCAGACGCGTTGACCTCCACGGACGGCCCCTTCTCCCTCAGCACGTACGCGCTGTCGGCGGGTGGCGCCCCCTTCGCCGACAACGTGCACCAGCCCACCAGGACGACCATCGACGCGACGTACACCGAAGGCGTCCGCAAGGTCGTGGCCGGCATCAGGAGCGGGGCCATCGCACCGCCCGGCTACGACATCAGCAACCAGCAGGGCCTGTTCGCCGCCGGACAGATCCCGATGCTGTGGAGCGGCCAGTGGCTGGCTGCCGGCTTCCTCACCGACAAGCCGAAGATCAAATACGGCTTCGCGCCCCTGCCCCAGGTGACCAAGCCCGCCACCCTGTACGACGCCGTGGGCATCTGCACCCCGTCGTACACCCAGAACGCGGACGCCACCTTCAAGGTCCTCAAGTACCTCGACTCCACGGTGTGGACCAAGGTGCTGCCCGACTCCCCGGTCGCCGCCCCGGCCTATCTCTCGTCCCAGAGCGCCTACTTCGGCGCCCTCGACAAGGCGGGGCAGACGACCGTCGCGGCCACCGTCAAGGCGGGACTGAACACGCCGACCACCATCGGTGTCCGCTTCACCACCCAGTGGGCCGGCCAGTCGAACGACTTGATCACCGCCTACTGGCCGGACATCCTCAACGGCAAGAAGCCGCTGTCCGACCTCCAGACGATGACCGACAAGATCAACGATGTGATCAAGAACAACAGTTAGCGCCCCGCGCCGAGCGGCGGGCCGGGACCCGAAACGTATCCTGGGAGCGGTCCCGGCCCCGGTACGCGATGGAAGGTTGGTCTTCAACTCACGTGAGCAGTCGTCCCCCGCACC
The DNA here is from genome assembly GCF_044766845.1 of Streptomyces sp. NPDC101776. Classification (NCBI taxonomy): domain Bacteria; kingdom Bacillati; phylum Actinomycetota; class Actinomycetes; order Kitasatosporales; family Streptomycetaceae; genus Streptomyces; species Streptomyces sp. NPDC101776. Next base: position 692,215 of record NZ_JBIWMV010000003.1, on the reverse strand, counting down.
GCCAGAACACCAGGCCCACGATGCGCGATGTCGCGGAGCGGGCCGGAGTCGCCGTCGTCACCGTCTCCCGCGTCGTCAACGGCATCGGCACGGTCCGCGAGGAGACGGCCGAGCGTGTGAACGCGGCCATCACCGCCATCGGCTACCAGCGCAACGAGATCGCCCGCTCGCTGCGCCCCGGCCAGAACTCCATGACCATCGGGCTTCTTCTCGGCGACCTCACCAACCCGTTCTACGCCTCCCTCGCCAAGGCGGCCGTCGAGGTCGCCAACGAGGCGGGTTACGCAGTCCTGTTGAGCACCGCCGACGAGGACCCCGAGGTCGAACGCAGGGCCGTCGGCGAGCTGATCGGCCGCCGGGTCGCCGGGCTCATCATCGTCCCCGACCAGGGCGACCACGCCTTCCTCAACGAGATCAACGGCCACGACCACGTGCCCATCGTCTTCGTCGACCGGCCGGCCACCGGTGCCGAGGCCGATGTGGTCCTGGTCGACAACGAGGACGGCGGTCACAAGGCCACCCAGCACCTCATCGACCAGGGCCACCGCCGTATCGCGATCCTCGTCGCGCCCTCGTACTACAGCACCGGCCGCCGACTGCGCGGCTACCGCAAGGCGTTGCGCCGCGCCGGCATCGAGACCGACAACAGCCTGGTCGTCACCCTGCGCCGCGGCACCTCCGAGGAGGCCGAGGCCGCCACCCGCACCCTGCTCACCTCGGCGAACCCGCCCACCGCGGTCTTCTCCACCACGGGCTTCCTCACCGAAGGTGTCCTGCGGGCCTGCCGTGAGGTCCAACTCCCGGTGGCGGTCGTGGGGTTCGACGACTTCAAGCTCGCCGACATGCTCGCCACCCCGGTCACCGTCGTCACCTCCGACACCGAGGAACTCGGCCGCCGCGCCGCCCACATCCTGTTGGACCGCATCGACGGCGACGACTCCCCCTCCCACCGCACCGTCCTCCCGGTCGAGTTGATCGCGCGCGGCACGGGGGAGATCCGACACCCGTAGGGGGTCAGTACAGCGTCCGCCATTTGGCGCGGGGCCAGGCGAGCACGGCGTAGATCTGCGCGAGGGCCGCCTGCTGGATGGCCTGGGTGCCACCGGCGGAGTCGAAGTGCACGAGGCCGGTGGCGGGGTCGCGCATCGTGTCCCACACCTGGTCGGCGTACTCGGCCATCGCCCGGTGGTAGGTGTCCTTCCCGGTCACCGACTCCAGGAGCAGCAGGTTCTTGAAGAAGATCGAGTTGAAGAACACTGGCTGTGTGAACAGCCGTCCCTGCGTGACGTAGTAGGTGTACGCGGCGGCGGCAACGCGCTCCGCTTGGCGCAGGTAGGCGCGGTCCCGCGTGATCTCGTGCAGCAGCACGGCGACGCCGACCGGCACGCCCTGGTTGTAGGACCAGAGGGTCCTCTCGACGGTGCCTTGCAGGTCGAGGTGGTCCCAGTACAGGCCACTTGGGCTCTGGAGGTGTGTGTTCGTCCAGTCGTGGAAGCGCCTCGCCCAGTCCAGGTAGTCGGCCTCGCCGGTGATCTGGTGCAGGTGCAGGGCGAGTTGGGCGCCCGGCATGTTCGAGACGGTGTTGCGGTCGTGGCTCCAGTCGGCCTGGGTCCAGAAGACCCCGCCCGGCGCGGCATGACCGCTGTCGGTGTCCCAGCCGGACCTCACCAGGGCGAAGATCTCCTTCGCGCGGGCCAGCGCGGCGGCGTCCCCGGTCTGGAGATGCCGTTGGACCTTGGCCAGCCCGACCCATTCGTTGTCGTCGTAGAACATGTCACCGCCCGCCCCGTACGGCGCGACGGGGTAGGAGGCGTAACCGGGCAGCTTCGTCGTCCCGCCACCGGCGTTCCAGTAGTGCTCCTGTGCCGCCGCCCGGCGGGTCAGTTCCGGCTCGAACCGCCCGTCCACGGCGCTGAGATCGAGCGCGGCGATGTGCACCTGCGAGAAGGGCCATTCGTACGAGTACGGGTTGTCGCCGCTCGCCGCCGGGATCTGCTCGCGGACCAGCCCCGAGCCGTCGGCCGTGTCGAAGTGTCTTCCCAGCGCGGAGTAGAGGGACGTGGCACGGGACAACGCCCTTGCGGCGCTTGGGCGTTCGGATGCGAGCGCGGGCGTGGCCGCCGTCGCCGTCAGCGCGGCCAGACCGGAACCGATCATCACTCGCCGGGAAGGACGCAGGGAGGGGCGCGAGGACATGAGGGCCTCCAAGGGTGCGGGTGATGGAAACGTTGTCATCGACTCATGAGGTCGTCAACGCCTTGGACGACACGGGTAGTTCACTCCCGGGACATTTTGGTCCGGACCATTGACGGTGTGCCCGCGCTGATGGAACCTTCACGATGGTTACGTTTCCAACGGTGAGTTCGTCCGGCCCCACACGGCGAAACAGGAGACCTCGACATGACCGTTCCGTCGCTCCTCAGGAGACGTCTGAGCGTCGCCCTCACGATGGTGCTGCTGCTGGCCGTCGTCCCGGCCCTGCTGGTGCTGCGGGCCGCGCCGCCCGCGCGGGCCCTCGACAACGGCCTCGCCAGGACGCCCCCGATGGGCTGGAACGACTGGAACGCCTTCGGCTGCGACGTGACCGAGCAACTCGTAGAGCAGACCGCCGACTACCTCGTCTCCTCCGGGCTGAAGGACGCCGGGTACCAGTACGTCAACATCGACGACTGCTGGATGACCTCGGCCCGCAACGCGGCGGGCCAACTCGTCCCCGATCCGGTCAAGTTCCCGAACGGCATCAGCGGCACCGCCGCCTACGTCCACGGCAAGGGCCTCAAGCTCGGCATCTACGAGAGCGCCGGCACCGCCACCTGTGCCGGCTACCCCGGCAGCCTCGGCCATGAGCAGACCGACGCCGACAGCTTCGCCGCCTGGGGCGTGGACTACCTCAAGTACGACAACTGCAACCACCAGAACGTGCCCGACCAGCAGCGTTACACCGCGATGCGCGACGCGCTGGCCAACACCGGCCGTCCGATCGTCTACAGCCTCTGCAACTGGGGCCTGGCCGACGTGTGGACCTGGGGCGCGGGCGTCGGCAACAGCTGGCGCACGACCGACGACATCAACGTCAACTTCTCGACCGTGGTGTCGATTTACAAGGCCAACGTGAAACTCGCCGCGTACGCCAAGCCGGGCGCGTGGAACGACCCGGACATGCTGGAGGTCGGCAATGGCATGTCGTTCACCGAGGACCGCGCCCACTTCAGCCTCTGGTCGGAGATGGCCGCACCGCTGATCGCGGGCACCGACCTGCGCAAGGCCACCGCCGCCACGCTCTCCCTCTACGGTAACAAGGACGTCATCGCCGTGGACCAGGACTCCCTGGGCAAGCAGGGCACCGAGATCTCCAACTCCGGTGGCCTGCACGTCCTTTCCAAGCCTCTCGCCAACGGCGACGTCGCGGTGGTCCTCTTCAACGAGAACTCCTCGGCGGCCACCATCACCACCTCGGCGACGGCGGCCGGCCTCCCCTCGGCGTCCTCGTACCGGCTCAACAACCTCTGGTCGCACGTGATCAGCAGTACCACCGGCACCATCTCGGCGAGCGTCCCCGGCCACGGCTCGGTGATGTACCGGGTCTCCGCGGGCAGCGGGACCAGCGTCGGCACCACCCACCCCCTGATCGGTGCCTCCTCCAACCGCTGCCTCGACGCCTACAACGGCGAGACCACCCCCGGTACCAAGATCGAGATCTGGGACTGCGGTGGCGGCACCAACCAGGCCGTGACCATCACCGCCGCCGGTGAACTCCGGCTCTACGGCGGCACCCAGTGCCTGGACGCCTACAACAACCAGACCAGCAACGGCACCAAGGTGCAGCTCTACACCTGCAACGGCGGCGCCAACCAGAAGTGGAGCCTCAACCCCAACGGCACGATCACCGGCACCCAGTCGGGCCTCTGCCTGGACGTCACCGGTGGTGACCAGGCGGCCGGCAACGTGAACGGCATCGCACTGGAGCTCTGGTCCTGCAACGGCGGCGCCAACCAGCAGTGGCGCCTGGGCTGACCGCTCCCTTTCCCCCCACCTCGATGGAGCCGGCATGACCTCAACTGCAAGACGCATCAGGCGAGTCGGGACCGGTCTGATCGCGGTCCTGGCCCTGTTCGTGCCGGTCTCCACCGGCGTCGCGAGCGCCGCCGCCGAGGCGACGATCTGCAACAGGTACTGCGACGCCCGCGACCCGGCCCTGTCCCCGGGGGACCGGCAGCCGGTGTCGGCCACCATCTACTCCCGCGCCATCGCCCTGCACTTCGACGACACCGACGCGATGGGCTGGGCCTCGATCACCAACGGCAGCCCCGGCGACGAGGTCTGGCTCGACCGCTCCTTCGACGGCGGCCGCACCTGGAGCTCGGGCAGCAAGCTCGGCGACACCACCATCCCTGCGGGGCAAGGAGGTTGGCGCACCCTGATGTACAACGTCGACGACTGGAACGCCCTCGGCGTCGGCGCCCTGCGCGCCTGCGGCAAGGCGGGGGACCGGGCCGAGATCGCCTGCACACCGTGGGCCCGGACGACGTGGAACGCGGGAAGCCGCCCAACTGCCGCCGCCACCGCGCTGATGCAGTCGTACAACCTGGGCACCGGCCTGTTCGACACCACCGGCTGGTGGAATTCGGCCAACGCCCTGACCGCCCTCATCGACAACGTCCGCGTCACCGGAATGGGCAGCTACAAGTACGCGATCGCCAACACCTACGACCGCAACCTCTCCGCCCAGGGCGGCAACTTCACCAACGACTACATCGACGACACCGGCTGGTGGGGACTGGCCTGGGTCGACGCGTACGACCTCACCGGTGACAGCCGGTACCTCAACACCGCCCGCGCGGACGCCGATTACATGGCGCGCTACTGGGACTCGACCTGTGGCGGCGGCGTGTGGTGGAGCACCGCCAGGACCTACAAGAACGCCATCGCCAACTCCCTCTACCTGGAGCTGAACGCGGCCCTGCACAACCGCATCGCGGGCGACACGACGTATCTCGGCCGGGCGAACGCCGAGTGGTCGTGGTTCAAGGGCACCGGCATGATCAACGGCTCCCATCTCGTCAACGACGGCATCAACCTCGCGACCTGCGGCAACAACGGCGACACGACATGGTCGTACAACCAAGGCGTGCTGCTCGGCGGGCTGTCGGAGCTGTACCGGGCGACCGGGGACTCCGCTCTCCTCACCACCGGCCGTCAGATCGGTGACGCCTCGACCACGTCGACGGCCCTCAACTCCGGTGGAATCCTGCGGGAGCCGTGCGAGACGGGCGGCTGCGGCGGCGACGGACCGTCCTTCAAGGGTGCGTACATCCGGGGCCTCGGCGCCTTCAACTCCCGTCTTTCCGACCGCCCCTACACCACCTACATCCGCCGCCAGGCCGACACCGCGTACGCGAACGACCGCAACTCCCTTGACGCGTACGGGCTGCACTGGGCCGGACCGGTGGACTCCACCGACGCGGCCCGGCAGCAGAGCGCGCTCGACCTGATGAACGCGGCGAACTGACGGTTCGTCACGTCGACCTCCGTCACCCCTGGCCGGTCAGCAGTCTCCTCGGGTTGGCGATGCGGAAGGCGTACGCCGCCGCGCCGCCCAGGCCGTACCCGGGATGGTAGGGCGGTTCCGCGTACGGGCGGTCCGAGCCCTGGACCACGGCGTTCACGCCGAGGGCGCGGACGGTCGCCTCGACGGCGGTCGGGCCGTAGGACGAGGTCTCGACGAACACGCCCTGGTCGCCCTTCTGTTGCTGTCCGCCCCGGGCCGCGAGTCGCTCGCCGTGCAGCGGGGCGAGCCCGGCCAGCAGGGCGAAGCACACCCGGAGGCGTGGATGGCGAGGGCGGCCGAAGGCGCGGAAGGCGTACCAGGCGGCGTGCATCTGCTGGACGTACGGCACCGTCGCGGGCCACCAGGCGGGGTCGGCCGAGGAGCCCACCGCGGGCCCCGGGTGGACGAAGAGCGGGAGGTCGCGCTCTTCGAGCAGATCGAGGAGTGGCGCGCAGCGGGCGTAACCGGCCGCGTCGGCAAGGGAGTCGGCGGGGAGCTGGAGTCCTTCGAAGCCCCGGTCGAGGTCCTTGGCGGTCGCGTCCGCGTCGATGTCCCGTACGCAGGCCGCGGCCCAGGCGCCGAACGGCTCGGGCAGCGCCGCCACGCCGTCGTGGTAGGCGTCGAGCAGGGGCCGTGCCTCCGCCTCGGGGAGCCACTCCACGCCGATCGGGGCTGACAGTGAGACGAGGACCCGGCCGAGACCGTCGGCGGCGGCGAGGTCCGCGCGCAGGTCGATGTCGTGGTCGGCGGGCGGTATCTCGAAGGGCGGCTCACCGTCCAGGAACAGCGTCCAGCCGTCCAGGTACGGCGGTTCGCGGCGCGCGCGCAGCGCCGTCACCAGCGAGGGGGTCCACAGATGCTGGTGTACGTCGACGTTGGTCATGTCGCTTCTTTCGCCCAGGAGTTCAGTGTGCTGCGGACGTCGTCGGACCTCAGGATGTCGCGGCTCACCGTCTCCACGTCCACCCCGTGCGGGCGGTCGTCGGTGAGCGTGGGCACGACCTTGCGGATCGCCCGGTGCAGGTACTCGGGCCCCCGGCCCAGCGCGGCCGGTGCCGCCAGATCCACGGCCTGCGCGGCCACCACGGCTTCCACCGCGAGGAGTTGACGCAGTCGCCCGAGCATCGTCGTCAACCGCCGGGCGCCGAGCGCCGCGTTGGTCGAGTCGTCCTCCACGGCGTCCGCGCCCTGTCGGGGATCGGTGCACACCGGTACGGACAGCATCCGCACCTCGGCGACGAGCGCCTGCGCCGTCTTGACCAGCGGCGCGAAGCCGGAGCGTTCCGGACCGTACGGCGAGAGGTTCGCGGGCAGTCCGCTGACGGCCGGGTCGAGCAGCCTGCGCATGCGCTCGGCGGAGACGGCGGCGGTCTGGGTCAGGGCCAGCGCGAGGGTGTCGTAGGCCAGGGCCAGGGCGGGGGTGTGGAAGTTCCCGGACGAGAGGATCTCGCCGGTGGCGGCCGGTGCCAGCGGCTCGGTGCTGGTGCTGGTGTCGGTCGGCGCTTCCAGGGTGTCCTCGGTACCGGGCGGTGTCCCCGGACTGGCGCCGACGCCGGTCGGCACCTCCGGGCCGTCCCCGGCACCGCTCAACTCCTCAACGCCATCCCCGGCACCGCCCGGCAGCACCACCGGATTGTCCCCGCACCCGTTCAACTCCGGCATCAGCGCCGCGTCCGCGAACGCCAGTGCCGCGTACCCCGCGCCGTGCACCTGCGCGGCGCACCGCAGGCTGACCGGGTCCTGGACCCGGCGGGCGTTGCGGGGGTCGGTCAACTCGCCCCCGGCCAGCAGGGACAGCAGTTCGCCGGCCGCCCGGGACTGGCCGGGAGCCGGGCGCAGGGCCAGTACCCTGGCGTCGAGCGGGCTGGTGTTGGCCCGGAAGCCCTCGTAGGTCAAGGCCGTGATCGCCTGGGCCAGGGTGAGGAGCGCGGCCGTCTCGTGCAGGGCGAGGGCGCCGAGGCCGGCCGCCAACGGGCTTGCGCTGCACAGGACATGGCCGTCCTTCGGGCCGAGGCGAGCCGGGGCGAGACCTGCTCGGCGCAGGGCCGTGGCGCCGTCGAGCACCTCGCCGTCGTACTCGGCGCTGCCCTCGCCGACGACGACCAGGCCGACGTGCGCCAGCTGGCACAGATCGGACGCGCCGATCGAGCCCACCTCGGGGATCACCGGATGCAGCCGCGCGTTGAGCAGCTCCACCAGCAGCCGTACGATCTCCGGCCGCACCCCGCTGCCGCCGCCCACGAGGCCGTTGACCCGGGAGACGAGGGCCGCCCGTACGACCGGAACCGGCAGCGGGTCGCCGACCGCGTTCGCCCGACCCCGGACCGTGCGGACGCTGAACGCGTCCAGTTCCGCGCGGGGCAGGGCGTAGGAGGAGCGGGCACCGAGTCCCGTCGTCAGGCCGTACGTCGGCACCTGTCGGTCGACCATGTCGTCCACGACGGCCCGTTCACGCGCCAGACGCGGCAACACCCCGTCCGCCAGGGTGACTTGGGCACCATGGTGGGCGACGGCGACGACATCGCCGTAGGACAGCGTCCGTCCGTCGACGACGACCTCGGTCACCAATGGCTTCTCCCCATGTCCTGTCATGTGTGAACCTAGCGGCTGGGGCCGGGATGATCGAGTGGTGGGGAGCAGGGGGCGGGCGTACCGTCGAACGGTGGGCATCCAGTGGACGGATCCGTTCCACTGACCTCTCGCGAGTGCGAACCGCCATGAGCAGCAGTCCTCAGCAAGCCTCCGCAGGACGGACCACCACCCGGGAACCGGGCGGTGGCGGAAGCACGATGGCGTTGCTGGTCATCGCGTCCTGTCAGTTGATGGTGGTCCTCGACATCACCATCGTGAACATCGCCCTCCCGCACATCCAGAGCTCGTTGGGGTTCTCCACCACCAGCCTGGCCTGGGTCGTCAACGCGTACACCCTCACCTTCGGCGGTCTGCTGCTGCTCGGTGGCCGGGCCGGTGACATTCTCGGCCGGCGGCGGGTGTTCGTGTTCGGCGTGCTGCTCTTCGTCCTCGCCTCCCTGCTGGGCGGGTTGTCGCAGAACTCCGGTGAACTCCTCGCCGCCCGCGCCCTCCAGGGCGTCGGCGGTGCCATCGCCTCGCCGACCTCGCTCGCCCTGATCAGTACGACGTTCCGCGAAGGCCCGGAACGCAACCGGGCGTTCGGGGTCTTCGCCGGTGTCTCGGCCGGCGGCGGCGCGATCGGACTGCTGATGGGCGGGATCCTCGTCGAGTGGCTGAACTGGCGGTGGGTGCTCTTCGTCAACGTGCCCATCGGACTGCTCATCGTCCTCGCCACCCCGCGCTGGATCCGCGAGTCCGAACGCCATCCCGGCCGCTTCGACCTCACCGGCGCGCTGACCTCGACCGTGGGCATGGTGCTGCTGGTGTACGGCTTCATCCGGGCCGCGCAGGAGGGGTGGAGCGACTGGCTCACCCTGACCTCGTTCGCCGCGGCCGTGGTCGTGCTCGCCCTGTTCGTCCTGGTCGAGCGGCGCTCCCGGCAGCCGATCACCCCGCTGCACATGTTCCGCGACCGCAACCGGGCCGGGACGTACGGCATCATGCTCTGCCTCGCCGCCGCGATCTTCGGCATGTTCTTCTTCCTCACGCTCTTCGTGCAGGACGTGCTGGGCTTCAGCCCGCTCATGGCCGGCTTCGCCTTCCTGCCGGTCAGCGCCGTGATCGCGGTCGGCGCGGGCCTGGCCTCACGGTTCCTGCCGACCTACGGCCCCAAGCCGTTCATGGTCGTCGGCGCGGTCCTCGCCGCGGCCGGACTGTCCTGGCTGACGCTGACGGACGTCCACTCCACCTACCTGGGCAGTGTCCTCGGCCCGATGCTCGTGTTCAGCCTGGGCATGGGCATGGAGTTCGTCTCGCTGACCCTGATGGCGCTGTCCGACGTCCCCGTCCAGGAGACCGGCGCGGCCTCCGGACTCCTCAACGTCATGCAGCAGGTGGGCGGTTCACTCGGACTGTCCATCCTGGTCACGATGTTCGGCACAGCCAGCCGCAACGAGGCGAAGGACCAGATCCCCGCGTTCCTCGGCCAGGCGACCCCGGCCGAACGCCTCCGCTTCCAGCACACCGGCCAACTCCCGGGCACCTGGGGCGATCACGTCCTCACCGCCGGTGTCTCGGCCGCGTTCGTCATGGCGGCGATCTTCACCGTCGTCGCCGCGCTGATCGCCGTCGTCGTGATCCAGGTCCGCCCCTCCGACCTCGAACGCCTCAAGGGCGGCACGGGAGTTGGACCGGTCTGAGCGTCAACTCCCCTTCCCCGTCCGCCTGGTCGTCAACTCCCGTGATAATGCGGGTCCTTCGGGATCTGCTGCTCGAACCACACGACCTTGCCCGTGCTCAGCCGCGTCGCTCCCCAGCGCTGCGCGAGCCGGTCTACGAGGAACAGGCCACGCCCGCCCTCGTCGCCGGGTGCCGCTTGTCGCATCCGGGGCACCTGGGGCGAGTCGTCGGTCACCTCGCAGCGCAGCACGTCGGTGCGCAGCAGCCGTAGCGAGATGGGGCGCGAGGCGTACCGTACGGCGTTCGTGACGACCTCGCCGACCAGGAGTTCCGTGGTGTCCAGCAGGGACTCCAGGCCCCAGCGGCGCAGCACCCTGCGGGTCAGCCGGCGGGCCTGGCCGGCGGTGAGCGGGTGGGGGTCGAGGTGCCAGTAGCCGACGCTGTCCGGGGGGAAGCCCTCGAAGCGGGCGGTGAGCAGCGCGATGTCGTCGTCGCGGGCGCCCGGCGCCAGCGCGGTGAGGATCCGGTCGCACAGGCGCTCCAGCGAGGAGTGACGGTGTCGGTGCGGGGTGGAGCGGAGATGTGTGCGCAGGGCCTCGACACCCGTCCCCACGTCCCTGTCACGGGACTCGACCAGGCCGTCGGTGTACAGGACCAGGGTGGTGCCGGTGGGTGCCGGCATCTCCACGGACTCGAAGACCACACCGCCGACGCCGATCGGTGCGCCCGGCGGGACCTGGAGGACCTCGGCGTGGCCGTTCGGGCGCAGCAGCACGGCGGGCGGGTGGCCGGCGTTGGCCATGAGCAGGCGGTGCGAGATCGGGTCGTAGATCGCGTACAGGCAGGTCGCGATGTGGTCGCTGCCGAGCCGCTGGGCCTGTTCGTCGAGGTGGTGAAGGACCTCGTGCGGGGGCAGGTCGAGGCCGGCGAGGGTCTGCACGATGGTGCGCAACTGGCCCATGATCGCGGCGGAGGTCATGGAGTGGCCCATGACGTCGCCGACGATCAGCGCGACCCGGCTGCCGGGCAGCGGGATCGCGTCGTACCAGTCGCCGCCGACCTGCGCGGTCTTCGAGGCGGGCAGATAGCGGCTGGCCAGTCGGATGCCGGTCGGCTCGGGCAGCGACGACGGGAGCATCGTGTGCTGGAGGGTGTCCGCGACGGAGGCCTCGTGGCCGTACATCACCGCCTTCTGGACGCCGATGGCGGTGTGGGTGGCCAGTTGGGAGGCGACGAGCAGGTCGTCGGCGGTGAATCCGGAGCGGCCGGGGCGGCGCAGCAGGACGACGGTGCCCATGACGTGGTGGCGGCCGTGCAGCGGGGCGATGATCAGCCGGCGGCCGGGCGGCAGCGTCCCCGGCGCGCTCGCCGCAGGTCCCAGCAACTCGGTCACCGCGAGGTCGATGCCCGGTGTGTCACCGAAAGCCGGCTGCCCGGCCAGCAGCAGCTTCGCGAGCCGGCCGTCGAGCACCGGCTGTACCCGCTCGGTCACGTCCCCGTACTCGGCGTGCGGCATCAGCAGCGCGGTCCTGGCCTCCGGCGCCCGGTCGATGCTGTGCAACTGGAGGACGACGGCCGTGGGCGACTTCTCGTCCCCGACGGGCAGCGGATCGTGCAGATGGATCACGATCGCGTCCGCGAAGGCGGGCACCGCCGCCCACCGCAGTTCCCGCAGCGTCTCGTCCAGGTCCATCCCGCGGGCGATCCGCCGGGTGGCCACATCCAGGTACTGGAGCCGGTCCATGTGCCGCACAGGCGTCCGGCCGAGCGGTACGACGGGTGCCGGGCCGCCCGACGAGACGCCTCGCCGGGCGGATCCGGCGGGGCCTTCACGAGGGCTGGGGTGCTCCGTCACACGCTTCGTCCCGTCCACTGGTGCGGCCTCGGCCGCCGTGTCGGTGCTACGGCGTCAGTCGCGCCGTCGGCAGCACAGGAAGACCTGTTCCTCGGGCGGGACGTCGGCGACCGCCGGGGCGTAGGTGTAGGAGGTCTCCTTCATGATCTCGAAGCCGGCCGTGTCGAGGATCTTGTGCAGGTCTTCGAGGAGATAGCCGGAGACCCTGATCGTGTGGCCGAGGAAGGGGATCTCGAAGTCGTCCACATGGGCCTCCACCATCGACAGGACGAACAGGCCGCCCGGGGTCAACAGGTGGTGGATCGTGCGCAGGGCGAGCGGGATCTCCGCGCGCGGGAGCATGAGCAGGGAGAAGAACGCGGCGACGCCGTCGAAGCGGCCCAGGTCACGGGGGCCGTCCGGGCGCAGCTCCGCGAGGTCGAGCTGGTGGAACGTGGCGGTGGGGACGTACCCCCGGGCCAGCTCCACCATCCGGGCGGACAGGTCCACGCCGACGACCTCGAGACCGGCGGCGGCCAGTTGCCGGGAGGTCGGCACGCCCGTGCCGGAGCCGAGGTCCAGCACGCGGGAGCCCGGAGCGAGGGACTCGACCAGCCAGTCACCCGCGCCGATCTGGCCCTCCTTGTGCGGGAAGGCCTCGTCGTACCGGTCCCCGATGGCGTCGAAGGCCTCGGCCTGACCGCTGCGGTCGAGCCGTAGGCCCGCGTAGTCCGACCCGTCGTTCGTTCCGCTCACTGAAGTGGCCTTTCATCCGCGCATAGAGGATTGTCCCACAAGTGGGTGAAGTGAGGTTTGGGCGGAAAAAGAACGTGAGGGGCGCCCTGGGGGCACCCCTCATGGAACGTCGAGGGCGAGGAAAGCGAACGGACTGGATTCTTTGCAGGAAGGATTGAGAAGGAAGCCCGTTCATGGCCTCGCCGCGACCGACGCTATCAGTCAGGCGGGGATCAGGTCGCGCAGATTTTCGGGAGTCACGATCCGCGAACCCTCGGGCAGCTCGTCCGGTCGGCGCAGACCGATGTAGGTGACCGGTCCGTCCGGCACCGTCTCGCCGTCCCACAGCGTCACCGTGGTCTCCTCCCCGGTCATCAGCTCGACGAGATGGCGCACGGTGAGCTGCTCACGCTCGACGATGCCGCGCAGCAGGTTGGCCACCGTCACCCGGTTCTGCTCCACCCGGTTCGCCGACGGGCTGCCCTTGAGATACAGGTGCAGCCACTTCGCCCGCCAGCCACCGTCGTCCCCGCGCAGGAACACCAGCGGCAGCGCGACCCGGCCCGCACCGCGCAGCTCCGACTTCATCCGCACGGTGCGCGGTTCGAACGGCCGCCCGAGCTGCTCGCCCTCGCGCAGCATGAACCCGAAGAACGACTCCTCGACCTCCTCGAAGCCCTCACCCGAGAAGATGTTGACCTGCGGCACGACGAACGCCCCGCGTACGGCACCCAGCCGCAGATTGATGAACTCCGAGGCCCCGTCCGGCGCTTCGGTGATGTCACCGGAGTGCTCGCCCTCGACCTCGGTGAGCGAGGTGTACGACAGCCACGCGTTCGTCGAGTAGTCGGCGTTGAGCATCAGCGCCGACAGGTCGAAGTCGGTGCGCCGCTCGGTCTCCTTCCAGTACACGAAGAAGCGCAGCAACTCGCCCTCCACCGCCGACAACGACCCACGCGGCAGCACCCCGAGCCCCGCCGCCGTCGCCCTCCCGCTCAACGGCAGCGCCACGTCCAGCACCTCCGGATCGACCAACAGCCGCTCCACAGAAGGCAGTCGACGCCGCGTCTCCTCATCGAGCACGGCAATCAGCCGCGCTCGCTCCACCGGTCCTACGGCCGACCGCTCGTCGTCGGTCACCCAGGCCCGGCCGCGCCGGTTCACGAAGACCCGCAACTCCCCGGTCTCCCGGGCCCTGTTGTGCAGATGCTCGCGCACCGACAGCACGACCCGGCCCGACACCGCGGGCGCGACCTGCTCGGCGGCGGCCACCACGGCGTCCCGCTCCTCCTGCGTGCGCGCCGTGCGCAGCAGCCGGTCCAGCGCGCGGAACAGTTTGCCGGGCGCGGCCCTCAGCAGCGCCACCGCTCCCAACAGGTCGTCCGCCGCGAGGAGTTCCTCGACCCGGCCGTCGAACGAGGGTGCCTTCCGCTCGCCGCGCGCGACCGCGAACACCTCGGCGGCGTGCGGCCAGCGGGGGTACTCGTGCGGGTGCAGCCGCTCACCGAGCCGCTTCCACGCCTCGCGGTGCACGGTCACGTCGGCGAGCTTGGCGGGCGACGCGGCGACCACCGAGTCCAGTGCCGCGAGCAGGGCCCGCCGGACCGGGCGGGACGGCGACCGGAAGCGGGTCGGCGCCAGCAGTGACACATCGCCGTCCGACAGGGCGCAGGACAGCCGCAGCACATCGGTGACGGTGTCCAGCAGAAGCTCCGAACCGACCTTCAGGCGCGCCTGGTTGACGAGCGCGCGGTTCTCCCGGACCGGGATCGCCTCGGGCTGCGGTCCCTCGGCGCACCGCTCGGCCAGGGCCCGCAGATCGCACTGGTGCTCCTCGCCCAGGGGCGTGGTGCTGCCGGCCAACGCCAGGTACAGCGCGGTGAGTTCGTCGGCCAGGTCGCCGCCCGGGTGCAGCACCGTGAGCCGGTCGCCCGCCGCCGCGATCAACTCGTCCTGCGCGGCGAGCAGTTCCGCGTACGTGTGCTGGTACCTGCCGTAGGTCGGCAGACTGAGCAGGTTCACCACGCCGGACCACATCTGGGCGAGCGTCCCGTCGCGGGTCTTCTCGTCGCCGAGCGCGTCGAGAAGGCACTTCATCCAGAAGTCCTCGGTGGCGGGCACGTTCTTCGGGAAGTCGATGAAGTAGGCGTTGTGCCGGACATGATCGCCGACCAGCTCGCGGACGGTCCGCAGGGTGCGTCCGGCGAGGCGGACGACCGTCTCCTCGGGCAGCCTCGACAGCCGTTCCCGCAGATCCGTGGAGAGCTTGAAGCCCGCGGTGAGCAGCGCGGCGTCGAACTGCCGCGCGGCGACGGCGCCTTGGCCCAGGGGAGCGGTGGCACCCTCGCCCACGGGAGCCGTGACGCCTTCACCCACGGGAACCGAGGGGAGAGGGACGCGGAACGTGTGCCGGAGGACCAGCGGTTCGAGTCGGTCGATCATTCCGGCATGGTCCCAGAACCGAACAAGCGGGCGCATTCGGGTTTCTCCCAGACCTTTTCCCGTCGCTCTGGAAGTCAGGTCAGCCAGTCGTCAGCCAGTCGTACGCGCCCTGCGTGCTGAACTCCGTCTGACCGCCCCGCAGCAGCAGTCCCGCCGTCGCGAACTCCGGGGCGTCGGCCTGCGCGGCCACGTACGGGATCGCGATGCAGCGCATCCCGGCCGCGTGCGCCGCCGCCGCGCCCGGAGCCGCGTCCTCCAGCACCACACAGTCGGCCGGAGCCGCCCCCAGCCGCCGCGCGGCCTCCAGGAAGACGTCCGGCGCGGGTTTGCCCCGCGCCACCTCGTCCGCCGAGACCACCGTCCGCAACGACGCGTCGAGCCCGGTGCCCGTCAGGATCGCCTCGATGGCCTCCGGCGACGAACCCGAGGCCACCGCCATCGGCACCCCTTCGGCCGCCAGCAGCTCCACGAACTTCCGCATCTCCGGGTACACACGCGTGGCGGCCCGGGCCAGCGCCAGATAACGGCGGTTCGTCTCCGCGAGCAGCTCCTCCACCGGTGCCTTCAGACCGTGGCGCTCCTTCAGGAGGACGAGGGTCTCCTGGGTGCTGATGCCGACGTAGCGCTCGTGCTGTTCCCAGGTGAAGTCCGGGACGCCGTGCTCGGCGAGGGTCTGGCGGGTGGCTTCGTAGTAGTTCGGCTCGCTGTCCACGAGTGTTCCGTCGAGATCGAAGATGACCGAGAGGCCGCCGGGATCGCTCATGGGATCAGGATGCCAAGGGATCCCGAGGGATGCCGAAAGGGATGCCGGGGGGATGGGGAGCGGTCACTTGCCGGCCGCACGGCCGACCGCCTCCACCAGCGGCAGCAGACGGTGCGGTACGCGCTCGCGCAGCACCATCTCGGTCCGGGTGCGGACCACCCCGGGCAGGCTGATCAGCCGCTGGATCACATCCTCCAGATGACCGTTGTCCCGCGCCACGACCCGGGTGAGCAGATCCCCGCCGCCGGTGATCGAGAACGCCTCGACGATCTCCGGCACGGCGGCCAGCGCGTCCCCGACCTCGTCGAGATGCCCCTGGGTGACCTCGATGTGCACGAACGCGAGCACCGGGTGCCCGAGCGCGGCGGGGGAGAGGGAGGGACCCGTGCCGGTGATCACCCCGTCCCGCTCCAGCCGGTCGAGCCGCGCCTGGAGCGTGCCGCGCGCGACCCCGAGCAGCCGGGCGTACTCGCGCACGCTGGTACGCGGCTGCTCCAGGAGCAGCCTCAGGATGCGGGTGTCGAGTTCGTCCACGCTCATGAGGCCTGACTGTACCAATGGCTCACTTGAGATCTGCTGTGCCAATGGTCCAGTGATCTGGAGGTCACTTGAGCCAGCCTGTCAGGTGATGTTGTGATGGGCGGGTCGATGGCGCTGCGGACCTCCGCGGCGCCTTTTTTGTGTGGGCGTGCGCAAGGGGCGGGGAAGCAGTGCTGAAGCGGGTGTTCGTGGCTCCGGACCCGGGGCGGGCGCGGTTGCGTTTCGCCGCGCGGGCCGTTCTCGGCATCGGCCTGGCGGTCGTCGTCTGCGGGCTGACCGGGCAGTCCCTCGCGGGCACCGTGACCGGCGGTCTCGCCGCGCTGCTCGCCCTGTTCACGGTGACGGACGCCACGGTGCGCGGGCAGGCGGTCACCACCGCGCTGCTGCCCTGCGTGGGCCTGCCGGTGCTCGCCGCCGCGGCCGAACTGCACGACCACCCCGTCGCCCGCGACCTCACCTTCCTCGCGGTGGTCGGCGCCGGCGTCTACGCCCGCCGCTGGGGACCGCGCGGCCACAGCCTCGGCGTCTTCGCGTTCATGACCTTCTTCGTGGCCCAGTTCCTGCACGCGACCACCGGCCAACTGCCCGCGCTCTACGCCGCCGTGGCCCTCTCCGTGCTCACCGCGGCGGCCGTCCGCTTCGGCCTGTGGTCCTACGAGCGCCGATTGCCCCCGCCCGCCGTACCCGCCCCACCGACCGGGCGCGGTCTGGCCCGGGTGACCACCCGACAGGCCGTCCAGGCGACCGCGGGCGCCGGATTCGCCCTGGTCGTCGGCCAGTTGGTGTCCGGGCAGCGCTGGTACTGGGCCGTCGGCGCCACCTGGTGGATCTTCGTCAACACCGCCTCGCGCGGCGAGACCGTGGTCCGAGGCTTCCGTCGCGTCCTCGGCACGGTCCTCGGCATCGCCCTGGGCCTGCTCGTCGCCGTACCGGTCCACGGCGCCCCCGTCCCCACCGCGATCCTGGTCGCCGTCTGCGTCTTCCTGATCTTCTACTCGGCCGCCGTCTCCTACACATGGATGATGCTCTCGGTGACCTTGATGGCGGAGCTGCTCTACGGCCTTCTCGGCGTCCTGGACCCCGGCCTGCTGGCACTGCGGTTCGCGGAGACCGGGGTCGGCGCGCTCGGCGCCGTACTGGCCGTCCTGCTCGTCCTCCCTGTCACCACGCACACCACCACCGACGCCTGGATCCAACGCGCCCTGCGCTGCGTCCACACCTGCACCGCCGAGGCCGCCGCCCGCCTCGCCGGTTCCCCGACGGCCGACCCCGCCGCACAGGCCGCCGAACTCGAACAACTCCTCGGCCGGGTACGGCTCTCCGTCGCACCCCTCGTACATCCGCTGAACCCCGCACTCGGCCGCAAGCGCCGGGCCCGCCGGGTGCTCGCCCTGCTCGACGACTGCGCCCGTGAGATCCGGGGCCTGGCCGCCGTGGCCGCCGACCCCGAGGCCTCCCACGACGCCCGCCTGGCCGCCGCGTGCTGGCGCGTGGAGGCCGCGGTCGAGTCGCTCACCGACGGCGACACCTCACGCCTGACGACCACGTTGTCCCGGCCGCCCACGGAGCCCGCGCTGGCCCACCTGCACGGCCTGGAACGCGCACTCGGGGAACTGGCGGAGCCGCTGCGCGCACGGTCCGCCAGGCGGCTTGTCGGGGCGTGAGCAGGTGTGGTCCGGCGGATGCCCGCGAGATCCGTCCGCCGCGCATGGAGGCCGGACGCGAGCCCCTCACCGACGGCTCAACGGCACGCCTCACGGTCGCTGCGACCCGGCCGCACGGGAACCCACGGCGGCCCACATCCACTCCCCGGAACACGCCCGCACCGCACTCGCCGGGTCCCCGGGCGCACGGTCCGCAAGGCCCCGCTGGAACAGACTCGGCACTTTGGTCTAGACCGGTCATGATCGACTGCTACCGTCACCCCCGACAGCACGGACCGGAGCTGTGACCGGAGTGCGTACCGGTGCGGTGCCCGGAGTAGTACGGACCGGAGCAATGACCGAGAGGGGACAGCGGTGACAGACGGCGACAGGCGGGAACGACGGGCCTTCATCGGGTCGTTCACGGCGGCGGGCGGCCCGGGTGTCGTCACGGCGGCCGTGGACGCGGACAGCGGCGCGCTGACCGTCCTGAGCGGTGTCGACGGCGTTCCCGACCCCTCGTATCTCGCGCTGGCACCCGACGGGGGCATCCTCTACGCCGTCAGCGAGACGGCCGAGGGCGCGGTGGCCGCGTACCGCGTCACCGACGACAAGCCCGAACTGCTCGGGACGCCGGTGCGCGTGGGCGCGGGACCGACCCACCTGAGCCTGTTCGCGGGGCACGTCCTGACCGCCGACTACGGTTCCGGCAGCGTCACGGCGGTGCCGGTCCGCCCGGACGGCACCTTGGCCGGCCGCTCCTCCGGACAGCTCCGGCACACCGGCTCCGGCCCGCACGATCAGCGCCAGCACGCTCCGCACGCCCACCAGGTCCAGCCCGACCCGAGCGGCCGCTGGGCGGTCAGCGTCGACCTCGGCACCGACTCCGTGCGGGTGTGCACGCTGGAGGACGGGCGTCCCGTACTGCATCGCGAGATCGCCCTCAGGCCCGGCTCGGGCCCCCGCCACCTGGCCTTCCACCCGGACGGCGGTCTCGCCTACGTCCTCAACGAACTCACCCCGACCGTCACGGTCTGCCGCTGGGACGCCGAGAGCGGCTCACTGAAGCCGCTGACCGAGACATCGGTACTGCCGGGCCCTCCGGACGGCGACGCCGCCTACCCATCAGGCATCGTTACCTCCCCCGACGGCCGCTTCGTCTGGACGGCGACCCGCGGCGAGGACGTGCTCTCCGTGCTCGCCGTCGAGGGCGAGGGGCTGCGGCTGATCGGGACGGTGCCCTGCGAAGGCCACTGGCCGCGCGCGCTCACCGAGGCCGGAGGACATCTGTACGTGGCGAACGAGCGCTCCGGCGACGTCACTTGGTTCACCGTCGACCCCGCGACGGGCGTCCCGCGACGCGGCGGCGCGATCAAGGTGCCCGCCGCGTCCTGCGTGGTCTTCGACTGACCCGACAGTCGCCGCCAGGACTCCCCGACATGCCGAAGGGCCCACTCCCGCGTGAGGAGGGGCCCTTTCGGCGCTACGGCGTTCCGTGTGCGGGGTGGGTCGGGTGGATCAGCGGACCGGAGCGCCCTGCGGCTGCGGCGGGGCGATACCCAGCGCCGTCGTGTACTTGGCGAGCGCGAGCTTGCCGATCGCCGGGTACGGGCCGAGCGCCTCGGCGGCGGCACAGCCGGCCTCGGCGGCGGCGCCCTGGAGCAGCCGAGGGTCGATCTCGGGGCCGATCAGGTAGGGCGCCAGCGCGAGTTGCTGCGAACCCGAGGAGCGCAGTTGCTCCGCGATGGCCGCGATCGAACCCTCCTGGTCCAGCGCCGCCGCCATCACCGGCACGGCGAGGCGCGCGGCGAGCAGCATGCCCGTGATACCGGCCGCCTGCACGGCCTCCTCGCCGCCCACGGACGCGAGGATGATGCCGTCCGCGGCGGTCGCCACGGTGAACAGCCGGGCGCGGTCGGCGCGGGCCAGACCCGCCTCCGACAGCCGCACGTGCAGCGCCTCGGCGAGCAACGGGTGCGGGCCGAGCACATCGGTCAGATCGGCCGCGACCCGGCTGTCCATGACGGCCTGGCGGACCTGACGCAGCAGCGCGCCGTCCGGACCGGCGAGCAGCGGCACCACGATCGCCACCGGCCCGTCGGGCTCCTTGACGTCGGCACCGGCGGCCCTGGCCTGCTCGAAGCGGGCGGTGCGCTCCTCGGCGGCGTGCGCGAGCACGGACGTCAGCGTGGGGAACTCGGAGTCGTCCCCGTCGAGATAACCGATGCGGCCGTCGAGACCGGGCAGCTCGGAGCGCGCGATGCTCACGACCTCCTCGGCGAGGCTGCGCGTGGCCGCGCTGGGCGGGCCCGGCACGGCGAGAACCAGCGCGGGCGCGCCCTCGGGAGCCGCCAGCTGCTCGGGTCGGCGGTGCCGCCCGGGCTGGCGAGGTCGCGGCATTCGTACTGGCAGGCCGGACGCGGGCCCAGTGGGGGAGCTCATGGCGAGGCATGTTACTGGCTTCCTGGGCATCCCTGTTCGGGGAGGGTGCAGGTGAGCGGTATCCGTCCTGTTTTGTCTGATGAGTTACGTACGGATCAGAACTGATCACCTTGTCCCTTTGGGGTCGTCCGGACCCACCACGGACAACATCACGTCGTCACACGGCAGCACGAGGGCGCCCGCCGCGAGATCCCGCGCGATCCGCACCGCACCGTCCAGCGGATCACCCTCCGCCGTGACCGACCGTGCCCACGGCAGGCGTTTCGCCAACTCCTTGTACAGGGGAGTGAGAAGGGGCTCGCCCATCTTGAACAGGCCACCGGTGAGCGCGATGTGGGGCTCGCCGGCAGCCGGACAGACCGCGACCGCGGACTCGGCGATGTGCCGGGCGGCGGCGCGCAGGATGCCGGCCGCCACCGGATCGTCCGGGGCACACTCGGCGACGAGGGGCGCGAACGAGGCGAGTACGGCGGCCCGGTCCGACCGCGGATACAACTGCCCCGGCAGCCCCGCCATCGCCCCGAACCGTTCCTCGGCACAGCTCAACAGGGCTCCGGAACCACCGTCCCGCCCGTCGTGGGCGCGCAGCGCCGCCTCCAGCCCGGCCCGCCCGATCCACGCCCCGCCACCGCAGTCGCCCAGCAGATGTCCCCAGCCGTCCGCCCGTCGCCAGCCCGCGAGGTCGGTACCGATCGCGATGAGCCCGGTCCCGCCGGCCACCACGGCACCGGGCCGCGCCCCGAGGGCGCCCACGTAGGCGATGACCGCATCGGCGGCGAGTGCGACCGTCCGCACCCCGAACTCCCGGGCCAGCGCGCCAGGCAACTCGGCCCGCAACTCATCCCCCAGAGTGGCGAGCCCGGCGGCCCCGATCACCGCCGTGCCCACCTCGGACACCTCGGCCTTTTCGGCCAACGCCCGTACCATGGGGACTAGTTGCTCCATGAGATGCCCGGCGTCGATCCCACGGGCACCGGTCCGAACGGGTTCCCCTGAGGACAGTGGGCCGGATCTCCGGCCACCACCGACCTCGCCCACGACGACACGGAGCCCGGAGCCTCCTGAGTCCACGGCGAGGAACCCGGGAATCGTCACGGAAGGCGCCAGTCCACCGGTTGTCCACCCTGCCGGACCAGCAGGTCGTTGGCGCGGCTGAAGGGGCGGGAGCCGAAGAAGCCGCGGTCGGCCGACATCGGGGACGGGTGGGAGGACTCCACCGAGGGCAGATCGCCGAGAAGGGGACGCAGATTGCGGGCGTCACGGCCCCACAGGATCGACACCAACGGCTTGCCGCGCCCCGCCAGTGCCCGTATCGCCTGCTCGGTGACCTCTTCCCAGCCCTTGCCGCGATGGGCGGCCGGACTGCGCGGGGCGGTCGTGAGCGCCCTGTTGAGCAGCAGCACCCCCTGCTGGCTCCACGGGGTCAGATCGCCGTTGGACGGCTGGGGCAGGCCCAGGTCCGTGTTCAGCTCCCGGTAGATGTTGAGCAGGCTCGGGGGCAGCGGACGTACCTCGGGGGCCACCGAGAACGACAGCCCCACCGCGTGCCCCGGAGTCGGATACGGGTCCTGCCCGACGATCAGGACGCGGACGTCGTCGAAGGGCTGCTGGAAGGCCCGCAGGACATTCGGTCCGGCCGGTAGGTAGGTGCGTCCGGCGGCGATCTCCGCGCGAAGGAAGTCCCCCATCTCGGCGACGCGTCCGGTCACGGGTTCCAGGGCTTTCGCCCAGCCCGGTTCGACGATCTCATGCAACGGTCGTGGTGCCACGGGCGTCACCCTACTGCGGTACAGGGCCCGGCGATCAACCGGTGGTCGAAGCCGGACCGAGAACGACCGAACCGTCGACTTCTCTGAACGAAGGCTCCCCTCCTGGGAGTTGTCGTCCCGGAAGCTCCCGCCCTCATGCGAGGACCGCCGCGCGCACGCACAGCACGTCCGGGAGGTGGGACGCCAACTGCCGCCAGCTGTCCCCGTCGTCGTCCGACGCGAACACCTCGCCGTTGCGATTGCCGAAGTACACGCCCGCCGGGTCCGCGCCGTCCGTGCACATCGCGTCGCGCAGCACCGTGCCGTAGTGGTCCTCGGACGGCAGCCCCGCCGACAGTGGCTCCCAGCTCCGGCCCGCGTCCGTCGTACGGAAGACCCGGCACCGGCGATCGGCGGGCACCCGGTCGGAGTCGGCGTTGATCGGGAACACGTACGCCGTGTCACCGCGATGCGGGTGGGCCGCCACCGCGAAGCCGAACGTGGACGGCAGGCCCGCGCCGATGTCCGTCCAGTGCGCGCCCGCGTCGTCGCTGCGGTACACACCCCAGTGGTTCTGCAGATACAGCCGGTCCGGGGTCGCCGCGTCCTGCGCGATCTTGTGCACGCACTGCCCGAACTCCGGGTCCGGATCCGGCAGGAACACCGCGGAGACCCCGGAGTTGGAGGGTTCCCAGCGCTTGCCCCCGTCGCCCGTGCGGAACACCCCGGCCGTCGAGACGGCCACCGTCACGGCCAGAGGGTCGCGCTCGTCGGTCAGGACCGTGTGCAGTCCCTCTCCGCCGCCGCCCGGCACCCATCGCGAACGCGTGGGGTGCTCCCAGAGGGGGCGGACGAGGTCGAAGCTCTCGCCGCGGTCCTCGGAGCGGAACAGCGCGGCCGGCTCCGTGCCCGCGTACACCACGTCGGGTTCGGCGGCCGCCGGGTGCAACTGCCACACCCGCTCCAGCGAAGCCCCGGTGTCCTTCGGGAACCTGACCGCAGGCTGCGCCGGCTCGGCCCAGGTGCGGCCCAGGTCGTCGGAGTGGAACACGGACGGACCCCAGTGAGAGCTGTCACCACCCGCCAGCAGTCTCGGTGTGGGGCCGCGGGTGTCGACGGCGACCGAATACAGCGCCTGCGCGTTGAAGTACGGACTCTCGTCGAACTCCCATACCCCACCCCGCCTACGCCCGATGAACAGGCCTTTTCGCGTGCCCACCGCGAGCAGTACCTCCGTCATGCCGGCCACCTCCACCGTGTTTTTGGCGACTTTGCCCCCATCACCAGCCAGTCTGCACCCCACCACTGACAGTCACCCCTGGAGTCGGAATCACCGCAGGTCAGAGCGTCGGAACTGGCTTCAGGGGCGCATCCGCTGGGGTCTCACGCGAAGTGCCTGCGCGAGTCCGGGCAGTCGTGGGAACGTCGAGTCGGGGTATTCGTCCTGAGCATCGAGGAGGCGTCTCCCGTATGGGAGGGCGGTTCGGCATGTCAGTGCGTTCATGAGGAGGATGCCTTCGATGGCGTTCCGAGGTCCGAGGGTTCCGAAGGTGTGGTTGTGGCGATGGCGGCGCAATCCGCTCAAGCGCCGTGCCGATGCGGTGGAGTCGTGGATCGTGCTCGGCGCCTGGCTGGTCACCGTCCTCGTCGGTGTGCTCGCCGGTCTGACCGCGACGCATTCCGTCGAACACGAGCTCGCCCAGGAACGCGTCGAGTGGAAACCCGTGGTCGCCCTGGTGACCCAGAACGCGCCCGGCCCCGCCCCGGCCAACTCCCAGGGGACGAGCGGCGAACCGTTCTGGGCGAAGGTCCGCTGGACGGCCGTGGACGGCTCCTCGCACACCGGCCAGATACGCGTCCCCTCCGGCAGCGGCATCGGCACTCCGGTGACGGTCTGGACCGACCCGCAGGGACACCTGGTCACCAAGCCCGCCAGCGCCGCACAGGCCCAGTTGCGGGCCGTACTGATCGGCACGCTCCTGGGACTGGGCGCGGCGGCCGTCCCGTTCATCAGCGCCCGAGCCCTGCGCATCCGCCTCGAACGCCGGCGCATGGACCAGTGGGACGAGGAGTGGGCACGCTTCGGCCCGCTGTGGGGGCGCAAGACGGGCTGAACACCCCGGCCCGGAGTCGTCCGAGCGCCCCTGGCATGCGAAACCGCATACAGGGGCCCTCGACCTGCTTGCCCCGTCTCACTCCGCCCCCACCGCCCGGCACACCTCCAGCAACCGCTCGTCCGCCGGTACGTCCTGACTCCCGTGCCCGCCCGACCGCACCAAATGCCGTCGCGGAGCGGCGAGTTCGGCTACCACCAGATCATGCAGAGGCGCCCCGGCCGCCCCCATGTCGACCAGACACGCGGCGACAACGCCCCGCACCTCCGGATGCTCCACCCAGGCCGAACGCAGCACCGGAAGCACCCTCTCCACCTCCCCGGTGACCCGCCACAGCGCAGCCGCGCCCGCCGTTCGCTCCCACACGCACTCGGCCTCGACCATCCGCGACAACCCGGGCGCCGCGGCCCGCCCGGACGCCCCCAACCGCGCCACCGCCTCCGCGCCAGCCCGGCGCCGCTGCGCGTCCGGCCCCGCCAACTCCCGTACCAGCACCGGCAGTACGGCCGACGCATCCCCCTCCACCGACCACAGAGCACCGGCGGCCGGCCCGGCGCACTCGGACTCCAACAACCCCCGCAGCACCGCTACGACCCCCTCCGCTTCACCCCCGAACACGTCGAGCGCCCGGACCGCCGCCGCCACGACCCGGTGCCTCGACCGCACCCCGTCCCCCACCCCGCGCACCAACCGCACCACCTCCGGCACGGCCTCCCGATCGGCCAGCGCGGTCAGCGCAGACAGCAGCGGTACGGCACGGTCGTACGTCTCGGGGGAGTCGAGGGGCACCCGGCCGAGCCGGTGTCGCAGCGCCG
Source organism: Streptomyces sp. NPDC101776 (assembly GCF_044766845.1). NCBI lineage: Bacteria > Bacillati > Actinomycetota > Actinomycetes > Kitasatosporales > Streptomycetaceae > Streptomyces > Streptomyces sp. NPDC101776. Next base: position 667,340 of record NZ_JBIWMV010000003.1, on the reverse strand, counting down.
GGGCGAGCGGTGCGGCGGAGCGGCCGAGGTGGACGATCACGCGCCCCAGATCATCGGGCACGACCGGTTGCGCGAGCACCTGGGCCAGCACCTGCGTCGCCCGTGGATCGCCGCTGCGGGCAAGGGACTTGAGCGGACCGCCCAGGGTCGGGGGCCGGCGTTCCCAGCGGTGCACCCACAGGTCGGGGCGTGCGGTCACCAGAGTGTGGAGATGGTCGGCGGCAGGCGCGGCCAGGTGGAAGAGATCCCCCAGGACCGACACCGCCGCGTCGCGCAACCGGTCCGACTCCACCGCGCCGAACGACAACGGGTGCTCTCCCGCGCCCAGTTGGGCACCGATCAGCTCGACGGGTGCCGTGTAGTCGGCCCGCCACTCGCGGAACAACCCGGCCGACATCCACACCCCGTTGCACCGGTCGGCCGCGTCCGGGCTGCTCAACTGCCCTTCCAGCAGGGCGATCCGGTCGTTCACCCGCCCGCCGAGCGCGGTGTGCAGCGTCCGCAGCAGCAGCGCGCCCTCCTCGTCCGAGGGCCGCAGCCGCCGTAACCGTCCCGCGAGGGTGTCCGTGTCCGGGCCGTCGGTCCCGTCCCCGGTCGAGCGGCCCGACCGGCGCTGCTCGGACCGCTCCCCGAGCAGCTCGACGACGGTCGGGACCAGGTCGGCGGGGAGCAGATCCGGTGCGCAGCCCGCGAGTTGACCGAGTGCGGCGAGCCGTAGACCGGGGTCGTACGGCGGAGTGCCGAGCATCAGCAGGGTGTCCAGCGCCTCGGCGGAGTGGGACGGGTGCTGTCGTACGAACAGGCCGAGGCTCTCGGCGAGGGCGAGCAGTACCCGGTCGTCCCGCTCGACCGTGATGCGCTGCCGCAACAGGCCCAGCACGCGCGGGGGTTGGTCGAGGAACCGGACGAGGGCCTCGGGCGCCGCCCGGCGCACGGCGGAGTCCCGGTCGCCGAGGAGCGCGGCGAAGACCTCGGCCCCCGCGCGGACGGCGGCATCCGCTGCCGCCTCCGCAGGACCGTGCCCTCGTCCGATGCTGACCAGGAGTTCCACCAACCCGCCCCGGTCCGCGACCTCTTGGCAAGCGGCGAGCGTGTACAGAAACGGAACGCAGGCGAGCGTCGAGTCGTACACGATCCCCTGGTGGTGTACCGCGCCGTACATCCCGTCGAGCGCGTCCGCCCGCTCGACGGGTCCCGTGAGGCCAGTCCCCGGAGCAGTCCGGGCACGTCCGCCGCGCTGCCGTACGCATGCCGCAGCGAGGCCCAGTCGATCTCGTCGATCCCCGTGAACACGTTGTCCTCCCCAGGCGCGGTGCCAACCGATTGCGAGTCTGCACCACACCACTGACAACGAAGCGGAATCGGGAGGTGACCGAGGGTCAATCTCCTTCGGGCAGAGCGCGGGCGAGGATCGAGTCGAGGTCGGCGGAGTCGGGAAGGGTGCCGAAGGCGTGCCCCCAGTCGCCGGCCAGCCGGGTCGCGCAGAAGGCGTCGGCGACGGCGGATGGGGCGTGCCGTACCAGGAGGGAGGCCTGAAGAGTGAGGGCCATCTGCTCCACCAGGCGGCGGGCGCCCGTCTCGGTAGCCTCGGCGAGTCGGGACTTCAAGCGGGTCACGGCCGTGTCCAGGCGGGCGTCCGCGCCCTGGGCCAGGGCGAGTTCGGCGAACAGTGCCTCCGCCGTGCCGGGGTCGCGGGTCAACGCCCGTAGTACGTCGAGGGCGTTGACGTTCCCCGAGCCCTCCCAGATGGAGAGGAGGGGAGCCTCGCGGTAGTGGCGGGGCATGCCCGAGTCCTCGACGTAGCCGTTGCCGCCGAGGCACTCCAGGGCCTCCGCCGTGAAGGCCGGGCCGCGCTTGGTGACCCAGTACTTGCCGACGGCGGTGGCGATCCGGCGGAACTGCGACTCGGCGTCGTCCCCGCGCACCGCACGGTCCGCCGCGCCCGCCAGCCGCAGGGTGAGCGTCGTGGCCGCCTCCGACTCCAGCGCGAGATCGGCCAACACGTTGCGCATCAGCGGCTGTTCGAGCAGCCGGGCGCCGAACGCGCCGCGGTGGCGCACATGGTGGCCCGCCTCGACGAGCGTCTTGCGCATCAGCGTCGACGACATCATCACGCAGTCCAGACGTGTGCAGTTGACCATCTCGATGATGGTCTTGACGCCCCGCCCCTCGGGACCGACCAGCCAGGCCACGGTCCCGTCGAACTCGGGCTCCGAGGACGCGTTGGAGCGGTTGCCCAGCTTGTCCTTCAGCCGCTGGATACGGAACACGTTGCGGCTGCCGTCGGGCAGCACGCGCGGCACCAGGAAGCACGACAGCCCGCCCGGGGCCTGCGCCAGGACGAGGAAGACGTCGCACATCGGCGCCGACGTGAACCACTTGTGTCCGCGCAGGGTGTACACACCCGGTTCGGCGGTGGGGGTGGCCGCCGTGGTGTTGGTCCGGACGTCGGAGCCACCCTGCTTCTCCGTCATCCCCATCCCGGCCAGCAGCCCGCGCTTCTCGGTCGGCACGCGCAGGACCGGGTCGTACACCCGGCTGGTCAGCAACGGCTCGTAGACCGCGGCCAGTTCGGGCGTGGCGCGCAGGGCGGGGACGGCGGCGTACGTCATCGAGGTCGGGCAGCCGTGCCCGGCCTCGGTGTGTCCCCACACCAACCCCCCTGCGGTACGGGCCACATGGGCACCGGGACGCTCGTCCGCCCAGGGCGCGCCGGCCAGCCCCTCGGCCACGGCGGTGCCCATCAACCGGTGCCAGCTCGGATGGAACTCGACCTCGTCGATCCGGTTGCCGTAGCGGTCGTGCGTGCGCAGCTCCGGTTCGTGCCGGTTCGCCTGCTCACCCCACTCCTGCGCCTCCTCGCTGCCCGCCGCCCTTCCGAGCCGCCGTACGTCCTCCTCCGCCCAGCCGGCGCCCTCCCGGCGCAGCCCCTCAAGGAGGGCCGCGTCCTCGGAGGCGTCGTACGGGGTCAGCGGCGGGGGCTGGTTGGTGACGTCGTGCGTGGCGTTGAGCGGCTGCGGCGACATGTGCGCGAGTGTCTGGGCCATACGCTCAGTGTTGCACTATTTCAACGGTCGCATCAATGATGTAACAAGAGAATCGCCACGTAGAGTACGAGGCCATGCGCATGAACGTGTCAGAAGGGCCCGGCGAGGCGAACCTGCGCCCGCTGTCCGCGCGGTCGGTCGTCCTCAGCCTGCTGCTGGGCACGCATCCGCCCGAGTTGCCCGTACGGGATCTGCTGCGCGCGGTCGAACCGCTCGGCGTGGCCGGTTCCACCCTGCGGGCCGCGCTCAGCCGGATGGTGGCCGCCGGAGACCTGCGCAGCACGGACGCGGTCTACCGCCTCAGCGACCGGCTGCTGGAACGCCAGCGCCGCCAGGACGCCGCAGTGCACCCCGAGACCCGTCCCTGGGACGGCGACTGGGAGATGACCGTCGTCACCGCGACCGGCCGCGGCCCCGCCGAACGCGCCGAACTGCGTGGCGAGTTGACCGCCCTTCGGCTAGCGGAACTCCGCGAGGGAGTCTGGCTCCGCCCGGCCAATCTGCTACGGCCCCGACCGGACGAACTCGGCTCGGTCGCCCGGCACTTCACCACCCGCCCCGAGGGGCCCGCCCGCCAACTGGCCGGGAACCTCTGGCCACTTGACGCCTGGGCGAAGACGGCCGAGACGCTGCTCGACCGGATCACCGCCACCGCGGACCGCCCGACCGACCGTTTCACCGTACTCGCCGCCGCCGTACGGCACTTGCTCGCCGACCCCGTCCTGCCCCCCGAACTCCTGCCCGCCGACTGGCCGGGCCCCGCCCTGCGCACCGCATACACCCGCCACCGACGGGAGTTGATCGCGGCCGTGCTGGGGAACCCGGCGTAGCCGGAGCGGCCGTGCGAAGCGCCGTGCGGGGACGCTTCGTACGGCCGCCGTCACCGTGGGGGGCTCACTTGTACGTGATGTCCGAGGACGCGTACTTGCAATAAGTCCCGTCCGCACCCGTGCCGTTGGTCGTCGGTTCCGCGCCCGTGTTGTTCCCGATGTACTTCTGGCAGGGGATCATCTTCTTGCTGGTGTCCCCGACGATCGTGATGGCCTTCAGGGTCGCGCTGTCGCCGTAGTTGGTGTTGATGCCGACGATCCGGCTGCCCTTGTAGGTCGCCTCGATGGTGTTGAGGTTGATCGTGCGCTTGTACTGCGTCTTGCAGTTGCCGCACGAGCGGACGAACGTACCGAAGGTCTGCGCCGCGAAGTTGGAGACGTTGAGCGTCCCGGCGCCGTTGAACTGGAAGACCTTGTCGCTGGCCTCCTTCGCGCCACCGCCGGAGACGGTGTACACGTTGGACGACGAGGAGCCCAGGAACGTCGCCGCGTCCTCGCCGACGTCCTCCCACCAGACGTTCTGCAGCGTGCAACTGCCCAGGCAGTGGATGCCGTCGGCGGCGGGCGAGCCGATGATGACGTTCTTGACGACGGCACCGGCGGCCAGTTCCAGGATCGGCCCCTGGTCCTCGTCCTGGCTGCCCGTGCCCAGGTCGCCGCTGCCGTACAGGCGCAGCATCCCGTAGTCCTTGGTGCCCGAGACCGAGATCGTGGAGGTCACGGCCTGGCTGCCGCTGGCCGTGGGCCAGGTGGCGGCGCTGGCCGGCGAGAGTGTGCCGGATGCCATGATCATGCCAACAGAGAGCCCGAAGGCGGCCAGTGCGCCGGTGAGCGCGCGCGATCGTGCGGAAGAAGTCATGTCCCGATTCCTTCTCCGAGGTGGGGGAGTGGTCAGAGCTTTCCGGTGCCCGCGCCCGCGGTCACCGAGGCGACGACGGTCGAGGCGGGCTCGGCGGTGTAGCTGTACGGCGGGCTGGTGAACGTGCCGACCTGTGAGATCTCGGTGGCGGCTCCACCGAGGTCGTTGCCGCTGAGGTTGGCGTAGCCGTCCACGTCGCTGTCCCGGTTCGTCGTGAGGGCGACCTCCGTGTCGCGGAAGACGTTGTTCTGGACGTACATCTGGGCGCCCATGCGCGAGTGCACGGCCGTCTCGGCGCCGACGACGTAGTTGTCGTAGAAGTGCCCGGTGCCGAAACGCAGGCTGGGGATACGGGAGTTGACCTGGTCGAACCAGTTGTGGTGGTAGGTCACCCGCAGATGTCCGGTGTCCTCGCTCGCGTTGTTGTCGCTGTGGCCGACGAGCGAGCCCTTGTAGTGGTTCTTGAAGGTGTTCCAGGAGACGGTGACGTAGTCGGAGGCGTGCGTGATGTCGAGCAGACCGTCGTAGTAGTCCTTGTCGTGGTCGAGGTCGGACGAGAAGGCGTTGTGGTCGATCCACACCTTCGTCGACGCCTGCACGGTGATGCCGTCGGCGGGCGCGACCGGCTTGCTGATGTTGAGGTTGCGGACCACGACGTTCGTCACCTTCTTCAGGCGCAGCCCGCCACCGGTGAACCCGGACGCCGAACCGACGCCCAGGACCGTCGTGTTGGACCCGATGTCGACCTGACCGCTCAGCGATATCAGGCCGTTGACCTTGACCACCTTCGAACCGCTGCCGGTGACCGCCGACTTGAAGGCGTCCAGTGTCGACACCGTGACCGCCGTGACGCTGCCGCCACCGGTCGTCCCGGCGCCGAATCCGACCGGCGAGGCGTCGGCCGCCGACGCGGACCGGGGGAGCGTGAGCGCGGCCGTCGCGGCGAGAGCGGCGGCCGCCAGAACTGATCGTCGAGTACGCATGCGGGTGCGTCCCTTCGGGAGGGCATGGGGGATCGAGTACGTGAACGATGTACGCCATGAAGGACCGTGCGGTCACACTTATGAACGGAACGTAGAGTGCAAGCGCTTTCTAGTCAACGCTCGGCGCGAAAGTATTCGGAGTGTGGGAGCGCTTCCATGGCGCTCATGTGCATGCCACGATGCCGATTGTTCTCCCCGATTGCTTTGCCTGAGCGATGCCCCACGAGCCGCGATCAGGAAGGGACGCACCCATGGCGCCCGCAGCCGGAATCACCCTCAAGTCCTCAAGAAAGCCGTCGCGTTCGGTGCTCGTCGCCCTCTTCGGAGCGCTGGTGCCGTTACTCGCGGCCCTGACCCTGCTGGCACCCCCGGCCGCCGCCCGCACCGAGGCCGTCCCCACCGCGACCCTCACCGAGGTCACCGGCTTCGGCACCAACCCCAGCAACCTCCAGATGTACGTGTACGTCCCGGCCGCCGTCACCGCGCACCCGGCGATCGTCGTGGCCGTGCACTACTGCGGGGGATCGGGCCCCGCGATGTACTCCGGCACCGAATACGCCTCGCTGGCCGACCAGTTGGGCTTCATCGTCGTCTACCCGTCGGTCACCCGCGCCAGCAAGTGCTTCGACGTCTCCTCGCCCCAGGCCCTGCACCGCGACGGCGGCAGCGACCCGGTCGGCATCAAGTCGATGGTCGACTGGGTGACCGGCACCTACTCCGCCGACACCTCCCGCGTCTTCGCCCTGGGCATCTCCTCCGGCGCGATGATGACGAACGTCCTGCTCGGCGACTACCCCGACGTGTTCGCCGCCGGCGCCGCCTTCGCCGGCGTACCGTTCGGCTGCTTCGCCACCACCGACGGCTCCGAGTGGAACAGCGCCTGCGCGGGCGGCACGGTCGTCCAAACCCCGCAGCAGTGGGGCGACTTGGTGCGCGCCGCCGACCCGGGCTACACCGGCCCCCGCCCTCGCATGCAGCTCTGGCACGGGACCGCCGACGACATCCTGCGCTACCCCAACTTCGGCGAGGAGATCAAACAGTGGACCAATGTGCAGGGCGTCAGCCAGACCCCGGCCGCCACCGATTCCCCGGCCACCGGCTGGACCCGCACCCGCTACGGCGCCACCGGTGACCAGGCCCCCGTCGAGGCGATCAGCCTCCAGGGCGTCACCCACAACCTCTACACCTACGGCATGGGCGCCCGCGTCCTCACCTTCTTCGGCCTGTCCGGCGGCGGCACCACACCCCCGCCCTCGACCGGCCCCTGCAAGGTGACGGTCACCACCAGCGCCTGGAACACCGGCCTCACCGCGTCCGTGACGCTCACCAACACCGGGACGAGCACGGTCAACGGCTGGCAGCTCGGCTTCACCCTGCCCACCGGCCAGACCATCACCAACGGCTGGGGCGCCACCTACACACCGGCCTCCGGCACGGTGACGGCCACCAACGCCTCCTACGACGGCACGATCGCGCCGGGTGCGAGCGTGACCATCGGCTACCAGGCGAACCACATCGGCAACAGCGCGGCACCGACGGCCTACACGCTCAACGGGACGGCCTGCACGGTCGGTTGACCCGTACCTGGTGTTGCTTGCGCCCGACTCCTCTTCTGCGCCCGACTCCTCTTCGGGGAAGGTGAATTCAGTGCAGCCCACGAGACGGACCGCGCTCGTCGCCACGACAGCGACGGCACTGTCGGCCCTGGTCGCCACCAACCCCGCACGCGCAGAGGGGAGTTCGGTCCCCTCCGTCACGCACTGGGTGAACACCTGGACGGCGATGCCCCAGCTCACCGAACCCGGCAATCTGCCACCCGCGCCGTTCACCGGAACCAGGTCGGTCCTCGTCGACACCACCCTGCGCCAGACACTCCGCGTCACCACCGGAGGCGGGAAGCTGCGCCTGCGCTTCTCCAACGCCTACGGAGACACCCCACTCCCGCTCACCACCGTGACCGTGGCGCTCCCGCAGGACGGCAGAGCGGGAGCGAGCGCGATCGTGCCCGGCAGCGGCAGAACGGTCACCTTCGCCGGGCGCGGCTCGGCGACTGTCCCAGTCGGCGCCCAACTGGTCTCCGACCCAATGGACTTGGAGCTGCGCGCCGCGACCGTCCTGACCGTGACGACCTACCTGGCGACGGGCCAGCCCTCGCTCGCGCTCACCTCGCACCCGGGCTCGCGCACGACGTCGTATCTCCAGATCGGAAACCACACCCAGGACGAGGATCTGCCCGGGGCCACCCAGGTCGACCACTGGTATCTGCTGAGCGACGTCGAGGTCCTGGCCCCGCGCACCACCACGGCCGTGGCGATCCTGGGCGACTCCCTCACCGACGGCCGGGGCTCCACGACCAACGCCAACGACCGCTGGCCCGACCAGCTCCACGACCGCCTCCGCACCCACCCCGACACGGCCGCCGTGGCGATCCTGAACCAGGCCGCCGGCGGCAACCGGGTCCTCAACGACGGCCTCGGCCCCAACGTCCTCGCCCGCCTGGACCGCGACGTCCTTTCCCGCAGCGGAGTCACCCGCCTCATCGTCTTCGAGGGCGTCAACGACATCGGCACCGCCGACGCGACCCCCGCCGCCCAACACCAGGTCACAGAGGACCTGTTGGCCGCCTACGGCCAGATCGTCGTCCGCGCCCACGCCCACGACATCCGTGTCTACGGCGCGACCCTGCTCCCCTTCGGCGGCAACACCTACGACGACCCGGCGGGCGAACGCGAGTCCGCCCGCCAAGCTGTCAACTCGTGGATCCGCAGGGCCCGTTGCTTCGACGCGGTGCTCGACTTCGACCGTGCCGTGCGCGATCCGGCCGAACCGCGCCGACTGCTCCCGGCCCTCCAGGTCGGCGACTGGCTGCATCTCAATCCGGCGGGGTACGGGGTGCTGGCCGCGACGGTCCCGGCCGGACTGCTGCGTTAGACGACCGGCTCCGTCGCGGTGGCGGAAGCGGTGGTGACCGGTGAACTCCCCTTCGCCGGGAGGTGGTTGAAGAGCAGGTTCAGGACGATCGCCGTGAGGCAGCCCGCGCTGATGCCGCTGTTCATCACCGTCTGGAACCAGTCCGGGAACTGCGCGTAGATCGTCGGCACCCCGACCGGGAGCACGCCCACGGCCACCGAGACGGCGACGACGGTGAGGTTGTGGTTGTCCTTGAAGTCGACCTGGGTCAGGGTGCGCAGACCGCTCGCGGCGACCGTGCCGAACATGACCAGACCCGCGCCGCCGAGCACCGGCGCCGGTATCGCCGCGACGACCGCGCCCAGCTTGGGCAGCAGGCCGAGCACGACCAGGATGCCGCCGGCGACGGCTACGACCCAGCGGCTGCGGACCCGGGTCATCCCGACCAGGCCGACGTTCTGGGCGTACGCCGTGTACGGGAAGGTGTTGAAGACCCCGCCGAGGACGGTGGACAGGCCGTCGGCGCGCAGCCCGTCGGCGAGGGAGCGCGGCTCGATCGGGCGGTCGGTCATCTCGCCGACCGCGATCAGGTCACCGGTCGTCTCGGTCATCGTGACGACGGCGACGTATGAGACCGGCGACGAGGTCGATGGTCCGTTTCGACAGCGGGAGGCGGACCTGGTAGACAACGTCGTGAGAGCCCTCGGCGGACTGGTTTGTCTTCACACACTCACCAACTCCCGCTGGGGGCTTTCGTGTTACGGCGGGAATCGGCCGCTCCGCGGCAGTCTTCGCCGGTCAGCTCGGCAGGTAGCGGCCGGATCCGGTCCGGGCCAGCCAGCCCCTGGTCGGAGAGTTTGCGCAGCTGACCGCGGACCGGCTCGACCTTGCCCGGTGTGGTCTCACGGCCCAGGGCGATCGCGACGTCCCTGGCCATCACCGGGCCGCCCGCGCCGGCCACGATCGCCATGATCCGCTGATACTCCGGCGTAAGGACCTCCGCCCCCATCCCCTCCGTCCGGTCCGGCACCAGCCGCATCCCACCCGCACCGGGCCCGACCACCACCTTCTCCGGCTCCGGCTCCGGCTCCACAATCCGCGACGACTGCCGACCGCCGTCGGTCGCCTCGGCCCACTGCCCGAACACCACCTCGGCGGCCTCCAGCCGGGCCACCTCGGCATCGATCCCGGCCAGCTCCTTGCGCAGCAGTTCGGCACGTTCCGCCAGCTCAACCCGTCGCTCGACCGTCCAGGTCAGCACGTCCGTCATGAACATCCCTCCCGCCGCAGAACCTAGCGGCAGCCGAAGTCCCCCGTACGAGAAGGCCAGAGACCACCCGTGACGGATGATCACGTGCTACCGATCTCCACCTCAACCAGCACGAGCACCCCTACGAGACATCACACCAGCCCCGCTGACCAGCAAAGACCCCTCTCTGTCAAAGTGGGATGGCCTCGCCCACGCGCTCGGCGCTCCACTCGATGAGCTCTTCGGCGCCCTGTTCCACGGGCATGAACCCCCGCAAGCGATGAGTGAATGACGAGCCGTCCGAGCCTGGCGGGTGTTCAGTCGATCGGGCAGCACGGTGCGAACGCCTGGACGTCAAGTCGAACGCATGTCGCCCTGGTGGGGCTGTTCGGTGGACATTCACGGCCCAGACGTCCCTCTACGGCGTGTGAGCTGGCACCTTCGCGCACATGCGCCCTTCACCTGTACCTCGACGCTGGGACAGCAGCCCAGCCCTTGCCCACCCGCGACGCTCGCTGTGTGTCGATCCCGACAGCCCCAGCAGACTTCTGCGCTGTGCCCAGCGAGACCGCTGCTGTGAATGCGGCAACCAAGTCGAGTGGTATCAGCGAGTCCGGGACCGTCCCGTCCGCCTGCATCCCCAGGAGTTGCCGACGGCCGTGGTGCCCGCCGACCACCGCTGGCACGTAAGCTCCGGCCTCGCGTATCCCTCCGGAGACGGCAGCGCCTGGTGCCGACTGACCCACGCCAGCGTCTGCCCGGCCCGTGATGCCGACACCGCCGTGGTCCACGAGCTGACGAGCCTCCGTCGGACGTTGGCCGTGAACACGCGTCGCATGGTGGATGCCGGAAGCTTCACCCCAGCGGCAGCATCGGCAGCACCGGCGGGCCCTGCGGCCCGGCAGCCGGAGGGCCCCTGCCGGCCCGCTAGACCCGTCGTCCAGATCCTGTACGTCCGCTACCTCGCCGCACGTCCCCTGGACGAGATCCAGTGCGTGGCCCAGACACGGCGACGCGACCGATGCACCGTCGGGATGCTCGCCTCCGACGGCCCAGCGGGCGTCTGGAGACTGGTTCCCGCAACGGCCACCCAGGGGCAACTGGCGCTGCCTGCCGAGATGATGGCCCTGTACGACCTGAGCTCCCTGACGTACGCCGAACAGCTCCGCTGGCGAACACAGCGCTGCCCCCAGCACGCGGCCACCCCAACAGCCGCGGATCTGGCACTGACGGACTGGGAACCCTTCGACCCGCTCGTCCACCACGCGTACGTACACCGACGTCTCCCCACCCACAGCCGCCGACCGCATCCGGGCGGCGGAGCACAGAAGGCGGTCCGGTCATGAGGAGACGGCATGCCGTAGAAATCATCCTGGCCAGGCCGGTCACCCGAACAGAGCTGCACAGAGCCTGCCGCAGAGTGCCGCTCGCGGCGAACGCGGACGGCACCCGCCTGATGGCCGTGCGCGGGGCAAAGTCATCGCGACACGCGCTGCGGTCCCTCCTCCGCCACGAACTCGACCGACTCCTGCCCATCGACGTTCTGACGACCCACTGCCCCGACGCATCAGATCAGGTCCTGCTCAACGTCGCGTTCACCCGCGCCATGCGCTCCACGATCCGTCAGGCCGCGACAGCTCGGGGGCAGAAGCGCGCGGACTTCCTGGCCCAAACCGTCGTAGGAGTAGTTGAACGCGCCGAGCGGGCCTGCACCCGTCACCTGACCAGACAGCTCCGGGACCTCCTCGTCCATCACACCCCTGAAGCCCTGCTCGCGTGTGCGGCACGCGTCCTGCTCGACCGCCAGCGCTCACCGTCGGGCTCCTCGCGCGACTCGGACGACCAGTGTCGAAGCACCGTGCACACGACCCCTTGCCCCTTCTCCACTGCGGAGCCCCTGTTGCATACCCCCACCGACGAACAGGCCCATGCCGTCGACACCTTCCGGGACGGCCGCCACATGGTGCTGCAGGCCGGCGCCGGCACAGGCAAGACCAGCACGCTGGCTCTGCTGGCCGCGAACACTCGACGTCGAGGCCGCTACCTCGCCTTCAACAAGGACATCGCCGACGACGCCGCCACCCGGTTCCCGCGCTCCGTGCAGTGCAGGACCGCTCACGCCACGGCCTTCGCAGCCGTCGGCCACCGGTTCACTCGCCGGCTCAACAGCCCGCGCCAGCCCGCCTGGCGGATCGGGCGTGCCCTGGGCGTGGGCTCCCCCGTCCGTATCGGTGATCACGAGATCAGCCATCGGACCCTGTCCCACACCGTGTTGCGTACGGTCACCCGCTTCTGCCAGTCCGCCGACAAGACCCCGGCCCCCCACCACGTGCCGGCTCTGCGCAGGTTGGGCACACCGAACGAGCGTGCCCAACTCGCCGAAGCCGTCATGCCGTTCGTCGGAAAGGCATGGAACGATCTACAGAATGTCGAGGACGGCGTGGTCCGGTTCGACCACGACCACTACCTGAAGATGTGGGCCCTGACCGAGCCGAAGATCGACGCCGACTTCCTCCTCCTCGACGAGGCGCAGGACACCAACCCCGTCCTGGATCAGGTCTTCGCAGCCCAACGCGCACACGCCCAACTGGTCATGGTCGGCGACTCCGCCCAAGCCATCTACGGGTGGCGCGGGGCCCGGGACGTGATGACAGGCTTCGACGCCACCCACCTCACCCTGACCCGCTCCTTCCGCTTCGGCCCGCTCCTCGCCGAACAAGCCAACCGGTGGCTCGCGTTCACCGACGCGCCGATCCGGCTGACCGGTTCTGACACCATTCCAACGAAGGTCGGCCCGGTCACGTGTCCGGACGCCGTGCTGTGCCGCACCAACATCGGCGCCATGACCGAGGTCATGAGACTGCTGGAGGCGGGCCGCCGGGTGGCGCTCACCCGAGGCGGACAGACGCTCATCGCACTGGCGCGCGCCGCGCGGGACCTCAAGGACGGCCGACGCACATCCCACCCCGAACTGGTTCTCTTCGCCTCATGGGGTGAGTTGCAGGAGTACGCGGAATACGATCCCGCCGGCCGGGATCTCCAGCCGTTCGTAGAACTTGTCGACACCTACGGGCCCGAAGCCGTCATCGCTGCCGTCGACGCGCTGACCGACGAAGACAACGCCGAGGTCACGGTATCCACCGCTCACAAGGCAAAAGGCCGGGAGTGGCTCGGGGTCAGAATCGCCGACGACTTTCCCCCGCCGTCGGACAGCGATCAGGTGGACGACAGCGGCCGTCCGATCCCAGAAACTGTGAGCGAAACGGACGCCCGTCTGGCCTACGTCGCAGTAACTCGCGCCCGGCATCAACTGGACCTCGGAGGGCTCGCATGGATCGAGAACCAACCAGCTCCTGTCGATTGTGCCCGACAAACCGACGCACATGACTGACCCGTAATGCAGCTTCAGGGCCTCCACGCGGCTGGCGTCGCCACGAGTAAGCAGGTTGCAGGTCAACAGCATGATCAGAAGTCATGACGTCGGGTCGCGTGAGCGGCTGCCCGACCCGAGAGCCGAGGGGCGGCCACCGGCAGGTTCTTCGTCTGCGCATGATCACACGGACCGGGTCCGCTCGTACGAACTGCTGGCGGAGGAATGGCGCCGCCGGGGTCACTCCTTCCAGTCGAGCGGATGTTCGGGGTATCCCACCGACCCGCCGTACGCGACCGCCTCGGCGCGGCCCGCCTCGTCACCGCGCCGCCAGCGGAAGACAGATCACGGATCAGTTCTCGGCCGTGCTGGGCGGCCGTACGACGCTGCTGGCGGCCGCCGGATGAGGGCCATGCACGTCATCGCCGACGACGCCGAGGCCCCTGCCGCGGTCGCAGAGCTGGCCACGGAGTTCCGCAAGGGCGCCTCCGAACGGGACGCACGGCGCAGGCTCCCGCACGCGGAGCTGGAGCGACTGTCCAGCAGGTCGTCCTGGCTCCTCGCCCACATGGTCAAGGGCTCGATCCCAGGCAGGCGTGCGGTCGGTGCCACACTCAGCGCGGCAAGGCCGAAAGCCCCAACTGCTGGGGGTACCGCGTGCGTGCCCCGATCCCACGAGGCCGCCTCCCTCCGCCCCCGGTCGCCGATGTCTCAGGGCGATGTCTGCGGTGCCGTGTCACTGGTGCCGCGTACCACCAGCTTCGGGTCCAGTACGACCTCCCGAGCTTCCAGGTCCGGTTTCTCCAACCGCTCCACGGCGAACCGCACGGCGTGCTCCGCCATGAGAGCCGCGTCCTGGCGGACGGTGGTCAGGCCGATCGGCATCAGATGGGAGAGGTGGCTGTCGTCGTACCCGACGACGGACATGTCGCGCGGGACTTCAACGCCCGCACGCGTCAAGGCCATCAGGAGGCCCCATGCGCACCGGTCGTTGCCCGCGAGGACCGCGGTCGGAAGGGTCTGTCCCCGATCGCGCTCCGCCACGAGCAGGCGGCCCGCCTCGATGCCCGACTCCTCCGTGTGCTCTCCGGGGATCACCCGCGCCTCGGACTCCAGCCCGTGCCGGCGCATCGCGGCCCGGTAGGCACGCCGCCGCTCGGCCGATCCGGGTCCCCTGCCACCGTCGATGTGCACGATCCGGTGGTGCCCCAGTTCGACGAGATGCTCCATGGCCTGCTGTACGCCCTTGCCTTCGGCACTGTGTACGAAGTCCACGCGGGCGCTGGGCACCCGGCGGCTGACCGAGACGGTCGCTGCCCGGTGTCCGAGTTCGTCGAGGTACGCGGCCTCGGCCTCGGGGCCGAGCAGGATCAGTGCCTCGCAGCGGTGACTGAGCAGCGCCTCGGCCGCCTTCACCTCGCTACGGCTATGAGTGGCCGCGGAGAGCAGGACGTCGTAGCCGAGACGTTCGGCCTCCGGGTAGATCCCCTGGATGAGGTCCGCGTGGAAGGTCTGGTGCACGGTGAACATCACGCCGAGCGTGCGGCTGCGGCCGCGGGCCAGTAGCCGGGCCGCGCTGTCGGGGTGGTAGCCGATCTCGTCGGCGACCCGCAGTACCCGCTCTCGGGTCTCTTCGCTCGCTCCTGGCTGACCACGGAAGATGATCGAGACGAGCGCCCGGGACACCCCGGCTTTCGCTGCGACGTCCGCCATCGTAGGCCGCCGCTTTCCCGACGCATCCACCTGTGAATCCACCCTCCGACGCGGCCCACCCTACGGGCCCTCTCGAAATCTCCCGGCAACAGGGTATTGACATGACATTTGGACAGGGGTCATCGTACACAGACTAGAGCGCGCTAGTAGAGCGCGTCAGCATATCCGGTGAGAGTCTCCGTCTCTGGCACGAAAGGGAAAAACCAGCGTGATGCCGTTCGAAATGCTGACCATGGGCCGTGTGGGGGTGGATGTGTATCCCTTCCAAACCGGCGTGGGGCTGGCGGAGGTCACCTCGTTCGGCAAGTACCTCGGCGGCAGTCCGACCAATGTGGCCGTGGCCGCCGCTCGTTACGGCCACTCCGCCGCCGTGATCACCAAGACGGGCCGCGACCCGTTCGGGGATTTCGTGCGCACGGCCCTGGACGGGTACGGCGTGGACAGCCGGTTCGTCGGCACGTCGGACATCGCGCCAACCCCGGTGACGTTCTGCGAGATCTTCCCTCCGGACGATTTTCCGCTGTACTTCTACCGGCTGCCCAAGGCCCCCGACCTGGACATCCAGCCGGGAGAACTGGACCTGGACGCGATCCGCGACGCACGGATCTTCTGGGTCACCGGGACCGGGCTGAGCGAGGAGCCGAGCCGGTCGGCGACGCTCGCCGCGCTGGCGCACCGAGCGAAGTCCGGCCCGACAGTGTTCGACCTTGACTGGCGGCCGATGTTTTGGAAAGACGCAGCCCGGGCCGACGCGAACCAGGCGCGTGCGTACTACACGGAGGCACTGCGGCACACCACCGTGGCCGTCGGCAATCTCGACGAGTGCGAGGTCGCCACCGGCGAGCGCGAGCCGTACGCGGCCGCTAAGGCACTGCTCGCTGTCGGCGTCGAGCTGGCCGTGGTGAAGCAGGGCCCGAAGGGTGTCCTGGCCATGGACCGGGACGGTCAGGCGGTCGAGATCCCGCCGGTCCCGGTGGTCGTGGTCAACGGACTGGGTGCCGGTGACGCCTTCGGCGGGGCGCTGTGCCACGGGCTGCTGTCCGGCTGGGAGACCCGCCGCACGGTCGCCTTCGCCAACGCTGCCGGCGCCATCGTCGCGGGCCGCCTGTCCTGCTCCGACGCCATGCCGACCGCAGCCGAGGTGGAGGCGAAGCTCCACCCCGCGACCGCCGGTACCCCCGACGACTCTCAGCGAGAGGTGTGACGACGTGCTGTCCGACAACCTGAGCCGGATCGTGAACGTCCGGGTCAACGACCCCGGCGCGATCGCAGCGGCCGCCGCACGCCGTGTGAAAGCCTCCTCGCTCCTCGGCACCCACGGCAAGGCGATGATCATCGCGGCGGACCATCCCGCGCGCGGCGCCAACGGCATCGGCGGCGAGCCGATGGCCATGGCCGACCGTTTCGAGCTCCTCGACCGCCTCTGCGTCGCCCTGGAGCGCCCCGGCGTCACGGGAGTCCTGAGCACGGCCGACATCCTGGAAGACCTGCTGCTGCTCGGCGTCCTGGACGGCAAGAGCGTCTTCGGCTCGATGAACCGCGCCGGGCTGGCGGGTTCGGTGTTCGAGGTCGACGACCGGTTCACCGGCTACGACGCTGAGACCATCGCCGCGATGGGCTTCGACGGCGGCAAGATGCTCACCCGGATCGCGCTGGAGGACCCGGCGACCCCGGCCGCCCTGTCCGAGACGGCTCGAGCGGTCAACGAGCTCAACGACCGGCACCTCATCGCCATGGTCGAGCCGTTCCTCTCGGTGTGGCAGGGCGGGAAGATCCGCAACGATCTTTCGACCGACGCCGTCGTCAAGTCGATCTCCATCGCCTCGGGACTGGGTCGTCGCACCGCCTACACCTGGCTCAAGCTCCCCGTCGTCCAGGACATGGAGCGTGTCCTGGCCTCCTCCACTCTCCCCGCGTTGCTGCTCGGCGGTGAGGTCAAGGATCCAGAGGCCGCGTTCGCCTCATGGGGCAAGGCCCTGAGGCAGCCCACCGCGCAGGGTCTGGTCGTCGGCCGCTCCCTGCTCTATCCCGCGGGCGGCGACGTCGCCGGCGCGGTCGACAAGGCGGTGAGCCTGCTGTGAGCAGCAAGTACCACCTGCCGAAGGGGACTTCAGCCGACGGTCCCTACGACCTCGTGGTCACACCCGAGTCGGCGGGGTGGGGATACTCCGGCCTCAGGATCCTGACCCTGAAGCCGGGCCAGGCGCACACCCTGTCCACTGGGGACTCGGAGTTCCTGGTGCTGCCACTGGCAGGCGGATGCACCGTCACGGTCGCCGGACAGCACTTCGAACTCGAAGGCCGGACAGGTGTATTCGCCTCGGTCACCGACTTCGCCTATCTGCCTCCCGAGTCGGAGGCGCAGATCAGCAGTGCGCAGGGAGGTCTGTTCGCGCTGCCCTCCGCCCGTACCGAGCGGAGCTCACTCTCCGCTCGGTACGGGCCCAAGGAGGACGTCCCCGTGGAACTGCGCGGTGCGGGGGCGTGCTCACGGCAGGTCAACAACTACTGCCTGCCTGGCACCTTCGAGGCGGAGCAACTGCTGGTGTGCGAGGTGCTCACGCCGGGCGGCAACTGGTCGTCGTACCCACCGCACAAGCACGACCAGGCGCTGCCCGACCAGGAATCCGAGCTGGAGGAGATCTACTACTTCCAGGTCTCCGGCGACGGGAACGGCTTCGGCTACCAGCGGGTCTACGGCACCCCCGAGCGGCCCATCGACGTGCTGGCCGAAGTGCGATCCGGGGACACCGTGCTGATCCCGCACGGCTGGCACGGCCCCTCGATCGCGGCGCCCGGCTACGACCTCTACTACCTCAACGTCATGGCCGGTCCAGGCCAGGACCGCGCCTGGCTGATCTGCGACGACCCCGCCCACGGCTGGGTGCGGACCACATGGTCCACCCAGGACGTCGATGACCGGCTGCCCTTCGGAGAGAACTGATGACCACCGTCCGACTCACCACCGCCCAGGCACTGGTGCGCTTCCTCGCCAACCAGTACAGCGAGCGCGACGGCCAGGAACAGCGGCTCGTCCCCGGCGTGTGGGGCATCTTCGGCCACGGCAACGTCGCCGGCATCGGGCAGGCCCTGCTCCAGGCCGCCACCACCGGCGAGGCCGACCTGCCGTACTACCTGGCCCGCAACGAGCAGGGCATGGTCCACGCCTCCGTCGCCTACGCGAAGATGCGCGACCGGCTGGCCACCTTCGCCTGCACCGCCTCCACCGGTCCCGGCTCCACCAACATGATCACCGGCGCGGCGCTGGCCACCACCAACCGGCTGCCCGTGCTCCTGCTGCCCTCCGACATGTTCGCCACCCGCGCCGCCGACCCCGTCCTGCAGCAGCTGGAGGACTCACGGGGCGGGGACGTCACCGTCAACGACGCCTTCCGCGCCGTGTCGAAGTACTTCGACCGCGTCTCCCGCCCCGAGCAACTGATCCCGGCCGCGCTGGCAGCGATGCGAGTGCTCACCGACCCGGTGGAGACCGGCGCGGTCACGCTCTCGCTGCCACAGGACGTACAGGCCGAGGTGTACGACTGGCCGGTCTCCTTCTTCCGGCGCCGGGTGTGGCATGTGGGCCGTCCGGTGCCGGAACCGGCCGCGATCGAGCGGGCCGCCCGTCTGCTGCGCGGGGCGCGCAGGCCGCTGATCGTGGCGGGCGGCGGGGCCGTGTACTCCGGCGCGGAGACCGCCCTGCGGGCCTTCGCCGAGGCCACCGGTATCCCGGTCGCCGACACCCACGCGGGCAAGGGCGCGGTGCCGTGGGACCACCCTTACGCGGTGGGTGGCATCGGCTCGACCGGGTCGTACGCGGCGAACGAGCTGGCGCGGGAAGCCGACGTCGTCCTCGGCATCGGCACGCGCTACTCCGACTTCACGACGGCCAGCCACACCGTCTTCGGCAATCCGGACGTCGCGTTCGTCAACCTCAACGTCGCCCGCTTGGACGCCGTCAAGCACTCGGCACAACCGCTGGTCGCCGACGCCCGGCTCGGCGTCCAGGCTCTCGCAGGCGCGCTGACGGACTGGGAGGTCGACCCGGAGTACCGCGAGCGCACCCGTGAACTCATCGCCCGTACACGGGAGATCGAAGACCGGTGCTTCAACCTCGGCCACGGCCCGCTGCCCGCCCAGACGGAGATCCTCGGCGCCCTCAACGACGTCCTGGACGACCGGGCCGTCGTCATCAACGCGGCCGGCTCCATGCCCGGCGATCTTCAACAGCTGTGGCGGGCCCGGGATCCCAAGGCCTACCACGTCGAGTACGCCTACTCCTGCATGGGCTACGAGGTGGCCGCCGGCGTCGGCGCGAAAATGGCCGACCCGTCGCGGGAGGTCGTCGTCCTCGTCGGTGACGGCTCCTATCTGATGATGGCCCAGGAGATCGTGACCATGGTCTCCGAGGGGCTCAAGGTCATCGTCGTCCTCGTGCAGAACCACGGCTTCGCCTCCATCGGCGCGCTCTCGGAGTCGCTGGGCTCCCAGCGGTTCGGCACCAAGTACCGCTACCGGGACGGTAGTTCGGGCCTCCTCGACGGGGACGTCCTGCCCGTCGACCTGGCGATGAACGCCTCTTCGCTCGGCGCCGACGTCCTGCACGCCGCCACCGTCGACGAGTTCCGCTCCGCGATGGAGAAGGCCAAGGCGGCGAGCCGCACCACCGTGGTGCATGTCGAGACCGACCTGTACGGGCCCAACCCGCCCGGCCACGGCTGGTGGGACGTCCCGGTCAGCCAGACATCGGCCCTGGACACCACCCGCAGCGCGTACGAGACGTACGCCGCCCGGAAGCAGGCCCAGCACCACTACCTGTAGCTCCCTTCGCCGCAAAGGAAACCCGCACCGTGAAGACCATCGAGCACTGGATCAACGGCTCCTCCGCACCGGGCTCCGGCTCGGCCACGCAGCCGGTGTTCAACCCGGCCACCGGCGCCGAACAGGCCCGGGTGGTCCTCGGCACCACCGCCGACATCGACTCCGCGGTCCGGGCCGCCACCCGCGCCTTCGAGACCTGGTCGGAGTCCTCCCTCACCCAGCGCACCCAGGTCATGTTCGCCTTCCGCCAGCTCCTCGTGGAGCACGAGGAGGAGCTCGGCCGGATCATCTCCGCCGAGCACGGCAAGACCGTCGACGACGCCCGCGGCGAGATCACCCGGGGTCGCGAAGTCGTGGAGTTCGCCTGCGGCCTCGGCGACGTCCTCAAGGGCTCTTTCTCCGACCAGGTCTCCCGCGGTGTGGACGTGCACAACTTCCGCCAGCCGCTCGGTGTCGTCGCCGGCATCACGCCCTTCAACTTCCCGGCCATGGTGCCCCTGTGGATGCACCCGATCGCCATCGCGACCGGCAACACCTTCATCCTGAAGCCCAGCGAGCGTGACCCCTCGGCCGCCAACTTCGTCGCCGACCTGTACAAGCGGGCCGGTCTGCCCGACGGCGTGTTCAATGTCGTGCACGGCGGCAAGGACGCCGTCGACGCCATCCTCACCCACCCCGGCATCGAAGCCGTCTCCTTCGTCGGTTCCACGCCGATCGCCAAGTACGTGCACGAGCAGGCGACTTCGCACGGCAAGCGGGTCCAGGCCCTCGGCGGCGCCAAGAACCACGCCGTCGTCCTCCCCGACGCCGACCTGGAGTTCGCCGCCAACCACATCACCGCCGGCGCCTACGGCTCCGCGGGCGAGCGCTGCATGGCCGTCTCGGTGGCCGTGGCGGTGGGCGACGCCGCCGACGACCTGGTGGAGATCCTCACCCGCAAGGCCGACGAGATCAAGGTCGGCCCCGGTAACGCCCCCGGTACCGACATGGGTCCCCTCGTCACCAAGGCCGCCCAGGAGCGCGTGGAGAACGCGGTCGGCACCGCCCAGACGCAGGGCGCCACCGTGGTGGTCGACGGCCGTGGGCTGAAGGTGGACGGGCACGAGGACGGCTTCTTCACCGGCCCCTCTCTCCTGGACCATGTCACCACCGAGATGGACGCCTACAAGGTGGAGCTCTTCGGCCCGGTCCTCGCGATCGTCCGCGCAGAAAGCCTCGACCAGGCCATCGAGCTGATCAACGCCAACCCCTACGGCAACGGCACCGCCCTGTTCACCGCCTCCGGCGAAGCCGCCCGCACCTTCCAGCGCAAGATCAAGGTCGGCATGATCGGCATCAACGTGCCGGTGCCGGTCCCGATGTCCTACTACTCCTTCGGCGGCTGGAAGGACTCCCTCATCGGCGACAACCCCATCCACGGCCCCGAAGGCATCCGCTTCTACACCCGCCCCAAGGTCGTCACCACCCGCTGGCCCCAGCCCGCCCAGCAGGTCACCGCCGGCTTCAGCTTCCCCACCTCCAACTGACCTCCGTCCCCTTTCCCGAAGGACACGCCATGGCTACGGCGCCATCTCCGCTCCGCATCACAGCGGGCAACCTCTGCCTGGGCTCCGCCCCCGACTCCTGGGGCGTCTGGTTCCCCGAGGACGAGCACCAGGTGTCGTACACCCGTTTCCTCGACGAGCTCGTGCAGGCCGGTTACAAGTGGCTGGAGCTCGGCCCGTACGGCTACCTCCCCATCGACCCCCGGCGGCTGAAGGAGGAGCTGGACGCTCGCGGGCTCCAGGTCTCCGGCGGTACGGCCTTCGGCGCGCTGCACCGCCCGGAGGCGTGGGACGAGATGCTCGCGCACGTCCGGCAGGTCGCCACGCTGACCGCTGCCGCGGGCGCCCACCACCTCGTCTTCATCCCTCCCATGTACCGGGACGAGAAGACCGGCGCGTTCACCGAGTCGCCCGAGTTGACCGCCGAGCAGTGGGCGGGCTTCGGCAGGGCCGCCGACCGGCTGGGCAAGCTGCTCCTCGACGAGTACGACGTCCGGCTGGTGATCCACCCGCACGCCGACAGCCACATCCAGACCCAGCCGGAGATCGAGCGGCTGCTGAACGAGTCGGACGGCCGTTACACCAACCTCTGCCTCGACACCGGTCATGTGGCCTACGGCGGCGGCGACAACCTGGACCTGATCCGCCGGTTCGGCGAGCGGATGGGCTACGTCCACATCAAGCAGATGGACCCGGAGATCCTCGCCCAGGTGGCCGCAGAGGACCTCTCGTTCGGCGAGGCCGTCAAGCGCGGGGTGTGCGTGTCGCCGCCCGCCGGCGTGCCCAAGCCCGCCGACGTCGTGGCCGAACTCGCCCAGCTCGACGCCGAGTTGTTCGTGATCGTCGAGCAAGACCTGTACCCGTGCGCTCCCGAGGTGCCGCTTCCCATCGCGACCAGCACCCGTGAACACCTGGCCGAGTGCGGCCTGACGGGCACCCGACGCCCGAACGACGACCGCTAGGAGACGGCCGGGGAGGCCGGGGACGACGCCACCCGGGCACCCCGCCCTCACGGACGACGCCCCGCCCGCCGTCTCCCGACTGCGGGCGTCTTCTCGATCACCTTCGTCAAGCTCCACGTCCCCGAGACCAGGGGCCGCACCCTCGAAACCCTCGAAGCCGAACTCCGGGCGCGCTTCTCCTGACCCCTCTTGAAGGAATGACCATGACCGTACGTGTAGGAGTCATCGGTGCCGGCTGGATCGGCCACGAGCACATCCGACGCCTCACCCACACCGTCACCGGAGCCCGGATCACCGCGGTCACCGACATCGACGCCGCCCGCGCCGACGAGGCGGCGGCGCCGGTCGGCGCCCGGGTGTACGCGAACGGTGCCGAACTCATCGCGGCGGACGACGTGGACGCCGTCCTCGTGACGTCATGGGGCCCGACCCACGCCGAGCACGTGCTGAACGCGATAGCCGCCGGGAAACCGGTGTTCTGCGAGAAGCCCCTCGCCACCACCGCCGAGGACTGCCTGAAGATCATCGAGGCGGAGGCGGCGGGCGGTCGCCGCCTCGTCCAGGTCGGCTTCATGCGCCGCTACGACGTCGGCTACCGCCAGATGAAACAGGTGATCGACTCCGGCCGCATCGGTGCACCGCTGATCGTGCACTGCGCCCACCGCAACCCGACCGTGCCGGAGTCGTACACCTCCTCGATGGCGGCCCTGGACACGGCGGTACACGAGGTGGACGTGCTGCGCTGGCTGCTGGACGACGAGATCGTCTCCACGCAGGTGGTCACCCCGCGCGCCACCAGCAAGCGGTTCGCGCACCTCAAGGACCCGCAGATCATGCTCTTCGAGACGGCGAAGGGCGTCCGGATCGATCTGGAGGTCTTCGTCAACTGCCAGTACGGCTACGACATCCAGTGCGAGGCGGTCGGCGAGGAGGGCCTCGTACGGCTGCCCGACCCGGCCACCGTGGGTGTCCGGACCGCCGCTCAGCACAGCACCGAAGTACTCACGGACTGGGTGGGGCGCTTCCGGGACGCCTTCGACACCGAGTTCCGCGAGTGGATCGCGGGCATCGCCGCCGGCGACGAGCCCACGGGCCCCTCCGCCTGGGACGGCTACGCCGCCACCGTCATCACCAGCGCGACCGTCGAGGCCCTGGAGTCGGGCCGCGTCGTCGCCACGGACCTCAAGCCCCGCCCGACCCTCTACGGAGGCACCGCATGAAGATCGCCCTCGACCCGTACATGTTCCGCGCCCTGCCGATCGACGACATGGTCCGCACCGTGGCCGAACTCGGCTACGAGTACATCGAGTTGTCGCCGCGCGACGACTTCATGCCGTTCTTCCTGCACCCACGGGCGGACGACGAGCGCATCGCGGAACTGAAGAACTCGCTGCGCGCGCACGGCGTGAAGCTGTCGTCGGTGCTGCCGCTGTACAAGTGGTCCTCGCCCGACGAGACCGAGCGGCAGTCCGCCGTTCGCTACTGGAGGCGGATGATCGAGATCACCGCGGTCCTTGAATGTCCCCTGATGAACTCGGAGTTCAACGGCCGCCCCGAGCGAGCCGCCGAGAGCGAAGCCGCGTTCTGGCGCTCACTGGAGGAGCTGCTGCCGGTCTTCGAGCGCGAAGGCATCGCCCTGAACCTGGAGGCCCACCCGGACGACTTCTGTGAGGAGAACACCCCGGCCGTCGACCTGGTCCGCGCGATCAACAAACCCTGGGTGAACTACCTCTACTGCGCGCCCCATTCCTTCCACCTCTCGGGCACGGACCCGACGGCCGACATCGCGGCGATGATGCGCTACGCCGGCGACAAGCTACGGCACGTGCACATCGCCGACTCCTTCAACCACAAGGGCTCCTCCGGACTGCGCTACATCCTCAACCCGCCCGGCACCACCGCGCGTATCCACCAGCACCTCGACATCGGCCAGGGCGAGGTCGACTGGGACGCCTTCTTCGGCACCCTGCGCGAACTGAACTTCGACGGCGTCGCCACCGCCTGCGTCTTCGCCTGGGAGGAACGCGCCCACGAATCCTCGGCGTTCATGCTCGACCGGATCACCAAGGAACTCGCCGTGTGATCCATCCGCCGGAATCCGGCAGCGCCCGACGTCCGCCTGCGGACGCCGGGCACTGCGGCATTCCAGTCCAGCGGCGTCGGGCAGCTTCGGCGACGCAGCAGTCGGGGGTCGGCCATGGTGCAACTGTTGTCGGCGTCCGAAGAGCTCGGCGCGGTGGCGGACGCCTGGCCTGCGTCGCTTTGACGGCGGACGCGGTCCGGGTTCGGCTGAGCGCCGGCGTGCCTACCGGGCCGCGATGCGCCGGCACGGACTGGAGGCCGGGGAGCGGACCATCCCCGCTGAGCACACCGAGCGGTCCGGCATCGAGACCGGCCGGCTGCCGGTGGCGGAGCGCGACGAGGGGCGGCCGTTGCCCGGGGTCCTCGCGGGCAACGACCGCAGTGTGACGGGCCTGTTGAAGTCCCTGACCCGGGCGGGCATCGAGGCTCCGTGGGACCTGTCCGTGATCGCTACGACGACAGCGATCTCTCCCACCTGATGCCGATCGGCCTGACCACCGTGCGCCAGGACGCGGGGCCCATGGCCGGGCACACGGTGAGTTTCGCGGTGGAACGCCGGAAGGACCCCCAACGGGAGATGCGCGAAGCGTTGGTCGAGCCGAAACTCGTAGTGCGAGGGACCAGTGCACCGCCATCGCCGACGGGCTGAGCGGTCGTCAGGCGGCATCGAGAGGGATTCCCGCTGCCCCGCTCCCCTCCTCTCCCTGGAAGTGGATGTCGCCCTGCCGTCGGATTTCGTCCATCACCTTCAGTGTGGCCACGGAGTCGCGCAACGGGCGCAGCGGGGATTGGAGTCGGCCTTCGGTGATACGGCGGGCCACCTCCGCGGCCTCGAAGTGCAGCGCGTCATGGGCGGTGTGCGGTTCGGTGTACATAAGTCGCGTGCCGCTTCCCGCGATGGTGAGGACGATGTCGCCGGGCTGGTAGAAGGGGCCGGGCAGCTGCAGCGTGGCGTGAGTTCCGGCGATGGTGGCTGTTGTGGGCGTGTCGCTGAAGAGGGTGGTGTGGAGGATGCCCTGAGCGCCGTCGGCGCCTTGGAGGAGGGCGGAGGTCTGGCCGTTGACACCCGCCGGGTGCGCCTGCGCGGAGGCCAGCACCTCCACAGGTGAGCCGAGCACCGAAGCGGCGAAGGCGACGGGATAGGTGCCCAGATCGAGAAGGGGACCGCCCGCCAGATCGGGGCGGAGAATACGATGCCCGGCGGCGAAGTGCTCGCCGCAGTCGGCCAGCACCGTGCGGACATCGCCGAGGGCGCCGGAGTCGAGGACCTGCCGGACGACATCGAACCTGGGAAGGAAGAAACTCCACAGGGCCTCGGCGCAGAACAGGCCGCGTTCCGCTGCGAGTTGGGCGATCTCGGTGGCCTGGACGGCGTTCAGGCCGAGCGGCTTCTCCACCAGTGTGTGCTTGCCGCCTTCAAGGGCGATCCGGGCACAGGCCAGGTGGGCCGTGTGTTCGGTGGCGACGTAGACGACGTCGACGTCCGCCGCCGCGGCCAACTCCTCGTAGGAACCGTAGGAATGAGCGATGCCGTGGCGGTCCGCGAACTCCCTTGCGCGGGAGGCGTCGCGGGAGGCGACGGCCGTGAAGCGCTGGCGGGTGTGGCACTGCACGGAACGCACGAAGCGTTCGGCGATCCAGCCGGTACCCAGGACGCCCCAGCGCAGGGAGGGGGCGTCCTCCGGGGCCGGGGTACGCGGAGCGGGCAGGGCGCTGGGGAAGGTGGGCATGTTCAGACCTCCGGAACCTGGACGGCGATGGTCCGGCCCCCGTTCTTCATGGACGTGATGGCGGCCTCGGCCACCGCGCCGGCCAGCAGACCGTCGCGCGCCGTGGCGAGTGGCGGCGGACCGCCAGTCGCCACGGCGTCGGTCCAGGCCTGGAGTTCGAGGCGGTAGGCGTCGGCGAACCGGGGCCGCCAGTCGGCCGGGTAGCCCTGGGAGCGGGTCCGGGCCGAGTCGGCGATCAGCCGGGCGGGATTGGCCAGGGCCAACGTGCCATGCTCGCCCACGACTTCGCAGCGGACGTCGTATCCGTACGTGGCGTTGAGGAACACCTCGACGGTCGTCAGGACACCGTCCGCGGTGCGCAGCAGCATCAGGTGCGGGTCGCGCAGCCCGGTCACCGCCGACGCGGAGCGCGAAGCATGCCAACTAACCTCCACGACAGTGGAGTCGAGCAGCCAGGGCACGGTGTCGAACTCATGGATCGCCGATCCGGTGATGCTCGACTCGTCAGTGGCCCCGGGCGCGGAGGAGACCCCTCGGCTGACGCAGTGCAGCAGCAGGGGCGCCCCGCAGGCGCCGACGGTCAGCGCCTCGCGCAGTTCCACGTAGGCCGGGTCGAAGCGGCGCATGAAACCCAGCGAGATCAGTGGTCGGCCGGTCCTTTGCTCCTCGCGCACGACACGGAGACATGCGCCGACGGTGGGTGCGAGAGGTTTCTCGCACAGTACGGGTTTTCCGGCCCGTACGGCCGCGATGGACAGGTCGGCGTGGGTGGAGTCGTGTGAGGCCACGACGACGGCGTCGACCTCCGGGTCGGCGATCACCGCGTACGGGTCGCCAGTGGCGCGGGCGCCCGGGAGGGCACCGGCGACGCCGGTGGCCCGTCCCTCGTCGAGGTCGGCGACCATGGTGACCACGGCGCCGGAGACATGACGATGCAGGGTCTTCGCGTGATCGGCGCCCATGTTGCCGGCGCCGATCACTCCGATCCGCAGGGTGCTCATGCCTCGGACCCGGCCTTGCTCGCAGAGGCCTTGAGGTCCGTCTCCTCGGGGAGTTCTTCGACGTCGACGCCGCGGACCTGGGACAACTCGTGCTTGAGGGCGGCGAGTTCGGTGCCGCCGGCCATGTGGTTGGTGAGCTCTTCGAGGGTGATGTCGCTGCGCTCGGCGGAGAGTTCCATCGTGCCCAGGCGCAGCACGCTGAAGTGGTCGCCGACCATGTAGGCGTGGTGGGGGTTGTGGGTGATGAAGATGACCCCGAGTCCGCGTTCGCGGGCCGCTGCCACGTACTTGAGGACCACACCGGACTGCTTGACGCCGAGGGCGGCGGTGGGTTCGTCGAGGATGAGGACGCGGGCGCCGAAGTAGACGGCGCGGGCGATGGCGACGCACTGGCGCTGGCCGCCGGAGAGGGTGCCGATGGGCTGGTCGAGGTTGTCCAGGACGATGCCCATGTTGCGCAGTTCCTCGTCCGCCGTCTTCTTCATCCGCTCGATGTCGAGGCGCCGGAACGGCCAGGGGCCGCTGGTCATCTCGGAGCCGAGGAAGAAGTTGCGCCACACCGGCATCAGCGGCACGACCGCCAGGTCCTGGTAGACCGTCGCGATGCCCTTGTCCAACGCCTGCCGGGGGGTGGTGAAGTGCACCGGTTCGCCGTCGACGAGGAACTCGCCCTCGGTGTGCTGGTGCAGCCCGGAGATGATTTTGATCAGCGTCGACTTGCCCGCACCGTTGTCACCCAGCACACAGGTCACCTGGCTCGGGCGAACGGCGAGGTCGACACCGTGCAGGGCACGGACGTTGCCGTACGACTTGCCCGCGTTGCGCAGTTGGACAAGCGGGTGGTCGCCGCCCTCGGGCACGGTGTCGGTCAGGATCGCACCGTGGGTGCTGGTCGTGTTGTCGGTCATGTAGGTCACCTCCGGGTCGCGGTGCGCTGCACCCACAGATTGATCAGGACGGCGCCGAGCAGCATCACGCCCAGGAACGCCTTGAACCAGTCGGGGTTCCAGCCGGCGTAGACGATGCCCTGCTGGACCATGCCGAACATGAACGCCCCGAAGACCGGGCCGATCGCGGAACCGGCGCCGCCGGTCAGCAGACAACCACCGATCACCGCCGCCGAGATGAAGATCAGCTCCTGGCCGACACCCTCACCGGACTGCACCGTGTTGAAGGAGAACAGCTGATGCATCCCGATGAACCAGGCGCCGAAGCCGACCAGCATGAACAGCGAGATCTTCGTGAACGCGACGGGGACACCGACGGCCCGCGCGGAGTCCTTGTTGCCGCCGACCGCGAAGATCCAGTTGCCGTACTTCGTGCGCAGCAGCACCCAGGTGGCGATGGCCGCGAACACCAGCCACCAAACGATGGTGATCTTCACCTGCGCGCCGCCGACGTCGAAGGACGACGCGAAGACCTTCTTGGCCTGGCCGAAGCCGTCCATGTTGCTGATGTCGTCGGTGGCGACGTTTCCGGTGACCAGTTTCGTCACGGCGAGGTTGACGCCCTGAAGGATCAGGAAGCTTCCCAGTGTGACCAGGAAGCTCGGCAGGCCGGTCTTGACCACCAGCCAGCCGTTGAGGAACCCGACCCCCAGCGACACCACCAGGGCGGCGATCACGCCGACCCACACGTTCGTGGTGAGCTGGTAGCTGAGCATGGCCGCGGTCAGCGCGGAGGTGATGACGGCGACACCGGCGGAGAGGTCGAACTCGCCGCCGATCATGAGCAGGGCGACCGGCAGGGCCATGATGCCGATGGTCGACGATCCGTAGAGGATGTTCGCCATCGATGCGCCGTCCCGCACCGGTGGAGCGGCGATCAGGAAGAACACGTACACGGCGGCGGCGCCGAGGAAGACACCCACCTCGGGGCGCGCCAACAGCCGCATCATCAGAGGCCGTTCAGCGGTGCGGCCATCTGTCGTCCGGGGGCCGGGGGCCGGCGGTGTGGTCACCGCCGGCTCAGCCTGTTGGGTCATGCTCATCACCGGGTTCCGTTGGCGGCGAACTTCGCCACCGCATCGACATTGGTCTTGTCGATGAAGGCCGGGCCCGTGAGGACGGGCGCACTGCTGCCACCGCTGAAGTTGCCGTTCGTCTTGTAGAGCCACAGGGCATCCACAGCCAAGTAGCCTTGCAGATAGGGCTGTTGGTCGACCGCGAACTCGATCGTGCCGTCCTGGATGGCCTTGACCAGATCCTTGTTGAGGTCGAAGGTGGCGAGCTTGGCCTTGCTGTTCGCGTCGGACAGCGACTGGACTGCCGTCAGTGCGATCGGGGCGCCCAGGGTCACCACCTGATCGATGGACTTGTCCTGCGTGAGCTTGGCGGTGAGCGTCGACTTCACCGACGGCATGTCCGTGCCGTTGACGTAGAGGATGTCGGTCTTGCCGCTGAAGCCCTTCTTCAAGCCGGCGCAGCGGGCCTCCAGGGCGACCTGGCCCTGTTCCTGGATGACGCAGAGGGCGTGCTTGGCGCCGAGTTGATTGAGGCGCTGGCCGAAGGCCTGGCCGGCGATGTTCTCGTCCTGGCCGAAGTACTCCAGCATGCCGAGCTTCTTCCAGTCACTGACACCGGAGTTGAAACCGACGACGGGGATGCCTGCCGTCTTGGCCTTGGCCACGACATCCTTCAGGGCGTCCGGCTTGGCAGCAGTGAGCGCGATGCCGTCGACCTTCTGGTCGATCGCGTTCTGCACCAGGTTGGCCTGGTTGCCGGCACTGGGGTCGCTGGAGTAGACGAGCTTGATGTTGTCCTTGGCGGCCGCGGCCTGGGCGCCCTTGCGGACCAGGTCCCAGAAGGTGTCGCCGGGGGAGGCGTGGGTGACCATGGCCACGGTCATGCGCGGGGTCGTGGCCTTGCCTGCCGAGGCGTCCGCACTTCCTTCCTCGGACTTCTTGCCGCCCGAGCTGCTGGAACAGCCGGCGGCGAGCAGGGTCCCGGCGAGGACGGTGGCGGTGAGAATGGCGGCTCGGTGGTTTCTGTGCATGTCCCTTGCACCTCGCTGTGCTTGTCGGGGTGGAGTCTGCGGTGAGCGGAACCGCGTCCGGCGGCGGCTGACGGGTGATTGCCGTGTGGCGACGCGGTGTGTGTCTGGGCCGTGCGTGGCGGCTCGTTCTTCTGTGGCAGCCGTAGGTGTGGACTGCCTGAGTAGCGACTGGAGCGCTTTAGTAGCGCGCTCTAGTTGGTGAGACTATGGAGCCGCCCTGCAGGGATGTCAACAGGTTTGTCAGGACGTACCAACAAAGTGTTCGGAATGGAATTGAGCAGCTGTTCGGGGCGCTCGCGGGGCTCCTGGCTCGTCCGACGACGCCGGGGGTTCGGTCCGGTATGTACCGGACGGTCTCGGTCGACGGCTGCAGCTTGCTGGGGGTGCTTGATTCGCGCAACCGGGCCTGGCTCGGACGGACAGCTCATCACGGCTATTCCACGCTGGAGTTGATGACGCTGGTCGAGACGGGGGCGGGATCCTGGATCGGTGAGTTTTCGGCCCCACCGACGAGGGCGAGACCGCATACACCGGCCGCCTGCTGCACCTTTTGAAGGCGGACATGCTGGTGCTGTGAGGCAAGGCCTTCGACGCCAACGCCTCCCTCGACGGGGTGATCGCGACCGGTGCCCAGGTACTGGGCCGGTGACCCAGCAATCGGTGCACCCCCCGTCCTGGCCCGACTCGCTGAGGGGTCTTACTTATCGGTGATCGGCACCGTCAAGGTCCGGATCATCGACGCGGAGATCACGGTGACCTGTGACGACAACACCGTGTTCACCGGCTCCTACCGGCTGGTCACCAGCCTGACCGACGCCCGCCGCTGTCCCGCTGTGGCGGTACCGCGTCCTACCACGAACGCTGGCTACACGAGAGCGCGTATTACGCGCTCTGCCACACGATCGCGGCTGGACGGAACTTCCGCTCGGGCGACCCTGCTGGCCTGAAGGAAGTGCTCATGGCCGTGGTCGGCGGCGTGGGCACGGTACTCGGACCCGTCGTCGGCGTGGGCGTCGCCTACTACGGACTCACCCGTCTGCTTCAGGAACAGCAGACGGGTGAGTCCGTAGTCATCGAAGGAATCCTGCTGATCCTGATCGTGCGCTTCGCCCCCGGTAGCCCGGCCTCTTTGCTAATCGGTACGGCTTCCAGCCGCTCGCCGCCGGGTCCCACCCGCCGTGACGGACACCGGCTCGGTGGTACGGCGAGTGGATCACAGGAGTTGCCGGGCCCCGCGCCGCCGACGCTGTTCGGCCGGGTTCGCGACCGGGGCGGCCAGCAACAGTCTTTGCGTGTAGGGGTGTTCGGGGCTCGTGGTGACGTCGCCTGCTGGGCCGGTCTCGACGATGTCGCCTCGGTGGATGACGCTCACGCGGTGGCTGATGTGCCGGATGACCGCGAGGTCGTGCGAGATGAACAGGTAGGCGACGCCGGTGCGCCGCTGGATGTCGATGAGCAGATCGAGGACGCGGGCCTGGGTGGTGAGGTCGAGCGCGGAGACCGGTTCGTCGCAGACGACGAGCCGTGGGGCGGGCGCGAGGGCGCGAGCGATCGCGACGCGCTGCCGTTGGCCGCCGCTGAACTCCCGCGGAAGTCGCTGCGAGGCGTCCTTCGGCAGTCCCACCTGGTCGAGCAACTCCGTGACCCGGGTCCGGGCCGCACTCGCGGCGGCACCCTGCACGATCAGCGGTTCGCTGAGGATGTCGCCGATGGTGAGGGCCGGGTTGAGGGAGGAGTACGGGTCCTGGAAGACCACCTGGATGTCCCGGGCCAGGGCGCGGCGCTCTTTCCGCCCGGCGTGGGTGATGTCGTGGCCCTGGAATCGGACTGTGCCTCCGCTGGGCGCCACCAGGCCGAGCACGGATCGGCCGATGGTCGTCTTGCCCGACCCCGACTCGCCTACGACACCCAGGGTCTCGCCCTGCCCCACGGTGAGCGAGACAGCGTGCAGGACCTCGTGGGGGCGGGCTCGGAAGCCCCGCCCCGGGTAGGTGACGCGCAGGTCGCTCACCTCCAGCAGTGTGGTCATCGGGTCTCCGTCTCGAGCACGTCCGCGGGGGCGGCCGGCGGGTCGGTGCGCAGTGCGGTCTCATCGAGGATCGCGTCCAGGAGCATGCGCGTGTAGGGGTGCTTCGGCGCGGCGAACAGCTCTTCCGCCGTGCCGGTTTCGACGACCGTGCCCTCTCGCATGACGGCGACGCGGCCGCAGATGTCCGCGACCACGCCGAAGTTGTGGGTCACGAGCAGCACAGCCATGTTCAGTTCCTGTTGGAGATCGCGCAGCAGATCGAGGATCTCCGCCTGGACGGTCACGTCGAGAGCGGTGGTCGGTTCGTCGGCGATGAGCAGCAGGGGACGGCTCGCCACGGCACCCGCGATGAGGACGCGCTGTGCCATGCCGCCGGAGATCTGGTGCGGGTAGGACCGGAAGGTGCGTTCGGGGTCGGGTATGCCGACCCGGGCGAGGAGCGCCAGGAGCCGTTTGCGGGCCTCGCCCCTCGACATGGGCGTCGCCGCGCGCAGGCCCTCCACGAGCTGTGCGCCCACCGTGGAGGACGGGTCCAGGTTGGACATGGGTTCCTGGGGGACGTAGGCGATGGATGTGCCTCGTACCGCGCGCAGTTCGCGCTCGCTCAGGCCGAGCAGCTCGCGGCCGTCGAGCCGGACCGAGCCGCGTGTGACGACCGCCTCCGCGGGCAGCACGCCGAGCGCGGCGAACGCGGTCTGTGTCTTGCCGGAGCCGGACTCGCCGACCAGACCGAGGGTCTCCCCGGCCGCCACGCTCAGGGTGACGCCGCTGACGACCTCCTTCAGTTCACCGTCGGGGCCCGGGTAGGCGATCGCCAGGTCGTCGACGGTGAGCAGTCCGGTGACGGCGTCCCCTTCCGCGGCCGGCGGCCGGTACCCGGTGGCGGTCACGATACGGACCGGCTTGGGGCGCCCGCCCTCCAAGGCATCCCGCAGCGAGTTCCCCAGGAGCACCAGCGAAGCGGTGATGATGCCGAGAACGAGGCTCGGCCACAGGAACTGAAGCGGCTCCTCGTACAAGTTGGTGAAGCCCTCGGAGATCATCGCGCCGAAGCTCGGCACGGTGTTCGAGCCGACGCCCAGGAAGGCCAGGCCCGACTGGACGGCGATGGAGGAACCGGCGAGGAACGCGGTGGCGATGATCACCGGGCCGCGCACCACGGCGAACACGTGCCGTCGCAGGATGCGGCGGTCGGGCAGTCCCGAGACCCGGGCGGCGTCGACGAAGAGCTCGTTCTTCACGCCGAGAACCAGATTGCGTACGAGCCGGTAGATGCCGGGGGAGAGCAGGACGCCGAAGACGACCATGGTGGCCCGGTAGTCGCCCTTGGTGACCGGCATCAGGATGATGAGTACGAGCAGTCCGGGGAACGTCATGACCAGGCTGAAGAGCCATTCGGTGACGCCGTGGACCCGCTTCCCGAAGTAGCCGCCGACCAGCCCGGACGTAATCCCGATCGCGAGGCCGATGCTCGCGCCGATGAGCGCCGAGACCACGCTCGTGTTGATGGAGAACAGCAGCCTGGCGAAGATGTCGCGGCCGCTCTTGTCCCCGCCGAGCAGGTAGCCGTGGTCGCCGACGCCGGCGTTGACGGCGTCCAGCTTCGCCTCGTTCGCACCGTGCTCGGTGAGGACGGGTGCGAGGAGCCCCAGCAGGACGACGACGATCAGCAGGCTCGCGCTGATGACGGCCTGCGGGTCGGCGATCAGGTGCCGGAGCGCCGAGCGGCGCCGCCCTTCCTTGTGTGTGGTGGTCAACTGACCGTCCTCGCCTTCGGGTTGAGCCAGCCGCCCAGCAGGTCGACGACGAGGTTGACGACCACGACGAGCAGCACGCCGAAGAGACTGATGCCCATGATGATCGGCACGTCGCCCTGCAGGGAGGCGTTGAACGCGTACTGCCCGAAGCCCGGCAGCGCGAAGATCTGCTCGATGATCAGGGCCCCGCCGAGCATCTGGATGAACTCCAGGGACAGCACCGTCAGGGCCGGACCCGCGGCGTTGCGCAGGGCGTGCCGCAGGACGATGGAGCGGGTGGGGATGCCCCGGGTGCGCAGGGTGCGGACGTAGTCCTTGTGCAGTTCGCCGATCATGGCGCCGCGGATCTGCGAGGTCAGGCTGGCGATCCCGCCCATCATCAGGGCGACCACCGGGATGGCGATGGAGCTGGCCCAGCGGCTCGGGCTCTCGCTGAAGGTGGTGTATCCGGTGGCCGGGAACACGTGCAACTTGACGGCGAACACGTAGACCAGTGCGATGGCGACGAGCAGGCTCGGGACGAGGTAGCCGATCATCGCGGCGCCCTGTGCGAACCGGTCGACGGCGCCGCCGCGCGCGGCGGCGGCCACCCCGAGGGCGACGCTGATGAGGGAGGTGGCGAGCAGCGCGACGACGACGATCGACAGGGTGACGCCGAGCCGGGCGGTGATGGCCGAGCGGACCGGTTCGCTGGTGAAGTACGAGGTGCCGAGGTCGCCGCGGACCGCGTGCGCGAGCCAGTCACCGTACTGCGCCGCCAAGGGGCGGTCGAGGCCCATCTGTGCCTTCTGGGCGGCGATCTGGTGCGGGGTGGCGCCGTTGCCGAGGACACTGCTCGCGACATCGTCGAAGGATGTGCTGAGCAGTGTGAACGTGATCATGGTCACCAGGACCGCGAGCACGAGGCCCGCAGTCAGGCGACGCAGCACATAGAGCGTCATGGTGGACTGCTCACCCGCCGGACTGCGAGGAGCCGGCCACGCCGAACTGGCGGATGGTGGCCATGGTGGAGGAGCCGTCACCGAGATAGGTGATGCCCTTCTTGGTGGCCCAGTCGGTACCGAGGTAGAAGACGGGCGCCAGCCACGCCTGCTCGACGCCGAACTGGTTGATCTCCCGGTAGATCCCGGCGGACTTCGCGGGGTCGAGTTCCCGGGAGGCCTGGCCGAGCAGGTCGGTCAGCTTCGGGTCGGTGGAGCGGAAGACGTTGCGGAAGCCGGCCGGGGTGTAGAAGCTGCGGGTCATGACGGCGTCGGAGGCGAGGCCCTCCACGAGCAGGAACATCGGGTACTTGCCCGAGGCGACGGCGGTGGTGGTCTGCTGCGCGGGCACCGGCTCCCAGGTCACCTTGACGCCGATGTCGGCGAGGGCCTGGGTGAAGATCGGCTCGAAACTCTTGGTGAAGACGAGGCTCGGCATGGTGACGGAGAACCCCTTGGGGTAGCCGGCGTTGGCGAGGAGCTTCTT
The DNA here is from genome assembly GCF_044766845.1 of Streptomyces sp. NPDC101776. Taxonomy (NCBI): domain Bacteria; kingdom Bacillati; phylum Actinomycetota; class Actinomycetes; order Kitasatosporales; family Streptomycetaceae; genus Streptomyces; species Streptomyces sp. NPDC101776. The sequence goes on along the minus strand of NZ_JBIWMV010000003.1, from coordinate 631,992 downwards.
GGCCCCGGCGACGTCATAGGGGTACAGCTTGTTGAGCGATTCGTCGTAAGCCCCGCCCTGCGGGTTGAACAACTGGTCGGTGGCCTTGCCGGATCCCCGCAGCATCTGGGTGACGATCTTCTGTCGGTCGAAGGCCATGTTGATGGCCTTGCGTACGCGCAGGTCGCCGAGCGGCTTCAGCTTGCTGCCCGCGCGGTCGCCGAGGACGAGGAAGGCGCCCGCGGTGGCCTGCACGTGCGAGATCTGGAAGCCGGCCGCCTTGATCGCGGAGATCTGAGAGACGTCGACGGTACCGGCGTTGGTCTCGCCCGCCTTGAGGGCGTTGGCCGAGGCGGTCGGGTCGGTGATCACGCGGATCTTGACCGTCTTGAACGGATACGCCTTCCTGTTCCAGTAGTCGTCGCGCTTCTTGAGGACGTAGACCGAGCCGTTGACCGTGGTTTTGGTGTCGAGGGTGTAGGGACCCGAGCCGACCGGGTTCAGGATGGAGCTCTTCGCAGCCATCGTCTTCGGGTCGCCGATCACGCCGGGCGATGTCGACAGCGCGGCGAGCAGCGAGGCGTCGGGCCGCTTGAGCTTGATGAGGACCGTCGCGGGGTCGGGGGTCTCGACCGAGGAGACGGAGGCCAGCGACAGCTGGCTCTGCCCGGGTGTCGACCGGATCCGCTCCAGGGTGGCCTTCACCGCGTTCGCGTCGACGGGATCGCCGGAGCTGAACTTCATGCCCTGGCGGATCTTCAGCGTGAGGGCGAGACCGTCCTTCGAGTACGACCAGCTCTGGGCCGCGCCGGGGTGGAGTACGCCCTTGTTGTCCTGGAGGAGCAGCGTGTCGAAGATCGAATCCCAGACGTAGGTCTGCTGGCCCTCGATGAGCTGGGCGGGGTCGAACGAGTTGGGCGTGCCGAGGATGGACAGCGAGAGGGTCGCGTCGGCGCCGGAGCTCGACGTGGCGGCCGGGGCGGTGTCACACGCGGCTGTGGCTGTTGCCAGCAGGGTGACGGTCACGGCGGCGGCAAGGGCCTGTGAGCGCTGTCGTGGCCGTGGCGTGGGCCGGGAATGCGAGAAGCGGATACGCATGGGCGGATTCCTTCGTCCTGGAACCTGAAGAGCCGAGGCCTTCGTCAGTGCGTCGGTATGTGGGCGTGGTCATGCATGGGGTGCACGAGTTGGCCGATGCACATGTGGGGGTGTGCGGCGGAGCCCCGTGAGGCCGGCATGCGGGTGGTGCACAGGGACGGTGGAGCGGTCGCGGATCCGCCGGTGGGTCCCGTCATGTGAACAGTTACCACGTGGTTGAATTTCACTCGGAAGGTAAGCCCCGGCGGAAGGCGCGGGAAGATGGGAGGCCTCGTTCGTAATCAGAGCGTTACCTGGCGCGAAATCGTCGCGCCCCGCCCCTTGCGCTCGCGGCGGTCGCCGCCCACACTCCGGGCAGGCAATGAAAATCTAAGGCTTGGAAGGTTTTTGTAGCGTCATGCGGGATCCGGGAAGAGGAAGCGCACTGTGACCCAGGCCAAGGCCCGCGGCCCGTACACCAAGACCCCCGCCAGACGGGCCGAGATCGTCCGGGCGGCTCGCGAGAGCTTCGCGGAACACGGATTCACGAAGGCTTCGCTGCGCGACATCGCCGAACGAGCCGGCATCACCCACGCCGGGTTGCTGCATCACTTCCGCAACAAGGACGACCTGCTGGCCGCCGTGCTCGCCGAACGCGATGCCGAGGAACGGCGGTACGCCGAGGCGCAGGTGTCCGACATGGACCATCTCGCGCCCTACCTCGGCGACATGCTGCGCCACCACCAGAAGGCCCCCGAACTGATGCGCCTGTGGATCGAGCTCGCGGCGGCCGCCTCCCGCCCGGAGCACCCCGCGCACGGCTACTTCGCGCAGCGCTACGCCTGGGGACGCGACCAGTTCGCCCGGGGCATGCTCGGGAAGGACGAACGCGGCGAACTCCATGCGGCGCTCTGCCCCGACCACGCTGCCACCCTGCTGCAAGCCGTGCTCAACGGCCTTCAGTTGCAGTGGCTGCTCGACCAGGAGCTCGACATCGTCGGCCCGATCCGGTCCTTCATGCGTATGACCTTCCCGCGGACCCGTAGACCCGCGGAACCTGAGGACGAAGTATGAGTCCCGGCATCCTCGCCGTTCAGCTGTACAGCGTGATCGAGGCTCTGCAAGCCGACCGCCCCGGTACCCTCTCGCGCCTTGCCGCGCTCGGCTTCCGCCATGTCGTGCCGTTCGCCCTCGGCCTGTGGAGCACGCCTCCTGACGAACTGGCGTCCTCCGCACGCGCGTTGCGGGCGGATCTGGACGAGGCGAATCTCGGCGTCAGCGCGGTGCACATCGCTGTCTCGGCCGACAGCCAGGCGTCCGCGATCGAGACCTGCCGCATCCTCGGCATGGACACCGCCTTCGTGCCGATTCCGTGGCTCGTGGACGGCTTCGACGTGCGGGCCCTGGAGAGCCACGACGGCATACGCGCCTTCGCCGGCCGTCTCAACGCGGCCGCACGGGAACTGGCCGGAGCGGGGATCCGGCTCGGGTACCACAACCATCACTTCGAATGGGCCCGGCTGCCCGAACGCCGAGGAGACGGTGGACAGGATGTGAGGTCTGTGCCGGTCCGGTCCGGTCCGGGCTTGCGCGTGACCGGCCGACGCCGTACATGACCGCCCGTCGCCGCCGCACCCGGTGGACGGATTTGGTCGTCTGACCCCAGCCTGCTGTCCGCTGTGCGCCTGCGTCGTACAGGTCGGACGACCGCGACGCGCGTGCGTCGGCGCGGACGGGTAGATCGTCGCGGGACGACGGCGCCTGGTGGCTGATCGGGACGTCCCCGCCTCCGACGAGGGAGACGCCACCGCGCATCAGCAGGGTATGAGCGTTATTCCCCCTGAACGTGCTGGTCATGGGGCTGGCACGGGTGGTGTGGGCGGATCACCACAGGGGTGGGTTCAATGATGAGAGATCGGCTTTGGACAGTCGGCCGTGCACGCCCTTGACGCCGTCCACCACCTGGGAGACATGGAAGTCGGCGGCGGCGCTGAGGTAGGCCAGGCCGACCGGGCCCGGCACGGCGTACCGGTCGGTGAGCAGGGTCAGGGCGTCGCGGACGGCGTGCCGCATCGCCTCGTCGAGGTCAGGGTCGAGGCCCAGGACGAGGTGTTCCGTCTCCGTCTCGGCGAAGGGGGCGCGCAGCCGGGCGGCCAGCGACCGGGTGGCGCGGTCGGTGTGCAGAGTCAGCCGCAGGGTCGCGCGCAGTGGTGCTTCGAAGGCGGTGAGTGCCACCTCTCCGTCGCCCTGGGAGAAGTGCGGGTCGCCCGCGTAGAAGAGGGCGCCGGGCACCTGGACGGGCAGGAAGAGGCGGGCGCCGGTGCCGAGATGGCGGACGTCGAGGTTGCCGCCGTGGCGGCCGGGCGGCACCGAGTGAACGGCCGCTTCGGTGGCGGGGGCCACGCCCATGATGCCCAGGAAGGGGCGCAGCGGGAACGAGAGATGGCGGCCGTCGCCCGTGGGCAGCCGTCCGAGTCCGCCCGCGTCGACGGTCGCGACGAGACTGACGGTGGGCGCGGGGGCGTCGGGCGGTGCTCCGGCGGGAAGCAGGGGGTATTCGCCGGGCAGCGCGCCTTTGCCGTGGCGGTTGCTGATCACTCCGTACGGGGCTCTGCGGCGCAGTTGTAGCACCTCGATCTCCAGTACGTCGCCCGGCCGGGCGCCGCGCAGCGCCACGGGTCCGGTGACCACATGCGGTCCGTGCACGGCGGGGTCGTGGTCGCGGGCGGAAGCGGCCAGTTCGACGGCGTCCTGGAGCAGGCCCGCCGCGGGGATGCCGGCGGCGGCGAAGAAGGCGGTGGGGTCACGGCCCTGGTCGGCGAGGATCCCCTCGTGGCTGATGGTGTCGACGGTGACGGTCTCGCCGGAGCCGACGGTCAGGACGGGCTCGGCCGTGGCGTTGGGCAGGTGCCCCCAGTGCACGAGCCCGGGGTCGGCGGTGAGGTAGTGGTCGCCGTCGACGGGGCCCCGGCCGGGCTGGAGCATGTTCAGCACGGCGCGCTCGCAGCGGTCGCCAGACCCCGGCTCAGGGCGTCGGCGGCGAGGGTGAACCCGAAGCACTGACGGACGTTGTAGAGGGTGGCGTCCATGCAGAAGGCCGGGGAGGTGGTCGCGGTGGCCCCCTCGACGAGCAGCACGTCGTAGCCGAGGTTCGCCGCGTCCATGAGGGTGGCCAGGACGCACTGGTCGGCGTTGACCCCGGCGAACAGCAGGCTGTCGACGCGCAGGTTGCGCAGGACGCTGTCGAGTTCGGTGTCCTGGAAGCCGCTCATCCGGTACTTGCCGACGTGCAGGTCCTCCTCGGCGGCTTCGAGCCCGGCGACCACGGCCGCCGACGGGCTGCCCCGCTCCAGTACGCGGCCGAGGCCGGAGGCCAGCGGGGCGCCGATGCCCGCGCCGGTGCCGTCCGGGTCGTACACGTGAAGGACACCGGGCGGCAGGTTGGCCCGGTCCGGCCGGTTGCCCCAGTTGAGCCAGACGACGGGGACGCCGGCGGCCCGCAGGCGGGGCAACAGACCGGCGAGGACGGGGATGGGAGCGCGGGCTGGACCGACGTCGACGCCGATGGAGGCAAGCCAGCCGTCCGGGTGGCAGAAGTCGTTCTGCATGTCGACGACGATCAGCGCGGTCGCCGCGAGGTCGACGACCACCGTCCGGGGCAGGGCCTCCAGGGTGGCCGTGCGGGGCGGCCGCGTGGTGCGCGCCAGACGCACGCTCCCGGGCTCCGCCCGCCAGGCGTTGCGGGTGTTGGGGCCGATCAGGCCCTGGGACGGGGTCAACGTCACATGCTCCTTCGTCTCGTGGCGTTCAGTGCGTGGCGAGCGACAGCAGGGCGAGATCGGTGTCGCGTGCCCCGACCAGGCACAGGCCCACCGGCAGCCCGCGCACCCGCAGGCGGGGCAGGGCGACCGACGGCAACCCGGCGATCGAGGCCAGGCACGTCAGCCGCAGGGTGGCCGCCCGTACGGCCTCCACCTCCCGCGGTCCGGCGTCGGTCGGCGGGGCGCTGCCGCCGGTCGCCGGGAGCAGCAGGGCGGTGTCCGGCGGCAGGGCGACGCCGAGGTGGGCGCGGGCCTCGGCCAGCGTCTTTTCCGCCGCCCCGAGCCCCTCCGCCGGCACGTCCCGCCCGGCGGCGAACCGGGCCTCGACCTCCGGGGCGAGGGCGCCGGGATGCTTGTCGATCCAGGCGCCGTGCTGTCGCCACGCCTGGGCCGCCTGCACCGTACGGAAGGCGTCCAGCCAGTCGTCCAGGTCGTCGGTGGCCACGGCGATCCGGTCGGCCGCGGGCAGCCCGGCACGGAGGGCCAGGGCCCGGCAGGCTGCCGTGAAGGAGGCCTGGACCTCGGGTTCGGCGAGGGCGGTGAGCCGGTCGTCCACGACCAGGTGGCGGACCGGTCGCGCGTCGGTCCGCTTCAGCAGCACTCCGGCCGCGGTACGCAGCAGGCCGGGGTCGCGGGCCAACAGCCCCGCCGTGTCGAACGAGGGTGCCAGCGCCAGCAGGCCACCGGTCGGCACAGTCCCGTGGGTGGGTCTCCAGCCGTACAGCCCGCAGTAGGAGGCGGGCACGCGGATGGAGCCCGCGGTATCGGTGGCCAGGCCCAGGTCGGCCCAGCCGTGGGCGACCGCGGAGGCGGGGCCGCCACTGGATCCACCGGGGATGCGGCCGGGCGCGGCCGGATTGGGCGCGGTGCCGTAGTGGACGTTGGCGCCGGAGAGGCTGAAGGCGAGCTCGTCGGTGTGGGCGATGCCGGCGATGTCGGCTCCGGCGTCCAGCAGGAGACGTACCGCCTGAGCATGTGTCTCTTCCACAGCCGCCTCGGCGAGCCAGGCCGGGTTGCCCGCCCCGGTCCGGTGGCGGGCGACGGCGAAGAGGTCCTTGACCGCGATCCGGACACCGGACAGGGGGCCGTCCGGCGCTCCCGCGACCAGCGGTTCGCCGGTCCTGCGCCATACCGCCCCGGCACCGGAGCCAGGGGCCTGGACCGTCCGCCCCGGTACGGCGCTGACGTGAGCGGCACGGATCCGCCAGCCCTCCGGGCTGCGCTGCCAGACCTGGGTCTGCAGGCCGCGTGAGCCGTCGGCGCGCAGGGTCTCGGCGGTGAGCACGGCCAGGTCCGGGGCGAGTCGTACCTCGTGGACCCGTTCCACGGTGCGCGGTGGGGCGCCGCCGGTGCGGGTGCGCCGGAAGTCGGCGATCGCGGCGGGTCCGGTCAGCACGATGTCGCCTTCGGCGCGCAGGGTGTCGGGGGAGTCGCCGAACCAGTGGTCGAGGGCCGTCAGGTCGTCGGCGGCCAGCGCCGCCTCGTACGACCAGAAGGCGTTCAGCAGGTCGTCCATCAGGCCGACGCTCGCAGTACGGCGAGATCCCGCTCGTCGAGTACGGCGGCCGGGCCGCGCTCGATCAGGTCGGCGAAGCCCTCGTCGGGGGCCATGACGGTGAGGGTGTAGAGGCGTTCGGTGGCGGAGGTGTTGGTGATGCGGTGCTTGGAGCCGACGGGCAGGACCAGGATGTCTCCCGGCGCGAGGTCGCGTTCGTGCTCGTCGCTGACGGCGCGGCCGCGGCCGGCCAGGACGACGAAGGTCTCGACGGACTCGGGGTGCCAGTTGACCGGCTGTGCGCCGCCGGGCTCCCAGATCTCGAAGACGACGGTGGTGGGGGACCCGTCGCGGGGTCCGGTCAGGACCGCGAGTTTGACGGTGTCGCCCGCGGTGATGTGGTGCGCGGTGATCTCGCGCAGCGGCTTGTGCAGCGGCGGGACGGGCATGGTGGACGAACTCCTCGTGAAGGTCAGGGGGCTGGGCTGAAGCGGGCGCACTCGCGCAACGCGGCGGCCGCGTCCGCCACGGCGCTCTCGACGAACTTGCGGCCGAGTTCGGCGGTGGCCTCGGTCGGGTCACCGATCACGCCGGTGCCGGTGCGGAAGTCGTCGCTGGTCCAGCCGAAGGACACCCGCTTGCCGAAGCCGATGTGTTCGTAGGCGGTGAGGTGTTCGGGGACGCTGCGCCGCGCCTGGCTCATGTCGACCAGGTCCGGGTGGAGATGGAGCATGGCGGAGGTTTCCTTGAGTCCGCCGTGCACGCCGAGTCCGAGTTCGCCGGCCGGGGACGTGCCGCCCTGGTCGGCGGGGAGGGAGGCGTGCAGGAGGAAGGTGAACAGGCCGTACTTGACCCGCAGTTCGCGCAGGGCCACGCTCAGCAGGGCGCTGTTGCCGCCGTGTGCGTTGAGGAAGGCCAGGCGGCGCACGGGACCGGCGGCCAGGGAGCGGCCGATGTCGTCGAGCACCGCGAACAGGGTGCTCGCGCTGAGCCACAACGTGCCGGCGGACCAGGCGTGTTCGTCGGACTTGGCGTAGGCCAGACCGGGCAGCAGTGTGATCTCGCGGTCCGCGCCCGCCGCCCGCGCCGCCCCTTCGGCGACCGCTTCGGCCATGAAGTAGTCGGTGGCGACGGGCAGATGGGGGCCGTGCTGTTCGATCGCGCCGACCGGGAGGACGGCCACGGTGTCGGGGGACAGGCCGGTGACGGCCGGTCCGCTGAGGTCGGTGAAGCGGGTGAAGGTCATGGCGTGTCTCTCAGACCGTGGGAAGGTGGCCGGGATTGAGCAGGCCGAGCGGGTCGATGCCGCGGGCGGTGGCGCGGACGGTGTCCAGGCGCCGGTCGACGTACCAGTTGTGCACGTCGTGGACGCCGACGCCCTGGGCCTGGAGTGCCTCGATCCCGGCGTAGACGGTCTCCTCGTCCTGGTAGTCGGCCATCAGCATGCCGACCGTGCCGGTGCGCATGCCCTCCAGGTGGAGCAGGGTGCCGGGGAAGACGGCCTTGACGGCGGCGGGGTCGCCGAGGAGGACGTCACCGCGGATCTCCAGGTGGAAGCAGCCGGCCTTCGCCTTCATCAGGTGGTAGGTGGGGTGGTTGAAGGACAGCGAGCTGACCAGCGCGGGGCCGTGTGGGGCGGGGCGGACCTCCAGGACGCGTCCGCCATGGCCCTCGACGACGGCGCGGGCGTCGTCGACGGCCTCCTCCTCGACGATGGCGCGCAGGCTCAGCGCGGCCGGGTCCAGTGCCGTGTCCGGTGTGAACGTCTCGACGAGGCCGGGTTCGTCGAGCGACACCAGACGCGGGGCGGGTTCCAGGCGGACGAGGTCGGTGAGCGCCGCGGTGGCCGCCGCCCAGGTGTCGAAGGCGGTGAACAGGCCGGTCCACACCCGGGCCGGCTGGAGGGCGACCGTGGCGGTGGCGATGATGCCGGTGGTGCCGTAGGCGTGCAGGTACGGCAGGCAGTCGGCGCCCCGGGCGGTGAGAGGGGCGGCGTCCGCCGTGCACGGGACGACGGTCACCTCCCGTACGAAGCCGTCGGCGTTGGTGCCGTGCACCAGGGAGCCGGTGCCGCCGCTGCCGCCGGAGAGGAAGCCGCCGAGCGTGGTGCCGAAGGTGGAGGGGAACATCCACAGCTCCTGGCCGAGCGTACGGGCGTGCGCCTCCAGGTCGGACATCTTCGCCCCGGCCTCGGCGGCGATCCAGCCGTCGCCCGCGTCGAGGATGCGGTCGCAGCCGTTGAGGTCCAGGACGGCGCCGCCGTGCAGCGGGATCGCCTGGCCGTAGTTGCCGGTGCCCTTGCCCCGTGGGGTGACGGGGACCTGGTGGCGGTGGGCGAGGGCGAGGACGGCCGGCAGCTGGTCGTGGGCGGTGGGGCGCAGCACGGCCTCGGCGCGTCCGGCGGTGGGCAGTTTGGCCGTCAGGATCGGGGACATGTGGGCCCAGTCACGCGAGGCCTTGTCCAGCGTGGCGTCGTCCCGGACGACCGCGTCCGCGCCGAGCAGGGCGGACGCCTCGGCGCAGAACGCCTCGAGGCCGGGGGTGGCGGTGTTCCCCGTGGCCACCCCGGGTCGCGTTCCGTCGGCGACGAGCTCGGTGAGCCGGCGCAGTTCGGCGGCGGGGAGCATGGAAGTGGTGGGCTCGCTGGTCATGAGGTCTTCATCCCGATGGAGGTGTCGATGAACTCGTTGGTGGCCAGCCGGTCCGCGGTGAGGTCGGCGGGCACCTTGGCGCCGCTGTCGGTGAGCAGCGGCCTGAAGGTGGTGAGCGTGTCCTTGACCCGGGCCATGTCGAATCCGCCCACGCTGCCGTCGGCTCCGTTGCCGAGGAGACCGAGCTTCACCATCTGCCCGGCGGCGTAGGTTCCGGTGTCCTTGGAGTAGACCCAGCTGGTGTTGTACTGCGTCACCAGGTCGTTGATGACGTCCAGGGCGTGGTCGGGCTTCGCGGCGAAGCCCGCGGTTGACTTCTGGATGATCGGCACCAGCTTCTTCAGACAAGGGGTGAGCTTCGTCAGCTCACCGCTGCGGACGGACAGCGGCTCCGGGTACACGGAGTAGCCGACGTCCGACAGCAGCTGGTACCTGACCGGCTTGCCCCAGGCCTTCACCTCGTGCTGGTAGATGTACGGCTCGGCGGTGGCGAACCCCTGCATGGCGATCTTCGGATCGGAGACGAATCGGGACGGCGACCCGTCGTAACTGCTGTCCACCTGGTTCTTCTTGATGAGTCCCTTGTCGACGAGCAGCTCCGCGTACGTGGCGCCCTCGCTGGTGATGATCTTGGCGTCGCTCTTGCCGATGTCCGCGATCGTCTTCCAGTCCGGGTGGGTCTTCGGATCCCACATCAGCATCTGCGGGCTCTTCCTCATCAGCGACGCCACCGCGGTCACGGGCTGCTTGGCGGCGGCGGCGATGGCGTCGTCCGTGGTGACCGTGCCCAGGGTGATGGACTTGTCGACGTACATCTGTGAGGGAACGCTCTGGAAGCCGATCGCCCCGCCCCCTGCCCGGACCTGGATCTTCACGCCGGTGTCGGCGCCGTCGACGACGAGCGGTCCGGTGACCCGCTTCTTGTCCGTGTCCACGGTGTAGCCGGGGCCGACCAGGTTGTACACCGGGCCGTGCTCGGCCTCGGGCTCCCAGTCGATCTGGACGACGACGGTCTTGGGGCAGACCCCCGAGAGCCGCTCCGCGCTCGGTGCGGCCGTCAGTTTCTCGGCGGAGCCGGCGGTGGTGGTCTCGGAACCGGCGCCGCAAGCGCTCAGGGACACGAGAACGAACAGGGAGGAAACGTACGCGGTACAGGCGCGTCTGCTGAATGCGGGCATGGCGGACTCCAGGGAGGGCGAGCGGAGAAGGACGGGAGGGTGAGAAATCAGTGCGGGAGGTGCGGTGCCGTCAGCGGCCGTCGGAGGCCGAGGCGTGCCAGGACCCGACGCAAATCCGGCCGAGGAGGGTGAAGAGGGCGAAGACGGTAACGCCGAAGAGGGAGGCGAGCAGGATCGCCGCGAAGAGGTCCTCGGACTGCAGGCGTGCGCGGTAGACGTCGAGCAGTGTGCCGATGCCGGGGCTGCCCTGTTTGAAGAACATGTCGCCGACGATGGCGCCGATCACGGACAGGCCCGAGGAAGTGCGCAGCCCGGTGAAGATCGCCGGGAGGGCGGCGGGCAGTTCGAGCTTGCGCAGGCGCGCCCAGCGGCTCGCCTTCTGCAGGGTGAACAGGTCGTGGTGGGCCTGGTCCACGGACTGGAGTCCGAAGAGGGTGTTGCTGATCATCGGGAAGAGGGCGATCAGCACGCACACGATGACCCGGCTGGTGAAGCCGAAGCCGAACCACATACCGAGCAGCGGTACGAGTGCGAGGATCGGCACGGTCTGCAGGACGACGGCGTACGGGTAGATGAGCCCTTCCAGGAGCCGGCCCCTGCTCATCAGGACGGCCGTGCCGATGCCGGCGAACGTCGCGATGAGCAGACCGACCAGGGCGATCTGGGCTGTCAGTCCCAGTGCCTGGAGCATCGGCTGGAGGTGCGTCCAGTCCAGGAAGGAGGTGGTGAGCACCTGGTGGGGCGGCGGCACGAGGAAGCGTCGGTCGGGTGAGAGGGCGAGGTAGCTGACGGCGTACCAGACGCCGACGGCCAGGGCGAAGGAAGCGAGCGGGACCAGCCGGGCGAGCCGACGCCCGCGTCGGCGGGCGCGATCGGCGGGAGGCGCCTGGCGGGCGGTGGCGGCCGGTACGGTGCCGGCGGTGGAGGCGGGGACGGTCACGGGGCATCTCCTCGCAGCGCGGCGGACACCTCGCCGACGGTCCGCGCGAACTCGGGGGAGTAGCGCAGCTCGGCCGGGCGGGGGTACGGGAAGGGGACGTCGAAGACGGTGGTGATCCGGCCCGGCCGCGGGGACATCACGACCACCCGGGTCGCCAGGAAGACCGCCTCGGAGACGGAGTGGGTGATGAACAGGCCGGCGAAGCCCTGTTCGGCGAAGAGGCGCTGGAGCTCCTCCTGCATCCGCAGCCGGGTCATCTCGTCCAGGGCGCCGAACGGCTCGTCGAAGAGGAACAGCGACGGGCTCATCATCAGGGCGCGGGCCAGCGAGACGCGCATGCGCATCCCGCCCGAGAGGTGGCTCGGCAGCTGTTTCTCGAAGCCGTCCAGACCGACGAGACGCAGCGCCTGAAGCGCTGTCGCGCGCCGTTCGGCACGGTCGGTCCCGGCGAGTTCGGCCGGTAGCTCGACGTTGGCCAGGACACTGCGCCAGGGCAGCAGGGTGGCGTCCTGGAAGACGTAACCGACGGAACCCCCTTCCGTCCGGACGGTCCCGGCGGTCGGGCTGTCAAGACCGGAGGCCAGCCGCAGCAGGGTGGACTTGCCGCAGCCGGAGGGGCCGACCACCGCGACCAACTCGCCCGGTGCCACGGACAGTGTCACGTCCGCCAGGGCTGTCGTTCCGCTGGGAAAGTGCTTGTGGACGCCGTCGAAGGTCAGCGCCGTATTCTGTGCGACCGGCACGCGTTGCTCCTCACCAGGTGGCGGCAGTGAATGTTGATAGCATGAACATTGATTGTTTCCGCCCCATATCGGCGCGGTGTACGTCTCGGTGGGTCAGAACAGTTCGCGAAGGACGGTGGTACGGCTGACCACACGCCCGGCTCTGATGACCAGGCGGTCGGGGCTCGCCGTTCCCAGTACTTCCGAGAGCGACGTGCCGCGCACGGCGAGCAGATCGGCGACGGCACCCTCGTACGGCCCGGCCGCCGGCAGTCCGAGCACCGATCTGGCTCCGGCGGTCACGGCGTGCACGGCCTCGGACGGGGTCAGATGGCCGGACGCCACGAGAAGCGCGGCGGTTTCGAGCGGATCGCCCCGGCCCACGGGGTTGAACGGGTCGCGGACGTTGTCACCGCCGGCCGCCAAGCGGACGCCCGCGTCGAGCAGGGCGCGCACTGCCGTCAGCCCGCGCGGTGTCGACGACGGATGCCCGCGGCCCTGGAGATAGAGGTTGGTCAGGGGAAGGGTCACCACTCCGATGCCCGCCTCGGCGGTCTCCTCGGCCACCCGGGCGGCCTCCTCCGGCTCCATGGCGCCCAGGCTCACGCAGTGCCCGGCGGTCACCGGCCCGGTGAAGCCGTGGCGGCGGACCGCGGCCGCGAGCAGCCGCAGATCCTGGGAGGCCGGGTCAAGGTTCTCGTCGGCGTGCAGGTCGAGCCCGACGCCGCACTCGGCGGCCAGCGCCACCGCACGCTCGACGGCGGCAGCTGGGTCGGGGGACAGATGGGGGCAGCCGCCCAGCAGGTCGGCTCCCATGGCGAGGGCCTCGCGCAGCAGCGGCTCGGGCGCGTCGACGTGCAGGACGGAGACCTGCAGCGTCACCCGACCGCGCACTTCCTCGCGCAGCCGCAGCAGGGCGCGCAGTCCGCGCAGCGGGTCGTCGCCGGGCAGGATGTCGGCGTGGGTGCGGACGGCGGTGGCGCCGTTCGCCACCAACTGCTCCAGCGCCCGCCGGGCGCGGGAGCCGACGTCGCGTTCGTCGACCTTCTCGGCGTACGCCCGCCAGGCGGCCACGGCCGACGGCAGGTCGCAGGGCGGGGCTCCGACGAGGTCCCAGGTCAGAGCCTTGTCGAGGTGGGCGTGGGGTTCGGTAAGGGCGGGCAGCAGAAGGTGTCCGGACAGGTCGAGTTCGGCCGGCCCGGCGGGGATTGTGCCGGCCGGGGCGACGCGGCGTACCAGGCCGCCTTCCAGCAGCAGGTCGCGGACGGGACCGCCGGGGACCCGCGCGCCGCGCAGCAGCAGGGGCGAGATCATGGGCGCACCGCGGGCGGTTCGTCGAAGGCGGTGAGGACCGCGAAGCCGTCGAAGTCGTGGCGCCATACGGCGGTGCCGAACATGTCGGCCGACCGCGAAGGGCGGGTGTCGTTGTCGCGCACCCGCTCGAAGGCGTCCGCGACCCGGGAGACGAAGTCCGCGGTCTCCCGGTGGCGCAGGTTGTGCCCGAGCAGCGCGGTGGTGACAGGCAGTCCGGCCAGTCGCCGGGTGGAGCCGGCGAACGCGGGCAGGTCGGCGCCCGGGACATGGGCGAAGAAGGTGCCGCTGATCAGGGTGTCCCCGGCGAGCAGCAGTCCGGTCTCCGCTTCCCACAGGCAGATGCCGTCCGGTGAGTGTCCGGGGGTGTGCAGGACGTGCAGCCGGCGCCCGCCGAGGTCGATCACGTCGCCCTCGTGCAGCAGGCGGGTGGGGCGAACGGCCTCGATCCTCCAGTGTTCCAGCTCGGGAACCGGGCGGACCTCGATGCGGGAGTCGGTGAGGAAGAAGGCGTCCGAGTCCGCAGCGTGGAAGACCTCGTACCGCTCGCGCAGGCCGCGTGCGATGTGTGCGTACGACTCCAGCCACTCGCGCGGGGCCGGTGAGCCGTGCAGTTCGGCGCCGGCGGCGTGGACCGCGAACTCCTCGGCCTCGCCGGACAGGGAGGCGTTGCCGCCCCGGTGGTCGTAGTGGTGGTGCGAGTTGACCACCAGCAGGGGCAGTCCCGTCAGTGCGCGGACCTCGCGGCCGATGTCGGCGATGCCCATGCCGGTGTCGTAGAGCAGGGCGAACGAGTCACCCAGGACCAGGTAGCTGTTGACGTGCCCGGGTTCGGCGAGGAGGTGCACGCCCGGTCCGGTCTCCCGTACCGAGAACCAGCCGGGGCGGATCACGAGCCCGCGCCGAACTCAGCCGGGTGGCGGAGAGGGTGGTAGTCGCGCCCCAGGTAGACCAGCGAACCGGCGCCATGGCCCAGGCCCGGGAGCACCTTCTCGACCAGGCCGATGATCAGCCGGTGGTCGCCCGCCGGGACGTCCTGCTCCACCCGGCAGACCATCATGTGGGAACTGTGTCCGCCGAGCAGCGGCAGGTCGTCGGCCTGCTCCCAGTCGAGATCCCCGAACCGGTCGGCCCCGGAGTCGGCGAACCGGCGCGAGACGTCTTCGCCGCCCGCATGCAGGACGTTCAGGGCGAACCTCCCCGACTCCAGCAGGAACGGCAGCGTACGACTGTGCCGGCCCACTCCGATCGCCAGCAACCGCGGGTCCCTGCTCAGGCTCATCACGGCGGTACTGGTGAATCCGGCCGGACGGCCGTCGGGAGTTGTCGTGGTGACGACGCACACGCCGCCGGCCAAGGCCGACATGGCGTCGAGGAAGGCCGCGTCGGAATGAGGGGCGAGGGTTTGGTCTGGGCTGGCCGCAGGCATACGGGCTCCGGGGGCGTCGGGTGAGGAGAGGGATGGCCACGAACGAAGGTAATGTTCGTGCCATCAACATTCAGCATAGGGAGGTGCTTGTTTCACAGGGGTAAAACCTCCCCGCTCCCCACCTCGACCGCCCGCCGACCGAGCCGGCCGAGTCCATCGAGCCGGCCGAGCCCTTTAGGATCCACCCATGCCAGAGCTGACCACCTCGGACTCCTCCTCCCCACGCACCGGCGCGGACGCGTCGGGCGACACGGCTCCGGAAGGCGGCCCGAGCGACGCCGCCCTGCAGACCGAACTCGGCGCCGTCATCCGGCGCGTGCGCAAGGAGCGCGGACTGACCCTGGTCCAGCTCGCCAGGCTCGCGGAACTCTCACACCCCTTCCTGAGCCAGCTCGAACGGGGCCTGACCCGGCCCAGCATGTCCTCGCTGCACCGCATCGCCCGCGCCCTCGGTACCACCCAGCAGGCACTGTTCGTCCAGGCAGTGGCACCGGCCGCCCCCGGCACCGCGATCCGAGTGACGCGCGCCGGGGACGAGGACGGGGTGGCGGTGTCGAAGGACGGTGGCGTCGCCCGCATGCTCGGCACCGCTCCGCTGCGCCTCCACCCGGTCGAATACCGCGGAATGCACCCGGACTTCCAGGACTACTACGAGCACCCCGGCGACGAGTTTCTCTACGTCGTGGACGGCGAGATAGAGATCGACATCCAGGCCCCGGACGGTCGCCGGGTCGAGCGCCTGGGCCCCGGCGACAGTCTCACCTACCCCGGCGGCACACCACACCGTTGGCGTGCCCTCGGTGACCGTGACCGCGTCCGTATTCTCGCGGTCCAGAACGCACCAGGTGCTGAAGGCGGCCAGCCCACCTGCCAGGACGCGGAAACACTCCCGCACGGCGAGTGACCAGCCGTACTGCTGTTCAGGCCGAGCCGTCCTCGGGCGATCTCGCGGCAGGCGTGGAGTCCGTGGCGCGGAGGGGCGGCCGAGGTCGCTGCGCACCAGTTCGACGGACTTGGCGTCGGTGGCAGTTCGAACGAATCCGACCTGCACGGATGAGCAGTTTCGCAGGGGGAGAGATCCGCCGCACGCGGGTGCCGGCCCCCCTGCCGATCCAGCCGTCCGCTCAGGAAGCCGCCGACGGCCGGCCGGAGGGTGAGGGCTGCTCCCCTTCGCGCGCATCGCCTCCGAGCGCGCCGGTTCGGTGGAGATCCCCGGCTCGGGGCAGACCTGCTTGACCATGACCGGCCTGGCCCCCCGCCGTACCACGTCCATGATCCGCTGGCAGTCCTCGGGCAGGACCGTCTCATCGGCGGCGCCTTCGCGCGGCGGCACCAGCGGCACGACACAGCCCGCGCCCTGCCCGGGGCCGGCGCGGGCGCCCTCTCTTCCGCCTCGGCGTGCAGCTGCTCGGCCGGCTGACGCGCGACCCGCTCGGCGGCCGCGAGTTCCTCCAGCTCGTCGCGCACCTCCTGAAGCTGCCCGCCCAACTTCTCTGCCGGCAGATCGAGTTCGGCTCTGCGGGCCATGATCAGGGCGCGAAATTCCGGTGCGGTGTCGTGGGTCACCTGGCGTACCTCCCGTCCGGATCGTGGGGAGCTGCCATATCCGCGTGCAAGCATCCACGGATCCGTGATCACCGCCGAGGCAGACGATCTTGAGGTCTGACAACTGCCCACGGCCGACACGAGTACATGATCAACGACTCATACCGGCCCCGTGACCAGACACTTCAGATCGGTGGATCTTCAATCCGCCTCCCGTATGCGACGGGTGGCACTGAAACTGCCGCAGCCGAGGGGCTCTACGGCGGTGCCGTCGGGGAAGACGATGCGTGCGGTGGTGGCCGGCGGGACGTCGACCGTGATGGTCAGCAGGTCTCCGTCCGTCCGCCACTCGACGGCGATCGTGCCCTGCGGGGACTCGTGGGTGCCCCGGGCCCAGGGAACGGACGGGTGCGGGACGGGCGCGGCCTCGAAGGACTCCCAGGCGATCGATCCCGGCGTCTGCCGTAGTCCCAGCACGTGGGTGTGCAGGAAGCGGATCACCGCGCCCTTGCTGTAGTGGTTCAGGGATTCGTGGGCGGTGCCGGTCTCGTCGACGCCCTCCCAGTCCTCCCAGACGGTGGTCGCGCCCCGGTCGAGCATGTACAGCCAGGAGGGCGCGGTGCGCTGGAGGAGCAACTCGTAGGCGATGTCGGGGTGTCCGGTGTCGGCGAGGACCGGCAGCAGATCGCCGGTCGCGAGGAACCCGGTGGTGAGGTGGGTGCCGGCCGCGCGGATCAGCTCGACCAGCCGCGCGGCGGCGGCTTCGCGCAGCGCGTCGGGCACCAGTCGGAGGTCCAGCGCGCGCACATAGCCGGCCTGGGTGTCGCCGGTGGTACGTCCGTCGGGGGAGAGGAACTCGGTGCGCCAGGCGTCGCGGATCCGCTCGGCGGTCGCGGCGTAGCGGTCCGCGTCCTCGGTGCGGTCCAGAACGCGCGCGATGCGGGCGAGGGTCGCCGTCGAGCGGTACAGGAACGCCGTGCCGATCTCACCCTTGTCCGCCATGAACCAGGCGACGGGGTCGTTCTGGACGGGGTCGATGCGCGTGCCGTCGGCCGCCTTCTTCTTCGGCTCGGTCCACTCGCCCCAGTGGAAGGAGCCGTCCCAGAGGTACTGTTCGTGCGGCAGCGGCTCGGGCGAGCGTTCGACGCGGGTGTGGTGGCGGGCGGTGCGGGCGGTGTCGAGGGCCCAATCCACCCAGCGGACCATCGCCCCCCAGTTCTCGGCGAGCACCTCCTGGTCGCCGTACGACTCGTAGAGCTCCCACGGGACGGCGACGACGGCATCCCCCCAGCCCGCCGAGCCGGTCATCATGGCGAACTGGTCGTCGAGGTGGTGTTTGATACGGCGTCCGTCGGGCGAGAAGTTGGCGATCCGGCCGTCGGGCAGCTGGTCGTCGCGGACGGAGCGCAGCCACTTGCGGCTGAAACCCAGGACGTCGTACAGGCGCGTCGCGGTGGGGGCGAAGAGCTGGTAGTCGCCGGTCCAGGCGAGCCGTTCGCGGGTGGGGCAGTCGGTCGGCACGTCGACGGCGTTGCCGCGGAAGCTCCAGTCGGCGATGTCGTGGAGGCGGCCGAGGTCTTCGTGGCCGCAGGCGAAGGTGCCGGTACGGCGCAGGTCGGAGTGGACGACCCGCATGACGAGGCTCGCCTGGTCGAGTGGGGCACCGTCGCGGCGGAGGCGGGCGTAGCGGAAACCGTGCACGGTGTGGCGCGGCTCGAACGTCTCGCCGCCGCCCGAGGACACGGCCTCGTCGCGCTGCACGAACGGGATCGGCGCCTGTCCCGGCCGGCTCGCGTCCAGGTGAGTGGTTGTCAGGTCGCCGTCGGCGCCCACGTGTTCGCCGTAGTCGATGACGGTACGGGTGCCGACCGGGCCGAGATCGCTGAGGCTGATCCAGCCGGAGGCGTTCTGGCCGAAGTCCGCGATCCACAGCTCGTCCTCCAGCTGCCGGACCGACCGGGCGGGGCGCGACTCCACGATCCGAACCGGCGGTCCCTCCGACCAGGTGATCGGGGGTGCCTCGACCTGGTCCACGAGAACGGGGTGTTCGACGCCTGGTCCGACCCGGAAGTCGGTGGTCTGTCCGTCCATGAGGTCGGCCCGGGTGATGGCCGACTCCGTGCTCGTCCACGTTCCGTCGGTGCGGACGACCCGTCGTGTGCCGTCCTCGTGCACGAGGTGTAGTTCGGCCCGCGCGCCGGGCATCGTGCCCCAGCCTGCCGGTTGGCGGAAGGCGCCCACCTGGCCCCGGTACCAGCCGTCGGACAGCAGGATCTCGATCCGATTGTCGCCCGTGACGACGGCGGCGGTGACGTCGTAGGCCTGGGCGTGGAGCGTACGGTCGTAGGAGGTGGACCCGGGCGAGAGTTCAGCGGTGCCGGACCGCTCGCCGTTGACGTACGCCTCGTACACGCCGAGTGCCGTCGCGTAGAGCCGTGCCGAGCGTACCCCGGTCGGCACGTGGAACCGGGCCGACAGCATGTACGCGGGCCGTCTGCCGTATCCGCGATCCGAGGCCCCGGCGGGACTGATCCAGTGTGCCTGCCAGTCGGTGTCCAGAAGACCGCTCTCGAACGCGTGCCACTGCGACCAGGGCGAGTCGCCGTCGGTGGCGGGCGCCCGGATCCGCCAGGCGACCCGGCGACCGCTGTCCAGCGGCGCCCAGGGCCAGGGGAGGAAACGGTGCTCGCCCACGGCGGTGGTAACGGTGGCCCGTGCTTCGCCGTCGACGGTGCACTGGACCTCGTACGCCACCGGGTGCGCTGTGTCGGACGGTGGCCTCCACGACAACCGGGGCGCGGGCCCTGACACGGGGAAGTCGTCTCCACCGCTGTCGATGGTCAGGTCGAACGGAGCGTTGCGCATGATGTGCCTTCTCGGAATTCGGAGGACGCTACTCGGGGCGACGGCCGGGAGGGGGCCTATCGGACCGACCTGATCTTGAACTTGACGATGAGGCCACCGACCAGGGCCAGGACCGCGCCGAGCAGGTAGAGCTGGGTGTAGTTCTTCTCACCGCCCGAGGTGACACCCAGGGTGATGACGAGCGGGGCGATCAGTGGGGCGACGGCGCTGGGAATCTTCTGCGCGAAGCCGACGACGGCGAGGTATCGGCCCGCCTGGGCCCGGTCCGGCAGGACCGCGAACACGATCGCCTGGTCGACGGCGCTGAACAGGGCGATGGCGAACTGCATCAGCACCGCGCCGACGACCAGTTGGGGCAGTGAGTGGGCGAACGCCTCGGTGACGGCCCCGGCGACGAACACCGTGGAGCCGATCAGCGTGAACAGCTTGCGCCGGCCGAGCTTGTCGGAGAGGAAGCCGCCCCCGATGGCGCCGCCCGCCGCGGCCACCACGCCGATGGTCCCGATGACCGCCA
This sequence comes from Streptomyces sp. NPDC101776, assembly GCF_044766845.1. Classification (NCBI taxonomy): domain Bacteria; kingdom Bacillati; phylum Actinomycetota; class Actinomycetes; order Kitasatosporales; family Streptomycetaceae; genus Streptomyces; species Streptomyces sp. NPDC101776. The sequence continues at coordinate 612,465 of NZ_JBIWMV010000003.1, read as the reverse complement.
CGATCCCGGCGACTTCCTTGACCGGCAGGTCGAGCCGTTGCGCATAGAAGAAGGTGCCGAAGGTGGTGTTGAAGTACAGGCCCATGAAGAAGACGAAGCGGCCGAGCCAGTTCCAGCCGAAGTCCGGGCACTTGCGTGGGTTGAAGCCGTAGCTGGCGACCATGCCCTTCAACGTCACACCGCCGCTGTGTACCAGCGCGCGGGAGTCGCCCTCGGGCTTGAGCACGGGGAAGAGCACCACCATGGCGGCACCCAGGACGCCCGGGACCAGGAACACCAGGAACGTGCTGGAGGCCACCGCGTAGGCGAGGCCGATGCCGAGCACCGGGGCGATCTGGGTCATGACGCTGGTCAGGGCGGAGATCCGGCCCCGCTGCTCCTCGGGCACCCGGTCCGCCTGGACGTTCTGGATCGCCTGCCCGGCGGTCGCCCAGCCGATCATGCCGACCACCCAGGCCAGGCCCAGCAGCAGGACCGACGGCGCGAGGGCGACCCCGACGAGCGCGGTGGTGCCGAGCAGGGCGCCGCCGATCATGAAGGGGGTACGACGGCCGAGCCGGGAGCGTGTGCGATCGCTCCACAGGCCGATCAGGGGGCTGAGGGCCAGGTAGACGAACTGCGCGGACCCGGTGACGTAGCCGAGCCGCTCCTCGTGCCCGGGTGCGAGGTCGTCGATGCGCACAGCGAGGGAGTAGGCGAGGGGGACCATCAGGGCCAGGGAGCCACCGAAGCTGGCGATCATCAGCCAGACGAGGTAGCCCCTGGTGACCCGCTGCAGCGGCGGCGCCTCGATCTCGGGTGGGGCGGGAGCCTGGTCGGCGTCCTGCGGTGAGGCTGTGGACGGGGGCAGCACCACCCTGACGTCCCGGTCGTCGTGAGGCATGGAGACTCCTTCGTCAACATGGTCGCAGGGCGCGGCGGCGGCTGCCGGGGGAGTACGGACAGGGTGGGCGGGCGCGCGGAACGGAGCTCGCCCGGGCTGGGTGCGCGAGCCGGACCCCCGGTCGCATGGCAACTGCCCTGGTGGAGCGGTAACTCCATCAGCTCCGCCGAGGAGCGATGGGAGCGGTGGAACGAAGCGGTCCTGGCTGCCGGGACGCCGGCGGTACGGTCGACGCCGTACCGCCGACGGGTCCCGTCACGGGGTGGCGCTGGGTCCTGCCGCTCACGATGGGCGGAGATGGTGCCCGCCCCTACGGTCGTCGGGCCGCGTGTCCGCACCGGTGTGATGGAAGGTACGGACAGGGTCGGCAGGACGGCAGAACGCACGCCCTGCGTCGCCGGGTCCGTGCCGTCAGTGACCGGTTCGGTGCAGTGTGCCGGCGCGGGTCGGCCGGCCCGGCGGCTTCCCGGTCGTCGCGCCGAGGACGGGGCCGCATCCCTCCAGCGCGCGAGGTGTCAGTCGGCCGCGGTCTGGCCGGGCTTGCCGCCTTCCAGGCCCTGCCAGCGTTGGCGCAGCGCGAACGCGGCCGACTTCGGCTTCCGGTCACGGGTGAACACACCCTTCTTGTTGCCGTCGACACGGTGGATGCCGGGCGAGGTCTGGAAGTCGGCGAAGTTCCACACGTGTTCGCCGACGAACTCGGGGATGCGGTCGAAGACGCGGTGGTACATGGCGAGGAAGTCGCTCTGGTACTCCTCGCTCCACGGGGCGTCCCAGACGGAGTGCAGGCCGGGCTGGGTGTCGGCGCCGTACTCGGACATCATGACGGGCTTGCCGAAGCGCTGGACCCACCCGCGCAGGTCCTGCTCCAGGTATCCCTCGGAGGTCGCGAGGTCGCCGGTGAACAGGTACCAGCCGTAGTAGCGGTTGATGCTCAGGACGTCGAACAGGTCGCCGATCTGGTCGTTCTGCGGTGTCGCGAACATGACGGCGGAGTAGGTGAGGGGCCGGGTCGGGTCGAGTTTGCGGGCCAGTTCGACCAGCGGCTCGAAGTACTCGCGGGCGCCGTCCTCGTTGGAGGCGGGTTCGTTGGCGAGCGACCACATCACCACGCTCGGGTGGTTCTTGTCCCGTTCGATCAGCTCCCGCAGGTGCTGGGCGTGGACGTCCCGCGTGGTCCCGCCGAAGTTCTCCGGCGCGAAGGTCGGGGTCGGGGGAACGCCGGTCAGTCCGCCCTGGACACCCAGGTTGAGGCCGACGGCGGCGGTCTCGTCGATGACGACGATGCCCTGCCGGTCGGCGAAGTCCAGCACTTCCTCGGCATAGGGGTAGTGGGAGGTGCGGAAGGAGTTGGCGCCCGTCCACTGCATGAGCTGGAAGTCGTGGACGAGATAGGCGTCGTCATGGCCCTTGCCGCGGACCGGGGTGTCCTCGTGCTTGCCGAATCCGGTGAAGTAGAACGGCTCCCCGTTGATGAGGAAGTCGGTGCCGCGCACCTCGACGGTCCGGACACCGAAGGGCTGGCTGTAGCTGTCCACCGGATCGCCGTTCACGGCCAGTTCCACGACGAGGTCGTAGAGGTAGGCCGCGCCCGGCTGCCAGAGGGTGACGTCCTCGATACGCAGGACACCCTCGTGGCCCGTCCCCTCCGCGACGGTCCGGCCGGCCTCGTCCACCGCGCGCACCCGCACGGCGGCCGTCTCGGCGTGCACACCGGCGGTCTCCACGCTGTAGCCGAGGGTGCCGGCCGAACCGTCCCGCCCGGTGACGACGGTGACATCCCCGACGAACGTCGTCGGCATGCTGTAGAGGCGGACCGGCCGGGCGATGCCGGCGTAGTTGTAGAAGTCGTGCAGATACGACTGCCGTTCGCGGCCGTCGGGGCCGGTCGTGACGGTGCCGGGCGGGATGGTCAGGTTCGTCAGCCGGTTGTCGACGCCAACCGTCAGCCGGAACTCGGCGCCCGGCTCGACGACGCCGGTCAGGTCCGCCTCGAACGGTGTGTAGCCGCCGGTGTGTTCGGCCACGAGCCGTTCGTCCACATAGACCTGCGCGGCATGAGTGACGGACCCGAAGCGCAGGATCACACGCTCACCCCTCCAGCCGCGCGGCACGCGCACGTCGCGCTGGTACCAGACGACCCCGACGTGGTCACGGATCTCCGGGTCCACGAAGAGGTCGTTGTAGCTGGCGGGCACCGGGACTTCGAGCGGCGGGGCGAGGCGCGAGGCCCAGGGGGCGGCGCCGGCCCGGGTACCGAGAGCGAACCGCCACAGGCCGTCCAGGCCGACGACATCGCGGGTGGGCGTGGTGCGGGGCGAGAGCATGGAGTTCCTACCGGGTGATCGGAGCGGTCGTGGTGGTCGGGGCGGCGCGCCTCAAGCCGTTTCGCCGGCGTCCGCGAGGAGCGTGCTGCCCGTCATGAAGGCCGAGAGGTCGCTGGCGCAGAACAGCACCACCCGGGCGACGTCGTCGGGCACGCCGAGCCGGCCGAGGGGGCCCGGCTGCATCACGGACATGATCGTTTCGGAGTCCACCCCTGCCGCGGCGGCTGCCGCCAGGTTTCCCTCGGTCGGTACGAACGTCGGTGCGACGCCCAGCACCCGGATGCCGAACGGGGCGAACTCCAGGGCGAGTTGGCTGGTCAGGCCGCGCGCCGCATGCTTGGAGCCGACGTACGCGGCGAGCCCGGGGGCCGTGCCACGGAACCCGGCCGTGGAGACGACGTTGACGATGACGCCCCCGTGTCCGGCCTCGCTCATCCGGCGAGCCGCTTCCCGGGAGCCGAGGAAGACCCCGCGGGTGTTGACGGCGAACACCTCGTCGAAGGCCTTGTCGGACATCTCCAAGGCGGGGACGCTGGGGAAGATCCCGGCGTTGTTCACCCAGATGTCGATCCCGCCGAGCTCCCGGACCGCGAGGTCGGCGGCGGCCACGACGCTGTCGGAGTCGGTGACGTCCAGGTGGGCGGCCAGGGCACGGCCCTGCCCCCGGGTGTTGAGGTCTTCGGCGACGGCGGTGGCGAGTTCGTCGCGGATGTCCGCGACGAGCACGTGAGCTCCCGCTTCGGCCAGCCGCTCGGCGACGGCTCGGCCCAGCCCTTGGCTCGCGCCGGTCACGACGGCGCGCCGCCCTGTCAGTGAGACGAGTTCGGCCAGGGATTTCGACGAGACGTCGGGTACGGAAACCTGCACGGTGTGTCCTCCTGTGACGGTGTGGTCAGATCCGGCCGCGGCGGGCGGTCTCGCCCAGCCAGGCCAGAGAGGGCTTGGGGCGGCGCTCGAACGTCTCGCGGTCGACCTCGACCAAGCCGAACGTCGGCTCCCAGTGGCCCCACTCGTAGTTGTCGAGCAGGCTCCAGTGCAGATAGCCGCGTACGTCCACGCCGTCGGCGATCGTCTTGCCGAGATGTTCCAGGGCTTCGCCCGTGTAGGCGATACGGCGGGTGTCGTCGCCGGTGGCGATGCCGTTCTCGGTGACCAGGATCGGCAGCCCGTCGGTGGCCTTGGCGGTGTGACGTACCGCGATGCTCAGCGCGTCGGGCCGGTAGGCGGTGCCCACGAGCGTGTTGTCCGGGTGCGGCGGGTGGGGCTCGATGCCGTCCAGATCGACCCACTGGCTGGAGTACGACTGCACGCCCACGAAATCGTCGCCGCGCGACCCGGCCAGGTAGAGGTCCTCCCAGACGTATTCCAGATCCCGCTTGTTGTTCTCCGCTCCGGGACGGGCCACGAAGGCGCGGTTGGCGACCGTCCAGCCGACTTTGGCGTCGGTCCGCTCGTGCAGCACCTTTCGCGCGGCCTGGTGTGCCTCGACGAGCCGTGCGCCGATCACCACGTCGGGGGCGGGCAGTTGCGGGCGCGGGCCCTCGTTGTCGAGGGTGGGGCTCTGCCACGCCCCGTCGGCCTGCGGGTTCTGGAAGGCCCGCGCCATGCCGACCATGATGGCCAGCATGTTCGGCTCGTTCATGGTCACGACCCACTCGACGCCGTCGAGGATCGGTGTGACCGTCTCGACGTAGGTCCGGAACCTGTCGATGGCCCGGTCGCCGAGCCAGCCGCCCTCCTGGGAGAACCAGAGAGGGCTGGTGAAGTGGTGCAGGGTCACGACCGGGGTCAGGCCGAGTTCGAAGGCCGTCTCGATCATGCGCCGGTAGTGGGCGAGTTCGGCGCGCGAGACCAGGCCGGGGATGGGCTCGATGCGAGCCCATTCGATGCCGAAGCGGTAGGCGTTCAGGCCGGCGTCCGCGAGCAGCCGCATGTCCTCGCGGTAACGGTGGTAGCTGTCGCAGGCGTCGCCGCTGCGCTCCATGCCAGGGATGCGTCCCTCGTTCGCCCAGAAGTCGCTGTTGAGGTTGTTGCCCTCGATCTGGTGCGGTGCTGTGGATGCGCCCCAGAGAAATCCGGGAGCGAGTTCGGTCATCGTCGACTGCCTTCCTGACTGACGAAAGTGACGGTCCAGCGGCGCTCGGGCAGCCGGGGCGTCGATGCGTGCTCGGGCGGGCCTGTGCCCCAGCGTCAACACTTACCAAGTGGTTGGTTTTTGCTGGAACGTAAACCGGGATCACAGGGGAAGGAAGAGTGTGGGGCGGTTTCGTAACCCGAGCGTTACATTTGTGGGCGGGTTTGTGTCCCGCTGGGCGGCCGATGGCCGTCGCCGAGCGCCGCCGCGCCCGTGCCGCGCCGACGACGCGGGTGCCCCGCACGGGAGATGCTCACCGTGCCTGCGTTCGAACTGCGCACAAGGACCCAGGGTGGTTCAGGGGCGCGGGAGCATCCCTTCGGCGGGCTGCGGTGCTGGGTGACACCGACTGTATGAGTGTCTGCGGCACGGCTCGGCCGCTCTTGGACCTTGTCCGGGACTGATCACACGGCGTCGACGGCGTCGTCCCGGGTGAACAGCAGTCGGACGAAGTCAGTGACAGGCCCCACGATGTCGAGGTTCTGGTCGAGGACCCACTGCAGCTGGAGCCCATTGAGCACGGCCTGGAAGAGAACCGCGGCGCTCTCGGGGCTGACGCCTTCACGGAGCCTGCCGCGGGCCGCCTCGTCCGGGAATCCGTCGACGAACTGGGCGCGGCTGCGTTCGTAACGCTCGACGAAGTAGGTGTGCGCCGGGTGATCGGGCCTTGAGGCCGCCGCCGCGAGTTCGATCCAGAGCCGCATCAGCTCGGGGGTCTTCTGGTGGTGGCGGACGAGTTCGGCGAGGTAGGGGCCGAGCTGGTCCGGTCGCTCGACCTCGTCCAAGCCCCGCTGCCACTCCTCGGAGTCGCGGTCGGCGAGCACCTCTGCGAGGAGTTCGTCCTTGTTGCGGAAGTGGTGCAGGAGCCCGGCGTGGGTGATGCCGGCCCGTTCCGCGATGTCGCGCAGGGAGGCCTTGGCGTATCCGTGCTCGGCGAAGCTGCCGCGGGCCGCGCGGACGATCTCCGCCCTGCGGGCCGGTGTTTTGGCGTACGGTCCACGTGCCTTTGCCTGATCCACGGTGTGCTCACCCTCCTCGACGACGCGAACAAAGATCTACCACTGATCAGAATGTGATTCGCGCGCACCCTCAGGTCTCCGCGTCGCCACCCTCGTGGCGCTGGAGGAACTGCTCCGCGAAGGCCAGGGCTTCCGCGTGACGAGCCGTCATGCCCAACGTGTTCTCCACATCATGATGACCCGGCCGAGGGCCGTCGTCAGCGTGAGTGGCACGGTCGGGGACGCCTCGGGCAGCAGCTCGTTGCCCGTCTTCGCGAGACGGTGGGTGAGCGCTTGCGGATGCGCCTCGCGGTGGCGTTCGGCGCGCGCGGCGAGTTCGGCCCGGGTCTCCTCGCGGTGATGAGGAGGATCTGCCGCTCCCGCTCCTCCTCGACGCGGGCCCTCCCGGCGTTCGAGCCAGTGACGGGGAGTGTCGAGTCCTGCCCGGTCGAGGACATCTCCATCGCGGAAACGGACGGCGGTGGGCGGGTGTTCCCGCCCTCGGCCGCTCCGCTCCCCCGATCCATTGACTGACTGTTAAGGCAGTTGACTTCACACCGCCACGCATCTAGATTCCTGTCATACGGAAATGGAATTCTCGAACCTGCATAACAAGGATCTCCAGTGGGTCTGCTGCCGTGGTTCAACCGTCCGTGAAACAGCGCGTCGCCGCACCGCTCCTCCTCGCATCGGTCCCCAACGGCCGCTTACTCCATGTCCGGCCGGCCTCTCCCGCCCATGCCACCCAACTCGCCGCACTCCAGCTCACTCACGAATCGAGGTCAGTCATGCCCGGACGAGTCGAGGGCAAGGTCGCCTTCATCACCGGAGCAGCCCGTGGTCAAGGGCGCAGTCATGCCGTACGGCTGGCGGAAGAAGGCGCCGACATCATCGCTGTCGATGTCTGCAAGCAGCTCGAGGGCGTCACCTTCCCCATGTCCACGCCCGAGGACCTGGACGAGACCGTCAACCAGGTACAGAAGCTGGGCCGTCGCATCCACGCCGTGCAGGTGGATGTACGCGACCACGACGCGCTCAAGGCCGCGGTCGACGACGGTGTCGCCGAGTTCGGGCGGCTGGACATCGTCGTCGCCAACGCCGGTATCGGCAGCGACGGGGCCACGCTCGACGCGATGGACGAGAAGACCTGGCGCGACATGATCGACGTCAACCTGACCGGCGTCTGGCTGTCCGCCAAGGTCTCCACCCCGCACATCGTGGCGGGCGGCCGGGGCGGTTCGGTCATCCTGACGAGTTCCGTGGGCGGTCTGAAGGGCTACGCGAACATCGGTCACTACATCGCCGCCAAACACGGCGTGGTGGGGCTGATGCGCACGATGGCAGGGGAGCTCGGAGCGCGCGGAATCCGTGTCAACACCCTGCACCCAACCCAGGTGAACACGCCGATGGTGATGCACGAGGCCACCTACCGGATGTTCCGCCCCGACCTGGAGAACCCCACGGTCGACGACTTCGCGGCCGTCTCGCAGGGCATGCACGTGCTTCCCACCCCGTGGGTCGAGCCGCTGGACATCAGCAACGCCGTCCTGTTCCTCGCCTCCGACGAGGCCCGTTTCATCACCGGAGTGACCCTGCCCATCGACGCCGGCGCCCTGCTCAAGTGAGCCGTACAGCAGAGGAGTTGTGTCCGTGACGACCACCGACACGATCTACTGGGACCCCTACGACCCCGCCCTCGCCCGCGACCCCTACCCGCTGTACGCCCGGCTCCGCGAAGAGGCGCCGCTGTACCACAACGCCAAGCACAACTTTTACGCCGTCAGCCGCTACGCCGACGTACAGCGCGGTCTCGCCGACTGGCAGACCTTCTCCTCCGCGCGCGGGGACATTCTGGAGATCGTTCAGGCGGACGTCCAACTCCCGCCCGGCACCCTCATCTTCGAGGATCCGCCCGTCCACGACATCCATCGCCGCCTGCTCGCCCGGGTGTTCACACCCCGCCGTATCGCCACCCTGGAACCGCGCGTGCGCGCCTTCTGCCGCCGGGCTCTCGAACCGGTTACCGGGGCAGGGCGGTTCGACCTCGTCGAGGCCGTCGGCGCGGAGATGCCGATGCGGGTGATCGGCATGCTGCTGGGCATCCCGGAGGCCGACCAGCCCGCCATCCGCGACTACACCGACGACACGCTGGGCACCCAGGACGGCGGAAAGATCAACCACGAGGAGATCCTCAGCACGGACGCCTTCAGGGACTACATCGAGTGGCGCAAGAAGCATCCCTCCGACGACCTCATGACCGAGCTGATGACCGCCGAGTTCGAGGACGAGAACGGCGTCACCCGCACCCTCACCGACGAGGAGGTCCTCACCTACTGCACGGTCGTCGCCGGCGCCGGCAACGAGACGACGGGCCGCCTCGTCGGCTGGTTCGGCGCGCTCATGGCACGATTCCCCGACGCGCGACGGGAGTTGGCCGCCGACCCGTCCCTGATCCCGAACGCGATCGAGGAGATCCTGCGCTTCGAGCCGACCGGCCCGTTCACCGCGCGGTACGTCACCAAGGACGTCGAGCTGTACGACCGTACCGTGCCGGCGGGCAGCGCGATCCTGTTCGTCCAGGCGGCCGCGAACCGTGACCCCAGGCGCTTCGAGGATCCGGACCGTTTCGACATCCACCGGGTCAGCCAGCACATGAGCTTCGGTGTCGGCGCCCACTACTGCCTGGGAGCCGCCCTGGCCCGGTTGGAAGGCCGGATCGCGGCGGAGGAACTCCTGCAACTGTTCCCCGGCTGGGACGTCGACTGGGACCAGGCGGAACTGGCGCAGACCTCGACCGTACGCGGCTGGAAGACCCTGCCGCTGGTCGTCGAAGGAGCCCGGTGATGGCCGACCGCTGGACCGTCACGGTCGACAAGCGGGTCTGCGTCCGCACGGGCCTGTGTGTGGCCGCCGCACCGGAGGAGTTCCGTCTCGACGAGGACGGACAGGGACGGGCGCGGTCCGAGAGCCTGCCGGCCTCCGAAGAGGTGCTGGAAGTCGCCGAGTCCTGCCCGATCGAGGCCATCGGGATAGTCGACGCCCGGAGCGGTGAGCGGGTGTTCCCGCCCTCGGCCGCTCCGTCGTCCCGTTCCGTTGGCTGACTGTTGAGGCAGTTGGTTTCACGGCACGACGCAGATAGATCCCTGATATTCGGAAATAGAATTCTCGAACCTGCATAACAAGAATCTCCAAGGGGTTTGCCGCCGTGGTGCAACCGTCCGTGAAACAGCAGATCGTCCTGGCCGCCGAGCGGCTCTTCGCCGTCCACGGCCTCGAAGGGGTGTCCCTGCGCCAGATCAGCGCGGAGGCCGGGAACGGCAACAACACGGCGGTGCAGTACCACTTCGGATCCAAGGAACGCCTGGTCCAGGAGATCTTCGAGTACCGCCTGCCGGACCTGAACGAGCGGCGGCGGCTGCTGGTGGCCCGCCGGCGCCCCGATGATCTCCGAGCGTGGGTGGAATGCCACATCCTGCCCGTCCTGGAACAGGGCGAGCAGGAGGGCAGCCACTACCTCAGCTTCGTCGCCATGCTTCAGCAACACGGTCGCCGGGATCTCTTCGAGAGTCTTCCGGCCGAACTCGCCAAGCCCACCACCGACTTCGTCGAGCGGATCGGCGCGCTCCTTCCGCATCTTCCCGAACCGCTGCTCGGTCATCGCATCGCGCAGGTTCTCGCCTTCGGCGTGCACGCCGCCGCCCAACGTGAGCGGACCCGGACGCGGGGCGGAAGCGTGCTGCCCTTCGCTGTTCACGTCGGTGACCTGCTGGACGGCCTGGTCGGCTTCCTCCGGGCCCCGCTCTCCGCCACGACCGAGGTCGTGCTGGGCGAGAGCGGACCGAGCGAGCCCGCCCTGCCGCTGTACCCCTGAACACCCGCATTCCCACCCGCGAGCGGAGGAGCGAGCGTCCGATGAGCATCGATCTGCACAACGCCGTGGCGGTGGTGACCGGTGCCGGCAGCGGGATCGGCCGTGCCGCCGCCCATGCCTTCGCCCGGCGCGGCGCGCGGGTGGTCGTCACCGACCTCGTGGACGAACGGGCCCAGACGGTCGCCGACGAACTCGGTGACCGGGCTGTCCCCGCGGTCTGTGACGTGACCAGCCTCGACGACCTTCAGGCGGTCCGGAAGCTGGCCCTCGACCGCTTCGGGCGGATCGACCTGGTCATGAACAACGTCGGCATCCTCGCCGTCGGCCCCGTCGAGGACATCCCGTTGGAAGCCTGGCAACGCGTCGTCGACGTGAACCTGTTGGGCGTCGTCCGCAGCAACCTCGCCTTCCTGCCTCACCTGTTGGAGCAGGGGTCGGGCCATATCGTCAACACCGCCTCCACGGCAGGCCTGTTGCCCTACGGGTACGACCGGCTGCCGTACACCGCGACCAAGCACGCCGTCGTCGGACTGTCCGAGGCACTCGCCCTCTACCTGCGTCCGCGCGGCATCGGCGTCTCCTGCCTGTGCCCGGCAGGCGTCGCCACCAACATCGTCGAGCAGATCGCCTTCTACGGGAAACCGGCCCCGCCCCGCGGCCCGAACTTCCCTGTCCTGGACGCCGATTCGGTCGGAGAACTCGTCGCCGAGGGCGTCACCCACGACCGCTTCCTCATCCTCACCGCACCCGAAGCCGCCGAGGAACTGCGCGAACACGGTGCCGATGTCGAGGCCTACCTGTCCCGTCTGACGAAGGACGCCCCATGAGCAGCAGCACCATCGACCGGCTCCGCCTGGACGACAAGGTCGCCGTCGTGACGGGCGGCGCCGGTGCCATCGGCCAGGTCTACGGCCGCGCACTGGCAGAAGCCGGCGCCTCCGTCGTCCTCGCGGACCTCAACGGCGAGGGCGCCGAGCAGGCCGCCAAGGCTCTCGCCGCCGACGGCCTGCACGCACTCGGCGTGCGGGTGGACATCACCGACCGCGCCTCCGCCGCCGACATGGCCGCACAGGCGACCGACGCCTTCGGCGGCATCGACATCCTGGTCAACAACGCCGCCCTGATGGCCGAAATCCCCCAGGTCGACATCCTGGACCTGCCGGGCGACTGGTTCGACCGGGTCATGCGCGTCAACGTGTTCGGCGCCGTCGTCTGCGCGGGCGCGGTCAAGGCGTCGATGATCGAACGCGGCGGCGGACGGATCATCAACCAGGTCTCCGCCGGCGCCTTCATGGGCGGCGGCATCTACGGCGTCAGCAAACTCGCCCTCGTCAACGTCACGGTCGGCCTCGCCCGCTCCCTCGGCCCGCACGGCATCAACGTCAACGCCATCGCGCCGGGCCTGGTCGAGAACGAACCCGGGATGCGCAGCCTCCCCGCCGACCACCCCATACGCGCCGCCCTGGCCTCCGCCATCCCGGGCAAGAAGTCCGCCCCCGCCGAAGACCTCCTGGGCCCCCTCCTCCTGCTCGCCTCCCCGGCCGGCGCCTGGATCAACGGGCAGACGATCAGCGTCGACGGCGGCTGGGTCACCCGGCTGTGACCGGCGCGAACGCACCCACCACACGGGTCGGCTTCATCGGACTGGGCAGCCAGGGCGCGCCGATGGCCCGCCGGATCGCCGAAGAGGGCTTCCCTCTGACGCTGTGGGCGCGCCGCCGAACGTCGACGGACGGGTTCGCCGACACGGCTGGCACTGTGGCCGCGACGCCGGCAGACCTGGGCGCCGCGAGCGACCTCGTGTGCCTGTGCGTCGTCGCGGACGCTGACGTCGAGGACGTACTGCTGCGACCCGACGGCGTACTGACCGGCATGGCTCCCGGAGGAGTCGTCGCCATCCACTCCACCGTCCACCCCGACACCTGCCGGCGTGTCGCCGACGAGGCCGCCAAACGGGAGATCGCCGTCGTGGACGCCCCGGTCAGCGGGGGAGGCGGCGCTGCCGCACAGCGCAGGCTGCTGGTCATGGCCGGCGGACGGGAGACGGACGTCGCCCGGTGCCGCCCGGTGTTCGGCGCCTTCGCCGACCCGGTGATCCACCTCGGACCGCTGGGCAGCGGCCAACTCGCCAAGCTGCTCAACAACTTCGTGTTCACCGCGCAGGTCGGCCTGGCGCTGGACACCTACGCGCTCGCCGACGGCCTCGGCATCGACCGGGCCGCCGTCGCGCAGGTACTGGCCCACGGCACGGGAGGAAGCCGTGCGGCGGCCATCCTCGCCGCCTCCGGCTTCAACACCGACGGACTGCGTCAGGCCCTGCCCCTGCTGCACAAGGACGTCGGCCTGCTGCTCGATGTGGCCGACACGGCCCGTGCCGCCCGGCCCCAGACCCTGGCGGACCTGACCACCCACACCCTGGCGACGCTGGGCCGGCGCCCGGCGACCTGACCCCCGCCCCACCCGGACGACCCCAAGGCGGCACCGACATGACCACGGCCCTGTCCCATGACCTCGGCACCACCGGCCCCCTCGTCGACGGCACCTGGTTCGACAGCACCTCCGCCGGCCCGCAGGACCACGTCAACCCCGCGACCGCCCGCACGAACGGCACCGTCCTGCTCGCCGGGCCGCAGGAGGTCGACGCGGCCGTCGCGGCGGCCAAGAACGCTTTCCCCGAGTGGCGGGGGATGTCCCCGGACCGACGCCGCCGCATCCTCCAGCGCGTGGAGGAGTTGATGCTTGAGCGTGTGCCGGAGCTCGGCCGGATCAACGCCCTCGAACTCGGTGTGCCCATCCGCACGTCCGCGGCCCTGGCCCATCTGAGCGCGGGCTGGTTCGGCTACTACGCCGGCTGGGCGGACAAACTGGAGGGCGCCACCATCCCGCCCAGCCCCCGCATGGTGCCCGGCCTCGACTACACCGTGCCCGAGCCGTACGGCGTCGTCGGGATCATCCTGACCTGGAACGGCCCGATCATGTCGGTCGGCATGAAGGTCGCCCCCGCGCTCGCGGCCGGCAACTGTGTCGTGGTCAAGGCTCCCGACCTGGCACCCTTCACCGTGGCCCGGTTCGCGGAGATCGCCCTGGAGGCCGGGCTGCCCCCGGGCGTGCTGCACGTCCTGCCCGGCGGCCCGGAAGCCGGCGACCGGCTGGTCCGCCACCCCGACGTCGCGAAGATCTCCTTCACCGGCGGCATCCCGACCGCGAAGAAGATCCTCGACGCGGCCCGCCACACCCTCAAGCCCGTCGTGCTCGAACTCGGCGGCAAGACGGCCAACATCGTCTTCGCCGACGCCGACCTCGACGAGGCCGTCACCGAGACCGTCCGCTCCTGCTTCACCCTCTCCGGCCAGGGCTGCAACCTCACCACCCGGATGCTGGTCCACCGCGAAGTGTACGACCGGGTGGTCACCGCCACCGGCGCGGCGGCTGCCGCCCTCCGCGTCGGCGACCCCTTCGACCAGGCGACGGCACTCGGTCCGGTCATCGGCAAGGCAGCGCACGAACGCATCCTCGGCATGGTCGAACGCGCCGCGAAGGACAGCCGCGTCGTCGTCGGCGGCCACGCGACCGACCCCTCAACCCTGCCCCCGGACAACCGTGACGGCTACTTCATCGACCCGACCGTCCTCGCGGACGTCGATCCGTACGGCGAGGTCGGCCGGGACGAGGTCTTCGGCCCGGTGCTCGCCCTGATCCCCTTCGAGACCGAGGACGAGGCGGTCGAGCTGGCCAACTCCACCCCTTACGGCCTCGGCACCGCCCTGCACACCCGAGACGTCTCCCGCGTCCAACGCGTCGTCCCGCAGCTCCAGTCGGGCACCGTCCTCGTCAACGGCGCCTCGGGCCAGCCCCCGGGCGCCCCCTTCGGCGGCTACAAGCAGAGCGGCTACGGACGAGAAGGCGGCAAGGAGGGCCTGTACGAGTTCCTCCAGACCAAGAACGTCTTCATCCGTGCGTGAGCGTGACGACCCGCCCGAACTCCCGCCCCAGGAGACCGAGATGAACGACAACCCCGCAGTGCGGACCCTGACCGACGTGCTCCCCGACCGCCAACCGCCCACGGCTCGCACCCCGTTCGGCCGTGCCTCACGCGACTTCCTGTACGGCGAGGTCTGGTCGCGCCCCGGCCTTAGCCGCCGGGACCGCCGCTGGACCACCCTGACCTGCGTGGCCGCAGCCGACGCACCCCAGCCCATCGAGGACCACGTCCACGCGGCACTCGCGTCCGGCGACATCGCCCTGGAACCCATGCTGGAGTTCGTCCTGCACTTCGCGGTGTACTGCGGCTGGCCCAAGGCCTCCCACCTGGAGGGCGCCGTCGCCCGACAGTGGGACCGCATCCATCGTGAGCGCGGCGAACAGACACCGCCCTGGCCCCAGTTGGGCAACGACACGCTCGGTCCCGACGCCTGGGACGAGCGACTCAAGCGGGGCGCCGAGGAATTCACGGACGTCAACCTCCTCCCCGCACCGCCCACGAACTCGCCGTACCGGCAAGCCGGCATCCTCGGCTTCGTCTTCGGCCATGTGTGGCAGCGCCCCGGACTGACCCGTCGCGAACGCCGGATCATCACCGTCGCCTGCGTCGCCCTCGACGACTCGCCCGTCCCACTGCGGTCGCACGTCACCGCCGCGCTCCACTCCGGCGACATCACCAAGGAGGAGATGGACGAGATCGTGCTGCAGTTCGCCGCGTACTACGGCTTCGCCAAGGGAGAAGCCCTCGCCGACGCGGTCGAGGCGGCGTGGTCCAAGAGGCCCGGCTGACGGGGAGCCAGAGCCCGCGCCGACGTTTAACGGAGTACTTCCGGTCGCCTCGAAGAGGGTGTGCGAGATTCGGTCTGCGGGGGAGAGGTACGAGTTCGCCCGCCGCTCGGGTTGACGTTCTCGGCCGATCGCCAACACACGGGCCGCAGCTAAAGCCTGGTAACTGTGCTTACCCATACGGCAGTTACCACCCGGCCTCCCGCCCAGGGGCGGGGGCGTGCCTACGGCCGGCACCGGTGCATCAGGCGCTGATCGCGCCGGTGCTCAGCGGGCGGAGGCAACCGGCTGGAGCCGGTCGCCCTGGCTGCCGTAGCGCCTGGGGCGGCCGGTCGTGTACGTGGCGAGCGCGATGATCCCGGTGACGGCGATCAGCGCGCACACGGCGCCCCAGCCCAGTGCGGTGTAGGCGCGCGTGCCGAGCCATGAACCGGCGCTGCCACCGAGGAACGCGCAGGTCATGTAGCCGGTGTTGAGACGGCTGTGAGCCTCGGGCCGGAGGGCGAAGATGCGGGCCTGGTTGGCGACCTGGCCGCACTGCACCGCCACGTCGAGCAGCAGCAGCCCGACGGCCAGCCCCACGAGCCCCGGCGCTCCGCCCAGCAGACCTGCGGTGAGCACCGCCGCCGAGGCGAGGGCGGCCAGGATGCACCACAGGTTCAACCGGTCGGCGCCGAGCCGGTCGACCCGGCGGCCGGCCGTCGGCGCGCAGAACATGCTGCCCGCGCCGATCAGGGCCAGCAGGCCCACGGTCTGGGTTCCCATGTCGTACCGGGGGCCGGTGATCAGCAGGGCCAGCGCCGTCCAGGCGGCGCTGAACCCGCCGAAGACGGTGACCTGGAAGTACACGGAACGCCGAAGCTGCCGCTCGTCGCGGAGCAGGCGCAGGGTGTCGGCCAGCAGCGTCGGGTAGCGGTCCCGTACGGCGGGGGCGGTGCTGGGCAGGGCGAGGCCGAGGACCACGGCGAGCAGTGCGGTCAGAGCGGCGGCGACCAGGTACGGCGCACGCCAGCCCAGGTGCTCGCCCAGGACGCCACCGAAGGTGCGGGCCAGCAGGATGCCGCCGATCAGTCCGGCTTGCAGGGTGCCGATCACACTGCCACGCCGGTCCGGCTCGACCAGCCCCGCGGCCATGGGAAGCAGGAGCTGCGGGACCACGGTCGCCAGGCCCACCACGCTGCCGGCCGCGAGCAGCAGACCGGAGGCCGGGGCGAGACCGGCGGCCAGCAGGGCGAGGCCGGTCACGACGAGCAGTCCGGTGATCAGCGGACGGCGCGGCAGGCGGTCGCCGAGCGGGACCAGCAGGAAGAGCCCGGCCGCGTAGCCGAGCTGGGTCACCGTCGCCACGACCGTCGCCGTGGCCGGAGAGATGTCGAGACCGTCGGCGATGAGCGGGGTCAGGGCTTGCGGAAAGTAGACGTTCGCGACGCTGACACCGCAGGCCAGCGCCATGAGGAGGGGAAGCCTGCGCCCCATGCCCGGCGACTCGGGAAGGGGCGGATCGTTCCGGGACATCACATATCTCCAACCGAACGAACTGGATGGTTCGAATTTCGACCCTGACACGACCACCTTTGATACGTCAAACGAACCAGTTCGTTAGCATGGGATGCATGGCCTACGACTCCACAGCGACCAGGGAACGTATCCTCGCGGCGGCGACCGCGGAGTTCGCCGCGCACGGCGTCGCCGGTGCGCGGGTGGACCGTATCGCCGCCGAGGCCAAGGCCAACAAGCGCGCCATCTACGACTACTTCGGCGACAAGAACAAGCTCTTCGCAGTCGTCCTGGAACATGTGTTGGCCGACCTCGCCGACGCCGTACCCCCCAGCGAGGACCTCCCCGTATACGCCGGGCGTCTCTTCGACTACCACCATGCCCACCCCGAGGCGTTGCGGCTCGTCATGTGGGAGGCACTGGAGATCGGCGACCGGCCGGTTCCCGCGGAGGAGGCCCGTACAGCCCACTACCAGGACAAGATCGACGCCGCGGCGTCGGGCGGCCGGGCCGGCGACGCCCGCGCCCGCGTGTTCTTCACCCTTGCCCTGACCGGCTGGAGCATCGCCATGCCGCAGCTGCGGCGCATGGTGCTCGGCCCCGACCACAGCCTCGACGACCTCCGTACGGATGTCACCCAGGCGGTCCAGGCCTTGTCGACAGCGACTGAAGGTGAGGCGTAGCGCCCTGTCGAGGGGGAGGAGTCGGGCGTCCTGAGCCGTAACTGCCGAGCGATACGCAGGATTTGGTCCTCCGCGCCGGGACGCGCGACGAAGGTGCGATGGGCGACGGTCCAGCTGACCTCGGCGCCGGTGTGCTCACGCCCCACTGCCCGGCGGGCACGCCACCCCATCAGCGATCCGGCCTCCCGGCCGACCAGCAGGGGCAGGGTCTGACACCAGAACTCGACTGCTTTCGGCGGCGAAAGTGCTCACCTGCCGGCGGCTACGGCACCACGTCTCTCCGACCCGGCAGCTCTCATCAGGCGGCAGGTGTTGTTCGTTCAACGGTGCTGTTCTGTCGGCACGGGCGGAGTCCATGCAGCATGGCCGGTCAGGTCTTCCCCATGTCAGTGAGCTGCTGAACGGACAACAGGGAGCAACCCATGTCCAGCCATGACAGGAATATCCAGGTCGAACCCGAGGCCGCGTACTGCCCCTACCCGCTGTACTCCCAACTGCGAGAGCGAGGCGTGCCCTTCGTCGAGGAGGCGGGCGCCTTCATGGTCACTCGGGCCGAGGACGTCGACACGGTGCTGCGTGATGTCGAGACCTTCTCCTCGCGCGACACGCTCGGACTCACGCCGGTCGAACCGGGGAGTGAGCAGACGGGGGCCGCGTTCTATCTGGTCACCACGGATGCTCCGGAGCACAGTCGACGCCGGCGGCTGGCGGCCAGGGCGTTCACGTCCGGCCGGGTCGCCCGCTTCGAGCCGCAGATCCGGACGATGTGCGCGGAGCTGATCGAGGGCCTGCGTGGACGGGAGGAGGTCGACTTCGTGACCGACTTCGCCGTCAAGCTGCCCATCGCCGTCATCGCCACGCTGTTGGGCATCCCGGAAGCGGACACCGGTGTGATGCGGCGGCTCTCGGAGAAGGTGCTTTCCTCCCTCGTCGGTTCACCCGACCCGGCCGGCTTCAGCTTGGCCTGCGAGGAGTTCGGTGCCCTCCTGGCCCCGGCGTTGGAGGCTGCGGCCGGTGTCGAGCAGGAGACCACCATTCTGCATACGATCGCGGCCGCCGGCCTCGGCGCGGAGGACGCCACGCTGTTTGTCATCGAGTTGCTGTTCGCCGGTAACGTGACGACCGCCGATGCCATCAGCAGCAGCGCCAGGCTGCTGGCCGAGGATCCGCGGCTGGCTGACCGGTTGCGGCAGGACCCGTCGCGGCTCGCCACGTTCGTCGAGGAGTCGCTGCGGCTGGAATCGCCGGTTCAGGGACTGTTCCGGACCGCGACCCGTGACACCGAGATCGGCGGCTGTCCGGTTCCGGCCGGCGCTCGTCTTCTGGTGAGTTTCGGCGCGGGCAACCGTGACGCGAAGCTGGTCGAACGGCCCGACGAGCTGGACCTCGATCGTGTCTCGCCCCACGCGCACCTCGCGTTCGGCCGGGGAGCGCACACGTGCCTGGGGCACGCCCTCGCCCGCCTCGAAGTGCGCATCGCTGTGGAGGTGCTGTTGGGCACGGTGCAACGCTTCGAGCCGGCGGTCCCACCGGAGCGGCTCGCCTACCAGCGTGAACTCACCGTCCGGCATCTGCAGTCCCTGCCGTTGCGCCTGTACTGGTCCTGAGAGGCGGTACCGTCCGCCACGGTGTCCCAGATGCTCGGGTAGCGGTCCTCGCCGATGTCGAGTCAGAGCCGGAAGAACTTTCGTGGTGAACCCGGGCCGGTGGCGACAGGCCGCCGCCACCGGTCCGGGTTCACCGGGTCCAGGGTCCTTCACCACCAGGCCGGGCACGTCCGGAACGCAAGGGCGTGTCCGACCGGGCGAGTGTCACTCGCCCGAGTGGGAGAGCTCGATGTCGTGGCTTTCCACACCGGAGCCGTGAACGGTCAGGTGGGTGGCCTTCGGCGTGTAGTCGGCCGCCGTGACCGTGTACTCGAAGCAGGATGTCGTACGAGACCGGCTTGCCGCCGACCACGACGGTGGACGCCTGCGGCTGGTAGCCGTCGGCGGAGGCGATGGAGCACGCAGCTTCCCGCGTCCGGCGCTTCCACCGTGTACGAACCGTCCGGGTGGGCCACCACGCGGCCCACTTGCCGGCCCCCCCCCGCGAGATCAGGGTGATGACTTGACCGGGACGCCGGCGGAGGCCCGGTCAGCGGCTGCGGCCGGGGTCGGCACCTTCGTGTCGTGCTCGTTGTTCTCGTTGGTCTCGTGGTTTCCGTCCTCCCGGCCTCGGAGGCCGAACGCCGCCAGGGCGGCGCCCACGAGGGCGAGGATGCCGGTGACCAGGACGGCGGTGTGGACGCCGGTCATGAAGGCGGTGTGGCTGCCTTCCACCACGGCTGCCCTGAGCTGTGCGGGCATCGCGTCGGACACCGGGGCGACTCCCATCGCGACCGCGTCCTTCGCCTCCCCGAAGCGAGCGGCCGCCGAGTGGGGAACGCCGGCGTCGGTCAGTGAGTCCGTGAGAGTCGAGCCGACGCGGCTGCTGATGAGGGAGACGAGTACCGAGGTGCCGAGCGCGCCGCCGACCTGGAGCGAGGTGGCCTGGAGGCCACCCGCGATGCCGCCGTCCTTGACGGGGGCGTTGCCGACGATCGCGTCGGAGGACGCGGCCATCACCATGCCGACGCCGAGACCGAGCGCGACGAACGGCGGCCACATGGCGGCGTACGAGGAGTCGGCGCTCCACGCGAGCATCGCGAACGCGGCGCCGGCCTGGAACACCATCCCGAGCGGCATGGTCAGGCGCGGGCCGAACTTCTCGGTGAGCTTCGCGCCGAGCGGCGAGGCCACCATGGAGGCGAGGCTGAGCGGCAGGGTGCGCACACCGGACTCCACGGGCGTGAAGCCGTGCACGTTCTGGAGGTACAGCATCACGAAGAAGATCGCGCCGAGCAGGACGAAGAAGTTCAGCGCGGTGACGATCGTACCGATGGTCAGAGCCGGGTTGCGGAACAGCCGCATGGGCAGGAGAGGGTGCGCGACACGAGTCTCGTACCAGCCGAAGAGGACCAGGACGACGACGCCGCCGCCGATCGCGCCGAACGTGCCGGCCGAAGTCCAGCCCCACGTCTCGCCCTTGACGACGCCGAAGACGACAGCGATCAGTCCGAGCGCGAGCAGCACGACGCCGGGTACATCGAACTTCTCGCTCGCCGCCGCCTCGTTCCTGGACTGCGGCAGTACAACGAGACCGAAGACCAGGGCGATCACGCCGATGGGGGCGTTGATGTAGAAGACGGACTCCCAGTTGACATGCTGGACGAGCAGTCCGCCGACGATCGGGCCGAGCGCGGTGGCCACCGACGAGATCATCGCCCAGATGCCGACCGCCATGCCGAACTTCTTCGGCGGGAACACCGCCCGCAGCAACGCCAGGGTGTTGGGCATGAGCAGCGCACCGAACAGGCCCTGCAAGGCCCGGAAGGCGATGACACCCTCGACCGAGCCGGCGAGGCCGATCGCGACGGACGCGACGGTGAATCCGACGACGCCGACGAGGTAGACGGTGCGGCGGCCGAAGCGGTCGCCGAGCTTGCCGCCGAGAATGAGGGCGGCGGCGAGGGCGAGCAGGTAGGAGTTGGTGACCCACTGCAGTTCGGCGGTGGTGGCGCTCAGGTCGCGGGCGATCTCGGCGTTGGCGATCGAGACGACGGAGCCGTCGAGGCCGACCATGAACAGACCGAGCCCGACGGCGATCAGCGTCAGCCAGGGGTTGGCGCGAAGACCGCGGGGGTGGGGGTCGGATACGGGAGTGTGCGCTGTGGAAACAGCGGTGACAGACATGTGTGAGCTGTCCTCGGGACGTGCGGAGCGCGGCTGGGGCGCGTGGACATGTGGGAGCGAGCTGTGTGCGGGGCCTGCGCAAGGGGCAGCACACCCAGCCCTGCCGCAGCGGCGGCAAGGGCGGTGGGTGTAATGGAGCAGGGCCGAACGGTCAGGCGGCGGAGTGGTCGCGCAGGCGCCGGGTGAGAGCCTCGAGGGCGCCGAGCGCCGAGCCGAGGGCGTCGCGGTCGCCGTCCGTGAGAGTCCGTAGCGCGGCCGCGAGTTGTCGCGCCGCGACGTCCTCGGCCTGGCGGATACGTTGCCGGGCCTCGGCGGTGACACGCAGGTGCGCGACGCGCTTGTCGGCGTCGTCCTGGTGCCGTTCCAGCAGGCCCGCGTCGGTGAGGCGGGTGACCAGGGCGCTGACGTTGTTCGGCATCATCCGCAGAGCGTCGGCAGCCTGGTGGACGGTCGCGCCGTCGTGCTCGGCAACGTACTGGAGCAGGGCCAACTGCCGCTCGGGGAGCTGAGGGTAGGGCAGTCGCCGGTCGATGCTCTGTTTGACGTACCGGTTCAGCGCGGGCAGACACGCCACGAGGCCTGCGGCCACCTGGTCGACGCCCTGGCTCGGACGAGCCTCACTGATTCCGGTCACGACTCCAAGTTACCTATGAAAGTAAACCTATGTCAACATACTAATCACGTGAGTGGTAGCCGGCTCGACTCCTGGCGCCCACCTGATCATCGGTACGTTCCGGTCCGGCACCCCAGACGTGCACGCGCCGCGGGCTCATGTGATCCGGCGGTGAGCGGAGTGGCCCCGGGGACGGTGCGAGGGCTGTTGCGCCGGTCGGACGCCACCGAGCCTGCGACGGACGAGTCCGTCGGCCGGCAGGAGCGCTTGGCTGTCCCGGTTCATGCCTGGGCGCCGTCCCGCTACCGGGTTCATCGGCAGTGCATCGGCGTTCACGCCGGTGGTGAAGCCGATCTCGTGATTGTGGGGCGGAGCGACACGGTGTCGTTGCGGCGGAGCCGGACGTTGCGGGCCGCAGGGGTGAGGTGGAGAACGGCTGTTCCCGGCGACAGGGGGTGTCGTGTGTTCGTACGATCGGCGAATGCAGCTTCGGTATGCCTTCCGGTTGTACCCGGAGCCCGGTCAACGCACGGCGTTGGCCAGGGCGTTCGGGTGCGCACGGGTGGTGTTCAACGACGCAGTACGGGCCCGGGAGGTCGCCCGTGCCGCGGACCTGCCGTACCCGGGCGCGGCCGAGCTGTCGAAACGGCTGATCACCCAGGCCCGCCACACGGTCGAGCGCTGCTGGCTGGGTGAGGTCTCCTCGGTGGTGCTGCAGCAGTCTTTGCGGGATGTCGAGGCCGCGTACCGGAACTTCTTCGCCTCCCATAAAGGGGAGCGCAAGGGCAAGCGGGTGGGTGCGCCGCGTTTCAAGTCGCGTAAGGACACCCGGCAGGCGATCCGGTTCACCGCCAACGCCCGCTGGAAGATCACCGAGGCCGGGCGGCTGTCCCTGCCGAAGATCGGTGACGTGAGGGTGAAGTGGTCGCGTGTCCTGCCCGCAGTGCCCTCCAGCGTGACGGTGATCCTGGATGCGGCGGGCCGGTACTTCGCCAGCTTCGTCATCGACACCGACGACGAGACGGACCGGGCCCGCTGGGACGATCCGGACCCCGAGGCCGCGATCGGCATCGACCTGGGCCTCACTCACTTCGCTGTCCTCTCCGACGGCACGAAGATCGACAGCCCGAGGTTTTTGCGCCGGGCGGAGAAGAAGCTGAAGAAAGCCCAGCGGGAACTCTCCCGCAAGGAGAAGGAGTCGAAGAACCGGGAAAAGGCCCGTCTGAAGGTCGCCCGCGCTCACGCGGGGGTGGCCGATGCGCGCAAGGAGTTCCACCACCAGCTCTCCACGACGTTGATCCGCGAGAACCAAGCGGTCGCGGTGGAGGACCTGGCGGTATCCGGACTCGCGCGTACCCGGCTGGCCAAGAGTGTGCACGATGCGGGCTGGGCCCAGTTCGTGAACATGCTTCAGTACAGGGCGCAGCGGTACGGGCGGACGTTCGTGAAGATCGGGCGGTTCGAGCCCACCAGCCAGGTGTGCTCGACCTGCGGGTACCGGGACGGGCCCAAACCCCTGCATGTGCGGGAGTGGACCTGCCCCGCCTGCAACACTGTCCACGATCGCGACCACAACGCCGCGATCAACGTCAAACAGGCCGCCGGACTGGCGGTATCGGCCTGCGGAGCGCCGGTAGGACCGGGACTCGTCCCGGCACAGCGCGAAGAAGCAGGAAGCCACGGAATCCCCACTCGAACCTGTGCCGCGTAGCGCACAGCAACAGGTGAGGACGGCCAGAATCCTCGGGGTTCAGCCCGAGGAGCATGTCAATCGCATCCGCCGTCTCCGCATCCGTCGTACAGTCAGGCGGCCCTGAGCGCACAACGCCCTTCCGGGCATCACGTCACCCAGGATGCGACTGCGGAGGATCTCGCGGTCGGGTGATGCCACCGCTCGACCGTGCGGATCCGGCGCGGGGAGCGCGGGTCGACGGCCATCTCATCGCCGGAGCTGACCAGGAGGTTGCCGAGAGGGGGCGGGTGCCCCCTCCGAAGGGCCCCCTCAGCGGCGCGTGCCTCCGCCGTCCGCGACGACGATCTGCCCCGTGATGAACGCGGCGTCGTCGGAGGCGAGAAACGCCACGACGCCCGAGACGTCGGCCGGCATCTGCACACGCTTGATGTTCTGCATGCGCAAGGTCTGCTCGAAGAAGAACTCGCTCGTCTTCTCCGCGGCCGTGGCCGTCCGGACCAGGCTCGCCGCGACGCCGTTGACGGTGATGTCGTGAGTGGCGAGGTTGGCGGCCAGGACGGAGGTCAATCCGTTCAGCGCGCCCTTGGCGGAGACATAGGAGACGAAGGGAGGCGGCGGGGTCCAGTAGCTGGAGGACGTGATGTTGATGATCCGTCCCGACCCGGACTCCTTCAGGTCGGGCAGGAACGCCCTGGAGGCCAGGAAGGGGCCGTCCACGTTGACGGCGAAGGTGCGACGCCATTCGTCGAAGGTCACGTGGTCGATATCGGCCAGGAGAACGACGGCCGCGTTGTTCACCAGGATGTCGGCGGCGCCGAGCTCACGTCGGACCCGGGCGGCGAACCCGTTGATCGCGTCCTCGTCCGAGACGTCGACCTTGTCGCTGAGGAATCGCCGACCGGTTTCCGTGACGAGGTCCCGCGTCTCGTCGGCCGGATCGATGTCCGCGACCGCGATGTCCGCTCCCTCCGCCGCGAGCCTGCGGGCGATCTCCTGCCCGATGCCCGTACTGCCTCCGGTCACGACGGCGGTTCTGCCCGTCAGCATCCCAGCCATGGGTCACTGCTCCTTCCGGGCGGCAGCGGCAAGGCCGTCCTCCAGGGATGGTGCGCTTCGGGACCGGGGATCAGCGGCGGCTTGTTCGTCTAATGAACATGACCGTTGAGCGTGACGGGGGTCACTCCTAGCTTGACGCTGCTCGGCTGGCCGGATTACCGCGCCGAGTGTCCTGAATCAGGTCCGGTGGAAGGACGGCGCGGAGGTCTCCGCAAGGTCCAGGGGCGGCACGGCAGCGGTTTTGCCGGGATGGCCGCGACAGATGCACCCACAACAGGGTCCGGCAGCGGACGCCGGTTCCGACAGCGGCGCTTTGCGCCAAGGAGTCGTCCATGGTTCAGATCGATTCACCCAAGGCGGTAGAGGGAGAGGGTGGCAGATACACCCTGACCCCGCGCACCCTGGTCGCGGTGGTTCTCGCCGTGTGCCTCGCGCAGATAGCCCTTTCCGTCCCTTCGCTCATCAACGGGCTCATCCAGCAGGATCTCGCGCCGTCTTCGGCGCAACTGACCTGGATCACCGAGGCATTCATGCTTCCCGTCGCCGCGCTGGGACTGGGCTTCGGCGTGTTCGGTGACCTGTTCGGCCGTAAGCGCCTGCTCATCGGGGGCGCCGCGCTCATCGTCGTGGGCTCGGCTCTCGCGGTCCTGGTGCCCGGCGGGGGATCCTCGACCGACACGCGCGTGACGTGGCTGATCCTTGCCCAGGTCCTCAACGGTGTCGGGGCCGCGGCCATCTTCCCGACAAGCCTCGCCATGGTGGCGGCCGGCACACACACCACCGCCACACGCGCGCGTGGCGTGGCGATCTGGGCCACCGCACTCTCGGTCGGCGGTTTCCTCGGACCGCTGCTGGCCGGGCTCTCCGCCAAGATCGAACTCGGCTGGGTCGGGAACGCGAACTGGCGCTGGGCCTTCGTTGGTGTCCTCGTCATCGCCGCGGTGAGCCTGGTCCTGTCGCTGGCCCTCGCCCAGAACTCCTCC
Source organism: Streptomyces sp. NPDC101776 (assembly GCF_044766845.1). NCBI lineage: Bacteria > Bacillati > Actinomycetota > Actinomycetes > Kitasatosporales > Streptomycetaceae > Streptomyces > Streptomyces sp. NPDC101776. The sequence goes on along the minus strand of NZ_JBIWMV010000003.1, from coordinate 587,187 downwards.
GCGCCCGAGGGCCGATCCGTCGACTGGCCGGGTCAGATCACGGCCGCGGTTGGCCTGTTCGCCCTGATGTACGCCGTGATCCAGGGCTCCGAGAGCGGCTGGGGGGAACCGCAGATCGTCATCGCGTTCCTCGCCGCAGCCGTCTTTCTCGCGCTGTTCGTCTTCGCGGAGAACCGTGCGGCCGAGCCGCTCCTTCGCCTGAGCGTGTTCAGGAACCGGGCCTTCGCCATGAACTCGGTGGTCACCCTGATCGGTATGTTCGCGTTCCTCGTGATCATGTACGGCACCAGTATCCGGCTCACCATCATCCAGGGGTTCAGCCCACTGCAGAGCTCCGTCGCCTACCTCTTCTTCGGAGGCATCGGCTTCGTACTGCTGCCTCTCACCTCCAAGCTGCTCGAGCGCTACAACCCCCGGTGGGTTCTCTGCACAGCCCTGACCCTCATCGGCGCCAGCGGGCTGTGGTTCGCCGGTGTTCCGACGAGCAGCCGGGCGCTGAGCGCCATCGCCGGGCCGCTGACTCTCGCCGGTATCGGCTCGGCACTCGCCTTCGCCTCCATCACCGCGGTCGCGGTCAACACGTTGCCCAACCACCTCGCCGGTATGGCGAGCGGTGTCACGAGCACGTTCCGCGACCTCGGGTTCGCCCTCGGTCCCGCGATCGCCGGCGCTGTCGCGCTGAGCCGGGCCGCCGACGAGATCGCCCGCAAGCTGGCCGGTGACCCTGCGCTGAGTAAGGCCTACGAGGCCTTCCAAGCCTCTGCCGCCCATGCTCCCGCGGATCAGAGACCACAACTCGAGGCGGCAGTGCACGCCGTGGCATCGGGTCCGCTCGGCGCCAACTCGGTGCCGGCCACCATCACGCTGCCGAACGGTCAGGCGGTGCCCTTCAACCCGCTCAAGGACGTCGCTTTCGACGCCCTCAGCAGCAGTTACTCCATCGCGTACGTGCTCGGTGGAGTGGCTGCTCTCGTGGCGGCGGCACTTGTTCTCGTCGGCGCGCGCGGCGGTGTGGGCCGGACTCATCTCGACGACGATCCGCACACCCTCGAAGGCTGACCGCCTGACGAACGTGTCGGCGCCGGCACACAGCCGGAGCGCCCGCCGTGACTCCACCTCGTCCCAGGAGAAGCAGTCGCGGCGGGCCACGGCGGACACGATGCGGCGGACAGGCACGCTCGGGCAGGAGTCGAACAGTGACGACACACCCGGAGACGAGCAGGACCCACGCCCGCATACCGGCCACGGTCGTCGGGGCGGAGGCCGCGTGGCTCGTCGCGATCACGAACGGCGACGAGGAACAGCGTGAACTCATGCTCCCCGACTGCGTGATCGTTCACGGTCCGGTCGGGAATGTCCATGGAGTAGAGCGTTTTCTCGACTGCAACGCCGTCCATGGGAGCCGCGGTCGAGTCCGAGACCAGGGAGGTGACCTGCCTGGAGCGTGGCGGACGGGCTGTCGTGACGTGCTTCCAGAAGATGCGCATCCGGCGCCTGCCCGGCCTGCCGCCGTTGCCGACGCAGGCCGTGGCCGCCAGGGTGTGGTTCTCGCTCGGCGAGGGCCGGCGCCTCGGCGCCATGCATCTCTCCCGACGGCAGCCGTCGGCATGATGTGTCGGTTCCCTCCCCTCGTGAGAGGTCACGAGGTGCGAATGGGGATGCCTGGCCTCCAGCCGAGGCTCCTGGACAATCCCAGTCCGCTCGCGACCAGCGAGGGAACGGCCGCTTGCAGCTTGATCGAGCCTGCGGCCACGACGACGGAGAGGGCCGCGACGACTTTGCCGCTGCTGTCGATGATGCGCGTCGCGACCGACTCGGCGCCTTCGCTCAGCTCTTCCTTGACGACCACCGTTCCGGTCGAGCGACAGGACGCCAGTTCGCTGCGGAGTTCGGCCGGGTCCACGATCGTCCTGGGAGTGAACCTTCGCAGCCTTCCGGCCAGCACCTCGTCGATGAAGGCCGGACTGCTGTGGCTCAGCAGCACCTTGCCGACTCCTGAGCAGTGCAACGGCAGAAGGCCGCCGACCTGCGACGTCAGAGCGACGGCGCTGACGGCCGACAGCCGCTCGATGATGACGGCCTGGTCGCCCTGGAGGACGGCCAGTTGTACGTGCTGGCGAAGAGCCGTGTACAGGTCCTCCACGAACGGTTGCGCGGCGCTGCGGAGCGTTTCGGCGCGTGGCGCGAGGGTCCCGAGGCGCCACAGCGGCAGACCGATCGCGAAGCGGTTGTCGCTGGTGCGTTCCAGTGCGCCGGCCTCCACGAGTTCGAGTGTCAGGCGCCTGGCGGTGGCGTGCGGCATGCCGGTGCGTCGGACCAGGTCGGCGAGGGTCAGCTCGGTGTTGTTGGGGTCAAAGGCGAACAGTAGATCCCAGAGTCGGGAGCTGACGGTGCGTCCTGGCTCGTTCGCACGAGGCATGGGCTTCTCCTTCATGATGTGTTGCCCCGAGCGGCCACCTTACCTTCAATGTTCGTTGAATGGATAGAACAGTTCTTTCAGTGCGCACCTTGCCGAACTCTTGCAGGAGCCAGCTATCGCCTCGCCAGAGGTCCACGGGAGTGAAAGAGCATGATGAATACGGAAGCAGGCCCCAGGATCGCGATCCTCGGTGGCGGTATCGGAGGCCTCGCTGCCGCGGCCTTCCTCCGCGGCAAGGGATTCCAGAGTGACGTCTATGAGCAGGCCGCCGCCCTGACCGAGGTCGGAGCCGGCCTGGTGATCGCCCCCAACGCCGCCCGCCTGCTCCGGCGTCTCGGTGTGCTGGACCGGTTCATCGAGCGCGCGGTGCAGATGGAGATCGGCTGGGAGTTCCGGCGCTGGGAGGACGGCGTCGTCCTCTCCGCGGAGAACCTGCAGGACGGGTGCAAGCGCCTGTACGGCGAGCACACCTACGCCGCCCACCGTGCCGACCTGCTGGCCGCCCTGACGTCGGCTGTCCCCGAGCACTCGATCCACCTCGGCAGGCGCTGCGTCTCGGTCGAGTTCGAAGGCGACCAGGCGGTTCTGCGGTTCGAGGACGGCGAGACGGTTCGCCCGGACATCCTGATCGGTGCCGACGGAGTCCACTCACGCGTGCGCAGCGCCATCGTCGGGCCGACTCAGGCCAGGGAGTCGGGCATCTGCGCCTTCCGGGCCCTCGTGCCGGCACAGAAGGCGCCCGAGTTCGCCAGGCGGCACGCCCAGACCCTCTGGATCGGCCCCGACCACCACCTCGTGCACTACCCGGTCTCGGGCGGGGAGTACGTCAACCTCGTCGCCTTCGCGCCGGCCGGGGCGAGCAGTGTCGAGTCGTGGACGGCCACCGCGACGCTCGGGGAACTGCTCGACGAGTTCGACGGCTGGGATCCGCGTCTGGTGGAGCTGATCAGGTCGGCCGACACGCCGGGACGCTGGGCGTTGCTCGACCGCGAGCCCCTCGACCACTGGAACCGCGGCAACGCGACCCTGCTGGGTGACGCGGCCCACCCGATGTTCCCGTTCTTCGCCCAGGGCGCTGCCCAGGCGATCGAGGACGGCGCCGTCCTGGCCCTGTGCCTCGCGGAGGACCGGGACAACCCGTTCGCGGCGCTGGGGCGCTACGAAGAACTCCGTCGACGCCGCACGGCCCGCCTGCAGGAGGTGTCGCACGGAAGGTCCCACATCAACCACCTTCCGGACGGCCCCGAGCAGCAGGCCCGCGACCTGGCGTACTCGCAGGCCGACCCGCTGAGGGCGAACGGCTGGATCTACGAGTACGACCCGGAAATCGCCGTCTCGGCCTCGGTGTGACGTCAGTCCCGCGAGGCACATGTGCCTCCCGGGACTGGTCACGGCTGGGAGCGAGGGAAGACATCTGTCCGTCCGAAGGGCATCCCTCTGCACCTGACGGGACCGCTCGGCTGCGGCGTCGTCACCGGGCGGGCTCGGCTCCGGAGTCGTTCAGCCTGCGCCCCGGACAGCCGATTGTCGTCTTCGCCCCCGGAGGCGACAGCGGTGGTCCCGCGCTGACGGCTCCGATGGAGACCCGGAAATTCGGCTACGCAGGAAGGAATTCAGGCGAGCCCGAGTTGGCGCATGAAGGTCAGCTGGTCGTAGATGATGAATTCCTCGTCCATCACACCCTTTCTGTTCCAGATGCCGACGGTGACCAGGTTGATGGCGTACTTCTTGCCGGTAGGCGGGTAGAAGCCGCCTTTGCCGTCGGGCATGGGCCGGGTGAACGTACCGGTGCTGACTCCGGTCACGGCGGTGAAGTTGTCCTTGGCCACACGGACCGGGTGGTCGACGGTGCGCGTGTCGGGCGCGAAGATGAACTGGAACTTCAGGTCCTCGATGTGCGCGGCCAGGCCGTCGGTGTAGTGCCCGTCGGGCCAGTGCGCGCGGATCTTGTCCGAGTGGCTTTCACGGACTCGGTCCCACTGCTGGCCGGAGTAGACGACGAAGTCCAACTCGTCGAAGGTCTCCAGATTGCGCCGCTCCTGGTGGGTCAGGTGCGTGGGGTAGCCCAGCGACTCGCCGGTTTCGGCCGGGTTGCCCATCAGCGCGGGCATGACCGACGCGAACGCCGGGTCGTTGCCGCTTTCCACTGCGGTGATGGCAAGGGCGCCCGCGGCGACAGCGCCACTGCCGCGGAGCACAGCGCGACGATCGATCATGACATTCCTCCTTGAAAGGTTGCTCGAACCCGCCGCGGCTTTCACCACACAATGGCGCCGCACAGAAGCGAGTCGTTCGAACTTGAACTACAAGGTGAAGCTAACAGGTAGTTCGAACTTGAACAAGTGATGATAGTTTGGACCTGTGGACGAATCCAAGTGGCTGGACCAGCGCGAGCAGCAGGCATGGCGCACGTTCGTGACCGCCAGCACGCTGCTCAACCGGGTGCTCGATCAGCAGTTGCGCACCGATGCCGGGCTGTCCCACGTGCAGTACGGCATCTTGACTCGCCTCGCCGGCGCCCCCGACGGGTCGATGCGGATGCTGGCGCTCGCCGAAGCGCTGGCGGTCACCAAGAGCGGCCTGACCTACCAGATCGTGCAAATGGAGAAGGAAGGACTGGTCAGTCGCAGAGCCTGCGCCACCGACGACCGCGGAGTGATCGCCACTGTCACTCCGTATGGGGTGGAGTTGATCAGCCGCGCGGCACCCGGTCACGTCGGCCTGGTCCGGGAACTGGTGATCGATACCCTCACTCAACAGCAACTGGACATCTTGGCCGACGGCTTCGCCGAGATCCAACGCCGGATCGTCGAGCGCAAGATGTAGCTCGCGGACCGGCTGACGGCCGGGTGTATCTGCCAAGGCTGCGAGCTGTGGGCGGTGTCCTCGGTGCCGCACGGCGCTGCGGCTTTCACCTCTTCCCGCCCCGGCGGGCCGAGGTGATCGACGTCGGCCCGGCGGCCGTGCTGACCGGCTGGACGGGCGGCGACGCGGGTCCGGAACCTGGTCGCCGAGGCGGTCGCAGGGGAAGTGCTGAGCTGCCGCATCGCGCCGTCCTCGCGGCAGTCTCCGAGTACCGGCCGGGCGCCAGGCGGATATCGAGCCGGTGGAGTTTGCATCGCCCGGAACGACACACCAACGTATTCCGGATGGTCGTAAGTCCGACTTCCCTTCCTTGCGCGGTCCGGTCGACGGGTCTCGGCCTTTTTGTGTCGAACAAGGCGTTGACCGTCCAACGAACACGGCCATTGTCGTCATCCAGGCCACACCCGAGAATCCGGTACGGGAGGCAGTGAGACATGGCCCTGTCCCCAGCGTCTTTTTTTGAAACTCTGAGCACGTCCCGAAGGGCGGATCATCGAATGGCAACCGCAACCGGTAGTGGGCTTGTCGTGCGTACGTTGCAGCGAGCCGGAGTCAACGTCGCCTTCGGCCTGCCCGGAGCGCACATCGACCCCATTCTCCAGGAGGCCATGGACGCCAAGCTCCGGGTCGTCGACGTGCGTCACGAGATGAACGCCGGTCACGCGGCCGAGGGCTACGCACGGGTCACCGGGGGCCTGGGTGTCGCCGTCGTCACGGCCGGCGGTGGCTTCACCAACGTGCTGACCTCGATCGCCAACGCTTATCTGGACCGGACCCCCGTGCTCTACATCACAGGCTCCGGTCCTCTCGAGACGGACGAGGTCAACGACCAGCAGGCCGGATTCAACCAGGTCGCCATGGCTGCCCCGGTGACCAAGTTCGCGCACCGCGTCACCCGTACGGACCTGATCCCCCGTCTGGTCGCCCAGGCGATCCGCACCGCGCAGTCCGAGCCCAAGGGCCCGGTGCTCCTCGACATTCCCTGGGACGTCCTGCGCCGGCAGATCGACGTCGACGAGTTCGAGGACTACCGCGTCGAGATCGACGGCACCGGCATTGCCCCCGCCGGTGCCGTCGATCGGATCATCGATGCGCTCGGAGCCGCCCAGCGGCCGATCGCGCTGGTCGGCAAGTCCTTCGTCACCGCCGAAGCGCGGGCCCAGTTGCACGAGTTCGCCGCACGCACCGGAGTGGCCCTGCTTTCCGACTGGGAGGGCCTCGGGGCGATCGTCGGCTCCGGGCAGCACGTCGGTCTCATCCAGACCCTGGCCACCGTCCCCGAGGACGAGCGGCCCGACCTGGTCCTGCTGCTCGGGCTGCGCTTCGGAATGACGACACAGTTCGGCACGGGCCGACTGCTCCCGAAGAGCGCGCGGATCTTCCAGATCGACCCCGACGGCCGTGAACTGGGCCGCCTGCAGGATGTGGAACTCGGTGTCCAGGCGGATCCGATCGGCACGGTCGGCCTGCTGAACGAGCGTCTGGGCGACAGCCCCGTACCCTCCGGGCGCGGCGACTGGCCGGCCACCCTGCGGGACATCTCGGCCACCCGGCGCTCGGCACTCGCCGCCGAGACCGAGGAGCACGAGGACGACGCGATCCACCCGTACCTCGCGGTCCGCACGATCGCCGAGAGCGTCCCCGACCAGGCCACCGTGGTCGTCGACGGCGCCCTGACCGAGCTGTGGCTCTCCGAGACGATCGCCCTCGCGCCGCTGGCGCACTACCTCGGGCACGGCTACCTCAGCTCGATGGGGAGCAACCTGGGCGTGGCCCTGGGCGCGCAGTACGGGGCGTCCGACAAGGCGACGATCCTGGTCACCGGTGACGGTGCCGTCGGCTACAGCCTCGCCGAGTTCGATTCCCTCGTCCGGGCGGGGCTCCCGGTCGTCGTGATCGTCCTCAACAACCAGGCCTGGGGCGCCACACTGCACACACAGCAGTTCTTCTACGGACAGGACCGTGTCACCAACAACCGCCTGGCGAACGGCTCCTACAGCGGCGTGGCACGAGCTCTCGGTGCCGACGGCGTCGACGTCACAGAACTCGACCAGCTCCGCCCCGCGATCGAGGCCGCCCTCGCGGCCCGCCGGCCGACATGCATCGACGTACGCGTGAGCCTCGCGCCGATTCCTCCGGAGGAGCGTGTCCTGAACGGTGGAGCACCGTTCGGCGGCGTCGAGATCGACGCGTGAACCGCACCTCCTGATCCCTCACTCCTGCCCCCCCACGAAGGAGAGGAGAACTGTGAAAGACACGACTGACGCCGGACTTCGCGACCCGACCGTCGAGAACCGGCGTCAGCGTTTCCTCGGGAAGACCTGCCTCGTCACCGGCGGCAGCAGAGGACTGGGACTGACAGCCGCGCAGGCCTTCGCGCGAGAGGGCGCACGCGTGATCATCATCGCGCGGGACCCGGGCCGGCTGAAGACCGCGAGCGATCTGATCGGAGACGGCACGATCGCCGTGACAGCCGATCTCTCCTCGTCGGCCGGCATCAAGGTCGCGGTCACGGAGGTCGCCGCACGGGTCGACCACGTCGACGCCGCCTTCCTCAACGCCGGGCAGGCGGGCGTCAAGCGCCTCGACGACATGGACGAAGCGACCTGGGACATGGTGTTCGACACCAACGTCAAGGGTTCGTTCTTCCTCGTGCAGGGTCTGAGGCCCTTGCTCGCACCTGGCGGGGCCGTCGTCTTCTGCGGCCCGGCAGCCGGCCGAAGGGACGGCACGGGAACCGTCGCCCACGGAACCAGCAAGGCCGCACTCGAGCACCTGACACGCATCCTCGCCGCCGAAGTCATCGGCGAGGGGATCCGGGTCAACATCGTCATTCCGGGCGGCATGAACACCGACATCACCGCCCGCACGGCGGGACTTCCGTCCGACGGAGCCGAGGCGTTCCGGGAGCGGGTCAGGCTCAGCACTCCCATGCTCGGAGAGGGAGAGCCGGACGAGCTTGCCGACGCCGTGCTCTTCCTGGCCTCGTCCGAAGCCGGCTACATCACAGGCGCGGCGCTCCCGGTGGACGGCGGCGCCTCCGGCTTCACCCGCCCGCCGACGTAGCGGAGACGGCCGATGTCGATCACCACCCGCGCCACTGGACCCGCGCGAGGACGACCAGCATGGTCATCCGGGTCGCGTACGCGGTCCCCGATCTCGCTGCCGGGATGTGCTGGCGGACCGACGAACTCGGCGTCGGGCCCTGGTCCGTGAACTGGAGCTCGGCGGCGGGGCTGCACCTACTGAGGTGAACGGGGGAAGGCCGAGTTCTCCGGTGAAGACACCCGGGGATGACCGCGCTCGTCCAGGACAACGAGATCACGCGAGGGATCTTCGCTTCAGTCCGGCGGGCATCAGTCGACCGCCACGGGGCGCGGCTTCCGCGCGACTTCGCGGAGTTGTTGTCGGCCTGACCATGGGCCGGCGCCCGCCACGGGCCTCGTGTTCGCGATGTGGTGCGCCTTCCCGCGAAGCCTGGGCGAACGCTGTGGAGGCGCCCCCGGTCGGCCACAGCGTTCGCCGGTGTCGAGCGGTCGTGGACGGCTACTGTCCGTTGGTGAGTTCGATGTAGGTGGCGCCGGTGACCGGGCGGTGGTCGTAGGTGCCGGTGACGGCGGCGCTGCCTTCGTAGCCGGGTGAGGGGACTGTCAGTTCCTGGCCCTCGGCGTACACGGTGACGTTCAGCTTGGCGTGCTCGCCCGGGATGGTGACCTTCCAGCGCGTGGGGTAGCGCTTTCCGGTGGCCGGGCTGGTCCAGAGGGTGGATTCGTCGGGCGTGAGGGTCGCCTCGGTGAGGGTCTGGGTGCCGTCGGGCTTCAGGATGGTCGCGAAGTTGTTCTTCTTGTCGTCGTACTTCTGGTTCCAGACGCTGACCTTGTCGCCGTTGGACAGGTTGAGGTTCATCCAGGACCACGAGCCGTGGCCCGTGCTGAGGTCGGGGAGGGGCCCCCACTGGCGGTCCACCCAGGACTGCCCGCGGACCTTCTCGGCGCGGCCGTTCAGGGTGAGGGACCCGGAGGTGTCCACGGTGGGCAGGGCGTATTCGTAGTTGGAGTACTCCGCGTCACCGAACATGGGGAAGTAGCCCGTGCCCATGTTGTAGAGGGTGTTTCCGCGGGGGCGCAGAGTGACGTCGATGGTCCCCTCGGGGACCTTGGCGCGCAGCTTCATCTCCCTGGCGTCGCCGGTCCAGGTGATGTTGTCGGTGTGGATGTCCACGCCCTGCTTGTCGGAAAGTCCCGTCGCGGAAGGGAGGGCGATCTCCGACTTCGTGTACCAGCCGGTGTCCTCGTTGACGATCGACACCCTAGAGATGGCGCCCCCTCGTTCGCCGAAGCTGGAGTTCAGGTAGTGGGCCAGGAAACCGTACCGGTGGCCCCCGGCGGTCACGTGCGCTGTCACGTACCAGGACTGGTTGGACTGGGCGGGGTCGTAAGTGAGGTCTGCGGCGGGGTCGATGAGAACCGGGAGGCCGGTCCGGGTCAGCCCCTTCGTGGAGGCGGTGTGGTGCGCCGCGGTCGGGTCGGCGGCGGTCGTCGCCGTGGCGGGCCCGCCTGAGGCGAGTGTGAGTGAGGCGATCAGCGCGGAGGCGATGGCGGCCGCGCCGGCGGTGGTCTTACGCATGGTGGCTCCTTGCGCGGAGGTTCTGCACGGATGACAGTCTTCGTGAACGAAACTGTTTCGTACTCTCGATGAACGCGGTTACGTGTTGGGGGAAACCTGTTGCGCGGGGAAGGGGGTCGGCGAACAGTCGCCCGATGACGCGAGCGGCTGTCCGGGGGTGTGTCGCATGGACGGTCCCGCCTAATATCCGACAGCTGTCAGTTTATCTGCCGCCGGGCCGGTGTCAACCCGTGCTGGTTGTGCCGATCCGGGCGACTACGCTGGTCAGACTGGCGGACACGTCCGTACGGCCGGCTGAGGGGGACACTTGGGAGATAGATCGAGCACCACTCGACGCCCGGGTCGCCCCGGTGCGGATTCCGCCGCGGTACCCCCGGAGCGGGACGTCCTGCTGCGCGGCCTGGAGGCGTTCTCGGAGCTGGGCTACGACCGGGCGTCCGCGCGGGAGCTCGCGCGCCGTCTCGGGGTCAGCCACACCTTCATCAATGACCGCTACGGGTCCAAGGCGGCCTTCTGGCGAGCCGTGGTGGACGCCGCGCTCGGGGCTCAACTCACGCGCATGGCACCCGCCGCGCCTGGGAGCGGCGACGAGGACGTGGTGCGGCAGTTCGTCAGGGAGTTCTACCGGGTCAACATCGGCGAACCGCATCTGGCCTTGCTGATGGCGGACGAATCCGGACGGGACACCGAGCGGCTGGACTACCTCTACGAGCGTTACATCGAGCCGACGCTGGCTCTCGTCGTGCCCGGCATCGAGAGGCTGATGGCGTCCGGGCATGTGGTACGGGTCCCGATGGACGTCCTGTTCTTCGCCATCATCGCTCCCGTGGCCGGGCTGGTGCAGGAGCCCTTCGCCCGGCGCTTGGGCCGCCCCGGGCGGCTGTCGCAGGCGGAACGTCTCGCCAGGGCGGAGGCCCTGGCCGGACTGGTGGTGGACGGCCTACTGGCCCCGGGCGAGGCGAAGCGCCGCTCGTCAGTGTGAAACGGCGCCGGAACTGCCTCCCCGGTCGGAGAAGCAGAGCGGCAAGCGGTCATACGCCCTTGGGGGCGAGGACGATGTCGAAGCGCACCCGGCTCCAGGTGCCGTCGATGGCCCGGCCGTCGGGCGTCGCCGAGCCGGCCGGCTGCCGCTCGAACCGTTTGATCAGCGAGTCCTTCACACCGAAGACAGTGTCCTTGCGGCCGATCGGGTCGCCCTCGGGGAAGATGTGCGTCACCAGCGTGCGCGCACCCTCGTGGGACACCATGAAGTGCAGGTGGCTGGCGCGCAGCGGTGAGCGGCCGACCGCGTCGAGCATCTTGCCGACGGGTCCGTCGTTCGGGATCGGGTACGGCGTCGGGGTGAGGCCCCAGAAGCGGTAGCCGCCGTCAGCCGCGGAGAAAAGGTGCGCCCGGCCGGCACGCTTGCCGGCCTCGTACTGCACGTCGTACAGCCCGTCCTCGTCGGCCTCCCAGACCTCGATCAACGCGCCGGCGAGCGGGGCGCCGTCGGTGTCGGTGACGGTGCCCTCGACCCAGCAGGGCTCGCCGGGGGCACCGAAGGCCAGGTCGCCGCCGAGTTCGATCGCGGGGGAGTCCTCGACGAAGAACGGCCCGAAGACGGTCGCCTCGGTGGCGCCCTGGTAGGCCTGGTTGTTGACGTTGATCGTCTGCATGCTCGCGCCGAGGGTGTCGGACAGCAGAATGAACTCCTGCCTGACCTCGTCGGTGATGTGACCGGCCTTGGTGAGGAAGTCGATCGCCGTCCCCCACTCCTCCTCGGTCAGCCGGACCTCTCGGATGAAGGAGTGCACGTGCTTGACCAGGGAGGTCATGAGTTCCTGCAGTCGCGGGTCCTCGCAGAGGTCGAAGGAGGCCACGACGTTGTCGACGAGCTGCTGCTCGACCGCCTGCTGCTCCGGCGACACGTCACGGTAGATCGCGCCGTGGGCACCGGCCGCCTGGGCCGAGCCGGGGTTGACGTAGGTAGCCATGGCGGCCTCTCTCAGTTGATCGGTTCGCCGGCCCACGCCGCCTGCAGCAGCAGGGTCAGGTTCGCGTAGGTGACGGGAGTGGGGTTGTTGGCCGGGATCGCCTTCATGATCGGTCCCAGTGCCCTGGCGATGCCGTCCTCGGGCATGCCGTAGTCGCGCAACGCCCTCGGCGCGTCCAGCACCTCGCGGAGGGCGGCCAGGCCGGCGCTCGCCTTCTGGGAGCCGAAGGCCTGGGCGATGCGCGCCTCAGCTTCGGGGGTGTGCGGGGCGTTGAAGGCCAGCACGTACGGCAGCACGACCGCGTGGGTCTGGGCGTGCGGGAGGTTGAACATGCCGCCGAGGACATGGCAGATCTTGTGGTGCATCCCGGAGCCGGCCGAGGCGAACGCGACAGCGGCGAGATAGGCGCCGTACAGCGTCTGCTCGATGCCCTCGACGCCGGTCGAGTCGTCGGCCACCGCCGACAGGCCGGTCGCCAGCGCGCGGATGCCCTCCTGCGCCAGTGCCCGGTCGATCGGGTCGGCTCGGGGCCCCCACATCGAGTCCACGCAGTGCGCCATCGCGTTCAGGCCGCTGGCCACCGTCATCTCGCCGGGCAGCGTGGTGAGCAGAGCTGCGTCGTAGACGACCGACGCGGGCAGCACCTTGTCGTCCACACCGGTGGTCTTGGTCTCACCCTCGGTCAGACCCCACACGTTGGTCGCCTCGGAGCCCGCGTACGTGGTGGGGACCGCGATGATCGGCAGCCCGGTGGTCAGCGCCACTGCCTTGGCCAGACCCGTGGTCGAGCCGCCGCCGACGCTGACCAGGATGTCCGCTTCCGCGCCGACCGCGGCCCGCAGGGCTCGCCCCACGACCTCGACCGGTACGTGCATCACGACCTCCTCGTGACGCAGTACGACCGGGATCTTCTCGGCGATCGGGTCGGCCAGCTCCTTCTCGCGGTCCGACGCGATCAGCATGACCTTGGAACCGCCGAGCGCCTCGACCTCCGCCGCGACCGAGGCGGGTGATTCCCCGGCTGCGAACACGACCCGCTGGGGGAGGGTTTCGTGGGTGAACTTCATCGGGCCTCTGCCAGCCATTGCTTGCCTTCTTCGTAGAGCTGTTCGACGGCTGTGCCGGTGAGACCGGGCAGCCCGTCCCGCACCGTGAAACCCGCCTTGGTCTGCAGGTATGCCAGGTTCCGGTAGCCGGTCGGGAATCGCTTCAGGAGCTCGGCATCCAGCGTCAGTGAGGCCGCGGGATCCACGACGTCGAGCCGGTCCTTCTCGTAGATCGGCTGTCGGCGCACGAGGGTCCAGCGCCCCTCGTGGCGGGAGAGGAAGTCGTAGAAGCGGCCGATGCAGACGACATCGACCTCGACGCCGTCGACGTTCGCACGCTGGTTGATGGTCATCTTCGTCTGGGCGACGGCCCGGTCGCCGACGACGTCCGCGGTGTGGCCGCCGAGGAAGTGGAGGATGCTGACACCGTTCTCGAAGCCCTCACGACTGGCCTTGATGAAGTCGGTGGCGCTTCCCTGGAACCAGGTGGCGCTCATCCAGCCGTCGTGCGGGTGCCACACCGTGGCGAAGCGGCTCCAGTCACCGGCATCGCGCCACAGCGCCCAGTTCTCGGTGAGCCGCCGGATCTCGTGGCGGTCGTCGTCGGCCTGCGACATGGTTCGATCTCCGATCGATCTCGTTGCGCAGGTCAGATGGGGTAGTGGCGGGATCCGGACTGGATGGTGATCCAGCGCAACTCGGTGAACTCCTCCAGCGCGGCGCGGGACCCGAACCGGCCCCAGCCGCTGGCGCCGACACCGCCGAAGGGCATCTGGGGTTCGTCGTGCACGGTGGCGCCGTTGATGTGGCAGATGCCGGACTTGATCCGGCGGGCCACGTCGAGCGCGGCGGCCGCGTCCTTGCCGAAGACCGCGGCGGACAGTCCGTACTCGGTGTCGTTGGCCACCGTGACGGCTTCGTCGGTCGAATCCACCTCGATGATCGAGACCACCGGACCGAAGGTCTCCTCGGTGTAGATACGCATGTCCGGCGTCACTCCGCGCAGGACGGTGGGCTTCACGAACAGGCCGTCGGCCGTGCCGCCGGCCAGGACCTGGGCGCCCTTGCCACGGGCGTCGTCGATCAGTGCGACCACGTGGTCGCGGGCGGCGCCGTGGACCAGCGGACCGACCTGGGAGGCGGGGTCGCTCGGGGGTCCGACGACGAGCTTGGAGGCACGCTCGGCCAGGCGGGAGGAGAGCTCGTCGGCGACGGTTCTGTCGACGATGACGCGCTCGGTCGACATACAGATCTCGCCCTGGTTCATGAAGGCACCGAAGCTCGCCGCCGCGGCGGCCTCCTCCAGATCGGCGTCGGGGAGCACCAGGAAGGGCGCCTTGCCGCCGAGTTCGAGCACGACACGGGTGAGGTGGCGACCGCCGAGTTCGCCGATGATACGGCCGACCCGGCTCGATCCGGTGAAGTTCACGCGCGTGACGGCGCGGTGGGCGATCAGCGCTTCGACGACACCTGGACCGTCCTCGGGCGCGTTGCTGATGAGGTTGACCGCTCCGGCGGGTATGCCGGCGTCGTGCAGCACCTGGACGATGGCGGCCTGGGTGAGCGGTGTCTGCTCGGAGGACTTCAGCACCACGGTGTTGCCCCACACCAGCGGCCACACGATGGAACGTACGCCGAGGATCAGGGGTGCGTTCCACGGTGCGATGCCGACGACAACGCCGACCGGCTGACGTACGCCGAGGGCGGTGAGGCCGGGCACGTCCGACGGGATGACCTCGCCGACGGCCGCGTACGCCTGGGCCGCCGCCTCGACGAGCATGCCTTTGGCGACGTGCACGTTGAAGCCGCACCAGGGCAGGGTGGCGCCCATCTCGCGGCTCATCGTGGCGACGATGTCGTCGGTGCGCTCGCCGAGCAGGACGGCGGCACGTTCCAGGACCGACCGCCGTGCGGCCGGCGGAAGGGCCGACCACTCCGGGAGGGCGGCGGCCGCGGCGTCCACCGCGTGGTTGACGTCCTCGACGGAGGCCGCGGCGACCCGTGCGATCGGTTCGCCGGTCAGGGCCTCGGTGGTCTCGTAGTAGCGGCCGTCCGTGGCCGCGACGTGCTCGCCCGCGATGAAGAGGTCACTGGTGCGGACGGCGCCTGAGGTGGGTGCCTGAATCTCAGTGGTTGACATGTGTTGCCCTACCTTCACGACAGCGGCGATCGCCATGAACCATGTGTGGCGATCGCCGTACCAACCATGTATGTCGAACTTTCCTTGCCCGGCGGCACGTCCTGAACCCTCTTGTCCGTTCATCGAACAGTGGTGTAGGAGGCATGTGACCGGCTCAGTGGGACCTCAGACCGGCGGGAAACGCCTGCCCATGACCATGTGCGCCAGGCGCCAGCCCTCGTCGGTCTCTTCCCAGACCTTCGTCACCGTCTCCTGCATCGGGAACGGCGCGATGCTCTCGTCCAGGACGGTGTACATCTCGTGAAAACACGTGGTGATCGCGGTGTTGCCACGCACGGTGATGGCCAGTTCCGTGGCCTTCGCGGAGACGGAGCGGCGGCGGGTCACATGGAAGTGGGCCCAGGTCTCCCGGTCGTCGACCTTCCCGACCGGTCCGTGGACGACACGGCTGTCCTCGAGCATGAGGGGAATCAGTGCCTTCTCGCCTTCGACGAGAGCGGCGAGCCATGCGGCCTCTGCCTGTTCGATCGCCTGGACGGTGGTGGTGGTGGCGGTGGTGGGCGTTGTGGTCATAGGTCCAGCTCCAGAATCGGTGAGCGTGCTCGTGACGAGCACGTGGTGAACATGCCGTCGGCGCGCTCGCGGTCGGTCAGGATGTCGTCGCGGTGGTCGGGTTCTCCGGCGAGTACGCGCACGATGCACTCACCGCAGATCCCCTGCTGGCATGAGTAAGGGGCGTCGACGCCGCCCGCGAGCAGGGCGTCGAGGACGCTCTCGCCGTCCTTGACCTCGTACTCGCCGCCGGACCTGGCCAGCCGTACCCTGAAAGTCGCTCCGGCCGTGTGCGCGGCGGTGTCTTCCACGGGTGCGAAGCGCTCCTTGTGGATCGCGTCGCCAGGCCATCCGGCTTCTAGTGCGGAGGAGATCACGAAGTCCATGAAGCCCCCGGGACCACAGACGTAGACCGCCGTCCCGGGGTCGGGCCGGCCGAGGTCGGTGGCGATGCCGAGTCGCTGCTCGTCCGGGCCGTCGTCGAAGTGGAGCCGAACGCAGGGATTGTGCTCCAGCTCGTCGAGGAACGCGGCATCCGCCCTGCTTCGAGCGCAGTAGTGCAGCTCGTACTCCGCGCCCTTGGCTTCGAGCGCGTGCGCCATGGCCAGCAGGGGTGTGACGCCGATACCGCCGGCCACCAGCAGGTGGCGACGTGCCTCGTCCGACACGCCGAACCTGTTGCGCGGACGGGAGATCCGCAGACGGTCGCCCTTGCTGAGCCGGTGCATCCCCAGCGAGCCGCCGCGCGACTCCGTCTCGGCCAGCACCGCCAGCCGGTATCGGGTGAGGTCGTGCGGCGGCCCGCACAGGGAGTACTGGCGGACCAGCCCGGCGCCACCGTCCACCATGACGTCGACATGGGCGCCGGCGGCGAACTCCGGGAGCTCGGAGCCGTCAGGACTGACCAGGTCGAGTACCACGATCCGGGCAGTCGCGTCGCGCCGGCCGACCACGATGGTGTCGAGCCATTCGTTGCTCATGGTTCCTGCTCAGATGCCGGCGGTGGCCGGGGCGTCGGCGGTGTCGTCCGCCGGGCGCTTCTTGCCGAGGGTGAAGACGCCGGTCTCGACGTGGTGGACCTCCGACGCGTCGCGGATGATGTTGATCGGGTCGCGCCCCGCCTCGACATCGTCGGCCATCGTCAGGAGCATGCGACGCAGCATGACGACGCCGCGGTCCCCGGTGGCCAGGGTCTCCTCGGAGTCCAGGGTGATCGCTCCCTGCGAGCCCTGGGCCTCCGTGTCGCCCGGGAACTTCTGACGCTCCTCGTTGGTGAGCTCGTGGTTCTGCCTGCCGTCCTGCGCGATGCCGATGACGAAGCGGACCATGCGCTCGGGGTCGTTCGTGCGGATCGAGAAGAAGACCCGGTGGCTGGTGTCGTCGGAGGGCACGACCCACAGCAACTGGTCCGACCGCCCGTCGGGGGTCACCTTCACGTAGTCCGGCAGGCCGAAGACGTTGGGCAGGTGCTGGTCGACCGCGAAGCCGTACTCGGTGACCTCGCCGTCCTCACCCTCGACCTCGAACCGCTGGGTGTACTTCACGCCGTGGTCGGTGCGCTCGTACGTCAGGCGCTCGGCGATGGTGGCCGGGTCGAAGAAGTTCTCGGGGTAGCCGAACGTGCCGGTGCCCAGCATCTGGTATCCGCTGTGCGTGGAGTGGAGCCAGGTGACATGCGTCGGGTCGGCGGAGTTCTCGTAGATGTTGAGCCAGCTGAAGTCCGCCGGCATGCCGAGGACGGCTGCGTGCGGGACCGGCCAGCTGGCGAAGTACCTCTCGCCCTCGGCGGGGTTCTCCAGCGCGTCGTAGCGGGGGAGTTCGGGCTTGAGCTCGGGCGGGCCCATGTAGACGAAGACCAGACCGTAACGCTCCTCGGCGGGGTACCACGGCTGACGGGCGGCGTCGCGCCTGCGCCCCAGGGCCGGCTCGCAGGCCTGCTCGATGCAGCGGCCCTGGACGTCGAACTTCCAGCCGTGGTAGCAGCAGCGGATGCCGTCGTCCTCCACGCGGCCGAAGAAGAGGCTGGCGCCGCGGTGGGTGCAGCGCTCGATCACGACACCGGGGTTGCCCTGCCCGTCCCGGAACACGACCAGGTCCTCGCCCAGGACACGGGTCTTCTGCGGCAGCGCGCCGGCGACGAGCGTCTCCGAGCTGGCGACCGGGTGCCAGTAGCGGCGCAGAGCCTCGCCCATGGGGGTGCCGGGCCCCACCTCGCGGAGGCGTGCGTTGTACGAAGGCTTCGGGCGGCCGTAGGCCGTGCCGGTGTCGACCTCTGAAGTGGTGGTCATCGTTGCGTCTCCCGTGCGGCTCGGGTGCACAGCAGATGGGGCATGCAGGACTGCGGGGAGGCGCCTGCGAGGGCACCGTCGTGTGCGACCTCGAATAGGATTGTTAATTCACATTCGCATTTAACATGGGAGTGCGTCAAGGGTCATGTTCAGGTGCTCGTGGGCAGAGGGCCTGATCGGTCAGCAGGGGGTCGGGCGGGGGTGGAAGGGCGCTTGAGTGCACCGCTGGTCACGTCCGGCGGTGCGTGTACGGAGGCCGCTGGAGGGGATGTTGGCGCCGTATACGCTGGTGCGGTGAGTATCGAACCGTCGCTCGATCTACCGCCAGCGCAGCAGGCGCGTAGCCGGCTGACCCAGCAGCGGATCCTGGAGGCAGGCACGGCCCTGCTCGAAGAGGGCGGCACCGAGGCGCTCACCGTCGCGGCCGTCGCCGCCCGGGCAGGCGTCTCGGTGGGCAGCGTTTATCGGCGGTTCGGCGACAAGGAACGTCTGATCGCGGCCTTGCAGCACGACATGATCGACCAGTTCCGCGCGGACATCATCCGCCGCTTCACTCCGCTGCGCACGGATCCCGCCGCACTGGTCGCCTCCGCGGTCGCCGGACTCACCGAGACGTATCAAGCGCACCAGCGCCTGATGCGGGTCTTCCTGGCTGCGGGCGCCACCGATTCCGCGGTGGCCCGGGTCGGCTCCGAGGCCGCCATCGACGCCGCCCGAGTCTTCCGGCAGTTCCTGGAGCCGATCGCGCCGATGATCGACGCGCCGGAGCCGGAGGTGCGTGTGGATGTCGTCTATCGCCTGATCTACGGGACCTGTCAGAACCGCGTGCTGTACGGCGAACTGTTCGAGTCCGACCAGTCGCTGACATGGCGTCAGCTCACCGACGAGCTGGTGAGCGTCGCCTGCCTGTACCTGCTCGGGACGCCGGCGCGGTGAGGTCCGGGCCGGGCAAGATGTGAATGCGATCCTCGCTTCACATTTATGCTCGATGGCTGCATACTGAGCGGACTTCACGGAAGGCGGCCGATCGATCTTCCGGTCGCCCAGGGAAGGGACCCCTCCATGCGAGAGCCGCTCAGCTACGAGATCGCACACGGCGCCGCACTCGCCGCGCTGGAGGCAGGGAGGGCCGAGGGGCACAAGGTGTGCGCTGTCGTGGTCAACCGAAGTGGTGTCACGAAGGTTCTCCTCAGCGACGACGGTGTGGGGCTCCTGGGCGTGGAGACCGCGCGACGCAAGGCCTACACCTCGGCCGTGAGCGGTGTCCCGACGGCCAAGTTCGCGGCCTTCGCGGCATCCCCGCAGATGCAGGTGGCGCCTCCCCATCTGCTCGACTCCAACCTTCTGCCGGTCGCCGGCGGTGTGCCGATCGTGACGACCGACGGGGAGGTCATCGGCGCCATCGGCATCGGCGGGGCGGACGACACCACGGACGACCGCATCGCGCAGCAGGCTCGCGATTCCGTCGCGAAGATTGTCGCGTAGGTTCTTGTCGCGCAGGGCTGCCTCCTGGTCGGTACGGCGGTCGTATCGAGGGCCGCTGCCGCCGTTGCGACCCGTGCGGTGTGGCTGATTTCCGGGCGCCGGCCAGTGTGTGTGATCTCGCGTCGCGCGCCTGTCTGTCAGCGGGAGATTTCCCAGACCGGGTACCGCTGCCCTTTGTGCGACGACAATGCGTCCGCCACGGACAGCCTCCTCAGCCTGACCGACTTGACTCCCACGAGTCAGCCGACGTGACAGTGCCCTTCACGTTCCTGACGCCGACTCCCCGGCGCCGGGTGTGGGGAGCGCGGTGAGGAAGTTGCGGATGTCCGCCACTTCCTTCGCGTTGATGGCGTGGCCGAGGCCCGGGTAGGTGTGCTCACGCAGGACTGCCCCGGACTGCTCGCGGAGCCAGGTCCCGGTGCGTGCGACGAGATCGGCCGGGATCACCTGGTCCTCGGTGTCGCGCCCCCAGAAGACAGGGAGACCGCCGAGTCGGCCGGGTTCCTCCGGGAGGGCCGCGTCCCAGGGCAGGGTGCCGGAGAGCAGGACGGCGGCGGAGAACTCCCCGGGGCGTGCGAGTATCAGATCGCTGGCCATGGCCATTCCGCCCGAGAAGCCGAGCACGATGACGGAGGAATGCTGTGGCTGCACGGTGTGGAGCCAGTCGAAGAGCCAGCGGGCGGTGTCGGCGATCGAGTCCGGAAGCGGCCGTCCGATGCCGCGATTGGCGAACCAGGTATAGCCGCTGCCTGCCGGTATGGGCGCCCGGACGGAGGCGACGGTCGTCCCGGCAGGCAGTTGCGGTGCCAGGTCGGCGAAGGACCGCTCGTCGGCGCCCCAGCCGTGGAGGGCTAGGACCAGGGGTGTTCCGGCGCGTTCCGTCTCGGCGGCGGACCAGTGGACTATGGGACCGGGCACGGGGCCTTCTCTCGAGGAGGTATTGAAACTTGAATGATCTGGGATCGGGGAGTGCAGAGCGCTCTTCCGGTGCTGACCGCGGCTCTCTCCAAGCCGACGGGTGGGCGTAGAGGGTGCGGTGCCGGCCGCCTGCGTCCCTGGTGCTGGATGGCCTCCCCGCGTGAGGCAACTGCTTGATCTGCGGTGTCCGGAGCCGGGCGACATGGTCGTGCAGTAGGGGTAGCGGCATGCTGCCATCACTATCGACTCCGCCGAGTTGTCGGTGCGCCACCGGACCAGGCGGCAGGGGTGCTTGTACACGCTGATACTGACGAAGGCCTATGAGCTGTTCACCGAACAGACGGTCCGCGGTCCCGCGGCGGACCAGGCATCGCTGATGTCGCTGCGGAATGGATGGACTGACGTTTCCGGGCAGCTGCGTCCCGGCCGGCGCGCGGCCACGGCCTCTCGCACTCGCGAGGGCGAGAGGCTAGTCGGGCGCGCCGTGCGACCGGGTCGTGTCGGCCCGGCCGGCATTGGGGTCGAGCCTGTGCAGGATGGCTTGGGTGATGTCGGCGAGTTGGACGACCTGGTCGGGTGTGAGCGCGTCGATCACGTGGTCTCGTACGAAGGTCACGTGGCCCGGGGCGGCCTGTTGCACCTTTTGCCAGCCGGCCTCGGTGAGGCGGGCGTTGGTGGCGCGCCGGTCCGTCGGGCAGGGAACGCGATCGAGCAGACCGCGGCCTTCCAAGCGCTGCACCACGTGGGAGAGTCGGGCGAGGGTGGCCGTGGTGCTCTGGGCGAGCTTGGCCATCCGCATCGTGCGCTGGGGCGCCTTGGAGAGCAGGGCGAGTACGTAGTAGTCGAAGTGCGTCAGTTGAGCGTCGCGTCGCAGTTGGCTGTCGAGGGCTGTCGGCAGCAACTCCAGTACGGCAGCCAGCCGTACCCATGCCGCCACTTGTTCCCGGGTGAGCCATCGCGTGTCCACGCGGCACAGTATGTCACCAAAATAGTTGTTGCTACAACTTGGTCGATGTGACATGGTTGTAGCTACAACTCGTGGAGGTTGTCATGACACACATGAGCATCATCGGCACGGGGCACATGGGTCAGGGCCTTGCCGACCTGGTCGGCAAGGGCGACAACACCGTGCTGCTCACCGGCGACGACGCGGACGCCAAGGCGCTGCTCGCCGGCGTGGTCATGGCCGCCGGGTTGCGCGCCGTGGATGAGGGCGGCCTCAAGCGGGCTCGGGAGCTGGAGGCACTCTGCTTCCTGCAACTCATCCTCGCCGCCGGCGATAAGACCTCCTGGACCGGCGGATTCACCCTGGCTCAGTGACACCACCGCTCGGGGGACGTGGGGCCGGCGACGCTGCCTGCCGCGCATCCCCCGAGCGACGCGGGGCCATCCAGCAACGCTTTCCCGAGCATTCACGACAAGGAGGATCCCGATGAGTATCGGTCCGGTGCGACTCAACCATGCCGTTCTGTTCGTCGCCGATGTGGCGCGATCCGAGCGGTTCTACACCGAGGTCTTCGGCATGGAGGTCGCCGCGCGTGAGGCCCGGGGCCGGGCCGTCTTTCTGCGGTTGCCGCGCTCCGTCAATGATCACGATCTCGGCCTGATGGGGGTCGGCCCGTCCACGCCGCCCAAGCGGCGCGGCGGGATCGGGCTCTACCACCTGGCCTGGCAGGTCGACACCATCGAGGAGCTCCAGCACGCCCGCGAAATACTGGCCGAGGCCGGCGCGTACACCGGAGAGTCCAGCCACGGGGGCACAACCAAGAGCGTCTACGGCGCAGACCCCGATGGCAACGAATTCGAGATCATGTGGATGCTCCCGCGCGAGCAGTGGGCCGCGTACGCGACCTCTGTGCCCATCGAACCCCTGGACCTGGCAGCCGAGACCAGCCGCTGGAGTGGCGTACAAACCGCCGGCGACATCCGCTGACCGACACCCTCGGCCGACACGACTGACTGAGCGTTTGGTCCGGTGCCTTGCGCGTGGTCCCAGGCCGGGGGGCTGCACAGAGGATGGTCCTCCAACGAGCACCGCCGACATCGACCTCGACGCGCTGCCTCCGCACACCCTCGTCGCCGAGAGTGGCCAGGTGAGCTTGAGTCAAGATCCGCAGGCTCCGGTCTCACCCTCGCCCCCGCGGCCCACGCCGAACCGTGTCCGGCGTCGGTGGACGTCTCAGAACATCGCCTGGATGATTCCCACGGTGCGCCCCAGGTGCGGCTCGGAGCGGTCCGCGCGGTGGGCCACGGCAAGTTCCACGCGTGCGTCGGCTCCGGTCAGCGGTCGGTAGGCCACGCCGTCGAGGGCCAGCGCGGTCACCGGCTCGGGTACGACGGCGACGCCGAGGCCGCCGGCCACCAGCGTGACCAGCGTCGAGGTCTCGCCGACCTCGTGGCGGATGTGCGGCTCGATGCCGGCATCGCGCAGGAGGCCCAGGACGACGTCGTACATCACGGACCGGCGGTCGGCGGAGTGCACGATGAGGTCGGTGCCGGCCAGGTCCGCGGCGCGCAGCCGTTTCCGGCGGGCGAGGGGGTGGTCGACCGGTACGGCGACGACGAGTCGGTCGCGGCGCAGGGTGTGCACGGTGAGGGAGAGGTCGGCTGCCGGAGGGCGCAGCAACGCGACGTCGATCGCGCCGGTGCGCAGCGCGTCGACCTGGTCGGGCGCGAGCATCTCGCCGCGGAAGGAGAAGTCGACGCCGGGCAGTTCCTCCGTGAGCCGCCGCGAGAGGGCGGGCAGCAGGCTGTACGTCGCCGAGCCCACGCACCCGATCGCAAGGTGGCCCACAGAACCGGCGGCGACGAGCCGTGCGTGAATGCTGGCCTCGTCGACATCGGCGAGGATCCCGCGCGCCCGCTCCAGGTAGGCCCGGCCCGCCTCGGTGAGGTCCACGCGGCGCGTGGTGCGGCGGAGCAGCTGCACGCCGAGTTCGGTTTCGAGCTGGCGGATCTGCGTGGAGAGCGGCGGCTGGGCCATGTGGAGCCGCTCGGCGGCACGACCGAAGTGCCGCTCCTCGGCCACCGCCACGAAGTACCTCAGGTGGCGCAGATCCATATGTCGTCCATATCAATCGGCTCGGATATGAGTACTTCAGAATATCGCGGCCCGCGATTAGCGTCGCTGCCATGAGTGCTTTCATCTACGCCGCGACACGGACCCCGTTCGGGCGCTTCAACGGCGCACTGGGCGGCGTCCGCCCCGATGACCTCGCCGCCGCCGCGATCACCTCGACGCTCGCCGGCGTCCCGGGCCTCGACCCCGCCGCGATCGAGGACGTGGTGTGGGGCAACGCCAACGGAGCCGGCGAGGAGAACCGCAACGTCGGCCGTATGGCCGCGCTGCTCGCCGGGCTCCCGGTGAGCGTGCCCGGCACCACGGTCAACCGGCTGTGCGGTTCGAGCCTCGACGCGGCGATGATCGCCAGTCGCACGATCGAGTCCGGCGATGCCGAGGTGGTGCTGACCGGTGGCGTGGAGTCGATGACGCGGGCGCCGTGGGTGATGCCGAAGTCTGCGAAGCCGTTCCCGGCCGGCGATGTCACCGCCGTCTCGACCACGCTCGGCTGGCGGCTGGTCAATCCGCGGATGCCGAAGGAGTGGACGATCAGCCTCGGCGAGGCCAACGAGCAGCTCCGGGAACGCTTCGGCATCTCCCGCGAGCGGCAGGACGAGTTCGCCGTCCGCTCCCACCAACTCGCCCACGAGGCTTGGGAGTCGGGCTTCTACGACGACCTGGTGGTGCCGGTCGGAGGCGTCGGGCTGACGCGCGACGAGGGCATCCGGGCCGGGTCCACGCCAGAGGTTCTGGCCGGGCTCAAGCCGGTCTTCCGTACGGCGGAGCAGGGCGGCACCATCACGGCGGGCAACGCCAGTCCGCTCAACGACGGTGCCTCCGCGGTGCTGTTGGGCAGCGAGAAGGCCGCAGCCGTAATCGGCGCCGACCCGATCGCCCGTATCGCCGGACGCGGCGTGCTGGCGCTGGAGCCGCAGGCCTTCGGCTACGCCCCGGTCGAGGCCGCCAACCGTGCGCTGGCCCGGGCCGGGATCGGCTGGGACCAGGTGGGCGCGGTCGAGCTCAACGAGGCCTTCGCCGTGCAGTCGCTCGCCTGCGTCGACGCCTGGAAGATCGACCCCGCCATCATCAACCAGAAGGGCGGCGCCATCGCGATCGGGCACCCGCTGGGCGCCTCCGGTGGTCGCGTCCTCGCCACGCTGGCCAAGGTGCTGCGGGAGACGGGGCAGCGCTACGGCGTCGCCGCGATCTGTATCGGGGTCGGTCAGGGGCTGGCCGTCGTACTCGAGAACTGCGATGTCACGGGGGCGGACCGATGAGCCGGGCGCAGATCCTCGAAAGCACCGACGCGGCCGTCGCCGGCATCGAGGACGAGTCCACGATCCTGGTCGGCGGTTTCGGCCTGGCCGGGATGCCGTTCGACCTGATCGACGCGCTCATCCGGCAGGGGGCGAAGGACCTCACGATCGTGTCCAACAACGCGGGCAACGGCGACGTCGGACTGGCCGCGCTGCTGGCCGCCGGCCGGGTGCGCAAGGTGCTCTGCTCCTTTCCGCGCCAGGCCGACTCATGGGTCTTCGACGGCCTCTACCGCGAGGGCAGGATCGAGCTGGAGGTGGTGCCGCAGGGCAACCTCGCCGAGCGGATGCGCGCGGCCGGTGCCGGTATCGGCGCGTTCTACTGCCCGACCGCGGTCGGCACGCCGCTGGCCGAGGGCAAGGAGGAGCGTGAGATCGACGGCCGGAAGTACCTGCTGGAGTACCCGATCAAGGGCGATTACGCGCTGATCGGAGCGCACGTCGCGGATGCGATGGGCAACCTCGTCTACCGCAAGACGGCCCGCAACTTCGGACCGGTCATGGCCACGGCCGCGACGACGACCATCATCCAGGTCGACGAGGTCATCGATGCCGGGAAACTCGATCCCGAGGCTGTCGTCACCCCGTCCATCTACGTCGACCGGATCGTCCAGGTGGCGGCCCGGCACTACACCGTCCAGGGGGCACGATGACCATCACGCCGAGCGATCAGGTGCGCGCCGACCATCAGCTCTCGATGGACGAGCTGGCCGCCGTCATCGCACGGGACATCCCGGCCGGTTCCTTCGTCAACCTCGGCATCGGGCAGCCCACCAAGATCGCCGACCATCTGCCCGCCGACTCCGGAGTGGTGCTGCACACCGAGAACGGCATGCTCCACATGGGCCCCAAGGCCGAGGGCGACGCCGTCGACCCCGACCTGACCAACGCCGGCAAGGTCCCGGTGACCGAGCTGCCGGGGGCGGCCTACTTCCACCACGCCGACTCCTTCGCCATGATGCGCGGCGGACACCTCGACGTCTGCGTCCTCGGCGCCTACCAGGTCGCCTTCAACGGCGACCTCGCCAACTGGACCACCGGCAGGCCCGAGGACATCCCCGCCGTCGGGGGCGCCATGGACCTCGCCATCGGCGCCAAGGACGTCTACGTGATGATGACGCTCTTCACCCGCTCCGGTGAACCGAAACTCGTACCCGAGTGCACCTACCCGCTCACCGGCGCCAGCTGCGTCAGCCGCGTCTACACCGACCACGGCGTCTTCGACGTCGGCCCCGACGGCGTACGCATCCGGGAGACGTACGGCATCAGCGCCCACGAACTCGCGGAACGACTCGGCACCACGTTGCCCTGGAGCTCCTGACACGCTCGTGTGGAAGTGCCCCGGTCCAGCTGTCCGAGTTCGCCGGCCCGGCGAAGGCCGTGCGAACGAGGTCGCGGGTACGGCCACCGGGGGCCGTGATGAGACGAGTCGGCCTTGTGCATGAACCGTGACAGCAGTCGTACCTCTCCTCGGGCGGCGCGGTCGCTCGGGAGCATCCGACAAGCACGAGACGCGCAGCACCCAGCCATGTGAACCGACATGTCTGGGTGTTCACTCCGTGAGGCGCTCCGGCGTCGCGGGGGACCGGGCAGCCGAGCCCATGGGCGCACGTCCCGCCGGCCCGAGGAGTCTCATCCGCGGTCAGCGTCGCAGGGGTCGGGGGCGATGGTGTGCAGGATGCGCTGGCCGATGTGGCCGAGCTGTTTGACCTGCGCCTTGGTCAGCGGGTCGAACACCAGGCGGCGTACTTCCGCGACGTGGCCGGGAGCAGTGCTGACGATCTTCTCGTACCCCTCGTCGGTCAGGGTGGCCAGGGTGTAACGGCCGTCGGCCGGATCGGGGCGGCGCTGGGCGTACCCCTTGCGTTCGAGCCGGGCCACGACCTGGGACAGGCGAGAGAGCGAGCCCTCGGCGAACGCGGCGAGCGAGCTCATGCGCAGTTCCCGCTGCGGCGCCTCCGACAGCGCTGCCATCACCCCGTACTCGAAGTGCGTCAGCCCTTCGTCGCGCAGTTGCGCGTCGAGCGCGTGTTCCAGGCGCCGCAAGATGCCGACCAGTCCGAGCCAGGCGTGGCGCTCCTCTTCGTCAAGCCAGCGGGGTGCCTCGTCAGCAGGGGTGTTCGTCATGCCCTCCAATGTACCGAACGCTTCATGCTTGAAGTGAAGTCACCTAGTCTTCACTTGAAGCTTGAAGTCATTGGCGCTACTTTTAAGTTAACGCTTTAAGTAACTGCCCGGGGGTTCCGAGCAGCGTCGAAGCCTTGAGGGGTCCCCCATGAAGCTGCTCGTACTCGGTGCTACCGGTGCCACCGGACGCCTGGTCGTCGATCATGCCCTGGCCGCGGGGCACACCGTCCGCGCGCTGGTCCGCTCACCCGAGAAGCTGGATGCTCAGCCCGGCCTCGACGTGGTCGCCGGGCAGGCCACCGACGTCGGTGACGTCACGCAGGCCATGTCGGGCGTCGGTGCGGTGATCAGCACGCTCGGCGCCACCGGCGGATCCGTCATCACGGACGCCACGCGGGCCGTCATCTCCGGAGCCGGCGCCACCGGTGTCAGTCGGTTCGTGGAGTTGTCCTCCTTCGCGGTGCTGCGCGATCGCCTGAGCGGACCCGCCAAGTTCATGTCCAGCACGGCAATGGGCGCCATGGTCAAGGACAAGGCTGCCGCCGAGGACGCGCTGCGCGCCAGCGACCTCGACTACACCCTCGTCCACGCCGTCCGCCTCACCAACGGTCCCGCCACCGGCGTCACCAAGCTGGTGCCCGGGTCGGCCACCCTGCGTATGGCGGACACCATCAGTCGCGCAGACGTCGCCACCTGGATGCTCACCGCGCTCACCGACACCACCACCAGCCGCCGCTCCGTCGTCATAGCTGGCTGACCCCACCTGCTTCCCCGCCCGTCCTCATACGATCCGGAGAAACACCATGAGCCACCAGCTCGCCGCCCACCCGGCGCGCCCCAGCGGCCTCGTCATCGCCGGCGGTCTGATCGGCACCGCTGTCGTCGCCATCGCCGTCAACGCCGTCGTCGCCGTGATAGCCCACGCCGCCGGTGCCTCGGACGACTTCCAGCCCCTCCAGCTCTCCGCCTACGCCCCCCTCACCGTCTTCGGTGTCCTGATCGCCGCTGCCGCCTGGGCGATCATCCGCGCGCGTTCGGCACGCCCGGACAGGCTGCTGCGCACCCTCGTGCCCGTCATCCTGATCGTCAGCCTGATCCCGGACATCATGGTCGGCGTCTCCGACAGTCGGCCCGGGACCAGCTGGGGCGCCGTCATCGCCTTGATGGTCATGCATGTCCTTGTCGCCGCTGTCGCCGTCCCCGCTTTCCGGCGTTTCCTGCCCCTCCCCGCCACCCGGGACTGACCGTTCCCACCGCCGCGCTCCGGCGCTCCTCACGTGCTGTCGGACCCTTGAGTACGTCGACGGTGGCGTGCGGTAGTGGTGTCTTCCACACTCGAGTGCGGCGGCGCGTGCAGGGATCGCTGCGCGGACTCGCAGCCAGACCGGCCCTGTCCCGCTCATGACCTAACTACCTACCGAGGGAGCAAATCATGGCGATCATCACTGTGTTCGGTGCGACCGGCTACGCCGGCGGCCACATCATCGACGAGGCTCTGCGCCGCGGGCACGCAGTACTCGCGGTCAACCGCACCGGCTCCGCCGAGCCTCGGCCCGGCCTCACCCCAGTCGCCGGTTCCCTTGCTGACGAGGCTCTCGTGGGCGACCTGGCGGCCAAGTCCGATGTGCTGGTCGTCACGGTCCGCAGCAGCCTTGGCGGCGAGCCGTTCCTGCCCGCTTTCATCCCGTCACTCCTCAAGGCGGCTGTCGAGGGCGGCGCCCGGCTCGGCGTGGTGGGCGGTGCGGGCAGCCTGCACGTGACGGAGGGCGGGCCGCGGTTGCTCGACACCGTCGATCTCCCGGATGCAGTCAAGGTCGAGATAGTCGCGCATGCCCAGACCCTGGACGTGCTGCGGGCGGCCGACACCGACGCGGACTGGTTCTACCTCAGCCCGGCCGCCCAATTCGGCGCACAGGCCCCCGGTGAGCGCACCGGCACCTACCGCGTCGGTGGTGAGGTGCTGCTTGCCGACGCCGAGGGCAAGTCCTCCATCTCCGGTGCCGACTACGCCATCGCGCTCGTCGACGAGATCGACACGCCGGTCCACCACCGGACACGGTTCAGCGTCGCCTACTGAGCAGGGCGGGAACCCGGTGACCCGGCTCCCGCGGCGTGCCCTTCGCCGTGGGCCCGGCGTCCGAGCCCCCGCGGGCCGAGAGTAGGTCGAACGAGGCCTCGCAGGCGCGCCGTATACGTGGAGAACTTCACGTATACGGCGCGTCTGGCGTGCCGTCGGACACCGCCCGGCGCCGGCGGCAACAGGCCTGCTCCGCCGTCGGGACATGGGCATCGGTCGTCGCGAAAAACACTGTCATCCACGGCGTCAGGTGTGCGCAGGCCCGGGCAGCTCGAACGGCGCGTCGCGCTGCGCCTCCCGGTCGTCATCGGCCCCGACGCAGGTTCTCCTCCACCAGCCACGTATGCCGGTCGCCCGGCGAGGAGTTGGTCCGTCAGGGCAATCGACGGCGAACGATTTGGTGAGATCGGGCAAGCGGGCAGGTGGGCACCTCCGGTTCCATGAACACATCGTTTCGACGATGTTGACCGGAGACGCTGCCTATGTCCGAGACCGCTGACCGTGATCAGACGCGGAAGCACGTTGCGCTGATCGATGAATCCTCTCTGGAGCCGGGGCTGTCGGCCGAGGCTTTCCGCGGGGCGTTCCGCAACCACCCGGGCGGGGTCGCGGTCGTGACCGCCGATACCGGCCGAGGCCCGGTCGCCTTGACGGCGACATCGGTGATATCGGTGAGCGCGACGCCACCTCTGCTCGTGTTCTCGGTGTCGGTCCTCTCGTCGGCGACGCCGACGATCCTGGAGTCGTCGTCCGTGGTCGTGCACCTGCTGGGGGCCGACCAGGTCGACCTCGCGCTCCTTTGTGCGACGAGCGGAGCGGACCGCTTCGCGGACACCGGCTCCTGGGCCCGACTGGTGACCGGCGAGCCGCACTTCGTCGCGGCCCCGGTGAGCATCCGCGGCACCGTCGCGGCCACCTTCACGGCAGGAGCCTCGACGCTCGTCGTCGTCAACGCCACCCATGCGTACTACGCGGCGCCGGACGTCGCCGCCCGCAGTGACGCGCCGCGCCCGCTGGTCTACCACAACCGGACCTGGCATCAGCTGAGCGAGCAGTCCCAGATGGTGCCGGGCGCGCAATGACGCGATCGCAGCCCCATTTCGCTCCGTCCACTCGGCCGGAGCCCGAAGGCAGGCGGACATCTGCCGCGAAGGAAGTCCACATCATGACGATCAACGCGGTCATTCCCACGGAAGCGGCAGCCGATGAAGCAGCTACCCGCGAGAAGCTGGTGCGCACGGCACATGACCTGATCCCTCTCCTGCGGGACAACGCGGAACGCACGGAGCGCGATCGCCGACTCACGGACGAGGTGACCGACGCGGTGCGGTCCGCCGGACTCTTCCAGGTCTGCACACCGCGTGCGTCCGGGGGATTCGGCGGCGGTCTGCGCACCATGGTGGAAGTCACCGCCGAACTCTCGCGTGGCGACGGCTCGACGGGCTGGGTCGCGTTCATCGCGAACACCACCGCCTTCTCCTTCGGACTGTTCCCCGACGACGTGCGAGCCGCCGTCTACACCGATCCCCACAATGTGGCGATCAGCCAGTTCACGCCCGTCGCAGCGGCAACCGAGGTGGACGGTGGGTACCGGCTCACCGGCAAGTGGCCGTTCGCGTCGGGCAGCCACCAGGCACAGTGGACGCTGACCGCGTTCCGGGTACTGGACAACGCCGGGCAACTGCGGGAGGTCCGCTTCGCCCTCATGTCCGCGGCCGATCTCACGATCGAGGACACCTGGTACGTCGCGGGGATGGCCGGCACCGGTAGCAACACCTACGTCGCGGACGATCTGTACGTGCCGCGTGAGTTCACGCTGGATGTGGAGACCTTCGCGGGACGGAAGTTCGCGGCCTGGCTCCCGGAGGAGCCCGGCTACCGGGCTCCGATCGGTACTCTTGCCTGTCTGGGCATCGTGGGACCGCTCATGGGAATGGCCGAAGGAGCCTGGGATCTGGTGCTGGACTCGATGGAGTCGGGTCGGCCGATCACGGCCGCCTACAGCGACATCCGTGACGCTCCCAGTTACCGCCTCGCTCTCGCTGACGCGCGCACGGCGATCGACACGGGTCGCTTCCATCTGCTCCGGGCCGCCGACGCCATCGACAGCGCGGCCCACGAGGGCCGGATTCTCAGCCTCGCCGAGCGAGGGAACCTTCGCGGTGCCGCCGCCGTCGCCACACGCAGCTTCCGCAACGCCGTCGACCTGCTCCTCGACATCGGGGGCACCCGCAGCTTCGCGCTGTCCAACCCGCTTCAGCGGGTGTGGCGCGACCTCGAAGTCGCCAGCCGGCACGGCTTGAACAACACCCTGATGAACCGGGAGGAATACGCACTCAGCCTGCTCGGAATGGACCAGGCGTTCCCCGACTCCCTCTGAACCGGGCGGGCCGTCGACAACGCCACCGCGGATTCGGTGGCGTACCGCCGTCGGTTGGAGATCCGGTCCTGGGAGGTCGAAGCTTCGCCGACCCGACGTGGGGGATGGTGGAGCCTGTGCGGTGCGCGTTCGCCTCGAAGGCCGGGCAGCGGTTGGTGCTCCATGCGATGACCGCCCTGTCGGCGAACGTCGTGACGGTGCTTGGGTCCCAGCAGCGGTTGACCAGCTTCAGCAGCCGCGCTGCAGTCGCGAGGTCCCCGGCGAATGTGAACTGCGGAGTCTGCCGAGCCGACCGGCGACGCCGTCACGACCCGGACCGCCTCGGCCCGTGAATCGGCCCCGTCAGACGGGCCAGGGGCTGCCCCGATGCCCCACAGCGGTCGGCGACGATTTCGGCGGCGATGCTGATGGCGGTCTCCTCGGGCGTGCGTGCGCCGAGGTCCAGGCCGATGGGGCTGGAGATGCGGGCCAGTTCCTCCTCGGTCAGTCCCGCGTTCCGCAGCCGGGTCATCCGGTCGTCGTGGGTACGGCGCGAGCCCATCGCCCCGACGTACCCGACCTCGGGCAACCGCAGTGCCACCTCCAGCAGTGGTACGTCGAACCTGGGCTCGTGGGTGAGCACGGTGATGACCGTCTGCCCGTCGACCCGCCCGGCTTCCTGCTCGGCGGTCAGGTAGCGGTGTGGCCAGTCGACAACCACCTCGTCCGCCCCGGGGAACCGGTCGGCGGTGACGAACACCGGTCGTGCGTCGCAGACGGTGACGCGATAGCCGAGGAAGCCGCCCACCCGGGCGACCGCCGCGGCGAAGTCGATCGCACCAAAGACGAGCATCCGGGGCGCGGGGGCGAACGCCCAGACGAAGACCCGCATCCCCTCTCCCTGACGCTCGCCGTCGAGGGCGTACGAGAGGGCGCCGTGGTGGCCGGCCGCCAGCAGCCCGAGTGCGTCGTCGCGGATCGCGTCGTCGATCCTGGATTCCCCCAGGCTGCCGGCCGAGCCGTCGGGGTGGATCACCTCTCGTCTCCCGACATACGACGGGTCGGGGTGCTCCACGACCGTGGCGACCGCGACAGGTCGACCGGCCTCGATGTCGGCCACGATGGCGCCGAGTTCGGGAAAGGTGTCCCGGCTGACCTTCTCGACGTAGACGTCGAGGATGCCGCCGCATGTGAGGCCGACAGCGAAGGCGTCGTCCTGCGAGACGCCGTAGCGCCGCAGCACCGGGGTGCCGGAGCAGGCGACCTCCTGGGCGAGGTCGTACACGGCGCTTTCGACGCAGCCGCCGGACACCGAGCCGACGGCGGACGTGTCAGGCCCCACCAGCATGGAAGCGCCAGGGGGCCGCGGGGCGGACCGGAAGGTGGCCACCACCGTGCCCATGCCTACGCTGTGACCGGCCTCCCACCAGGCCAGCAGCTGGTGCAGCACCTCACGCACGGCCCGTCTTCTCCCATCTCGTCAGTGAGCTTGGCGACCTGTCCCGCCGCTGCGGGGGGACAGGTAGCCAGCTCTCAGTGAACTTTGGTGATCGCCGAACCCCAGGTGACCACGCCCGACCCTGCGAACAGGGAGTGTTTGCCGACGCGTAGCCGGCAGGACCTCGGATACGCACGCAACTCGCATTCAGACACCGAGAGCCCAGTCGACCATCTCGGTGACCGCACCGGTGAGCAGATGCGACGGACCTTCGAAGTAGTGCCCCGCGCCCTTGACGGGGAGAAGCTTTCGCGACGGATGCCGCACGGAGTCGTACAGGTCCCGCGCCATGGAGGGGAAGCAGCCCTTGTCGCCGGTTGCATAGACGACCATGACCGGCGCGGAGACGTGCCGGAGGCAATCGGGTCCATAGCCGTTGGAATCGGTGACGGACCACTGGGACAACCAGGAGCGCAGGGTGGTGGTGCTGCCGGGCGTCGTGGGACGTAGGTTCGCCGACACCGGGTCGCCCCAGAGGGTCCCCGGATCGCGGTCGGACGGGTCCAGGGACACATCGAAGAACCGGGGGTCGGCGCATGTGCCGTGCACGGTGAACGCCATGTCGGGCACCGTTCCGCCGTGGCGTTCGTCGAGTTCGGTCTGCTGGGCCCTGACCCAGGCGGTGATGCGCTCCATCCGCGCCAGCTGTGCCGCACGGTACTCACGCACCCACCCGCGGTCGAGGGCGTCGCCGCGGTCCACGAAGATGTCCAGCTCGGGGTCACGTCGGAAGGGGTCGTTCTCGTCGACGATCGCGGGGTCGAGCCACTGCGACAGCAGGCTGGCGCGGCCGGCGTGAGCATTGAGCAGGATCACCGCGTCAGCCGGCGGCAGGGTGGCCTTGGTCAGGTCGGTACCGCCGCCGCCGGGAGCGTCGCGCACGGTCGGCGTCTCGGCCTGGGACTGGTAGAAGGCCGCAGGGCCCCCGCCGCCCGAGTTCCCGACGAGAACGACCTTGCGGTATCCCTCGACGTCGCGCAGGTGACGGATGACCGAGCCGATGTCGGCCAGGCAGTTCTCGAGGATGACCTGGGTGTCGTTGCCGCCGTACCGCGTCACCACGCCGACCGCGTCGACGCCCAGTGCGGCCGTGGGCGTCAGCGCGTAGTGGTTGACGAAGTTCGAGCTCGGGTGGAAGTACACGAAGACGGTGTCGCTGTTCCCGGCCCCCGCGTCGGCGCGCTCACGGCCGCACCACAGCAGGCCTGCGGCTCGGGCGATCCCGGAATAGACATCGTCGCCCATCGAGTCCTGCATGGGGACGGGCACGAGTTCACGCATCGGTCTTGATCTCCTTCTCCTCCATGGCGGCCCAGGAGAACGGATAGTCCCCGTCGAGGACGGAACGGGCGGCAGCCGAGATCATCAGGGGCCGGTGGGTGTCGAGCATGACCTGGTACTCGTCGATCCGGTCGGCACCGAGAGCCCGCTCGACGGTGCCGGGGTGGGGTCCGTGGATGAACCCGGCGGGGTGCACCGTGACAGAGCCGATACCCACGCCACTGCCACGACGCGTGTTGGCGGCGCCCTTGGCGTAGAACAGGAACTCGTCGCTGTCGACGTTGGAGTGTGACGGGGGGATTGGCACCGCGTCGGGGTGGTAGTCCAGGAGCCGCGGGACGAAGGCGCACATCACGAAGCCTCGGGCCTCGAAGGTCTGCTGGGTCGGCGGCGGCTGATGCAGTCGGCCGGTGATGGGCTCGAAGTCGAAGATCGAGAAAGCCCACGGGTACATGCCGCCGTGCCAGCCGACCACGTCGAAGGGGTGGTGTCGGTGCACGTGCCGGGTCAGACCGGTACGGGTGCGGACGACCACAGGAACATCGGTGCCCTCATCGAACACCAGCTCCTCGGGGCGGCGGATGTCCAGCTCGCAGTAGGGAGTGCCCTCCAGGAACTGGCCCCGCGCCGACAGGTAGCGGCTGGGCGGGTCGATGTGCCCGGTCGCCTGCACGATCAGCAGCCGCAGCTCGACACCGTCGGGTACCACCCAGCGGTGGATGGTCGAGGTCGGGACGATGACGTGGTCACCCTCGGATACGTCGAGCCGGCCGAAGGTGCTCTCGAGAGTCCCGTGCCCGCTCTCGACGTAGGCGAGTTCGTCACCGACGCTGTTCTTGTAGAGCGTGCTGGTCTCGGTGGCGACCGCGTACGCGATGCGCACGTCGTCGTTGCCGACCAGGGTGGACCGGTCGAGAACCGCATCGCCCTTGAGCGACAGCAGCCGGGGCTGAAGATGCAGCGGCGTGATCGGGTGGTTGGGTACCAGTTCCTCGCCCGCGACCGGGATCGGCTCGATAGCCGTCAATGCGGTCGGCGGGTTGCGGTGGTAGACGAGAGAAGTGTCGCCGACGAATCCGTCTTCGCCGATCAGCTCTTCCCAGTACAGAGACCCGTCGGGCTGTCGGAAAACGGTGTGGCGCTTGCGCGGGAACTCGCCGACGCGAGCGAAATGCGGCATGAGCATGCCCCTTCGTCCTCAAGCTGTACGACGTGAGCCGGTCGACGGTCCGCATTGCCTGGTCTTCAGCTCGCGCAACGAGGCGCAATGTCGACGCGGTGTCACGAGTGGGCGTCGTCACACGATGGCAAGCCGCACGACGCGTTGTAAAACGGAGAGTGGTGAAGGGGGTCATAAGCGAATCCGAAGGCTTGCCGACGCCCCAGCCAACGGGATCACGGCCGGGTCGCCCCCTCCCGTGGCGGTGGCCACGCACTCTGGAGGGCCGCGACGGGTCGAGCCGACCGTGCTGCATGGTGAAGGGTCACCAGTCGCACGGCGCTCGGGCTGATGGTTGGGTGAGGGCGAGCCCTGTCCGACTGCTTTGTGGCCGCGTCACCGCTCGACTCAGGCTTACGTAAGGTGGCTGCTCATGGTTCCCAACTTCTCACTGCGTCAGCTGGGCTACCTTGTGGCAGTGGCGGACTCGGGATCGATGACAGCCGCGGCCGAGGCCGAGCACGTGTCACAGGCGGCGATCTCCGCAGGGATCAACGACCTGGAACGCAGACTCGGTGTGCGCCTGCTCGCGCGTCACCCCGGGCATGGCGTTTCCCTCACAGAAGCCGGGCTGGGCATCCTTGCCGACGCTCGCCGGGTCCTGGCTGCAGCCTCGGGCGTTCTTAGTCAGGCTCGCGCTCCGGGCTCCGATCTCCGCGGCTCGCTGACCCTCGGCTGCTTCACGACCATGGCGCCCCTGTACATTCCCGCGCTCTACGACGCGTTCGCGAGCCAGCACCCCGGGCTCGAGCTCACCGTGGTGGAGGGAGCGCAGGAAGACCTCCGGCGAGCCCTGATGAACGGCACCTGCGAGATCGCACTGACCTACGCCAACCGCCTGGGGCCCGGCGTGGCGATGGAAACGATCCGGACATTGCGCCCCTACGTTCTGCTGGCCGCGAGTCATGCCCTGGCCGACCGGGAGAGCGTGACGCTCCACGATCTCGCCGATGAGCCGCTCGTACAGTTCTCGCTGCATCCGAGCCCGAACGACATAGAGGAGTTGCTGCGCCACGCGGCCGTGACTCCCAAGGTCGTGCACAGCTCACCCAGCATCGAAGTCGTGCGTTCCCTGGTCGCACGCGGGTTGGGCTACTCGCCGATGCTGCAGCGCTGGCCCATGAACGTAAGCCTGGAGGGTCTGCCGCTGGCGTGCGTGCCGCTCGAGAGCACCGTTCCTGACTACCGTGTGGTCGTTGCCTGGCCGCAGAACGACCACTTGAGCCGGCGGGCTGCCGCGGTCGTCTCGTTCCTGCGCACGCATGCCACCGAGCACCCGATCCAGGCCGAAGCAGGCTGAACCTCACCGGATTCGTCGGGGCTTGCCGGGTGCGCGTCCACTCGTGCCGGTGACGCGGCCATGGCTTGCCGTTTTTTCGTCATTGCATGCAATCGGTGCCGCATCCGTACCGGATCGGCTGCGAGACGAAAGCGGGGAGCAGTGTCGATAATCATCTCAAACCCGAAATATCAGACGACTTAGCACCACGTCGACGCGCCTGACCCTGGATCCTCAGGTTTGCTTATGGGCCTCTTCGTAATCCCCTCGTTTACAGCAGGACGTGACGGCGGTCACCATGAGGACGCGCCACCCGGCCGGCCGAGGGACGAGATGTCCGTGACGGTGTACCTGACGCGTCGAAGTTCCCCGGCTCACAGATCCCCGGTCCTTCGAGTACACCGGCGATGCACACAGGTTCCGCCGTCGAGAGGACAGCGCGGACCCGGACGGGCTGCTCTTCTTCACCTCCACGCTCATCGAGGAGAAACCAACGATGGAAGTCAGTGCGATCTTTCCCCCGTCTCTCGACACCCCTGACCACATCGCGCTGGCCGAAGAGCTGGGTTACGAGCGCGCCTACGTGTACGACGTCCCGGTCACCTACGCCGACACCGGCATCACCCTGGCGATGGCCGCGGCCCGCACCAGCCGCATCCGGCTCGGCATCGCCGTCCTCACCCCGCATCTGCGGCACCTGGTCGTGAACGCGGCGCTGGTCGCTCACCTGGCCACGATCGCGCCGGGCCGCTTC
Organism: Streptomyces sp. NPDC101776; assembly: GCF_044766845.1. Taxonomy (NCBI): domain Bacteria; kingdom Bacillati; phylum Actinomycetota; class Actinomycetes; order Kitasatosporales; family Streptomycetaceae; genus Streptomyces; species Streptomyces sp. NPDC101776. The sequence continues at coordinate 549,904 of NZ_JBIWMV010000003.1, read as the reverse complement.
GACGTCGGGATCGGCTCCGGATTCACCAGTGCCGCCTACATCGGCCGAAAGCCGGCGAAGTGGGCCGACGTGGAACGGTACGCCGAGAACCTGCGCACCCTGCTCGCCGGCGGCGACACCGAGGTCGACGGCACCGTGGTCAGCCTCATGCACCCGCCCCGGTCCGGTATCCGTTTCCCGATCGACGTCCCGATCTGGATCGGCGCCCACGGCCCCAAGGCCTATGAGTGCGCCACCCGCCTCGACGCCGCGGGCATCATCACCGTGCCGATGCACGGCGACACCAAAGTCACCTTCGAGGGGCCCAGTCAGGTGATGTTCTACTGCACGGTCCTCGACGAGGGCGAGAGCCTCGAGTCGCCGCGCGTGTTGGAGGCCGCCGGCCCGGGCGCCGCACTGGCACTGCACCTGGGCCAGCAGGGCCCCCTGGCCGGCACCCCTGAGGCCGCCGGCTTCGAGGCCGCGATCGCGGAGTTCGACGAATCGCGGCGCCACCTCGAACACCACCGCGGCCACCTGATGGAGCCCACCGAGATCGACCGACGCTTCCTCAACGCCACAGTCATCGGCCGCGGTACCGCCACGGGCACGGCCGCCGAGGTCGCCAACACGCTGCGGTACCTGGAGGCATCCGGCGCCGCCGGCGTTCTGTACCAGCCGGGCGGACCGGGCATCGAGCGAGAGCTGCGCGCCTTCTACGAAGCAGCCCAAGCGCGCAACGACGTGCAGGCGCCAGCAGCTCAGGCGGTCTGAGACCGATGTACGCGGGCCCGCCACATCGACTCAGGGACAGGTCCGAGGCGGGCCCTGCACGCCAGGCACAGGTTCCGACCCGGCCTGCAGCCTCGGCGGACTTGGAAAGGAAAGAGGGAGCCGTGAAGGAAATGCGTACGGGCGTGCTGGTCGTCGGAGCGGGTGGCGCCGGCCTGACCATCTCGAACCTGCTGACCGACCTCGGGGTGGACTTCCTGACCTTCGAACGCCGAGCCGCCTCGACAGGTCTGCCGAAGGCGCACTACTTGAACCAGCGGACCATGGAGATCTTCCGTCAGCACGGCATCGCTGACGAGGTCTACCGACTGGGTGCGCCGCCGGAGAAGATGTCGCGCTTCGCGGTGTGGACCACGATGGGTGGGGAGGGCCCCCTGGACCGGCAGCTCATCCATGGAGCCGACGGCCCTGGCGGCGGCGAGTCGCTGCGGCACCTCTACGAGCGCGACAGTCCGACTCCCGCGACCAACCTGCCTCAGCGCGACCTCGAACCGGTGCTGGCCCGTCGGCTGCTGGACCGCGCGAGCGATCGCGTCTTCTACGGGTTCGAGGTGGTCGACCTGGACGACGGCGCCGACGGGATCGTCGCCACCGTCAAGAACGTGTCGGACGGCGAGATGCTGAAGATCCACGCCGACTACCTGGTCGCTGCCGACGGAGGACGCACGATCGGTCCCCGGACCGGGAACACCCTGTCCGGGGAGAAGAACCTCGCGCAGAGCACGACCGTCCACTTCAAGGCCGACCTGTCGAAGTACTGGCTCGACGACCGCGCCCTGCTGAACATGTTCCTCCACCCCGTCCGACGCTCGACCGAGGGCGGATCGGGTTTCGTGCGCTGCTCGGTGATGCCGCTGTCAGCGCCGTGGGGACGACACAGCGGCGAGTTCATGTCGCACGTCCACATGACGCCCGACGACATGGCGGCGGCGGACCACGCCACAGTCGCGCGCTGGCTCAAGGAGCTCCTCAACCTGCCCGAGGACCTGAAGCTCGAGGTCGTCACCTACAACAAGTGGACCATCGAAGGTGTCCTGGCCGAGCACTTCCGCATCGGCCGGGTCCTCTTCATCGGCGACGCCGCGCACCGGCACCCGCCCACGACCGGACTGGGCCTGAATTCCGGCATCCAGGATGCTCACAACCTCGCCTGGAAGCTTGCCGCGGTACTCCAGGGACAGGCGTCCGACACCCTTCTCGACACCTACGAGCTCGAGCGTCGACCCGTGTGCGCGTTCAACGTGGACTGGGCCCTGTCCACGTTCTTCAACCGCCGCGCGGTCGAGGACTCGATCTACGCGACGCACCCGCCCGCTCGACACGAGAACGACGGTGCGAGCACCGCGATCGCGGCCCTCCTGGCAGACACACCCGATGGCCGGATGCGACGAGCTCGGCTGCGTGACATGTTCTCGACCCAGCGGCAGGAACTTCAGGCACACGACGTCGAGATCGGATTCGTCTACGAAGCGGGAGCGCTGGTCGCGGATGGCACCGAGTGCCCGCCGCGCGACCCGATGGGCTTCGAGCACACGCCCTCGACGCGCCCGGGCCACCGCCTGCCGCACGCGTGGCTCGACGTCGACGGCCAACGGGTTTCGACACACGACTTCCTCGGGCAGCAGGGGCAGTTCCTCCTGATCGCGAACGAAATGGGGAAGGGCTGGTGCGATGCCGCCTCAGCCCTCAAGGACCAGCTTCCCGTTGAGATCACCGCGATCCGCGTCGGCGTCGACGCCTGCATAGACGCGGAACGACGGTGGCTCGAAGTGAGCGGAGTCGGGAAGAGCGGAGCAGTCCTTGTCCGTCCCGACGGGATGGTTGCCTGGCGAAGTCAGGAAATGGACGCCGTTCCCGCAGAACGGCTGACCGAGGTGGTGCGGCAGATCCTCGCCATCGGCCCGAACGACCCTGCGCCGGCCGGCAGCGAGGGCTCACCGGCCCGAACGGTCCCCAGCGGTGTCTGACCGGCGACCCTGTTGAGCGCCGTCCCAGGAACACGCCGCATCGCCACGCTGCTGCAAGCGGGTTGACGCGACAGAGGATCGGGAGACCGGCGGCCTGCTGCCAACGGCTCGAGCACGGCGTAACCCGGTGCGGTGACTCCCGGCACAGACCCAGAATCTCGGACAACTGGAATGAGAGGCCTTCTGATGGAGCTCGACCCCGCAAAGACCGCGGTCCTCGTGGTTCACATGATGCGTGACATCGTCACCCGAGAAGGAGCATTCGGTCAGATCTTCGCCGAGGGCGTCGAACGCCAGCAGGTCGTGCCCCAGGTCGGCCGGCTGCTGTCCACGGCTCGCGCGGGCGGCGCCACCCCCGTCTACCTCCGCGTCGTGTTCAAACCCGGCTACCCGGACCTGGTCGCGAACTGTCCGCTGCTCGGGATGGCCGCCCAGATGGGGGCGCTCGAGGACGGCAAGCCGGGCGCCGAGATCGTCCCCGAGCTCACTCCGCAGGACGGCGAGCCGGTCATCGATCACCAGCGCCTGACCGGCTTCTTCGGAACCCAGCTCGACGTCCTGCTGCGGGCACGTGGCATCACGACCGTCGTCGCGTGCGGTGTCGCCACCAACATCGCGGTCGAGGGCACCGCCCGCGAGGCCGTCAACCTCGGCTACCGCACCGTGATCGCCTCCGACGCCTGTTCCACCGCATCCGACCAGGCCCACCAGGCCACCCTGGAGACCTTCCAGTTGCTCGGTGAGGTCGCCTCCGTCGAGGAGATATCGGCAGCCCTGCAGGCGCCTTCGCCGCAGTGACCGCGATGCACACCGGGCACTCGAGCACCGACACCCTGGAGCAGCGATGACCGCCTTCACCGACGCCGCGTCCGCCCAGAACCCGGCCCCCGCGACCGCGGCCGGCGAGCCGAGCGAGGCGACTCGCGCCGGGGACGCGGCGGGGGCGTCGCTCGGGCGGGTTCCGGGCCAGGCATCGGTCGGTCTGTCCTTCGAGCCGCTGACGCCGACCTCGTTCCTGGACCGGGCGGCGGCTGCGCACGGGGACCGGATCGGGGTGGTCGACGGGGACCGTACGTTCACCTACACCCAGATGCGTGAGCGGTGTATGCGTCTGGCCGGGGGCCTGGCGCCCCTTGCGGGGGGACGACCGGTCGCGGTGCTCGTCCCGAACACGCACGTCCTGCTCGAGGCGAACTTCGGGGTTCCGTGGGCCGGGGTGCCGTTGGTCGCGGTGAACACACGGCTCTCGGCCTCGGAGATCGTCTACATCCTGGAGCACTCCAACGCCGCTGTGTTGGTCCACGACCCGTCCTTCGACCCGCTGGTCGAGGAGGTTCTTGCCCGGCTGACCGAACCCGTTCGCCGCATCCGGGCCGGCCAGGAGTACGAGGACCTGTTGGCCTCGGCCGAGCCGCTTCACCTGACGCCGTCCGATGAGCTGTCGGTGTTGTCGATCAACTACACCTCGGGGACCACCGGGCGCCCCAAGGGTGTGATGTACCACCACCGCGGTGCGTTCCTGCAGGCCTTGGCCATGGTGGGGCACACGGGTATGACGCCCTCGAGTGTGCACCTGTGGACGCTGCCGATGTTCCACTGCAATGGCTGGTGCTTCCCGTGGGCGGTCACGGCGGCGGCCGCGACCCATGTGTGTCTGCCCAAGGTCGACCCGGCCGAGGTGTGGCGTCTGATCCGGGCCGAGGGTGTCACGCACCTCAACGGCGCTCCGACCGTGTTGTCGATGCTTGCCTACGCATCCGACGCGGCACCGCTGGAAGGACAGCCTGTTCGGATCGCCACGGGCGGTGCGCCCCCCTCGCCGGCGATCCTGCGACGGATGGCTGAGCTCGGCTTCGAGATCACCCACTTGTACGGGCTGACCGAAACCTATGGTCCGGCGATGCTGTGCGACTGGCGCCCGGAGTGGGACACCCTCGATGCCACCGCCCAGGCACGACTCAAGGCCCGCCAGGGCGTGGGGAACATGATCTCCTGCGTGCCACGGGTGATCGCCGACGACGGCACGGACGTGCCTCCTGACGGCCTCACCACCGGCCAGATCGCCTTGCGCGGCAACAACCTCATGCTCGGCTACCTCGACGATCCCGAAGCCACGGCCGCTGCCGTGCCGGACGGCTGGTTCCGCACCGGCGACATCGGCGTGCTGCACCCCGACGGCTACATCGAGCTACGTGACCGGTCCAAGGACGTGATCATCTCCGGCGGGGAGAACATCGCGTCGGTGGAGGTCGAGCAGGTGATCATGGATCATCCCGCGGTCCTCGAGGTAGCGGTGATCGCGATGCCGGACGAGCGCTGGGGCGAGGTCCCCGCCGCGTACGTGACGCTGAAGGAGGGGGCGTCGGCGACCGAGGAAGAGATCCGCGAATACGTACGCGCTCGGCTCGCACGGTTCAAGGCACCGAAGACGGTCATCTTCGGTGAGCTTCCCAAGACCTCCACCGGCAAGATCCAGAAGTTCGTCCTGCGTGAGAGGGCATGGGTGGACCAGGAGCACCGGATCCGCTGAGGCGGCCCGCCGGCACCGGGTGACGGCCCGACCGGACGTTCCCCTTCACTGCGGCGCCGGTGTCGCCGCCATGGCCGTGCGTGAATCGTCGTGGCGCCGCCGCACCCTTCCCGGGCAGCCACACCGCCTCCACGCGCAGTGACGCGTCGGCACCCGATGCCGGGCGACGGACGAGTCGCCGACGGCGTCGTGACCAGCTGCCTGAACCGTGGCAAACACCGGCCGGGCGGCGTTCGTGCCGTGAGTCGGTCATCAGCCGAACGCGGACCGACGCATGCTTACCCGCACTCACGCCACCCTCAGGTCCCGTCCTGAGGTCTGTTGATCCTCCTGGGAGGATCGGTACAGTGGGATGTCGAGTGGTCAGAGTCGGCTGGCGACGGTCGGCAGGCTACTTGCGGCTCACCGGCCCCGGCGGGCCGAGAGGCGCGAGCGCCGGATCCGACCCCATCCCTAGGAGCGATTCATGACGGCCCGCGTCCCTGCGGTGGCTTCGACCGCCCGCATCATCGAGCGGATCGCCGCGGACTGGCCCGAGCCCGTCTCGCCGCGGGTGCTCGTTTCCGAGCTGAACATGAACCGGAGCACCTGCTACAACATCCTGGCGACCCTCCAGGACGCGGGGTGGGTTCGTTCCCTCGGGGATCGTGCCGGCTGGACGCTGGGACCACGGCTCCTGACACTCACCGGAGTCACCGACGACGTGGCGTCGGCGATCGTCCGTGAGGAGATCGACCAGTCGGCCCGGCGGCTCGGTTTCGTCGTCTTCGCCGCGGAACCGGACGGGTCCGGCGGGTACGTGGTGGTGGCGCGTGCCGAGCACCGGCGTGGGATCCGGGTCACGGTGGGCGTCGGCGAGTACTTCCAGTTCTCGGCTCCCGCGCTCATGTACGCCTTTCACTCCTGGTCGGACCCCGAGACGTTCAGCGACGAAATCGCCCGTGTGGGCGTCAACGCGTTCACGCCGAACACGCTCACCGAACGCGCCGCGATCCTTGCCGAGGCCGAGCAGACTCGCGGGCGCGGTTTCAGCGTCAGTCTCCAGCAGTACGACGTCGCGCAGAGCGGGGTGGCGGCGCCCGTCTTCGACCGGCACGGACAGGTCGCGATGGTCTTGTGCTGTCTGGCGTTCTCCTCCGAGCTTCGCCGGGACAACGTCGAGGCTGTCGGGCGGCTCCTGGCCGCGGGTGGCCTGCGCGTGACCGAGCGGCTTGGCGGCCGTGTACCCGGGGAACCCACAGAGACGGGCCACAAGGGAAGCCTCCAGAGCATTCACGAACAGCAGGATGCCGCACCGGCATGAGCAGCGGCCGGCAGCTGCAGGAGGACTCTCCAACGCGGTTGCCCCAGGCCCTTCCCCGAGTACTCCCGGGCGGGTCCGTGCGCCTCGAGCCGTCCGCGACGAACTCCGACGTCCCCGCCGTCCCAGGGCTGTGTTCAGGACTGTCAGGACTCCGAGGCCGGTGAGCCCTCTGCGGCTGTCCGCAGGTGGGTGAGCACGGTCGGCCAGATCTCGCGGTTCTGGATGAGACTCATGTGCCGTGTCCGGTCGAGGACGATGAGCCGGGAGTCCCGGATCCCGCGGTGAAGCGCCTGCGCCATCGGGGGCGGGGTCGCGTAGTCCTCGTCCCCGACGAGCACCAGAGTGGGTGCCGTGATGTCACCCAGGCGTCCGCTGTCGTCGTAGCGGCCCAGGGCACGGCAGGCAGCGGCGTGCGCGGTGGAGTCGGTGTCGACGAAGATCGCCGAGATGCGATCGACCTCGGCAGGGTCCGACTGCAGGAAGGCCGGCGAGAACCAGCGGTCGTGCTGGAACTTCAGCTGCCGCTCTCGCGGGGTCTCCACAACGTTCACGGCGCGCCCTTCCCAGGCGGCCTCCTTGCCGGGGCCGTAGTCGGCGGTCGTGTCCGCGAGTACGAGGCTGGTGACCAGGTCGGGGCGACGCACGGCCAACGCGGTTGCGGCGCAGCCGCCCATGGAGAGGCCGAGCACCGCGGCCGGCGCCCCCAGGTGCTCGAGCAGCGCGGCGTTGTCGGCGGCCATGTCCTCGACCGAGAAGTCGGTTCCGTCCCAGGCCGAGCCGCCGTGTCCGCGGGCGTCCGGTGCCACGACGCGGAAACCGGAGGAGAACTCCCGCATCAGAGGTCGCCAGAACTCGCCGGCAAGCGCAAGGGGATGGAGCAGCAGGACGAGCGGCCCCTTGCCTTCCTCTACCCAGGTCTGCTCACCCCAGGAGGTCCGCAGACTCATCATCGGCTCCGTTCCGCTGCGAGACGCACAGCCTTCATGAGTTCTGGGTAGGTCCCACACCGGCAGATGTTTCCCTCGAGATGCTCGGCGATCTCGTGGTCCGAGGGGTTCGGGTTGTCCTTCAGCAGTTCCTTGGTCATGAGCACGAACCCGGGAATGCAGTAGCCGCACTGCATCGCGTTGCTCTCGACGAAGGCGGCCACGACGACGTCGTCCTCGGCCAGCCCGTCCGCGGTCGTGATCGCCACCCCGTCGTAGCGCCGGGAGTTCGCCAGGCACGCGGAGACACTCCGGCCGTCGGCGAGCACGGTGCACGCACCGCATGCCCCGACGCCGCAGCCCTCGCGTGCCGAGGTCACGCCCACCCGGTTGCGCAGCGAGTCGAGGAGGACCTCGTCGTCGCGCACCTGTATGGGGTGCGAGTCGCCGTTCACGTTGAGCTTGATGGCCTTCACCGGGCGTTCTCCTCGATACCTGCCAGTACGGATTCCGGGGTCAGCGGCAGTCTGGTGAGCCGGATGCCGCACGCGTCTCGCAGCGCGTTGGCGTAGGCGGGCGCGACCCCCAGGATTCCGCTCTCGCCGACTCCCTTGGCTCCGAAGGGGCCGTCACGGTGGGGAGCCTCGACGACGATCGGGGTCATCTTCTCGGGCATGTCCCGCATGGAGGGCAGCTGGTAGTCGAGGAGGGTCGCGTTGATCATCTGTCCGTGGTCGAACACGAGCTGGTCGAAGAGCGCGTGTCCGATGCCCATGACGGCGGCGCCGGTCAGCTGCTGCTCGACAAGAGTCGGGTTGAGCGCCTTCCCCACGTCGGCGGCGACCGCGAGGTGCTGGGTCCGGATCCGGCCGGTCCTGGTGTCGACGCCGATGCGCACTGCGACGGCGCTCGCGAACCAGTGCTCGGTGACCTTCTCCGACAGGCCGGTGGCCTTGTCGTAGGGGTGCCACCAGCTGTTGAAGTTCGACGTGGTGGTCAGGGTCGCGCCCCGGGCACCGAACGTGCGGTGGACGAGTTCGGGCAGCGTCATGGTGAGCTGTCCGTCGATGCTGATGCCTCTGGACGTCAGCGAGATCACTTCGGGTGATGCGCCGGTCTGCTCCGCGGTGATTTCGATCAACCGGTCACGCATGCGCTCGGCGACCAGGCGTACGGCGTTGCCGGTGTGGTAGGTGGATCGGCTGCCGGCGGTGATCGTGTCGTAGGGGGTGGCGTCGGTGTCGGCCTGGACGACGTGGATCAGGGTGGAGTCGATCCGGAGGACCTCGGCGGCGACCTGCGCCATGATGGTGTCGGCGCCTTGCCCCATCTCGACGGTGCTGATCAGCAGGGTCGCCGATCCGTCCTGGTTGAAGTTCAGGGTGGCGTTGGCAACGGTCGGGGTGAGCACGGCCTTCATGCCGACCGCGATGCCCTTGCCGTACCGGATCGGTCCGTCGTCGGCCGGTGTCGGGGCGTCCCACTCGATGGCCTCGGCGACAGCGTCCAGACAGGACACGAAGTCGGCGCTGTGCATCTTCGTTCCCATCGTCGCGATGTCGCCTTCGCGAAGAAGATGGCGCTTGCGAAACCGGTACGGGTCCTCGCCCAGCTCATGGGCCAGTTCGTCGATGAGTGTCTCGTGGGACCAGGTCACCTGAGGCACGCCGAAGCCCCGGAACGGGCCTGCGGAGACCTTGTTGGTGTAGATGCACCGTGACCGGACGCCGACGTTCTCGATCCGGTACGGACCGGGGACGACCATTCCTGACTTCGCGGCGATGCGGGGCCCGACGTCAGCGAACGCGCCGGTGTCGTAGCGGACGTCGGCGGTTGATGCGACCAGGTTCCCGTCGCTGTCCGCGGAGAGGGACCCGACGACCTGCGCGCCGTGCCGCGTGGTCAGGAGGAACGCCTCCTCGCGGGTGGTCGCGATGCGGACCCGGCGCTGGAGCTTCCACGCCAGCGCTGCCGCCAGCGGTTCGAGGCGGTCGTACATCTTGGCGCCGAACCCGCCCCCGAGCGCGCGGGTCCGGACCCGGACCCTGGCCAGCGGGAGGCCGAGCAGGTCCGAGGCGGTCTGGCGCACGTAGGAGGGTGTCTGCGTGGTGGTGAGGATCTCGAGCCGTCCGCTGTCGACCCAGGCCGTGGTGACCGGGAGTTCGATGGTGACGTGGTGGGTGGGGGGTGCCCAGGTGGTGGCCTCGACGGTGGTCGCGGCCTGTGCGCGTGCCTTGGCGGCATCGCCCTTGATCTGCCGGTACTCGTAGTTGACGTTGGTGTCGCGAACACCGGAGAGATGGGCGAGGTCGGCGAAGACCGAGGACGGGCGAAGCTCGGCGTGCACGAAGCCGGTGCCCTCAAGTGCGGCGTCGATGTCGTAGACCGCGTCGAGATCCTCGTACTCGACGTGGACCAGGTCGGCGGCCGCGCGCGCCGTCGGCTCGTCGTGCGCCAGGACGGCGGCCACCGGCTCACCGACGTGCCGCACCTTGTCGACCGCCAGCGCCGGCTGGTCCGCGAACGCCGGGCCCGTGTACAGCCGTTCGCCGTACTCGGCGAAGAGGTCTCGGCCGGTGACGACGGCGATCACGCCGTCGACGGCTGCGGCCGCGTCCGTGTTGATCCTCGTGATGACGGCGTGCGGCCGGGTGCTGCGACAGATCGCGACATGCGCGGTGTCGGTCGCGACAGGCTCGTCTCCGACGTACTTGATGGTGCCACGCACCCGGCCGAGGGCATCGAACCGCATGCGTCGTTCGCCCACACCCCACAGCGGGCCCGGGTCCGTCGGCCGTGCCGGTGCGTCTTCGCACGCTGTGGCCGTCGTGGAGTCCGTCGACGCCGGCTGCTTCTCATCCACCTCAGGCATGGGCGAGCTCCTTCATCACTGATCGAACGCCTTCCTCGACGGCGATGCGGCCCAGGTGAGCCTTGTAGCCGACCGAGCCGCGCACGTCCTCGATCGGGTCGATCGCGGTGTCGGCGATCTCGAGGGCGGCGTCGACGACCTCTTGCTCCGACATGTCCTGGTCGATGTCCAGGGCCAGGTACCGAGTGGTGGGGGCGAGCGCGCCCAGGCCGAGGCGAAGCTCGGTCAGCTCTCCGGGAACGGCGAGCACCGCGACCGAGGCGCAGGGCCAGTCGTTGGCGGCCAGGCTGCTGTACTTGACGAAGGTGCCGCGAGAGTCCTTGCCCTGTTTCGGGATCCGGATCGCGGTGATCATCTCGTCAGCTCGAAGGTCGGTGACCTGGAAGTCGACGAAGAACTCGCGGACGGACACCTCGCGCGTACCACTCGTAGAGGTCAGCTCGACCATGGCGTCAAGGACCACGAGCGCGGTGGGCGGGTCGAGACGGTAGTCGCCGTGCGCGAGGTTGCCGCCGGCGCTCGCGGTGTTCCGGACCCGGGGGTTGGCCACCTTCGCATACGTCTGGGACGCCAGCGGCAGCTGGGAACGAACGCGGGGGTCGGTCTCCATCTGACGCAGCGAGACCAGAGGGCCGACCTTGATCACCTCACCCTCGTCCACGATGTCGCCCAGGCCCGGGATCCGGCCGATGTCGACGAAGTGGTCCGTGAAGAGGATGCCCTGCTTGAGCAGGATCTGGATCGCGGTCCCGCCGCCGTACACCATCGTGTCGTCGAGTTCGGCGAGGAGGCCCACTGCCTCTGCCAGCGTCTGCGGTACATGGAAGGTGGACATCAGCTGCGACGCTCCCGGCCACCCAAGATCACGCCGAAGGCGAACGCGGCGGCCGCGACGGCGATCAGGAACGGAAGGTCCTGCTTCCGGTCGACCGGTCCCGTCGGCACCGGCACGGCGCTGAGTGTCGTCCCGTCGGCACTGACTTCATGCGGGACGCCGGCCATGACGTGCGTTGCCACCGTGCCGCCGGTGTTGGTCGTTGCCTTCGTGCCCTGGCGATGCGGGATCGGCTGACCGGTGCACACTGCCGCGAGCGCCTCGGAGAACTGCCTCTCGACCTCTACGCTGCGCCGACGGATGACCGGCTCCCCGAGACGTCCGAGCTTGCCCCACATCGCCATCTCGAGCTCGTAGGTGACCCGCGAGGCGTCGCCGAGCGGCGCGATGGTCATGCGAGCGTCGACCTTGATCGTGCTGCCCAACCGTCGGTCCTCGCCCTTGAGGACGGCGGTCACCGTGGAGCCGCCGGGCTGCTCGGCCAGGTTCTCGACCGAGGCGATCTCGGCGGTGAAGCCGGCCTTGAACTTCACGTGCGCGATCTCGTTGGTGAGCGTGCCGCGGAACGTCTTGTCATCGACCTGCTCGAGCTCCTCGCAACCGGGCAGACACTCACGCATCGTGGCCGGATCGAAGAACAGCGAAACGACCTTGTCGGGCGTTGCGGGTACGTCGAACTGAGAAGAAAGCTTCATCGCCAACCCATCTTTCATATCCCCTATAGAGGACGCTAAGTCCTCCATGTAAGACAGTCAACAGAGGGTCCGGCAACAACGGACGAGCGGCTGTCGGGGCTGCGAGGCACTGCCGTGGCGCAGCGGACGCCGGCCTCGTCGAGGCCGGCGTCCGCATGCCCTCCCCACATGTGACCGAGCACCTTCCGGCGACCGGGTGGGTGCGCACGGCCACCTGGCGGCCTGCCGATCCGCACGGCCACCAGGTCTGGGGTCGGCGCGTGGCCGCCGGCCGGTTCGTTTCGCAGGGAATCACGTCACCACGCGGACGCGCGTGCCCGGCGACGTGAGCTCGGCCCACTGTCGCGGACCGGACCTCAGGCGATTGTCATCCCGCCGTCGACCGCGAGCGTCTGGCCGGTGACATAGCCACTGGCGTCACTGGCAAAGAACACCAGCGCTGCGGCGAGTTCTCGCGGGTCTCCCTTTCGGCCGCTGGGGATCCGGGACATCTGGGCGTCCAGGTAGCCAGGCGGGTACTGGTCCGTCATCTCGCTTGCGAAGAAGCCGGGGGCGAGGGCGTTGACCCTGATGCCCTTGCGGCCGGTCCACTGCTGCGCGAGGTCACGGGTCATCCCGATGAGACCCGCTTTGGACGCCGCGTACGCGGCCTGCGGGAGCCCTGCCGTCGTGAGGCCGAGGACGGAGGAGATGTTGATGATGCTCGACCCGGGCTGCATCGTTCTGCCACAGGCCTGCGCCATCCAGTAGCAGCCGTTGAGGTTCACGTCGATCACGTGGCGGAACTCTCCGGGACTTTCCCTGACCGCAGGCACGGCGGTACCGACACCCGCGTTGTTGACCAGGACGTCGACCCGACCGAACTGTGCCATGGCATGGGCGACGAGGCTGTCGCAGGAGGCAGGGTCGGCGACGTCGGTGGCGACGGCAAGCGCTCGGCCCCCGGCCTGCTCCACAAGTCGGGCGGTGTCGCCGAGCCGGTCGGCACGACGCGCTCCGAGGACGACATCGGCTCCGGACTCCGCGAGAGCCTGTGCGAACGCGACTCCCAGACCGCTCGAGGCCCCGGTGACAATCGCGACCTTGCCGTCGAGGCGGAAGAGGTCGAGGACGGACGCTGTCGGCATGAGTGCTCCGTTTTGTCGATGGCTCAGAAGCGGGTGGTGATCTGGTGGGCGAGCTCCAAGAACCGTGGCACGGACTCTGCGGCGGTGTCGAAGCCAGTGCCTACGCCCGCTCCCGCGCGGCGTCGGTGGTCGATGCCAGCTGCGATGACGGCGACCTTGAAGTACGCGAGGGCGCGGTGGAAGTCCCAGTGTTCGAGGTCGTGACCACTCGCCGCCACATATCTCTCCGCCAGCTCGGCAGGCCCGGGCAGACGGCTGCTGGTCCAGGCACTCGGCACGCCCACGATGGGGTCGAAGGCCGGATCGCGGTAGGCGCACATCATGGCGACGTCGGCGACGGGATCCCCGATCGTGGAGAGTTCCCAGTCGACGATGGCAGCCACGCGAGCATGTTCACCGCCCCCGGTGACGAGCGTGTTGTCGATGCGGTAGTCGCCGTGGACGATCGAGGTCCGCCGCTGCTCGGGGAGGTTGTGTTCCAACGCCTGGACGATCTCGGAGGCGATCGCCGCCGGTTCCGCCGATCCGACGATCTCCCACTGCCCGCGCCAGCGTCGCAACTGGCGGGCGGCATAGTTGTCGGGGCGCCCGAAGGTTCCGAGGCCGACAGCGACGTGGTCAACCCGGTGCAACGCCGCGAGCGACGCGACGATGTGGTCGACAACGGCGGCCAGACCGTCGTCGCCCAGAGCCGACAGGTCCGACCGGGTGCGGTACGACCGACCCTCGACGAAGCGGCTGACCGTGAACGGAACGCTGAGCAGGGTCTCATCCTCGTGGAGCAGCACTGCCTGGGCGACCGGCACCGCAGTGCAGGCGAGTGCGGCCGTCACCCGGTGCTCGCGGGCCACGTCATGCGCCGACGGCGTGCGCCCCACGCGGGGAGGAGTTCGCAGCACCCACCGGGTCCGCCCATCGGTAAGGACGTAGGTCAGGTTGGACCGGCCGCCCGACAGCAGCGATGAAGTCAGTACGTCAGCGGGTTCCGCTCCTGCCGCTGCCATGACGCGCGCGACGCCCGCCAACTCGGCGGGCGTCGGCTGTACCGTCGCGCCGGTCATCCGGCTGCCACGATTCGTCGTACGGCGCGCTTCGCGATGGACCAGCGATGGGTCTCGGACGGTCCGTCGTAGATCCGAAACGCGCGGATCTCGCGCGCGATCTTCGCGACGGGCAGGTCACGCGAGACGCCGAGCCCACCACACATCTGGACCGCTCGGTCGGCGACCCGGTGCAGCGCTTCGCCGGCGAAGGTCTTGGCGATCGAGGTGCTCTCGGACGCCCGGCCACCGGCATCCAGCTGACGGCAGGCCTCAAGCAGCAGCGCGCGCGTGGCGGCCAGATCGATCTCGTTGTCGGCGATCAACTGCTGCATCATCCCGAGGTCGGCGAGGCGTGATCCGAACGCCTCGCGTCCTGCGACGTGCGCGACCGCCGTCTCGTGAGCCCGGCGGGCGGCGCCCGACCACCGCATCACATGTGTCATCCGGGCCGGACCGAGCCGCACCTGGGCGTACCGGAATCCCTCGTCCACGCCACCGAGGACGTCCTCGTCGGGCACGAACACGTCGGTGAAGGTCAGCTCACAGTGGCCGCCGAGCATCGAGCGGTCCACCGTTCCGATGTGGCGTGTGACCTCGATGCCTTCGCGGTCGGCCGGCGCGAGAAGCATGGTCGCCCCGCCCGGCCCGCCGGGCTCGCCGCTGGTGCGGGCCATGATGATGAAGAACCCGGCACCGTCGGCACCGGTGATGAACCACTTGCGACCGTTGACCACCCAGCCGCCGTCGACCTTCGCCGCCGCCGTCCTCAGCATCGTCGGGTCCGCCCCGGCGCCCGGCGCCGGCTCGGTCATGGCGAAGGCGGACCGCACCTCTGCGCGAACGAGCGGACCCAGGTACCGCTCCCGCTGCGCGGATGTCGCGACCTCGTCGAGCAGGTGGACGTTGCCCTCATCAGGGGCGTTGATGTTGAGGGCCATCGGCCCGAACAGCGACCGGCCCGCGGCCTCGAACACGGGGATCCGGTCGATCATGCCGAGGCCCAGGCCACCGAGATCCCGCGGTCCGTGGGGCGTCAGCAGGCCGCGCGCACGGGCCAGGGCCTGCAGCCGGGTACGCAGTGCCTCACCACCAGCCGCGTCGATGTCGCCGTCGTGTTCATCGTCGACAGGCAGCACATGTTTCTCCACCAGCTCTTCGACGGCAGCGACCAGCTTCTCGATCTCGGACATCGGACGCCTCCTCACCGACCGACCGAGCGCTCGCTCGGTCGTATAGACGGTGCCATATGTTGCTCCACCGGTCAAAGCTCAGCGAGCCTCGACCAGCGCGCGGCATAGACCGAGCTGCCCACGCACCAGTGCACTGATCGCGTCGCCACCGCCAGGCCGGTACCAGGAAGCGACGCCGACGCACAGCACCGCGACCGCACGCGCCGCCTCCCGCGGGTACGGCGTGGCGAACACGCCGCGATCACACCCCGACGCGATGCACGCCTCGAGCATCGCCTGCTGCTCGTCCCGCAACGCCACCACACGTCGGCGGTTGTCGGGATCGAGACCGCGCAGCTCGGTCGAGGCCACGAACGCCTCTTCCCGCCGCTCGGCGTGGAACCGCACCAGCTCACTCACCAGAGCGTCGAACCGTGCGGAGACATCGGCCTCGTCCACCGCGTCGACAGCCGACCGGGTGCGCGTCAGCAACTCGCCCAGCACGGTGACCATCAGGTCGACGAGCACATCCTGCTTCGACCGGTAGTGGTGATACACACCCGGGACCGACAAGCCCGCGTCGCGGGCGATCTCGCGGATGGTGGTGCCGTGATATCCCTGCTCCGCGAACAGACCGAGAGCGGCCTTCAGGATGCGCGACTCACTTCGGACGGTCGACGGCGTGCTTGCGGGCATGCCCGAACTCTAGACGAGTGATCCCCAGCTGACGGCGCTTCGGGAACGCGGACAAGGTGTCCCCGGCCGTTCTGTGACGAGTGACCTGGACTCTGCTCACCTGGACTCCGCGTGAAGATCGACGGACGAAGCAGTCTGCCTCGCCAGAGCCCAGGGGCTGCCGGAATTCTCCTCGGAGTCCGAACGACGGCGATTCCGTACCGAGCCGGTCGGTGCGGCTCACCGGCGTGAAGACCGTTGCCGCTGGGCGCTGTTGACCGCGTCGGCCGACACGGCGGGCGCGTGGAACTCATCGGCACACCGCACCGTCACCCCCGCATCACCCTGCCTCGTGGGCGGCCCTGCCTGTGCGCGTCTACACAGCGCGACGGGACAGGAGATACGCCCGATGCCGTCGTAGCGCCGTGGTGTGTCAGGTGTTCCAGGGGTCCGCTCGCAGGTGGCGGTCGAAGAAGCGCTCGATCAGCGCGGGGGTCAGCTGTACGGAGCTCTCGGCATCCGGGGAGTGTGAGGACCGCACTGTGGCCGTCATGGGGTTAAGGTCCCAGGCGCCGGTGTTGAGGAGGCCGTGGTCGGCGCCGTGCACCAGTAGCAGATGGGACTCGGCGTCCGCGGCGACCAGGGTGTCGTGGAGGCGGCGGCTCTGGGCCGGGCCGATGAGCAGGTCGGCGTCGCCGTGCAGGATGAGCACGGGCGGCACTCCCGGATGGGCCTGCCGGACCGGGCTGGCCTCGACCGCGGCGGCGGCCCGGTCCGACGGCCGGCCGCCAAGCAGACCCCAGGCCGGATCGGTGGGATCCACGCCCAGCATTCCTCCGGGCAGCGCGTCCTCGTTGAGCCGGAGCAGATCGGTCGGGGGATAGCCCGCCACCACCGCGCGTACGCCGGGCGCCGCGGGGGAGCCGTCGGCGTCGGTGGCGAAGGCCGTGAGCAGTGCGAGGTGCGCACCGGACGAGCTGCCCCACAGACCGATCGACGCCGGGTCCAGGTTGTGGGTGTCCGCGAGGCCGTGCAGGTGGTCCAACGCGGCCTGGACGTCGTGCAGTTGCGCGGGCCAGACGGCGACCTCGGAGGAGCGGTACTCGATGTCCGCCATGGCGTATCCGCGTTCGGCGAAGAGCCGGGGCAAGTGCGGCCCGTAGCCCCGGCGTTGATGGCGCCAGCCGCCGCCGGGCAGCCACACGATCACGGGGGTGGGTGACGTCGCGCCCGTCGGCAGGTACAGGTCCATGCGCAGATCCGTGCCCGGTGCCGCGCCGTATGCGATGTCGCGAACCACCCGCACGGGAGTCGGATCGACGCTCTCGGGCGGGAGCGGTGCCCGGCTGAGCCCTTCCATGAAGCGGCCCATGACGGCGGCGTTGTTCGCCGTCACGGTCGTCGGGTCCGAGGCGTGCGGCTGCTGTCGGGCCTCACTGGTCACCGGTTGGTCCTGTCCTGGTCAGGGCGAGAAGGGGGAGGGTGCGACGCTTGTGTGCACGGTGTTCGTCGAGCCGCTGCCGGTAGTGCGGTGCGAGCCTGTCCGGGGTCCAGTCGAAGTCGTCCGCCAGCCGCACGTCGACCGCGGACACACCGGTCAGAGCCGTGAGCCGGATCTGGGCCTCGGTCGCGAACGAGCCGATGAGCACGCAGCTCGGCTCGGTCACGCCGACGGTGACCGCGATGCGCTGACCGCCGGCGCCGTCGTCCTGTACGCGGATGTCACCGACGAGTCCCATGTCGTCGAGTCCGGCGGGGACTCCCGCGGTGATGCTGCACGGATCGACGATCTCGTTGAGCGTCGCGCGGACCTGGGTTTCTGTGACCGTCATCGTGCACCGGCCAACACGTCGTCGACCGGGGCGACCCGTCCGCCCCACGGCTCCTGGAGTTCGGTGGTGTCGAACTCGTCGCCGCGGATGCGCGCGCGGAGGTCCTTCTCGTCGATGCCGTGCATCCGCAGGAAGTTACGGCCGAGAATGTCGGCCTTGATCTCCTTGGTGAGCTCGGGCAGCCCGTACTCCTCGATCAGGTCACGGGGCATCTCGAAGTTCCAGAAGGCCTCGATCGCCGGCCGGGGGTGGACGGCGTCACAGCCGGTCGCCCAGATGATCCGCTCGGCGGCACCGGCCTGCAGGAAGGCGCCCATCGCCTGGGCGAAGCGGCGGGGCGCGTAGACCGCCATGAACGACGTGGCCTCCAGGTTGACCCATATGTTGCGGAAGGACTCCAGCTGAAGGGCCGTCTCCTCGACGAAGGCCATGCCTCCGTGGACGACTTCGAAGGTGAGGTCGGGGAAGGCCAGCGCGGCGGCTTCCACGTCGCTCATCCCGAGGGCGGAGGTCGGCCCGGGCCCGACCGGGAGGGCCTTGTGGATGGCCACGACCTTCAGACCGTGCTGCCGGGCCCGCTCGAACAGTGGGAAGCAGATCTCCGGGTCACCCATGTCCAGCGCGGTCACCCGGCCCTCGACGACGTCGATCGGATAGAGCTTGAGGGCGTTGACCCGGTGCTTCTCCACCAGCTCGTCCACCCGGTCCAGGGCGCCGGGACGCAGCGGGGACACCGCGCCGTAGATCAGCACGCGCTCCGGCCACTTCTCGCGCATCTCCAGGCCGAAGCCCAGCGCCGATCCTCCGTCCCGGAAGTGGCCGTAGATGGGTGTCTCGTGGTAGGCGATCACGTCGGTCTGGCTCTCGGCGAGCAGGGCCCGGCCGATGATGTCCGCGCCCGCGCCCTGCATGTAGGTGGAGCGTTCGAGGGTGTACTCGGGGCCGCTGACCCGCTTGTGCAGGCCGTAGAGGTGCTCGCCGATGGCCGCCCCGATGTGCGGGTTGACGCAGTTCTCGGGCCGGAAGTTGTAGTTGTGGGCCACGCCCTCGACGACGAGGAAGTCCTCGATCATGGTCGTTCTCCTTTGGTGTCACGGGTTGCGGGGGCGCTCACGTGATCAGGTCCTTAAGGCCTTCCAGGGCGCGGGAGGCGAGTCGTTCGTCGGTCTCGGCGTCGGCTCCGCCGACGCCGACGGCACCGATGACCTCGCCGTCGTCCACGGTGATGGGCACCCCGCCCGGTACGGCGAGGAGGGCGGCGTCGACGAGGTGCACGGGCGCGACCGCCATCGCGGGTGACGCGGCGAGGGCGGCGAACTTCGAGGTCGGCAGGCCGGTGACGGCGGCGGTGTAGGCCTTGCGGCGCGCGGTCTCGATCCCGATGGGGCCGACGCCGTCGTCGCTGAGCAGGACCTTGGTGATGCCGCTGCGGTTGACGACCGCCACGCAGATCCGCGCCCCCTCTGCCCGGGCCGCCTCCAGCGCGGCCTCGGCCGCCCTGTACGCGATGGCGTACGACAGTGGTTCCCTCATCCCGCGGTCCTCTTATGGAGCGGGGCAGCGGAGGCTGCCGGGATCCCGCGGATCAGGTCCGAGGCCTTCTCCGCCACGGCGATGACGGTGGCGTTGATGTTCGCGCCGGGCACGGTCGGCAGGACCGACGCGTCGACGACACGCAGCCCGTCGACGCCGCGCACCCGCAGCTCGGGGTCGACGACCGCGGTCTCGGAGGTTCCGATGGCGCACGTGCCGCAGGCGTGGTTGGCGGTGTAACCGGTCTCGCGCAGATAGCGCTCGAAGTCGGCGTCGGTGCGCACGTCGAGGCCTGGTGCGAGCTCCGCCCGGATCATCGGCGAGACGTCCGGGCTGCGCAGGACGGCCAGCGTGGTGCGCACGGTCTCCCGCAGCGCGGCGACGTCCTCCGGCTCGGTGAGCAGGTTGAACGTGATCCGAGGCGGGGCGGCCGGGTCGGCGGAGCCCAGCCTGACCTCGCCGCGGCTGCGGGGGGTCGCGACGGCGTTGAGCGCCACGCAGTGCCGGTCCTTGAGCGGCCGTATGCCGGGGAACCACGGCCGGGCGTCGAAACCGCCGCCCAGGATGCCGAGGAACCCGTCGGGACGGTCCAGGTCGGGGCGGGTGCGAATGTACGCGGAGAGGAACTCGGGCATCCCGGCCAGCGGACCGTCCCCCGTGAGGAGCCAGCGGAGCGCGCCCACCGCCGCGCGGTCGAGGCGCAGGTGCTCGTGGAAGGTCACCGGATCCTTGACGTCGAACAGCACGGGAGCCGCCGGGTGGTCCTGGAGGTTGGCGCCGACGCCGGCCAGATCCGCCACCGGTTCGATGCCGTGCTCGCGCAGCTGATCCGCCGGTCCGATGCCCGAACGCATCAGCAGCTGCGGCGAGTTGTAGACACCGGCGCAGACCACGACCTCGCGGGCGGCCCGGATCACCCGGCTCTGTCCGCCCTTCACGACACGGACGCCCGTCACGCGTCCCTGGTCGAGCACCAGCGTGTCCACCAGCACCCCGGTGAGCAGGGCGAGGTTCGGGCGCTGCCGCAGCGCGGGGCGCAGGTACGCGGCGGCCGTGCTGTGCCGTCGCCCGCGGTGGATGGCGTTCTCGACCTGGCCCGCTCCGGTGGGGTCACCACTCTGGGTGTCGTCGGGGAACTCGATGCCCAGCGATCGGGCTGCGCGGTCCAGACGGCGGCCGAAGGTACCTCGGCGGACCGTGGTCGACACGGTGACGGGTCCGTACCCGCCGTGGTGCTCGGTGTCCCCGCGCCAGCTGCTCTCCGAACGGCGGAAGTACGGCAGCAGGTCGTCCCAACCCCAGCCCGTGGCACCGGACTTGACCCAGTCGTCGTAGTCGAGGCGGTGCGCGCGGACGTGGGTCGAGCCGTTGATCGATCCGGTGCCGCCGACCAGTCGGCCACGCGGGACCGGGATGCGCCTGCCGTTCAGGCCCGGCTCGGGCTCCGACTCGTAGCCCCAGCCGATGTCCTCGCGTCCCGACAGCAGCCCGACCCCGAGGGGCAGCTGAACGAGCAGATCGCGGTCCGCAGGCGGGCCGGCCTCGATCAGCAGCACCCGTGTTTCGGGGTCCGCGGACAGGCGCGCGGCGAGGACGCAGCCGGCCGTACCCGCACCGACGACGACGTAGTCGTACGTGGAGCCGTGCCCGGCGCTCATGCGGAGGGTCCTGCGGAGTGTCCGGACATCTCGTCTCCTTCGGCTCTGGAGGGAACGCGCGCTGGAGGAGCTGCGGAAAATCGCGGGGGAGGCGGTCGCCGGCTCGGCACGTTCTCAGGTGTTGTCGCGAGGTGCGGCGGAGTCCGCGAGCGGGTCGTCACCTCGGTGCCGGGTCACCGTAACAAGGGTGTCCAGCGATCCGACAGGGGTCTGCAAGTAATTCATCAAAGCAGGTCGGGGGCATTGACAGTTTTTCATCAGAGCCGTACAACGGCATGAACGCCTCATAGGTACACACCGCTCGCCGTGCCTGTCCGTCCCTGTCCGAGAGTGCCGGAAGAGCCGCCGCACGCTCGTGCCGTGACACCTCGCGACAGCGAGAGAAAACCTCGACCGCGGGCTGCCGACCCCTTCGAACGGCCCTCGTCCACGCGTCCCCACTGCCTCAACGCCGAGGAGATGGTCCACATGACCGACACGACCGTGCCCGACACGGGAACCGGCTACGGCCGTAAGCCCTCCTCCCACGACGCCCGCCTGACCGAGGTCGGCCCCGGCACCCCGATGGGCGAGGCGCTGCGCCGCCACTGGCAGCCGATCGCCAGCTCCACCGCCCTGACCAGCGACGTTCCGCACCGCGTACGCCTGCTGGGCGAGAACCTGATCGTCTTCCGGGACGGACAGGGCCGCCCCGGCGTCGTCTTCGAGCGATGCGCGCACCGCGGCAGCAGCCTCTTCTACGGCCGCGTCGAGGCGGACGGCATCCGCTGCTGCTACCACGGCTGGAAATTCGACGTGCAGGGCCACTGCCTGGACCAGGCCTGCGAACTTGACGGCGGCAAGCGCCGCGATCTCGCACGTCAGCCGTGGTATCCGGTGGAGGAGGCCTACGGCCTGGTCTTCGTCTACATGGGTCCGCCCGAGCTCAAGCCCCCGCTGCCGCGCTACGACAGCCTCGAACCCCTGGGCGAGGGCGAGAGCTACCACACCAGCTGGATGGTGCCCGGCGCCGAGGTCATCGGCCTGGAGCAGGACTACAACTGGCTCCAGCTGTTCGAGAACGCCGTCGACCCCGTGCACGCGGCGTGGCTGCACTCCAACCACAGCGGGTTCCAGTTCCAGGGCACCGGCACGACCGGCTTCCCCGAGCACTACTACGACCACCGCACCGCCGCCGAGCGCACCACCTACCACCGCACCGACAACGGCGTGAGGTACATCTGGCGCTACCAGGACAGCAAGGGCGACGCGGGCGCACCCGTCGACCTGGAGTGGTCCGTGGAGTGCATGCTGCCCAACATCATCGCCCTGCCCGACTTCATCCGCTCGACCCCCGACGTCCGCAACGACATGCTGATCTGGGTGGTCCCCGCCGACGACACCCACCACCGGCTGGTGTTCTCCATCCGCTCCGCCGACGCCGAGCGGGCCACGTCCTTCATGTTCGGCATCAAGCAGAACGGCCAGGACGGCTGGCAGCTGAGCGAGGAGGAGAAGCAGCGCTTCCCCGGCGACTACGAGGCCCAGTGGTCGCAGGGCACCATCACCCAGCACTCCGAGGAGACCCTGGCGTCGTCCGACAAGGGTGTCGTCATGCTCCGGCGCATGCTGCGCACGATGCTGGACGACGTCGAGGCCGGACGCACCCCGCTCTGCGTCGCCGCCCCCGGTGAGCCGGTCCGCCGCGTGGAAGCAGGCCTCTCCACCCGGCCGAAGGACTCCACAGGAACGGACCGGGCGGCCGTGCCCACGGCGGCGGGGGCGTGACCGAAGCGTGAGCACCACTTGGACGGACGCGGTCGTCGTGGCCCGGTACGACGCCACGCCGAGAATCGCGGTCTTCGACCTCGCCCGGGCCGACGGCGATGAGCTGTGGGAGTACGAGCCCGGTGCCCACATCGACGTACAGCTTGGTACGGCGGGACTGATCCGGCAGTACTCCCTGTGCGGCCATCCGGACATCCGCAAGCAGTACCGGCTCGCGGTCCTCGACGAGCCCGCCTCGCGCGGGGGTTCACGCGCCATGCACGCCCTCGCCGAGGGCGACACGCTGCGCATCGCCGCACCGCGCAACCGCTTCGGCCTGACGTCCGCGCGCCGGCACGTGCTGCTCGCGGGCGGCATCGGCATCACCCCGCTGCTGTCGATGGCCCAGAGCCTCGACGCCACCGGGGGCGACTACCGGCTGCACTACTGCGCCCGCAGCCGGAGCGAGGCCGCCTTCCTCGCCGACCTGGAGAACCATCCGCGGGTCACCCTCCACTTCGACGACGAGCAACCGGAGCAACTTCTCGATCTCGGACGCGACTTGGGGGACCCCGCTCCCGGTACCGCGGTCTACGTCTGCGGTCCCGGCGGGTTCATGGACTACGCGCTGGGGCGGGCGGCCGAGCTCGGATGGCCCGCGTCCGCCCTGCACAAGGAGCGCTTCAGCGCCTCGCCCCCGGCCGCGGCCGAGCCCGGCGGGGGAGGGGAGGGTGGATTCACCGTGCGCCTGTCCTCCTCGGGAGCGGAGTACCTCGTCCCCGAGGACCAGAGCGTCCTGGACGTCCTGCTGGCGAACGGTGTCGAGGCGCCCAACTCGTGCGGACAGGGCATCTGCGGCGAATGCGTCGTGCGGGTGCGCGCCGGTGAGCCCGACCATCGGGACGAGGTCCTGACCGATGAGGAGCGCGGGGAGGGTCTGTTCACCCCGTGCTCGTCCCGGTCGAAGTCCCCGGTCCTGGAGCTGGAGCTGTGACCAACTCGTCTACCGGGGCGAAAGGCCCCGCCGCCGCTGCCTCCGCGGCTGCCCCCGTCTCCACATCCGCTCCCGCCACGGTCGAGGAGGCCGAGGCCGCCTGGCTCGCCGCGCAGACCCTCCCGGAACCGGAACCGGCGCTCCGCGCCCTGCTGCATCCCAGCTGCGTGATCGTGCACTCGGCGGTGGGCCACATCCACGGCGTGGACGACTGGCTGCGGTACGCAGCACGCCTGGGTCACACCAGTCAGGTGGACACCCATGACGTGACCGTCCAGCATTTCGGCACCACGGCCGTGGTCAGCTGTCTCCAGGAGATGTGGGTCGCCTTCGTGCCCGAGCTGGCCCCGTTCGTCATCCAGGCCGCCGTCACCCGGGTCTGGACGCGCTCCCCGTCGGGTGGCTGGC
Source organism: Streptomyces sp. NPDC101776 (assembly GCF_044766845.1). Classification (NCBI taxonomy): domain Bacteria; kingdom Bacillati; phylum Actinomycetota; class Actinomycetes; order Kitasatosporales; family Streptomycetaceae; genus Streptomyces; species Streptomyces sp. NPDC101776. The sequence goes on along the minus strand of NZ_JBIWMV010000003.1, from coordinate 525,820 downwards.
AGCTGGCGCACCTTCAGATGGCCCGGCGGCTGCCGCCCGGCTGAGCGGCGTACGGACTCCCGGAACCCGGGGGTCCGGTCGTCGTCAGTCCTGGGGCTCGCCGTCCACCGGCGAGCCCTCGTCCTGTGTCGCCGGTGCCGCCGTCTTCGCTTCGGCGAGCGCGGAGATCATGAGGCCCACCTGCTCCGCGTAGTGGTCGATGAACTCCGGTGAGTCCGGGTCCTGTTGGCCGAGTTCACGGGCGATCCACGGGATGGCCACCGGAGCGACCGAGGCGGCGAAGAAGACGAGGGCCACGGCCCCCACGTCGAGGTCGCTCCGGAATTCACCGCGCGCCTGCCGCTCGCGGAGTTCCTCGACGTGCTTGAACAGTTCGGCGGCCCGCTCGTCCTCGGCGGGCGGGCGCCTGCCGGGCTCTTCGCGGGTCAGCGTGTGCACCCACGCGGGGTCCTCGTGCGCCCAGTGGACGTAGCGCCGCACGGCATCCGCGAAGGTGCGGGTCTGGCTGACGCGCATGGACTCCTCGAGCCACTGATCGCTCAGCGCCTCGTACAGCCCGCGTTTGCCCCCGAAGTAGTACGTGATCAGCTGATGGCTGACGCCGGCCGACTCCGCGATCCGTACGACCCGGGCTCCGTCGAATCCGTGGGCCGCGAACTCCGCGCTGGCGGCGGTCAGAATGGCCCGCCGGGTTCCTACCGGGTCACGCTGACGACCGGGATCACCGGGGTGCCTCCGGCGCTGCTGCCTGCCGGACGCCGCTCCCGACTTCCCCGATGTCGTCTCTTCCCCTGTCACATGGACGACCTTACCGGCGGCCTTGTCGGACAGGTTGACCACCTGCGGTGTCTGTTGTGCTCACCGTCGCAGGCAGTACGCCGCAGCGCCCGATGATCAAGCGGTTCGAGCGGCAGTGCCGAGCCTCGTGGCGGGCGCGTGGTCATCAGCCCGTATGCGACCCGACGTCAGGCCGAATACTGCGACTCCACGGGGTCGACGACGTCGACGAGATGGAGCGCCGCCCACAGAATGCCCTGCTGTTCCTTGACGCTCCGTCCCAGCATCGCTTCAGCGCGTCGGATGCGGTACACGACGGTGTTCTTCACCACGTCGAGCCGCGTGGCGGCTTGCGCGGGGCTGCAGTTGCATTCGAGGTAGACGCGCACGCTCTCCCGGAGCAGTGACTCTCGAGGATGTCCCAGGGCCCCGAGCTCGTCCCGGACAAAGCTTTGTGCCCGCTCGGGGTCAGAGGTGAGCAACGCCGCGAGTCGGACGTCCTCGAAGAAGACCGTGCGACCGCGTGAGCGGGCGGCCGAGTACAGCGTGACGCGGACTGCCGCCATCGCCTCTTCGTGCGTGGCCCGAAAGCCGTCGAGGCCGCGCGCCGGGCGACCGACCGCGACCAGGGCACCCGGCACCAGGGGGATCGAGTGGACTGCCGCACTCCGTGGGTCGGTGAACGCGCCCCATGCCCACACCTCGCGATCGTCCGACGGGATCACCAGGTGTGCGGTCGCGCCGACGACCGTCAAAAGCCTGGCGGCAACCCGATCGAGTCCCTCTGACTCCGCGTGGTCGTCGTGCGCGTCGCGTCGCAGGATCAGGCTGACATGGGTCCGGTTCGCGAGCTCGTACCGCAGCGCCTTCGCGGGGTCCAGGACCGTGTGGTCGCCACGCAGCAGAGTCCTGACCAGCTCCCCGCGCGAACCGTCGACGCTCGTGAGCCACGCTTGCTCCTCGGCCGCGTAGGCGGCGCTGCAGGCGAGCGAGAAGGAACTCACGAGGTCGACCAGAAAGCGTGACAGGTCGGAGAGCCCCTCCGACTGTTGATCGGCCGGTACAAGGCGACGGAACTCGGAGACAAGGGCGCCGCTGAAACGAGCATGGGAGGCTCGCTGGAACGCGAGTATGCGCTCGAGTGAAATCCGTTGTCTCACCGCTCGGGCGATCTGGCGGGTCGTCTCCGGGGGGACCGTCGTGGGGACCGCCCGGCCGAGGCAGAGAGCCACCAGGGCTTCCATCACGACCGCCTCGGCGGTGGGGCGTAGCTCCTCGGTGGCCTCTGCGCGGCGGGCGGCAGGGATATCGGGGTCGACCGAGAGCGCCGCGAGCTCGCGACAGAATTCGACGGCCCACGAAGACGCCCCGATTCCGATGCCGGCAACGGTCCGGTTCCAGGTCTCCGGGAGGCAGGTCGGCTCGAGCTCATCAGGGGGAGCGCTCGGGTGTAGCCGGCACACCCAGGACCCGGTGGCGGACATCCGCATCCCCTCTCGCATCGTCGCGAGCGCCCGACGTGGCCGGGCCTGATGGCAGCACACTGTATGGGCGTATCCCGCTGAAGGGGCGAGGCGGCGGGAGGGGCGGGCCCGGTGCTCCCGCCCGCCCTTCGGTCCAGCCGATGTTACCGCTTGGCCTCGGGGTACAGCTCGATCGCGGAGTGCAGGATGCGCTCCCACGTGGTGTCGTTCACCTCGAGGATGTTCCCGTCGGGGTCCTTGACATAGGCGTATTTCGCGGGGTCGCCCGGAGCCCACCCGGCCGGGTCGCCGAAGCTCTCCCCGCCGTTCGCCACTGCACGCGCCACCGTGCCCTGGACGTCGTCGACGGAGATGGCGAAGTGCATGAACGACGCCTCCGGCTGAGGCACGCCGATCGTGGGGTTGCGGTCGGGGAGGAACTGGAACAGTTCGAGGCCGAAGCCGTCGGGCAGCTCGATGAAAGCGATCCGGTAGTCGGTGTCCTTCAGGCCGAAGATGATCTCGGTCATCTGCTTGCCGGTGTGGTACGGGTGAAGGACTTCCCTACCGCCGAACGTCTCGACGTAGAACTTCGTGGAGCGCTCGATGTCCGAGACGCGTACGGCCAGATGCTGGACACTCGCCATCAGAAGCCCCCTTCTTCGGCCAGCTCGCACAGGCTCGGCGCCCGATCCGCCCGTGGGTACGAGAAGTCTTCGTCGACCATCGTCACCAACTCTTCCGTTGTCTCGTCGTATGACTGCCGTTCGTCGAGCAGCCGCATCTCATGCTCGTGCGGCGCCCGCCGATTTCGCTTGCCTCCCTGGGGCAATCCGCTGGGCCGGATTTGGCGGATCGGGGCAAGCGACACGCGGGTGCGGGGGGTTTGACTCGATCCACTCCTCATCCCACGGCAACGAGGCCGGGCGAGAGGGAGCGGACGAAGGGAACGACGATGTCGTCGAACGACACGACCGCTGTGATCGGCGATCTACGGATACCGGAGCCGGACCTCACCCCGCAGGAGGTGATCGCCCGCGCCGCGGCGATGCGCCCGACACTCCGCGAGAATCGCGTGAAGGCAGCGGAGGAGGGCAAGTACTCCGCCGACATCCACCAGGCGTTCCAGGACGCCGGCTTCTACCGTCTCGTGCAACCGCGGAAGTACGGCGGCTACGAGTTCGGCCTGGAGACGTACTACCGGACGATGATCGAGATCTCGCGCGGAGACCCCGGCATCGGTTGGTGCCTGACCCTGGGGACGGGCCACACGATCCCCCTGGTCGCACACTTCCCGGAGGACGTCGTACGGGAAGCCTTCGGCGAGGACGGCGTCTTCGTCGCGCCGCACTCCGCCAACCCCCGAGGCGCGCTCGTTCCCACGGAAGGCGGATTCCGCCTCACGGGGGTGTGGCCGTACTCGTCCGGTGTCCCGTACTCGACCCACGCGATGGTGAGCACGGTCATCCTGGCCGAGGGAAGCGACCCCGTCCCGGCCGTGGTGCTGCTGCCTCGCAGCGACTACACCGTACGGGACGACTGGGGAGGGCACGCCACGATGGCCCTCGGCGCGAGCGGGTCGAACACGGTCGTCGTGGAGGACGTCTTCGTTCCGGCCGACAACGTCTCTCCCCTGTTCGACTGGGGATACTCGACCCTTCCCGAAGGCACGCACGGCACCCGTTCCACCGGTAACCCCTTGTACCTGGGCCAGATCCAGCCGCTGTATCCGGCCTCGCTCGCGGCTGTCCAGGTCGGTGCGGCGTGGGCGGCACTCGACGCCTATGAAGAGACCATCCTGACCAAGAAGCGCCTGTACCCGCCGATGGTCGAGCGGTACAAGCACGAAGAGGGCCAGCGGATCTGGGGCCAGGCGCGGGCGACGATCGACGCCGCGCAGGCGGTACTTCTCACGGCGGCCCGCGACTACGAGCGCCTGGGCGAGCGTTGGGCGAGCGGTGACCTCCCGTCCTTCGAGGACTGGGTCGCCCTCGGCAATGTGCTGTACACGTCGTGCCGGCTGTCGCACGAGGCCACCGAACTGCTGTTCCGCTCGGTGGGCTCCTCGGTGGCGCGGAAGGGGCTGCCGCTGCAGGACTACTTCCTGGTGACGCAGATGTCGAAGGCGCAGATCGCGGAGCACGTGCCTGTCATCACTGTGACGACCGCAAGGGCCCACTTCGGGCTGGACCTGAACACCGTTTAGGGTGACGCGTCTTTCCAACTTGCGCCCACGGCAAGGCAGGACAGCCACCAGGCTCGACGTGTCCGACTCTGCCTTGCGTGTGCTCACCAGGCAGTTTCGGCGGCGTCCGAACGTCGGACGCCGGGTCCTGTGCAGCCTCACCCACCTGCGGATGGGTCACCCACACTCGTTTCGACCAGGACAGCCTCGCCACAGCCGGCGAGGGGTGCACGCGACCGACGGCGGGGGCGGATCCGGGTCCACCGCGCCGACCGGCACGAACTGCCGCGTCTGTAGGAGTTCCTGAGCCCGGCACGCGTACGCGGATGAGCCTCGCCGTAGGGGCCGCCGCGCCCCTGTTCGTCGCCAGCCACCAGGCGGAAGCCCTGCGCATACGGCACTCCTTCATGCCGCCAACCGCTTCAGCCGCATCGCCCGCAACACCTTGATCCGCGCCGCCTCCCCCTGGTCGGCGCCAAGCTCGGCAAAGCCCTAATGGGCTGACACCTCAGCAGGAAGAGGAAACGCAATGACTCGGACGACCGAGACCGTGATCGATCGCTACATGACGCTCGTCGACCGTGCGGTGCACGAGCCCGAAGCACTGAAGGAGTTCGAGGCGGTGTTCGCGCCGAAGGCCACCGTGCTGTTCGGCGAACTCCCTCCGGTGACCGGCCTGGCCGACATCACGGGGTTCTACCGAACCCTCTACGCGGACATGGCCGACAGCAAGCACGTGTGGACCACCGCGGTGCTCGACGAAGGAACAATCGAAGTCCGCTTCATCACGGCGTGGCGCACCGCCGACGGCCAACTCGGGTCCCAGAGCGGCACCGAGCACGTGACCGTCGACGCGGACGGACTGATCACGGAGCTGCGGGTGCTCATCCCGCAGAGCGACGGCGCCTGACCGGCCGGGCAGAGCAGGAGCCGGTGGTTCCGATCGTGCCGGTTCCCGTCCCCTGCCGTGGAACGGTGCGATGCTCACCCCATGACACTCGGTCCCGAGTCGCTCCGCGAGCTCGTGGGCGCTGACGCCGTAGGTCTCCAGGACCATGGCTTTGCCGACGGTGGCCACCATCGTAACTAGCCGGCCCAGCTCGGACGCTTGGCTTCCGGTCATCTCTCTCGTGAGATGAAGGCGTTGTCGAAGGACCTGGCGGAGGGCTCGATGGTGGTCATCCGCCGTACGTAGGCGAGTGCGTCCGGAGCCCCGGTGAGCCGGTCCATGCCGGCGTCCTCCCATTCGATGGAGATCGGGCCGTCGTAGCCGATGGCGTTGAGCATCCGGAAGCAGGCCTCCCAGGGGACGTCCCCGTGGCCGGTGGAAACGAAGTCCCAGCCGCGGCGGGGGTCTCCCCACGGCAGGTGCGAGCCGAGCCTGGTGTTGCGTCCGTTGAGCTGTTTCTTCACGTCCTTGCAATCGACGTGGTAAATGCGGTCGCGGAAGTCCCACAGGAACATCGCCGGGTCGAGGTCCTGCCAGACGAAGTGCGAGGGGTCGAAGTTGAGGCCGAACGCGGAGCGGTGCCCGATCGCTTCGAGGGTCCGTACGGTGCTCCAGTAGTCGTAGGCGATCTCGCTGGGGTGGACCTCGTGGGCGAAGCGAACGCCGGATTCGTCGAACACGTCGAGGATCGGGTTCCAGCGCTCGGCGAAGTCGGCGTACCCGTCGTCGATCACGGTGTCAGGAACGGGTGGGAACATCGCGAGCGTGTGCCAGATGGCGGAGCCGGTGAATCCGACGACGGTGTGGACGCCCAGCTTCACCGCGGCTCGCGCGGTGTCGGCCATCCGTTGTGCGGCCCGGCGCCGCACGCCCTCGGGTGAGCCGTCGCCCCAGACGTCGGCCGGCAGGATCGCCCGGTGCCGTTCGTCGATCAGGTGGTCGCACACCGCCTGGCCGACGAGGTGGTTGGACAGTGCGAACACCTTCAGTCCGTGACGGGCCAGGATCTCCCGGCGACCCTCCACGTAGGACTCGTCGGCCAGTGCCTTGTCGACCTCGAAGTGGTCGCCCCAGCACGCGATCTCCAGCCCGTCGTAACCCCATCCGGACGCCAGTCGGCAGACCTCCTCGAAGGGCAGGTCGGCCCATTGCCCGGTGAACAGGGTGATCGGTCGTGGCATGGCTCATGGTCTCCGTTCCGGGATGGGAATCCATTCGCCGTGAGAACGAGCGACGGCGTCGAGGACGAGCTGGACGTCGAGGGCGTCGGCGAACGACGGGCGGGGCTGGACGCCGGTGGCGATCGCCTCGATGAGGTCGCGCGCCTGGTGGGTGAAGCCGTGTTCGTAGCCGAGCAGATGGCCGGGTGGCCACCATGCGGCGAGATAGGGGTGGTCGGGTTCCGTGACGAGGATGCGGGTGAAACCGTTTTCGCCGGAGGGCCGTGAGGCGTCGTAGTACTCAAGCTCGTTGAGACGTTCCAGGTCGAAAGCCAGCGAGCCCGCGGAGCCGTTGATCTCGACGCGCAGGGCGTTCTTGCGTCCGGTGGCGAACCGGGTCGCCTCGAACGTGGCAAGTGCCCCGCCGGTCAGCCGGGCGAGGAAGATCGCCGCGTCGTCGACTGTCACCTGCCCGGTGCCGCCGTCGACGGTCGGGCGCTCCGGTACGAGGGTCTCGGTCAGGCCGCTGACGCCGGTGATCCGTTCGCCGGTCAGGTGCTGGACGATATCGACGATGTGTGAGCCGATGTCGCCGAGCGCGCCGAGCCCGGCGCGCTCGGCCGAAAGCCGCCAGGACATCGGTGTGGCCGGATCGACCAGCCAGTCCTGCAGATACGCCGCCCGGACGTGGTGGACGCGCCCCACCCGCCCCTCGGCTACGAGCCGGGCCAGCAGAGCGACGGCGGGTACACGCCGGTAGGTGTAGCCGCACATGCTCCGGACGCCCGGAGCCGACGCTGCGGCCTCGGCCATCGCCTCAGCCTCGGCGACGGTGTTCGCCAGCGGCTTCTCACACAGGACATGCTTGCCGTTGCGCAGCGCGGCGATGGCGATCTCGGCGTGGGTGTCGCCCGGAGTGCAGATGTCCACGAGGTCGATGTCATCGCGCTCGACCAGAACCCGCCAGTCGGTCTCGTACGACGCCCAGCCGAGCTTCTCGGCCGCGGCGGCGGCGCGGTTCGCGTCCCGGCCGCACAGGGCTGTCATGTGTGCTCGGAGCGGCAGGTCGAAGAACCGGTTCACCGCCCGCCACGCCTGTGAATGAGCGGCACCCATGAACGCGTGCCCCACCATGCCGACGCGTAGTTCGTTCATCTGGTACTCCCGGTGCTCGACTGCTGAACCGCTCGGCGGACCAGGTGACGTGACGCGAGGACCGCCAACGCCGTCGACGTGGCCGTGGGATTGCACGCGGTCGCTGTGGGGATCACCCCGTTGCCGCCCACGTAGAGATTCTCGAATCCCCATACCAGGCTGTTCCGGTCACAGACGGAAGTGCTGTCATCGGCTTCCCCCATGCGCACCGTGCCCTGGTAATGCAGCGAACTGCCCGCCGGAAGCAGACGCGGCCGGCTTCCGGGGAAGAAGTCTCCGATACTCTCGGCCTGTTCCACCATCTCCCGCTCGGCCCGGGCGATGGTGTCCAGGTCCCGGTCGCTCAGTCCGTAGTGGATCGTCATCCTGGGCAGGCCGAAGTCGTCGACCTCGGAGTCGGAGAACTCGACCCGGTCCTCCGCGCGGACGTCTTTGGTGGTGAACCGGCCCCAGGTCACCACCGGTCGGTTCTGCGGGGCGGCGCCCGGAATGTCGATCGGCGTGGTCCCGGCCTGCATCACCTGGGTGTGGAAAGGGAAGTCCGGCTCGTGGAAGGGGATCCACAGCACGCCGGTCAGCAGCTCGCGTCGATCCTCCTTTGCCGTCGACGTGATCGTGGATGTGGTACGCAGCGCGAGCGCGCCCACGATCTGCGGCTGGTCGTTGAGGTACCTGCCGAGCGCGCGTGGACGGACGCCCGAAGCCCACAGCAGCTGTGGTGTGCGGAGCGCGTCAGCCGCGACCACCACGGCCTGAACCCCTACGACGTGCGTCCGGCCGGTACGGCGATCGGCCAGCACCGCGTCCGACACACGGCCGGACGTGTGCAGGAGCCGACGGCAGACCGTCTCGGCGGCGATGGCGAAATGCCCCTGTCCGGCGTGTGCGAGAGGGCCCAGGACCGTATCCGTTCCGGACCAGTGGGGCAGCGGATTCCCCGTCGGTGCGCAGGCCAGGGGCATCGGCTGTACTCGCCGATCGGAGGGACGTCCGGCGTCGAACAGCTTCGACAACGTGCGGTGCAACTCCCGGCTAGCCTCGGTGGCCGGGAAGGCCTCGGTGGTCACGCCGAGCAACTCGTGAGCGCGGTCGAACGCTTCGTCGAACGCATCCCCGAGGAAACCGATTCTTTCCGAATCTCCAGGTTTCGGGCAGGCGCAGGTCCAGTGCGCGCCCATCCCTCCGACGTTCGCGGACAGTGCGGCTGCCGGCATCCCGGTCTGGTCGTCTTCGGTGGTGTCGGCTTCGCTCACCAGGACGGTGCCAGGGCGGGACACGAGCCGGCCGTCGATGCGGCCCGTGTCTGAGGTCTGCCGGCCGGTCCAGCCGGTCGCGAGATCCTGGGCGCGGCGCCGGTCCCGCGGGTCGAGGTTGCGCACGTTGGCACCCGGGACCTCGGTGAGGTGTGGTCCGGCTTCGACCATGAGGACCGTCAGACGCGGCGCCGCTTCGTGGAGTTCTCTGGCGAAGGCGGCACCGACGGGTCCGCTGCCGACGATGAGGACATCGACCCGCGGCGGCAGGCGCGGAGCGGCTCCGACGGGATCAGTGGTCACCTGACGAGGCCTTACTCCCGGCATTCGCGTTCTCTGCGAACAGATCGTCGAGAACGCGCTGTTCCAGCTTCTGGTGACGGGCCACCATGTCCCAGGGATCGGCGGTCAGGTTCCAGTGCCAGCCCTCCCACTCACTGGAGATGTAGCCGTCGTAGCCGCTTTCGGCAAAGACGCGAAGGATGTCGCGGACGGGCACCGAAGGTTCGTCGCCGGTCTCGTCGATGTCGAAGAACTTCCCGTGCATGTGCACGGTCCAGGGCGCGAGCAGCTCCCAGTCGGACGGGCTCGCATGGCCGAACAGGCCGATGGAGTTGCGGGCGAGGGGCTGGCCCTCGGCGCCGACGCCCTCCTCTTCGAGGATCTGATAGGCGGCACGGTACATCTCAGGCAGTGCTTCATCGTCGAGGATCGGCCCGAGTTCGTGCTGTGCCAGCCAGCTCTCCTCGATGCGTCGGATGTATGAGTCCGGCAGTCCGCTGCGCCGGCCGGCCTCGAGCCGGCTCGGCGGCAGCCGGCGCATCGAGGAGCCCCAGTCTGGAATGAAGCCCAGGTGCGGAGAGCCGAGCTGCTCGTAGCGTTCGAGGAGGGCGAGCACGAGTGGGTGGCGGGGTGAGTGGTGGGCGTGGATCTCCAGGCCCAGCTTGACGTCTTCCCGTTCGGCGATCGGAAGCAGCCGTTCCATGTCGTCCGGTGTCACGGAGTACTGGACCCGGACAACGGGGAAGTTCAGTTGTCGTGCCGCGACGATCTGCGCCTCCATGTAGCTGACGAGTTCGTCGGGAGTGAGCAGTCGGTCCCGTCGGATCCCGGCGTCCGCGTTTCCTCCGATACAGGCCGGCACGAGCCCGGTTTCGTCGATCAGCGAACGGAACCCGTGGATCTGCTCGTCCGTCAGCCGGGGCCACCCGCGAAAGCTCTGGAAGCCGACGACCTCAAGTCCGGGGCCGAGCCCCAGTTCGGCGACGCGCCGGACCGCGTCCTCGAGGGTGATGCGGCGGCCGTGGAAGTCACGGGTGAGGCTGTACAGCGTGGTGCCCAGCTTGGGGCCGCGGTTCGTGGACTTGTTCGTCATCAGGCTGCCACCTTCAACTGCGCCGAGCCGGTATCGAGGTTGACCAGCGGAGAGCCGCCCACCGGCAGGTAGGGGATGTACAGGCCCAGCACGACGGTCACCTCGTGGTCCCCCGGTTCGACCGCCGTGGCGGTGTCCACCGTCAACAGCGCCGAGTCGAGTACGTACCACCAGGTGTCGGTCAGTGAGGGTAGTACCGAAAGAGACAGAGGGCCGGTCGAATCGAGCTCCAGGGTGATTGCTTCATCGGGGACCGGAGTCCCGTCGACCGTCACCGTGATGCGCTCCACGCACGACAGTGGCAGCGCGCGGTACCAGGTCAGGCGCAGGTTGGTGCAGAAACCCTGCTCGGTCGGGCGCAGGGTTTCCGCTTCGATCAGACGTTCTGGGAACACGGCTTTCCTCATCTCGGGCATCGATCTCGTAAGCGACGTCGACGAACTAAGGTTATACACTTAGCCCCTTACGGCGGGAAGAGAGTGGGCAAAGAATCGAAAAGTCGGTCGCAAGTGTAGACACTAGAGGGTCGGACTTCTAAGGTGGCCGAAAATACGCTGCCGCAGGGTCCCCTGCAGGCGCTCAGCACGACGATGAGGTCGGACTGGACATGATCAAGAGAAGCCGTATTTGCCTCGGAGTGGCGGCCACAGTGGCCGCCGGCCTCCTGACCGCCTGCTCGTCCGGCGGTGACAGCGCCAAGACCATCACCTTCAGCGGTCAGACGTCCGAGCAGGGCATCTGGCAGCCGCTCTTCAAAGCGTTCGAGAAAGCCAACCCCGGGGTCAAGATCGACGCCCGGTACACGCCGAACGACTCCTACCCGCAGCTCATCCAGACGCGGCTCCAGGCGGGCCAAGCCTCCGATGTGATCCAGACGACACCCGGAACCGGCGGTGGCCTCGCCGCGCTGACCCTCGCCGCGGGCGGCCAGGTCGCGGATCTGACCAACAGCTCCTGGATCTCGTCGCTACCTGCCAGCACCAAGAAGATCGTCACGCTCAACGGCAAGGTCTACGCATATCCGACCGACCTGGCGCCACTGTTCGTGGCGTACAACCCCGAGATCTTCACCCGGGCAGGTGTTTCGGTCCCGACCACGTTCGCCGAGCTCACGGCAGCGTGCTCCACGCTTGCCGCGACCGGTGTCACGCCGATCAGTCTCGCCGGGGCCTCCTTCCAGAACGTCAGCATTCTGCTTCAGACCCTGGCCGCCAATAACGTGTTCGGCCCCGACGCGAACTGGAACAGTGAACGGGCGGACAAGAAGACCACGTTCGCGTCCAGTCCGGGCTGGCGGAAGGTTGTTTCGGACCTGCAGAAGATGACGGACGCCAAGTGCTTCTCCAAGGATGTCGCAGGGGTCAAGGCACCCGTCCACATCCAGCGGTTCGCGACCGGGCAGGCCGCGATGGAGGTCATGCCCGCCCAGGCGATCGTGCAGGTTCGCGCCTCCGCACCGAAGTCCTTCCGATTCTCGTCGTTCGCCTTCCCCGCCGACACCAGCGCGCAGACCAAGGTGTCAGCGGCCAGCGGTATCGCGCTGGTGGTCAATGCCAAGGCCGCCAACGCCCCACTGGCCCGGAAGCTCATCGACTTCCTGAGTGAGCCGAAGCAGCGGGCGAGTTACGCCCGAACCGCCGGCACCATCGCGCCGGGAGCCGGCGCCGACGGGAGCGATGTCTACACCGACGCCCTGACTCCGCTGAAGCCGTACCTGACGACGGAGCGGGCGCAGACCCTCAACTACCTCTTCTGGCCGGCGGCCAGTGTCGCCCAGGAGTTGGCGACCAGCGCCCAGGGGCTGTTCACCGGCCAGAAGTCGGCTCAGCAGGTCCTCAAGGACGCTGACCGGGCATGGGACGGCGCCTCGAAGTGAGTGTCCGCAACGATCAACTCACCGCTGCCAGGCCACCGAGCAGGCCTGACGGTCCGGCAAGGCCGACCGGACGTGGCCGGCGCGCGCAGATCCCGGGTCTCCGCCTGTCCAGGCTGTGGGTGCTGCCGGCACTCCTGCCGGTCGCCGTGTTCCGGTATCTGGCCGTAGCCGTCGGTGCCTACTACGCCTTCACGAGCTGGGACGGCGTCAGCGTCAACGCGACCTGGGTGGGCTTCGCGAACTTCGAGCGGCTCTTCTCCGACGATGTGGCCCGCAAAGCACTGTGGAACACGCTCATCCTGGCCGGCCTGGGTGTCATCCTGTCCAATGCCCTCGGCTTGCTGCTGGCGCTGGGGCTCAACCGTTTGCTGAAAACCCGTCATCTGCTGCGGTCCATGTTCTTCGCGCCGTTCGCCATCACGCCCCTGGCCGTGTCGTACGTCTGGGCCTACATCTTCGACTACGACGGGCTCCTCAACCGGGCCTTGGGCTGGGTCGGCCTGTCCGGCTGGCGGCACGTGTGGACCGCCGATCCCGATACGGCCATCTGGACGATCCTGATCGTCCTCGTCTGGCAGCTGACCGGCCTCTGCATGATCATCTACCTGTCCGGTCTGCAGGGGATCTCCGAGGAGATCTTCGAAGCGAGCGAACTCGACGGCGCGGGCCACTTTGCGCGGTTCCGCCACATCCTGCTGCCGATGCTCAAACCGGCACTCACCGTCGCCGTCGCCCTCCCGACGATCATGACACTGCGGGTGTTCGACCAAGTGATCGGCCTGACCAACGGCGGCCCCGCGCAGGCCACGGAGACGCTGGCCACCCAGGTCTACCGCCAGTCGTTCGCCAGCGGCAACTACGGCTACGGTGCGGCGATCGCACTCGTGCTGACCCTGCTGATCTCGGTCGTAGCTCTCCTGCAGATCTTTCTCCTCCGCGGCGACAAGGAGACCCGATGAGCCGCCTCCGCTATCGCCCGAGGACCTTCGGGCGAGAGATCCTCATGCTGGTGGCCGCCGCGATCTGGTGGGTGCCCTTCTACCTGATCGTCGCGCTGTCCTTCCAGGACAGTGACGAGGTCTCCCACCGGTCACTGAAACTGCCGCTGACACATCCGGAGTTCAGCAACTTCAGCAACGCCTGGTCCGACCCCGTCAACGGGATGGAGCACGGCATGCTGTCCAGCCTGGTCATCACCGTCGGCAGCGTCGCGGTGATCGTCGTCCTCGCGTCGCTCGGCGCCTACGCCATCGCGCGGCACTCCGGCCGGCTCAACAACGGCCTCTACGTGACGTTCGTGCTCGGCATTGTGATGCCCTATCAGCTCGGGCTCATCCCGGCCTTCGTCGCCCTGCGGGAGATGGGGCTCGTCGGCACCTACCTCGGCATGATCGTGCTCTACACGGGGCTGGAGATGCCGACCGCGATCTTCCTCTACGCCGGTTTCATCCGGGCGCTGCCCACGGAGTACGAGGAAGCGGCGCTCGTCGACGGCGCGACCCCGCTGCGGATCTTCTGGCGAGTCGTGTTTCCACTGCTGGCCCCCGTCACGGCCACGGTCGCGGTGGTCACGGCGCTTTTCGTCTGGAACGACTTCTTCACCCAGCTCGTCTTCCTCGGCGGTACCGACAACCAGACCCTCCCGGTCGCGATCTACGGATTCGTCGGGGAGTTCACCACGCAGTGGAACTATGTGTTCGCCGGCGTCGTCCTCTCCGTGCTGCCAGTGCTGGCCTTCTTCGTACTCACGCAGCGCAAGCTCGTGAAGGGTTTCGCGGGCGGTATCAAGTGACCACTGACCCCTACACCTTGCGCCTGTCGGCAGCGCTGCGTCGCTCTCGTGACTCCGACGTCTTCGCGTGGTCCGTCCGCGCCCGCCTCCCGTGGTTCCGCGCGCTGCCGGTGTCGTGTGTGGAGCGGGTCCTGCTGTCGGCGGGAGGCGAACCTGTCGCCGAAGAGGACGTGCTCTTCCACGTCGACGGGCAACTCCTGTCCCTGTCCGGCCTCCAGGCGATGCGCGACCGCTACTGGTCGATCGAGGAATCCCTGCAGATCGGCGTCGGACACGGCGGACCGGTGCCGGTTGCCGGAACCGAGGTCGGCGTCGAGCTGACCCTCCGGATGCCGGAGGGCGCGGGCGCCGATGGCGAATGGCCACGGCGGACGACGCGTGCCTCGGCGCGGCTGGCCGGAGCCGAGGAGTCACCGTGGGCGCAGGGCGTGTGTACCTTCAGTTTCGCCGGGGAGCTGAGGCGTGGCCGCTCGCTGCGGTCATGCCTGGACGAGGTGGCGGCGCTGGGCGGGTTCACGGCCGTCGAACTGCTCGGCGCCCAGGTGATCGAGGGCTACCCGGCACCGGCACCGCAGTGGCTGGAAAGGTTCTCGGACATGCTGCGCGAGACCGGCCTGGTACCGCTGTGCTACGACGGCTTCCTCGACCCGGGGCGTTCGGCGGACCGTACGACCGGTGACGCCGATGTGCTGCGGTGGGCCGAGACGGAGCTCGCGCTCGCGTCAGCGCTGGGCAGTACCTACGTCCGGCTCAACGTGCCGCTCCGCCGGTCGCTGTTCGAGCGACTGGCGGAGTCCGCCGAGCGTCATGGGCTCGTGGTGCTGACCGAACTGCACGCGCAGACGCCCCAGGACGCGAGCGTGCAGACGCTGCTGGGCCTGCTGGACGAGCTGCGCTCCCCGCGGCTGGGGCTGATCGTGGATCTGTCGTGCGTGATGCGGGCCCTCCCGCGGGGATTCACGCGTCTGCTGACCGGGACCGGCGCGGCGCCAGACGTCGCGCGGCTTGTCGAGGACGCCTGGAGCGACGGCATTCCCCTGCCGGCGTTGGAAGCCGAACTGGCGGGGAGGACCGTGAGTGACGAGACGATGGAGGTGACTCGGCGGGCGTACCGGCTGTTCCGGCGGTCGGATCCCGGCTGGCTGCCGGACCTTCTCCCGTTCACGAGGATCGTCCATGGCAAGTTCTACGAAATGGAGTCCGGCCACGAACCTGCGATCGCGTACCCGGACGTGCTCGCGACGCTCGCGCGAACGCAGTTCGACGGCTGTCTCATGACCGAGTACGAGGGACACCTCTGGGACGACTCTCCCGATACCTTCGGCCAGCTCCTCGCACACCGTCGCATGATTTCGGCGGGTGCCGATGTCTAGGCGGCACGGTGATCGGCTGCCGGTCGCGCTGGTCGGATTCGGCGGATCGGGGGCAGGTATTCACCTGCCGCTGATCGCCGCGCATCCGCGGCTGAGCCTCGACGTGATCGTGGCGAGGAGCCCTGAGCACGTCCGGGAGGCGCGGTCGCGCTGTCCCGACGCGCACGTCACGAGCGACCTCACCGCGGCCGGCGACTGCGCGCTGGTTGTGGTGGCGGTCCCCCCGGCGTACCGCGCGGGGACCGTCGGGCAGCTCCTTGGACTCGGAGCCCGCGTGGTGGTCGAGAAGCCGATGGCCGCGAACACGGACGAGGCGGCGATTCTGTCGGACTCGGACCGCCTGACGGTGTTCCAGAACCGTCGCTGGGACAGCGACTTCCTGACTCTCCAGCGGCTGTGGACGGAAGCGACGCGGCCGGAACCCGCGCGTCTGGTGTCGCGACTCCAGTGGTGGCAGCCCACCGTGCGTGACGGCTGGCGGAACCGGCCGGAGGGTGGCGGGATCCTGCTGGAGGTCGGTTCGCACCTCATCGATCAGGCGATCGTGCTGCTCGGTCCAGTCACGGCCGTGTACGCCGAACTCGACGTCCGCCGACGTGACGCCGTCGCCGAGGACGACGTGTTCCTCGCACTGCGGCACGGCGACGGCAGCCGGTCGCACCTGTCCATGGGGCCGGTCGGCAACGCCCGTCTGCCTCGCTTCGAGGTCACCACCGCGGACACCCGGATCGTGTTGGGGGCCGCCGATCCCCAGCAGCAGCAACTCGCGCAGGGCATGGCCCCTGCGGACGACGGCTGGGGGATACCTGACACCTCCGACTGGTCGATCCAGCACGGATCCGAGCCGCCGCTAGCGGTCCGCGGGGAGCGAGGACGCTGGCAGGCCTTCTACGACGCTGTGGTCAACTGGGCAGCCGCCGGCGGAGGCCCGCCGGTGCGCGCGGAGGAAGGAATCGCAACCATGAAGGTCATCGACGCGGCCCGGCGGTCGATGGAGGAATCACGCCTCATCGCCCTCGGCGAAGGGATGAGAAGCGATGGATGAAAGCACGGCGCGATCTATGGATGCGCCCGACGAGCTGATCGAGCTTCTCAATCTTTCGGACCGTCGTGAGCCCGCTGTCGTCGACATCGTCGTCTGGGTGGTGCGCGGCATGATGGAAGGACGGCTCAGCCCGGGACAGGATCTGAACAGCGTCGAGCTGGCCAACAGTGTCGGTACCAGCAGGACTCCGGTACGCGAAGCGCTGGCGCTGCTCGAGTCGCAGGGCCTGGTCGAGATGAGGGCCCGCAAGCGGCCGCGGATGGCCGCGTTCAGCCTGAACGAGGTCCGGGAAGTGTTCTTCCTGCGCGCGCAACTGATGTCATCGCTCGCGAGGCTCGCGGTCGAGCGGGCCACCGACGACGAGCTGGTCCGACTCGGCTCGATCGTCGACTCGCTGCGCAAGTACGCCGCGGAGAACGACGACGACCACTATCGCGTGGCCCACTTCAGGTTCTTCGATGTCATTGTCGAGATTTCCGGCAATGACACAGCACGGGAAATTCTGAATTCCCTGTTCCTGCGCACTCTCTCGCAAAGGCGCAAGCTGTCGCAGCCGGGGCGGCTCGCCGAAAGCCTCCATTTCGCGGAACTGGTCCTGGAGGCGTTCCAGCGGCGCGACGGCGAACTGGTGGCGCTGCTGGTGCGACGGTCCATCGAGGCCACGCTGGCCGCGATCGAGCGGGGCAACGCCGCGCGGACGGAGCGGCCGTCGTGACCTCCGCCGACGCGTCGTGTCTCGTTCTCGCAGACATCGTCGCCGGAATAGTCCTAACAACGGCGATCGAGTCGCCTCTCCCCACGAATGTCAACTGCGCCACCGTGCAGGACGAGCCGCAGATGCCTTTGGGAGGTGTCGGCGCAAGCGGCTGGGGGCGCTTCGGATCCCGGGCGGCGATCGAGGAGTTCACCGAGCTGCGCCGGGTCACGATCCAGTCCGGCGAGCGCCACCACCCGATCCGACAAGCTGAGAGTGGAGCACACTCCCATGACCACCGTTCGTGACGCCGTCTTCCAGGTACTCCGTCAGTTCAAGCTGACCACCATCTTCGCCAACCCAGGGTCGACCGAGATTTCCTTCCTGACCGGCTTGCCCGATGACATCGAGTTCCGGCTGGCCCTGCATGAGGGGTCGGTGGTCGGCATGGCGACAGGCTGGGCGATGGCCCGGCGCCGCCCAGCGTTCGTGAATCTGCACACCACGGCGGGGCTGGCCAATGCCGCGGGAGCGCTGGCCACCGCACGTACCAACCGCGTGCCTCTCGTGGTCGTCGTAGGGCAGCAGGACCGGCGTCACCTCGCGCACGACCCGTTCCTCGCGGGGCGACTCGAAGGCCTCATCGGCGAGTATCCCGTGTGGACGAACCAGCCCGCCCGGCCGCAGGACGTGCCGGCGGCCATCGCACGAGCGCACCACGAAGCGGTCACCGCGGCTGGGCCCGCGCTCGTCGTGGTCCCCATGGACGACTGGGAAAAGCCCGCTGAGCCGCTCCGCGGTGCGGCACCGTCGCAGATTCGGAGGGCGCCCGCGACGGACGACGTCGCCGACCTCGCCGAAATCCTCGACCAGGCCAGCAATCCGGTGATAGTAGTCGGGGCGGGGGCCGATGACGAGTCCTCCTGGGCCGCGCTCGTCGAACTCGTCGAACGTCTCGGCGTACCGGTGTGGCAGGAACCCTTCGGGGCCCGCGCCGGTTTCCCCCAGGATCACCCCTCGTTCGCGGGTCACCTTCCACCCGGGCGGGCCGGTGTCCGCGCCGCGCTGGCCGGTCACGACGTCCTATTCGTCGTCGGTGCACCGGTCCTGCGCCAGTATCCGTGGGAACCCGGCGAACTCGTGCCGGACGGTACAACGGTCCTGCAGGTCACCCAGCACGCGGACGAGGCCCACAACAGCGTGGCCGACATAGCGCTGATCGCCGACCCCGCCCACATCTGCCGACGGCTCGCCGAACGCGTCCGGGCGCGGGATGGTGCACGCCCGGAGCCACGAAAGGCGCAAACGCCGACGGAACCGGGACAGCCACTGCGGCCGGCCCATGTCTTCGACCTGCTCGCGCAGAATCTCCCCCACGACACCATCCTCATCGAGGAGTCACCGTCCAGCCGTCCCGAACTCCACCGCCGGGTTCCGGCACGCGTCCCACTGGGCTTCGTGAGTGCGGCCGCAGGTGGCCTCGGCTTCGGACTGCCTGCCGCGATCGGGCTGAAACTCGGTGCGCCGCGCCGCCCCGTCGTCGCCGTCCTCGGCGACGGTTCTTCCCTCTACGGGATCCAAGGCCTCTGGAGCGCCGCACACTACCAAGTCGGCGTGCTCTTCGTCGTGCTGGCCAACGGAAGTTACGCGATCATGGACCGGCTCGCAGAGCAGTCCGGGCTGGGCAAGGCCCCTTGGCCCGCGTTCACCGAGGTCCGGATTTCCGAGGTGGCACAAGGCCTCGGCTGTCCGGCCCGGCGAGTGACGACGTATGAGGAGCTCACTGCGGTCCTTGGTGAGAGCCTGCCGTCCCTCGCTCAGAGAACCAGTCCGCTGGTCCTGGACATCGACGTCGTTCCGGACGCGGCCTACGGCTGACGTCACATGTCTGTGGGGGGCGATGACGATGTCGAAACGGGTTCGGTCCCAAGAGCGGTCGTCCCTGTCGTGGTCACCAGCGGTGCGGGAGCCTGGTTCCTGCTGTTGGGTGAAGCAGGGCGAGGACACGGCCGAGTCCCGCGTCCGCATCCCGGATGCGATGTCCAGCGCACTGTTCGCCACGTTGAAGTGCAGCCAGGACAGGGACCTGCCCGCGGCCTGAGTGTCCACTGGAGCCGGGGCTGACGAACTGCTCACCAGTCGCCCGCTGAACGCCGCCCTCGGCAGCAGTCGGTCAGCAAGGAGGACCCCGCAGAGCCAGCCGCTGCCCGTCTCGCCGGTCGCGTTCGTCTGGCTACGGCCATACCAGGAGGAAGACTGGCGTCAAGGTGTCACGCGGGCCGCCGGTTGCCGCTGTGGTGGCCTGCGGGGGCTCTCGAACCGAAGCAGCTGTCCCACGTCCCAAAGGGCCGTAGCTCCCGCCAGTCCCTGGCCGATGAGCTCGAAGTGGAGATGCCGCGGCGACCCGGCACGGAAACCTCGCCTTCGACAAGTCCACCCGGAACTTCGGCTCGCTGCCCACGACGGCGAGCCGTATCACCCTCGCGGAGGGGGAGGAACCGGTCCAGCCTGGCGAGAGCGATCCCGACACCGTGAGACAAGTTGGGCGGAAGCGGAGAGACACTGCGTGTGCTGCGCGAGACGTTGCGGGTGTACTTGCCGTCCCGACTGCCGACCGCAGGACAGGGGCTCGCGGCTTGGTCGTGGCGAAAACACCGTCATCCACCGAGCCAGCCGCGCGGTGGAACTGCTCGGCCAACCAGACATCAGGACCCGGCAGCTCGAACTGGGCGTCGTGCTGCGGCTCGCGACCGTCATCGGCACAGACGCGACCCGCGCCGACCTACGCAACGAGTCGCCCGGCGAGACCTTGGTTCGTCGGCGCAATCGGCAAAGGACAATTTGGTGAGATCGGGCAAGAGAGCAGGTCGGCCCTTCGGGTTCCATGAATACATCGTTTCGTCGATGTTGACTGGAGACGCCGCCGATGTCCGAACTCATTGATCACATTGATCACCAGCAGGTGCGACAGCACTTCGCGCTGATCGACGAACTTTCTCTGGAGCCGGGGCTGTCGCCTGACGGTTTCCGCGAGGCGTTCCGCAACCATGCGGGCGGCGTCGCGGTCGTGACCGCTGACGCCGGCCGAGGCCCGGTCGCCCTGACCGCGACATCGGTTATATCGGTGAGCGCGACTCCCCCTCTCCTCGTGTTCTCCGCCTCGACCCTCTCTTCGACGACGCCGACGATCCTGGAGTCGTCGTCCGTGGTCGTACACCTGCTCGGAGCCGGTCAGGTCGACCTCGCGCGTCTTTGCGCGACGAGCGGAGCGGACCGCTTCGCGGACACCGCTGCTTGGACAAGGCTGCCGACCGGTGAGCCCCATTTCGTCGCGGCTCCGGTAAGCATCCGGGGCACGATCGCCGCCACCTTCACAGCCGGGGCTTCGACGCTCGTCGTCGTCAACGCCACCCACGCCCACCACGCGCCGACGGGCGCCGACGCCCCAAGTGACGCGTCAGGTCCGCTGGTTTACCACCACCGGACCTGGCATCGGCTGAGCGAGCTGTCCGAGGTGGTCCCGGCGGCGTACTAGCGCGATCGCATCTCGATACACACCCACCGCTCCAGAGCCGAAGTCAGGCGGATCTCCGCCCAGAACAGAGTCGAGAACCTCCCATGGCCAAACTGAAGATCATCGTCGCGAGCACGCGGCCGGGCCGGATCGGCCTCACCATCGGTGAGTGGTTCGAGAGCCACTCCAAGGAACGCGGCGGATTCGACGACATCGAGCTGGTGGACCTGGCCGAGGTCGACCTGCCGTTCATGAACGAGCCGCACCACCCGCGCCTGGGTACGTACACTCACCAGCACACCCGTGACTGGAGCGCCAAAGTCGCGGAGGCGGACGCCTTCGTGTTCGTGATGCCGGAGTACAACTTCGGCTACAACGCCGAGTTGAAGAACGCCATCGACTACCTGCACAGCGAGTGGCAGTACAAGCCGGTCGGCCTGGTCAGCTACGGCGGTGTCTCGGCCGGCACCCGGGCCGCGCAGATGATCAAGCAGGTTGTGACCACTCTGAAGATGACACCGGTCGTCGAGTCGGTGTCGATTCCCTTCGTGCACCAGCTGATTGACGAGGAGGAGGGCCTAGTGCCGAACGAGGTGATGGCCAGTTCCGCGACGGCGATGCTCGACGAACTCGTCCGGGTCACCGAGGCCCTGCGCCCGCTGCGGTCGACTGCGACGGCGTGACCTGCGTCAGTTGGTCCAGCATCCACGTCCTCCGGCTTCGCCACCGCCGGCACCGGCGGGATGGCTGTCTGTAGCTCCAGCGACCGGCCGGAGCGGTTCTTCGTAGACCGGGGCTGCCTGACGATCGGAGGTGGCCGCCTGTCGGGCCCCGGGGCGTCAGGCGCAGTCAGCGTCTCCCGGCGGCGTGACCTGGTCCGCCTTTTCCCTCAGAACCATGTCGATCAGCCCGGGAAAGCGTGTGTCGAGTTCTGCCTTGCGGAGGGTGTTGATGCGGCGGTTGCCCTCGTCATGCTGCCGGATGACGCCGCCCTCCCGCAGGACGCGGAAGTGGCGGGTGAGCACGGACGGTGTGAGGTCCTGACGGAAGCCGCTGCAGGCCAGGCCGGGGCGTGCGGCGAGAGTGAGGACGATGCTGAGCCGGATCGGATCGGTGAGCGCACTCATGATCTTGATGAGGTCGAAGTCCTGTGTGTCCGGATGGACGAGCGGTGACGCGGAGCGGCTGGCCATGGGGTCGAGCATACTGGGCCACTGGAAGATGTACGCATTAGCGCGTACATGATTTACAGTGGTGATGCGGGAGAGGGGGACATCCCGCATTTCTCCCTTCAGAAGGAAACCCATGTCTGTCACTAATCCTTCACTTTCACACGCTTCATCGCTTTTCTCCCCCGCTTCCTTCGGGAAGATCGAGCTCGCCAACCGCGTAGTCATGGCCCCGCTGACCCGGATGCGCAGCGGCTCCGTCGGCATTCCCGGCGAGCTGATGGCCGAGCACTACGGGCAGCGGGCGAGCGCCGGGCTGATCATCACCGAGGGCACCTACCCCAGCCACGAGTCGCAGGCGTACCTCGGTCAGCCTGGCATCGCCACCGACGAGCAGGCGGCAGGCTGGGCGCGGGTGGCCGAGTCGGTGCACGCTCGTGGCGGAAGCATCGTGCTCCAGATCATGCACGGTGGCCGAACCGCTCACCCCGGCGTCAACGGCGGCCGGCGCGTCGTCGCCCCCAGCGCGATAGCCGTCGAGGGTGAGTTGCACACCGGCACAGGCAAGCAGACCTATCCTGTGCCGCAGGAGATGACCGTCCAGGACACACAGGACGCCCTGGCCGACTTCGTCGCCTCGGCCCGCCGGGCCACCGACGCGGGCCTGGACGGCGTGGAGATCCACGCCGCCAACGGCTACCTGCTCCACCAGTTCCTCTCTCCGGCGTCCAACCAGCGCACCGACCAGTACGGTGGCTCCCCCGACAACCGCGCCCGCTTTGTCGTCGAGGTGGTCAAGGCCGTCGCCGAGGCCGTCGGCCCGCTGCGGGTCGGCCTGCGGATCTCACCCCAGCACAACATCCAGGACGCCTTCGAGCGCGACAGGGGCGACGTGCTGGCCACCTACGGCTCCCTTCTGGACCAGCTGCGCCCGCTGGGCCTGGCCTACCTGTCGGTGCTGCACCACGAGCCGGCCGGCGACCTCGTCCAAGAGCTGCACGGTCGCTTCGCCGGCAACCTGATCGCCAACACCGGCTTCGCCACGGTCACCTCACACGAGGAAGCGGCTCAGTTGATCGAGGCCGCTCACGTCGATGCCGTGGCCATTGGCCGGGGACTCATCGCCAACCCCGACCTGGTCGAGCGTTGGCAGGGCGGCCACCCCGAGAACGAGCCGCGCCCCGAGCTGTTCTACGCCCACGGCCCCGAGGGCTACACCGACTACCCCTTCCTCCAGGCCGACTGAGGCACCTGGACGCCTGTCCGTGAGGCCGGAACCCGGCCCGCGGACAGGCGTCCAGGTGCCGACCGCGTCCCACTCGACGGACGTAACGAGGCGTACGGCGTCCGAGCACGCGACGGGAGGCATGGAAACTGCGACCGGTGGTCGGCGAAGGCGGGCCGCAGGTGGCGCTGCGGCTCCACCCTCATGGGGCATCCGAGGCCCCGCTCGCGGTGGCAGGCGCGGCAGCCATCGCGGCCTGTTGCCGGAAGGACTGGGCGACGGCGTCGGCGCCGCGTGCCAGCAGACCTACGTCCACCCCGACGCCGGTGAACGTGGTCCCGAGATCGATGCACCGTCGCGCGAACGTGGGGTTGGTCGTGAGGATGCCTGCCGGTTTGCCCGCCGCGCGCACGCGTCCGATCGCCTCCTCCACTGCCTCGATGACGCCAGGTGCGTTCAGGTCTCCGGGGTGACCGAGGCTGGCGGCCAGGTCGCCGGGGCCGATGAAGATCCCGTCCACACCATTGACGGAAGCGATCTCCTCGATCTGCTCCAGCGCTGTCCGGGATTCGACCTGGACGAGCACGCACAGTTCGGTGTGCGCCAGTGTGGCGTAGTCCTTGACGCGGCCGAACCGGGTGGCCCTGGTCAGTGCCGACACGCCGCGGACGCCGATGGGGGCGTAACGGGTGGCGGTGACCGCGGCACGCGCCTCCTCGGCCGACTCGACCTGCGGAATCAGCAGCGACTGCGCGCCGACGTCCAGAAGCCGCTTGATCACGACGGGGTCATTGACCGGAGGACGTACCACCGCCGAGCAGGGGTAAGGGGCGACCGCCTGGAGTTGTGAGAGCACGGTCGCGATATCGGCGTGCGAGTGTTCGGTGTCGAGAAGCAGCCAGTCGAACCCGGCGCCGGCGATGATCTCGGCGGGGTACGGGTCTGCCAGCGAGCACCACATGCCGATCATCTGCTCACCTCGGGCGAGCGCCGCTTTGAACGCGTTCGTCGGCAGGGACCACTGTCCCGGTGCGGGCCGCGATGCGCCGGCCGGCGGGTTGTGCACGGTCACCGGAACGCCACTCCGATCGAGCCCAACGGGCCGAAATCGACGTGGATGACGGTGTTCGCTTCGACCGAGACGGGTCGGGTGAACGAGCCCGACAGCAGCAGCTGGCCGGCTTCGAGGTGCCGGCCGACCGCGGCGAGCTTGTTCCCGAGCCAGGCGATGCCGGCCGCCGGGTGTCCCATGACGGCGGCCGAGACCCCGGACTCCTCGATCACACCGTTCTTCGACAACGTCGCGGCCACCCACCGGACATCGACGTCCATCGGGCGCACGACCCGCCCACCGACGACCATCGCCGCGGCGGCCGCGTTGTCCGCGATGGTGTCGGTGATCGAGCGCGGCACCTCGGTGCGGTAGTCGATGACCTCGAGCGCGGGGACGACATACTCCGTCGCCCGCAGGACGTCGTGGACGCGCAGGTTCGGCCCATGCAGGTCCGCGCCGAGCACGAACGCGAGCTCGACCTCCAGTCTGGGCTTCGTGTAGCGGCTCACGTCGAGCCAGGCGCCGTCGTTGACGACCATGTCGTCCGTGAGGAAACCGTAGTCGGGCTCCTTCATCTGCGAGGCCATCTGCATGGCGCGGGACGTCAGTCCGATCTTGTGCCCGACGAGCCGAGCTCCCGCCGCCACACGCTCCGCCGCCCAGAGTTGCTGTATGGCGTAGGCATCTTCGATCTCGAGATCGGGATAGGTCAGGCTGAGCTGGGTGATCGGTCGACGCTCACGGTCGGCCTGCATGAGGGCAGCCGCGGCTGCGTGACGTTCTGCTTCGGTGATCACCGGTTTCCTCTCTGAGGTACGGACTGTCTTCGCGCGGCGTTCGGGTGGAGCAGGGCACGCACCGGGCGGGAGATGGCACGGTCACATCAGGCCCTGTCCGGCGTCGTGTCGCGTTTGGCCGACACGGGCGGCGTCGGCAGCCAGGCCTCACCCGGCTCGACGACGAAGGTGAACTCGAGGCTGAACCAGGCCTCGGCCACGTCCGGGTCCGGTGCCGGCTCGTTCTCGTGGCGCGTATAGATGCCGACGAGATTCTGTACGACGCCGAACTGGGCGTCGGTCTCCAGGATGGGGTCGTCGTGGCTGTAGAGCTGGGAGGCGATCGTCTTGTATCCCGGTTTGTGGATCAGCGCGTGGAGATGCGCAGGCCGGAAGGGGTGACGATTGAGCGCGGTCAGGAGGTCGCCCACGGGCCCGTCCATCGGTATCGGGTAACCGGAAGGCCTGATGCTGCGGAAGGCGAACACACCTTCCTCGTCGCTGGAGAACTTGCCGCGCAGATTCCACTCGGCCTGCTCGGGGTCCTGGTTCTCATACAGGCCGGCCGGTGACGCGTGCCAGACGTCGACCTCCGCTGCGGCGACTGCGTTTCCCTCGGTGTCGACGATCCGGCCGGTGAAGAACAGCGGTGGTCCCTCGGTGGGTGAGCGGATGATCGATTCGCCGTTGTTCATCGTCGGGCTGCCCTGGCGCCAGAACGGGCCGAGAAGGTTCGCCGAGGTCGGCCTGTCCTCGGTGCCGTTGTTCATCAGGGACACCAGCGTCGACAGGCCCAGCGTGCCCGCCATCAGCCTGACCTCGTTGTGGCTGGCCGTGGTGAGCCGGCCCAGCCGGGTCACGATGTTGAGGGCGGTGTCGAACTCCCTCTCGCTCAGGCGTACTTCGCGGGCGAACTCGTGCAGATGGCGCACCAGGGCCTGGGTGATTTCCTTGACACGAGGGTCGCCGGCCCGCTCCGTCTCGGCAAGCACCGCCGCAGTGAGCTGGGATTCGTCCTGGATGATCACGTCGGCGTCCCCTCGTAACGGTCGGCTGCCGACCCACGGCAAGCAGTCAGACGCGAGTATCCGAAGGCCGTCCCTGCCCGCACAACGTCACTGTCCATCCAGTGAACATCGAGGCTCCGCTGCCCGGATGAAGCGCCAGGCCCAGCGGTGCGTCACCGAAGACCGCAGAGGCCAGGACCGCCCGCGCCGACAGACCGAAGCACCACTGGGGCTTCACCGAGTCGGCGCGCACGACCTCGCACAGCGCGGCTACCACGCGGCCCTCGCCGTAGTGGAGGCCGGAAGGGATCGGAATGGTCGCGGACGTGACTCTCGAAACCGGACTGAAACAAACCATTGTGCTTCGCCCGCGCCATTCGTAAGCTTTCCACTTGGAAGGTATTGAATCGTTTCAGTGCTTTCTGCTCACGAAAGGAACGATCCGTGGACGAGGACAACAGAAGTGCCCTGAGCCGTCGGCACATGATCGACATCATGACCGCGGCGGCGGCCGGAGCCTCCCTCCCGCTCGCCGCCGCGCCGCATGCCCAGGCGGCGGGCGGACGGGTGGCGGCACCGGCCGGGCTGCAGGTCAACTCCCGCACCGAGCCGCTGGGCGCCGAGACCGAGCCAGCCTTCAGTTGGGTGCCCCCGGTCGCCAGGCAGAGCGCGTACGAGATCCAGGTCGGCACCGGCCCCGGCAGCGCGGACGTCTGGCGCAGCGGCAAGGTGGCGAGCCCCACCAGTACCGGAGTCGCCTACGGGGGCGGGGCTCTGACGTCAGAGCGGGCGTATTTCTGGCGGGTGCGGACCTGGGACGAGAAGGGCACCCCCGGCCGGTGGAGTGAGCCCGCGAGGTGGGAGACCGGGCTACTGAAGGGCGAGAAGGACTGGTCCGGTGCGCGGTGGATCGGCGGGCGCCAGCCCCAGGACCACGACTGGCGGGACCTCACCGCGACGGTCGTCTTCCGTGGCGGCGCAGATCCCACCGCCGGCCTGGCTCTGCTGTTGCGCGCCGAGCCCATCGGCAAGACCTGGGGCGAAGGCCTGAACTGGACCCTCAGGCAGAGCGGTGACGACATGCAGCTCGTCATGGCGACCCGCCACTACGCCGGCAACACCTGGATCGACGACGGCACCTCCGAGCCGGAGTGGGGCGTGAACCACTACGACCGCCAGAGCGAGACCAACCCCATCGTCTCGGGCACCCGCACCGTCCCCGTCGCGACGGTTGCTCTCCCCGCCTCGACCGGCCTGACCAAGGACACCTGGGCCACCCGCGACCACACCGTCGAGGTCAAGGCCGTGGGCCTCACCGTCACCACCACGGTCAACGGCGTCGAGGTCGACAGTCGCGTTCTCACCGGCGACCAGATCCGCCGCCACGGAAGTTTCGGCTTCGCCGGGGGCACCAGCGCCACCATCCGCAACGTCAAGGTGGCCGGCACCGGCGCCCCCGACTTCGCCGTCGACCTCACCACCGGGGCCAATCCGTTCGAGTCCGGTATCGGCACGCTCTCCGGTCTGACCTTCCCGCCGAAGAACCCTTTCATCCCCGCTAAGAACGCGATTCTCCCCATCGCCAACCCGGCACCCCTGCTGCGTCGCGCCTTCACCCTGCCCCGCGGCCGTCGTGTCTCCAAGGCCCGCCTGCACCTGAGCGCCGCCGGCAACGTCACCTTCACCGTCAACGGTGACCCCATCACCGTCGACGGCGAACGGGCGACCCAGGACCGCACCAACGTGCCCCGCCTTCTGACGGACCAGAGCACCTACGACCGCACCGTCCTGTACGACACCTTCGACGTCACCGCACTGCTCCGGAACGGCCGCGAGAACGTCGTCGCCGCCGAACTCGGCCGTGGCTGGTACGGGGTGACGACCCCTCAGGAGTGGTACTGGCAGCTCGCCCCCTACATCGGCGCGCCCCGCCTGCGCGCGAAGCTCGTCGTGACGTACGCCGACGGCTCCGCCACCACCCTCGTCACCGACAAGGACTGGCTCACCACGGACGGGCCCACGACCTTCGACTCGGTCTACTCGGGCGAGAAGTACGACGCCCGCCGCGTCGACGACTTGGGGGACTGGCGCTCGGCCGGCCACCGCACCGGCCGCGACTGGCGTCCGGCCACCGTGCTGATCCCGCCGGGCAGTTGCTCCGGACCGAACCCCGAGTACCACGGCGCACTCCCCGCCACGACGGTCCCCGACGGCTTCCGCCCGGCAGCCGTACGTGCCCACGAGGCGGAACCGGTGCTGGTCAACCAGACCCTGCGCCCGATATCGCTCACCGAGACGGCACCCGGCTCGGGCGTCTGGGTCCTGGACTACGGCCAGATCATGACCGGCCTCGTCCGGTTGTCCCTCACCGGCGTCCGCTCCGACAAGGAGGGCCTCACCCTCCGTATCCGGGGTGGCAACCGCGTCACCGGCGGCGACGGCACGGCCGCCTCCCCCTTCTCCGTGGAGGAGGAGAACTTCCAGCACGACGCCAATCTCCAGACGCATTACTACACGTTGGGCCGCCGGTCGACGCAGACCTGGGAACAGCAGTTCAGCCACTTCGGCTTCCGCTACCTGGAGGTCATGAACCTCGAGGCCGTTCTCGGCCGACCCCTCGACCTCACCCGGGACGCGGACGTCCTGACCGTCGGCGTCGCCCGCTCCGGCTTCGCCCGCACCGGCACCTTCACCACCGACAACGCCCTCCTCAACCGTCTCCAGCGCAACCTGGAGTGGGCCGAGCAGAACAACCTCGTGCAGAAGCCCACGGACACCCCGTCCCGCGAGAAAAACGGCTGGACCGGCGACGCCATGGCCAGCTCCGAGTCCGAATCCCTCACCTGGGACGTCAACGGGGTTCTCACCAACTACCTGCGTCACTTCCCGGACACCCAGATCTCCACCGGCCAGCTGCCCATGTTCGTCCCGATCGCCAAGGGCGGATACGGCTACGACCACACCCCCGGCTGGAACGCCACATGGAAGGCGGTCCCGGCCTGGGACTCGGCGTACTTCGTCATCCCCAGGGAGCTGTACACGTACTACGGCAACAGCAGCCTCTTCGCCGAGCTGTACGACCACCAGGACACGCTGCTGAAGTACTACGAGACGCTGTTCAGCGCCGAGAACGACTACAAGTTCGAGGCCTCGCTCGGCGCCTACTCCGGTGCCGAGGCCCCCGGCAGCAACGCCGTCATCAGTCTCGCCTTCTACATCCACTTCTGTGACTACATGGACGAGGTGGGCCGGAGGCTGGGCCGTACCGAACGGGCTGTCCACTACGCCCAGTTGGCGCGCACCCTGCGCAAGGCGTTCATCGCCGACTACTGGGACGCCTCCTCGGGTTGGTTCACGCAGGGCAGCATCTCCAGCGAGAACACGCTCGCCATCGCCTTCGACCTGGTACCCGGCTCGGACCTGAACCGCGACGACCCCCGCTACCTGTCCGGCACGAAGACACTCACGCAGAACAAGAAGGCGCTCGCGAAGCTGCTCGCCGACCGCATCACGGCCGCCGACCAGCACATCCAGAACGACATGTACGGCTCGCGATACGAGTTCAACATCCTCAGCGAGTACGGCTACACGGACATCGCGCTGAAGGCCGTCACCCAGACCGGCGTGCCCGGCTACGTCTACCAGATCGCCAAGGGCGCCACCTCGCTGTGGGAACAGTGGACCGACCGCCTCTCGGTCGACCACCACTACCGCTCCAACGTGGCGACCTGGTTCTACCAGAGCCTGGCCGGCATCAGGCCGACCTCAACCGCCTACGAGACGCTGCGGATCCGCCCGTACGTCCCCTCGGTCGCGGTCAACAGCCAGGTCCCGACGAGCGTCGACGACACCGACCTGTCACCCGCCACTCTCGACCACGTCGGCGCCTCGATCGACACGGTACGGGGCACAGTCTCTTCGGAGTGGCGGCGGCGTACGGACGGGAGGATCGAGCTCGCTGTGAGGGTTCCGTACAACACCGAGGCCGAGATCTGGGTGCCCACCCAGGACAAGCCCGTCACCGCCCCCCGGGGTGTGGCCTACATCCGTGACGACACCTCCGGCAGCGCCGCCTACAAGGTGTACCGGGCACGGGCGGGGTCGTACCGCTTCAACGCCTGACGGGACCTGGCGGGTCGGTGAGGCTCAGTGCCGTAGCGCCAGCAGGTGAGCACGTTCGCCGCCGGAGGCACTCGACTTCTGTCGTCAGACCGTGCCGAAGTGTGTCGGTTCCGGATGCCGGATATCCCAGCAATCCCTGCAAAGGACGAGGATGCCGTCCATATCCAGCGACGTGTCTCCACTCTACTCACACCCGCAGACGCCTCACACAATGCAGGGTCACGCGACCTGCTGCGGGACACGTCTGGGATTGTCCAGGACGCTGTGAGACGGGAGACGATGGGCGGCATGCTCGACAGGACGGAGAGCAGCGTCGCGCGCGCCGTGCACGAGATCCAAGGGCCGCCTTTCGATTCCCCGCCGGCGGGGACGCTGGAACGCGGGTCGCCGGCCGCGCTCTCCGCCGTCGTATGCATCGCCGCCCGGCACCGTGCTGTCGGACGACTCGGCCTCCGTGCCCCTGGTCGACGGAACAGTGAACTGGTACGACGCGGATTGGACTTTAGCGAGTCACGGCCGTGGGGAGAGTATCTCGGCGACGGGAGGCGGCAGGGAGCGGTAACTGTCCGACGTGGCGTGATCGATGTGCGTGGGGCACAGAACCAACGGTCCGCCCTTTGTATGTGCTACGACGCCCTGTCCGGGTGGTACCCAGGCTAGGCAGGCGATGGCGCGGCACGTTCCACCGAAGCGGTTGACCGGCGATACGCCGGTGGTCCGAGGGAAGCCGTCGGTCGACCACGAGGCCATGTCCACCTGCGCGCAGACCTCTTGAGAGGCGGCGAGACCACCCACTGTGGCGATCTTGATGAGGGCCGCGGTGAGTAGAGGATCGTCCAGATACGACAAGACACCGCCGTGGCCGTGCCACCGCCGATCGGAACCTGTCAATTTTGGTGAGTCAGGATCTTGTGGCTATCCCTGAGCTGGGATCTCTGCGTCGGGGTGACGCGGGTCGGTCGGCTTGTTGATCCAGACGGTGCCGGGGAGTTTCGGGGGTTCGGGGGCCTTGCGGACGAAGCGTTCGGGGTGCCGGTCGTAGACGGAGGCCAGGACGTCGGCGCGCATCTCGCGGAGCTGGTCGGCGAGGCCGAAGTGGACGTCGAAGGGCGTGTGCATGGCTATCCCGGAGTGCCGGTGCGCCAGGTTGTACCAGTCGAAGAAGTCCTCGCACCAGGCGCGGGCGTCCTCGATGCACCCGAACCGGTCCGGATAGTCATGGCGGTATTTGAGGGTTTTGTACTGGCTTTCGCTGAAGGGGTTGTCGTTCGAGGTTTTCGGGCGCGAGTGCGACTTGGTGACGCCGAGGTTGGACATCATCTGGGCGACGTTCTCGGCGACCATGGGCGAGCCGCGGTCGGAGTGGATCGTCAACTGCCCTTGTTCAATGACGTATTTGGCGATGGTGGAGGACAGGAACTGCTCGGCCAGTTCCTTGTTCTCGTGGCCGGCGAGCATCCAGCCGACGGTGTAGCGGCTGTAGATGTCCACGATCGTGTAGAGGCAGTAGTAGCTGCCCTTGACCGGGCCCTTCAGCTTCGATATGTCCCACGACCAGACCCGGTTCGGGCCCTCGGCGACCAACTCCGGTTTCCTGCGCGGCGGGTGGGTGGCCTGCCGACGCCGTTCGCGGACCTCACCGTGCTCGCGCAGCAGCCGGTACATCGTCGACTCCGAGCACAGGTAGGTGCCCCGGTCCAGCAGGACCGCGTAGATCTCGCCGGGAGCCGTGTCCGCGAACTCCTCACTGTGCAGCACATCCAAGACCTTTTTCCGCTCGGCCGCCGACAGCGAACGCGGGTGCGGACGCCGCTCGCCGTGCGGCCGCAGCGGCGCCGGGGACTGACGGTGATGCCGGTAGTACGTCGCCCGGCTCACCCCGAGCGCGGCGCATGCCCGCACCCGGCCGACCACGCCTGCCAGCGCCTCCAGCGCCACCACCCGGGCCCGCTCGAACCCGGCCCGCACCTCCTCGGCTTCGGCTTCGACTTCGACTTCGACTTCGACTTCGACAGGATCTTGGCCGGCCGTCGCCTCGGTGTCCGGCGACGGGTCCAACTCATTGCCGGAGATGGCTACTTCGACTCGCCCGTGCTCGCCGCACTGCCAGTGGCGAACTGGTCCAGCAGTGCCGAGAGTTTTGACTGGACCTCGATCACCGTCTGGGCCTTGCCCAGTTCGTTCTCCAGCCGGGTGACCTTCGCCTCCAGACGGGCGATCTCCTTGTCCCGCGGATCGGCCTTCGGCCGCCCCGCCGGCGCGGTCAGCGCGGCCTTCGCGCCCGCGTCCCGCTGCTCCCGCCAGTTCGCGATCAGCGACGAGTACAAGCCCTCCCGGCGCAGGAGGGCTCCCTTGCCCTTCTTGTCGAGCGTCTCGTACTCGGCGAGGATCCTCGCCTTGTACTCCGCGGAATACCGGCGCGGACCGCCTGAACGGGGCTCTACCTGCGGATCAGGGGTCCCGTGGTCGTTGGTGCTGGCCACTTGGGCACTACTCCTTCTCCACCCTCAATACATCGAATCATCCAATATGCCTGACTCACCCAAGAATGACAGAGAGGGCTGCGGCGTAGGAGAGCGTGGAGACCGGCGATGCTGCCGTTGGTGCGATCGTGAAGGTAGCGCCAGTGCCGACGGGTCAGGCTGTCCTTTTCGTGCCGGTACAAGCACAGCGCGTTCTCCAGGGAGTTGACGACGCCGACCCATTGCAGGATTTCGGTTTCGCTGTCCAGGGTGAAGAGCGTGAGTTCCTGGCGGCTGAACCGGCCGGCTGTCTGGGTCCTGGGGCCGTTGCGTGGCGGAGACTTGACGCGGGTGTTCCGCTTGACGGGTCCGGTAGGACGTCCCTCGCTGAGCAGAGGGCTCTCCTCCAGGTCGACGCCGGTGCCGATGATCGTGCAGGCGGCGTGGTTGGCGAGGAACTTGATGTGGTCGTTGGAGGCCCGCCCCTCCTTGTGGGAGCAGTCCAGGAAATGGAGGTCGTCGAAGATGAGCAACTGCGTACCGCACGCCGTGAGCGCGGTCAGGACGCGATCGTCGACGACATCCTTGGAGCCGCTGATCGAGACGTTCAGGTAGCGGGCGATCGCGAGGGAGATCTGCTTGGGGGTGACCTGGTCCGTGAGGGAGATGTAGACGACAGGGACGTAAGCCCCCGCCCGCCCTGGGGCAAACCGTTCGGGGAAGTCCTTGCGAAGAGCCTGTTCGACCTTCCGGCCGATCATCTTGGCCAGAGTGGACTTGCCGACCGTGGGCGGACCGTCGATTAGCAGTGAGAGCCGGGCGCCGGGCGGAGCCATCTCATTGGCAGCCAGCAGTTCCGTGATCTCCGATTCGAAGTATTTGACGGCAGGGGTCCAGGCCAGGACCAAGGCGCTGTGATACCGGTTGCGGCTGTGGATCAGGCGACGCCGTTCAGGATCCTCTTTGTCCATCGCCATGTAGGTGTCGTACGGGGGGAGGCGGGGGCAGGGTGGCGGTTCGTAGAAGACGTAGTTGAACCAGTCCTCCTTGGTGCGCGGTTCGGCCAGGCCCGGGTGCAGGCTTTCGGACTCCTCCGGTCGTGGGGCCGTCACGGTGCGTCGTCCTTGTCTGGACGACCGCCCCACACTTCGTACGATGGCAGGGCATCGAAGTCGATCGAGACCTCTTCCTCGTCGTCCGCGGGCAGCGCTGGCACGGCCCGCAGGTGGGAATCCCTGACCGGAACATCGGCGGCGGAATCGACCAGTTCGGTGCGAGATTTGTCCCGCGCCGCAGCCCTGGCTCGCTCGGCGTCCCGGGCCCGGGCCCGGCGGGAGCGGGCGGTGGACGCCTCGGCGGCATCCGTGCGGTTCTGCAGGTCCAACAACGCGTCCAGGACGCCTTCCTGGTCCTGTGGGTCGCGGCCTCGTTCACGCAGTTCCTGCTTGACCTGGCGCAGGGTGATGTCCGTGAACGGCTCGAGCCCGGTCAGCGCGTGGGTCCACCGCAGCGTGTGCCAGACACCGGTATAGGGGTCATGGAGGTACACCTGTGTCATGTCCCGTGGGTCATAGCGGACAGGCCAGGCGCCCGTGGCGTGCGCGTAGGGGGACTTGGACCCGTTGTAGGTGCCCGTGATGGGCGCGCTGTAGTACAGGTAGTCCTTCTGGATACGGCGGTTGTGAATGCCGCACCAGTGGATCGGCAGTAGCTCCAGGAACAGGTTGGGATCGCGCGGGGCGGCGATGAAGCCGCAGCGGTGCACCGCCAGCCGGTAGGCGTCGTTCGGCGACAGGGTGATCTCCGGGAACCCTGGCAGCACCAGCCCTGTGTGGCGGCGGCGCTGGTAGACGGAGACGACGTACTCCGCGAAGAACTCTTCCAGTTCCTCGATCGTCCACCGGGCGGTCGAGTCGACATCCCGGCCGCGGTGCACCACGTGGTTGCCCTTGTAGCCGGCGATGTGCTCGGAGAACTGGGTTCTGATGGTCTTGAAAGCGGACTCGACCTGCGGCTTGTCGGTGGGCCGGTACTTCCGGGTGTCCTGGATGGTGATCCCGTAGCGGCGGCACACGTTTTTCACCGCCTGAGAGGCGAACGCCTTGCCGTGGTCGATCACGATCTTCTCGGGAAACACCACAGGACGGGCCGCAGCAGCCGCGAACCGCTCGTCCTGCGCGAGCTTGGGCTCGCACGGCAGGCGCAGCATGCGGTGGCGCAGCCCGTCCGGCCATCCGGGACGCATCGGTTCCGGCATCATGGCATCCGCGATCACCAGTCCCGCATCCACGCCCTTCGTTCCCTTGGGCACCAGACGCCATCCCAGCAGGCTGCGGGTGCACACGTCGATCGCGATGTTGAGATCCGCCGAAAAGACGACGTCCTCAACCGGGTCATAAGCACGTACGTCCAGCCAGCTGGTGTCGATCATCACCAGTTCACCGGGACGGCCGGCGGTGATCGGCTGGTAGTGGCCGCCCGGCCGGTTCGCCACCGACTGCCGTGTCGTGGCCGGCCCAGTGGTGTAGCGGCCGGGCAGGAGAGCGGCGACGTACCGGTTGAACGTCTTGGACGCCGGCATTTTCACCGCGCCCGACCCATTGGTGTCGACCAGGCGGCGCTCCACTCGGCGACGCAGCCGGTTCAGACTGCCGGTCGAGTCTTCCGCCTCGGTCACGTTGTACTGGGCGACGATCGCGTCGATCAACCTTGGATCCGCCCCAGCCAGGGGATCCGACAGCCGATGGCTGCGCCGGTCCACCATGGAGGTCTCCCAGGCGGCCTCGGGCAGCTTTGCGATGGCCTTCTCGTCCTCTTCGGTGATCTTCCAGCCGACCGTGTAACGGACCGTGCGCCGCGTCGTGTTCAGCGCTTCGAGGTGTTCGAGCAGTCCGTGGGTGGCCCCGGCCCCGTCCACCCGGACGAGGATCTTCGCGGCCGAGGAGCCGGGGATCTGGACGAGGGCGTCGGTGAGCACCGTGATGTGGTCGGCCACCGTGTTTGCTCCGGCATTCCCCGGACGCAGGAGCATCGACAGTGATTCGGTGGTGTTCGCGCACGCGCGGGCCAGCGGATGAAACCCGAACGTCTTTTTGAAGGTGACCGCTGCCCCGGTCTTCTTGGACGCGGACGTGATGATGGTGGCATCGAGGTCGCCA
Organism: Streptomyces sp. NPDC101776; assembly: GCF_044766845.1. NCBI lineage: Bacteria > Bacillati > Actinomycetota > Actinomycetes > Kitasatosporales > Streptomycetaceae > Streptomyces > Streptomyces sp. NPDC101776. The sequence goes on along the minus strand of NZ_JBIWMV010000003.1, from coordinate 490,236 downwards.
GCAAGCCGGTCATGCTGTCGTGCGGGGACGACCGTGGACTTCCGGGCGAGGCGTATACGAGTCACTCGGTCTTCGCGTGGGAAGGACGCAGACTGTGGCGAGCCGACTGGGTATGTGTCGGTAGGGAAAGCCGGCTGGCCGAGCCGGGCTCCCAGCGCACCGAGCAGGTGGCTGGCGTCGGAGTCCTGTTGGTGAGGGACGCCACCGGAGAGCCACGGGCCTTCCTCAATTCCTGCCGTCACCGCGGGCACGAGCTCGTCCAACCCGGGTGCGAGGTCCGCAGGAGCACCATCTGGTGCGCCTACCACGCGTGGGTCTACCGTCTCGACGGATCACTGCGCAACGCACCCCGCTTCGACTCCGCCGACCCGGACGACCTTGGCCTCGTCCCGGTGCGCTGCGCCCGCTGGGGCGGCTGGCTGTTCGTCGACCTCTCAGGCACCGCGCCGGATATCGAGGACACCGTCGGCAATCTCGACCAGACCCTCGCCCCGTACGAGACCGGCACCCTGCGTACCGTTGCGGCCCGGGAGTACGACGTCGCCGCCACGCCCGGAGGGGCTCAGGCGATCCGCGCGCGCGATGGAGCACTGGCGGCAGGAGGTCGGGAAGTTCCCGTATGGGTCGGTTCCTGGGGCCGGAAGCCGACCACGGCTCGGGAGCGCCTTCTTGAGGCACTTGATCGGATCCGCCAATGCGGCACTCCGTTCATGACGAAGGCCGCCACGAGGGCGGCCAGGATGATCACCTTGTGTGCGATCGGCAGGTCCACGGCCTCCTCCGGGGAGGACGGATGCAGGGATAGGCCCTCTTGCAGAACGGGCAGACCATCAGCCCTCCTCCGTCGTCGTGCGGCGGGCGGCGTAGCCGGACTGGCTGCGCCCGGCCATGAGGCCGCGCTGGTAGGCGGCCTCAATGTGGACCAGGACGAGATCCATCCCGGCCTCGGTGAGGCTGGCGCCGCTGACCGCGGCTCGCTCGGTGACGGCCTCCAAGGTTCCGCGCAGATCGGCCGTCCAGGCGCGCTCGGACATGGTTTCTCCCATGACGAAGCCCTCCGCCGGGGGCAGGGGCCTTGAAGTTCGTGCTGGTCAGGCGGCAAGCGGATAATTTTTAGGGATCATGGTGTAACCGAACACACACGGTCACCAGCGCCACCACCAGCATCGACACGATCGCCGAGGCGTGGAAGGTGGGCGTCCCCATAGATGATTTGAGACATAGTTCAGCACGACGTCCCGGACTCGGCGATTCCCCAGGCCACCGCAGCCAGCAGCACGAGGAGCACGGCGACGTACAAGATGATCTTTCCGCGTTCGCGTCTGGTCACCGACGTGTCCCCTCGTCGGCTGAGGCCGGCGCTCCGGGGTTGGTGCAGGGGCCGGTGTGGCTGTAGCGCGGGCCGGTGAGACAGTCCGTGACGTAGGGCCGGAGCCTGCGCGACGTGCGCGAGAGAGGGCACCCGCATGCGCAGTAGACCGGCTCCTCCTTCCCAGCGACCTCGTAGGCGATTCCGTGCGCGAGGGCCAGCCCCCAGCCATCCGGGCACCACTCGGTGCGGCACGGCTCGCAGTCCTGCGCGTGTCCCTTCCAGGCCAGGTAGGCGCGCAGGTACGTGACCCGGATCTGCCGGCAGGGCGCGCACCCGTGCGGCCTCCAGGCGGAGGGGCCGCAGAGGGGCGGCAGGCCCTCGGCGGCACTGCACCAGACGCACTCGTCGCCATTGTTCTGCCGCCGGGTCAGGGCACGCGCGGCGGGCACCTCGAAGATCATCAGTCGCACGACGCTGGGGTCCGGCTCGCCCGGCAACAGCAGGACGTCGGCGCCGGTCATGACTGTGCCGCGCGGGCGAGGCGGTCGGGGGTGGTGGTGATCAGCCGGTCGACGTGTCCGGGCTCGCACAGAGCACCAGGCAGCGTCACCGGCATCGACCAGTACGGCGCCTCCGTGCGCGGGTCGTACGAGGTCGCGTCCACGGGCGGGACGCTGATGTAGTTCCCGAGGCCCAGAGTGAAGACACCTGCGGCGCGCCAGTCGTCATGGTCCGTGTGCCACACCGCCGTCGCGGCGGGGACCAGGGCGTACCAGCGGGCGATCCGGCACGGGTCACAGATGACCGGGCCGCCATCGAACGCCTGGGCAACGATCTGGTCGGCGGCGGCCGGGTCCCACTGGCTGCCGATGTGACCGAGGACCAGTTCCTGAGGCAGTCGTACGGCGCTGAACAGACGCCCGAGCGGCATCAGGACGCACTCGCCGGTCCGCCACCGCGTACGGGCGGCGTCGCGGTCCTTCGCGTCGAGGGCGGCCAGCAGCCAGTGCTCGGCACTGCCGGCGACGGCGCCGCCGGACTCGTCCGTGCGGTCGGGGTGCGCGGTCACACCTCACCGCCGATGCCCAGCCGTTGCACGCCGGCCGCGATCAGCCGGGCGACGTGCAGGGGTGAGCACAGCATCGCGGCCGAGGACATCGGCACCGACCAATACGACTCGATCCCCTGGACCGTGGACTCGGTGACGTCCACCCGGGGCACGCCGATGATGGTTCCGCGGCCCAGGCACTCGACGCCCAGCGGGCGCCATTCCTCGGCCGCCTGCGTCCACGTGGCCGGCATGCTGGCGGGGACGAGGACGTAGTACCGGCGTTGGTGCAGATCGCAGATGACCGGACCGCCCTCGAGCGTCTCGTCGAGGAACGGGTCAATCACCTCCGGGTTCCAGCTGCTGCAGGCCGCAGCGAGCACCAAGTCTCCCGGCAGCCGGACAGCTGAGAACAGAGTGCCCGGCGGCAGCATCGTCACCGCGTGTTCCTGCCACTCCATCCGAGCCCGGTCACGACCCCCCGGAACCGACGAGAGAAGCCACTGCTCGACCGCCAACCGCCTTTCGGCGCTGCTGTGGACGGCTGCGGGCTCCACGGCACGCAGTACCGGCCGACTGGTGTCGGTGGTCCCCACCGCGCCTACGGCGGGGGTAGGCGGAGCAGTGTCGGTCTGCGTAGTCTCGTGCACGTCGCGCTCCTCAGCAGCGTTGGCCATGCCCCGGGAGGCTCCACCGCCTCGCCGGGGTTTCGTCGCATCTCCCGACGCTAGGAGCGTGAACAGAGCCGCTGCCAGGAATGTGCACCAATGAACACACGTCTTGTTTGCGGTCTTGACCTGCCGACAATGCCGCACGACGGTGGTGTACATCCCTGAACACAACGAGCAGTGGAGACAACCGTGGACCTACAGTTCATCGGGATCGACCCCAACACAGGCGACGGCGAAAGCCCCACCGTGTGGGTCGACCAAGAGGCGAAGGAACTCGTGCTCCAAGGATGGAAGCCGGGCCCCGAGCTCGAAGCGGAGTGCGCACGGTTCGAGATTCCCGGCCACGCGGTGGGCATCCCGGAGCACGAGGGTGTGATCCGTATCCCCGTCAGAATGGTGTCGATGATCAGGGAGGCTTGCGATGCCGTCGAGCGTGCCGACGTTTCCTGAACTCCTCGGCTCCGCAACGAGTACGGCCGTCCACCTTGAGATGCGGGACAGCTACGCCGTCGACTACGAGAGGGGCCCATTCGCCGATTGGAGGGCGGGGTTCCGCCATGACCCGGCGGACCGGGCGTCCTGGTGGAGGCCGTGGCTCGACCTGGTCCAAGGGACCGTGGGCCGCGGCGTCGTCGTGCGCCGGGCCCGCATCGTGTCCGAACCGGTCAGCGAGTACACCCGCTTCCTGCACAGCTCTACCTTCACCAACGTTGCCGCGGGCGAACAGGTCCGCTGGCTACCCCGTCGGCAGGCCTCGGACATCTCGCTGCCCGGCAACGACTTCTGGCTGATCGACGGCCGTCTGATCCGGTGGAACCACTTCACCGGAGACGGCGCCTCGGCAGGCGGGGAGATCAGCGAGGATCCGGCCGTGGCGAAGCTGTGTGCCGATGCCTTCGAAGCGGTGTGGGATCGCGGCCTCTCCCACGACAACTACAAGATCAGCTAGCACGGAAGGTGCACGGCCAGCTCATGCCCATCTCCCCGTCCTCGTCGGCGCAGGCCGCGCGCGCAGCCGTCGCGCACCGCCTGAAGGAACTCCGTGCCGATGCTGGGATCTCCGGGCCTGAGCTGGCCACACGCTGTGGCTGGTCCCACCCGAAGACGTACAGGATCGAGGGCGCTCGCACACCGCCCTCAGCCGACGACATCCGCCGCTGGTGCGAAGCCTGCGGGGCGGCCGGCCAAGCGGACGACATCATCGCCCAGTCCCGCACCGCCGAGTCCATGTACGTGGAGTGGCGGCGCAAGGCCCGTACCGGGCTGAAGCAGCTGCAGAACAGCTACGTGCCGCTGTTCAAGTCGACGCAGGTGTTCCGGGTCTACTCGCCCACGATGGTGCCGGGGCTCCTGCAGACCGACGGGTACGCGCGCGGGCTGATGACCACGATCAGCCGCTTCCGGGATATCCCCAATGACGTGACGGAAGCGGTCGCCGCGCGGCTCGAACGGTCTCGGATCATCCACGAGCCCGGGCATCAGTTCACGATGGTCATCGAAGAGCCGGTGCTCCGCTACCAGTTGGGGGACGCGGACGCGATGGCGGCTCAGCTTGGCTATCTGCTGACCGCTGGGGCACTGCCGCAAGTATCACTAGGCATCATCCCCAGCGCCGTTCCGGAGCGCCCCATGTGGCCGCAAGAGGTGTTCCACGTGTACGACGAATCCCTCGTCTCGGTGGAGCTCCTGGCGGCCCGCGTTCAGCTCACGCAGCCGTCCGAGATCGCCCTCTACATCAAGGCGTTCGAGGAACTACGGAGCATGGCCGTGTACGGCGCCGGGGCGCGTGAGCTGATCATCAGGGCCATCGAGTCACTGCACTGACCCCAGACACGACGATGCCCCCTGTACGGTCCGTGGTGGGCTATACAGCGGGCGATGGCCGTGGCAGAAGCCCGGTCCGGCAGGGACCTCGTCGGGGTCCTGGCCGCCCGTGACCGAGGAGAGCTGACGCGTGGCAAACGCACCGGTGCCGTTGACCGAGGACGAGATCGTGATCGCGCTGGAAGGCGTGCCGGGGTGGCGCCGCGAGGGAGACGAGATCACTCGCGCGTTCGGCATCCGGTATCACGGTGGTGTGGCGATGATCGTGCACGTGGCTGATGTTGAGCGGCTGATCAGTCACCACGCGGACATCGATCTGCGTTGGGGGAAGGTCCGGTTCGGGATCACCACCCACGATGCCGGCCACAAACTGACCGAGGCGGACTTCGACCTCGCACGCCGTATCGACGCCATCGCTGCAGCGCACGGAGCGGAGCCGCTCGACGGCTGAGCGCCCGGGCGCACGCGAGATGCCCCCAGCACGGCTCGTGGCGGCCGGTGGAGCGGACGGCCTAGTCGGCGGTCGAGCGATCAATCCAGTCCAGGCATGAGGCGGCTCCATGGACGATCTCGGTGGCGCACACCTCGGGGCTTCCCCACGGGTGATGCTCGACGAGGTGTGCCTCCAGTTCGGGGTATCGGCGGCCGCTCGTCTTGAGGAGCAACTGGTATTCCTCACTGGTGCCGAACTCTCCGGCATGCCAGAACACAGACGTCACCGGCCCAATGATCTGGGCCCCGGCTGCGAGCCGGGCCCGAACCGCGGACTGGGCGAGTGCGACGGCCTGCTCGCGGGTCTCGGTAGCGGTGGAGACGGTCAAGTAGTCAGCCATGCCATGAGGCTACCGACCCCAGGACGCGCGACGATGCCCTCCTGTACGGCCCGTGTTGGGCCGTACAGGAGGGCATCGTCGTATCAGCGTGCGAGGCGGCGGCGGGTAGGCTGACGCAGCGTAAGGCCCCGACGATCACTGACATGATCTCGGGGCGCGGACGGCCTGAAGAGGAGACCGACGTGGCCGAGTCTACAAACTCTGGCGGGGAGCAGCGCTCCCGCATCGAGGTTGTGATGACAGCGGACCTGGAAAAGCGGGGCCAGAAGACTACGTTGCAGCCGAACCGGGTCCCTGTCCCGCCGCCGCCCCCGGCCCCGCCCCAGCAGGGGGATAGCTGACGAACATCGCCACTATCCGGCGGGCGGAGATACAGACAGCGCCCGCCGGGTAGGGTGCGGCGGCGGCCGCCCCTGGCGGCCGGTACCGGAGGGGCTCGATCAAGATGAGATCCCGGTCGGGTGAATCATCGGCGTTGATATTGAAAGACGCCTGGCGACCCTCCACGTAGGAGCCGTCCTCAAGGACGCAGCCCACATGGGCATTCTCGCCGGGATACCACCTCTCGAACATGACCCACCATGCCGACGTGGTCGAGGGGTGGCGCCATCCGGGTGCCCGTCCCGCGATCCACGCCGCAAGCCACCGTGGCCGCCGGACCCGTGCCGCGAGAGCCGGTGCGCACGCGGCCAGACCGGCAAGAGCGGTGGCGAGCAGCAGCAACGCCACGGACCACAGTGCCAGCGAGGCGTAGTGCGCCCTCGCGTAGGTGCTGCCCTCACGGATCAGGCGGCCGATATCGGGCGTCGCCCGGGGCCACAGGCTTCGTACCATGGCGAAGAAACCGAGAACCACGATCTCGCTGATGATGCTGGCGAAGACGACGGCACCTGTTTCCCTGAATGACGACACCCCGCGTTCGGTGCCCTGCCGCTCCCGGACCACCGCGTAGGCCAGGCCGGGCAGAAGCAGGACCACAAGCAGCAGAAGCCCGGTAACCGTGGTGGGCATGATGGATCACTTCCTCTTGGCGGGAATCGGCCGACAGGCTAGCGGGCGAACAGAGCCAGGAAGCCCGCGGCCGCCCCGGCGATGCCGGTGAGGGCGCCGATCGCGGGCAGTGGCCACCGGGCCCGCTTCAAGGACTCGACATCGGCGCGGAGTTCGCCGAGGTCCTGCGCGGTGTCCATACGCAACTGCTGGACATCCCGCTCGTTGCGGTCCGACCGCTCGACGAGGACGGACAGCGAGCCCTCGACGCGGGCGAACCCGGTCGCGACCGTGCCGCGGAGCCGCTCCAGCTCGACCGCGACCGTGGCGGAGGCCTCGGGGACGGTCATTGCCTGCTCGCCGTGGTGTCGGTCCGCAGCCAGCCCGGGAGTAGGGCCTGGACGCTCGGCAGGGCCATGACGCGGGAGAGTCCGCCGGCGACCGCGAGCGCGCCCGCCACCCACGGCAGGGATGCGGGGATGCCGGAGGCGTCGACGATCCCGGGCAGTACGACGGCGACACCGACCGTGGTCTGCAGGACCGTACGCAGCGTGCGCTTCGTGGTGTCCTTCACGGCTCAGTCCTCCTGCAGCTTGTCGCCGAGGGTGGCGAGTGCGGCCTTGGCGCCGGCCTCGGCGGCGGCCTGGACCTCGGCGGCGGTGAGCCCGCCGCCCGATCCGATGGCGTCGACGAGCTTGGCGATGGTGGCCTGCTGCGCGCCGAGCTGCGCGAGGATCGCGGTGGTGTTGTCGGCGGCGCGGCGGGCGTGGGCGTAGCCGGAGCCGATCGCGGTGTTGACGGTGATCTGCTTGTCGGCGAGGCCCGTGTCCTTGGGCCACGTCTTGGGGATCCAGTCCCCCAGAAGGATCTTGTCCTGTAGGTCCATGTCGTCCTCCTCGGTGGTGTCGCTCCCCGCCCAGGCGCGGAGCGCGGCCTCGGACAGGTAGGCGATGGAGCGGTCAACGGGCTGGCTGGTGAACTGCCAGATCAGCGGGGTACGCCCGCTGGGCTTGGGCTGCGTGGCGGCCTCGGCCTTGCTGTAGGCGGCCGGGCCCCAGGGGTAGGCGGGGTACCAGAGCGGGACGCCGTCGGGCACGTGCCCGGCCGCTAGGTCGGAGGCGCTGGTGTAGATGCCGACGGCCTGGCCGGGGAACGCGGTCTTCACCGCGGCGATCCACGCCGTGGCCCAGGCCTTGATCTGAGCGGCGGTCCGTCCGCTGTAGTTGCGGCCGTCGGAGTACCGCTCAAGGTCGAGCCAGTGCGTGAACCCGGCTTTGGCGTACGGCTTGACGGCCGAGATGTAGTTTGCTGCCTCGGCCGCGACGGACTGGTTGGGCCACGCGAAGTGGTACGCGCCCGGGATCAGGCCGGCCTTGGTGATGCCGGCGATGTGGACGTCGAATTTCGCGTCGCGGGAGTGCTGGCCCTCGGACGCTTTGGCGAACGCGAAGACCAGGCCGTCATTGCGCAGGGCGGTCCAGTCCTGGGCGGGCTGGTAGGCGGACACGTCCATGCCGCGGGAAGTCGCCATCAGCTCTCGCCTCCCGTCCAGGTCCACACCGCGGCACCCGGCAGCGCGCTGTCGAGGCTCTCGACGTAGGTGAGGGAGGTCCGCCACGTGATGGCGTTGCCGTCTCCCAGGACGCGGACGTTGACGGTGCTCCTGCTCCAGACGCGGGTGACGATCGCCGGCGCCACGGCGGCCCCGTTGTTCTCGTCGGGGACGACCGGGACCAGGACGACGTCACCGACATCCGGCCCGGTGCCGCCCGTCGGCACACCGGTCAGGCCGGCGACCGCGGCCAGGGCGACGGCGCCCGCGGCCTGCGTCCACGCGAGACGGGTTCGGTCGGTGAGCTCGTCCCAGTCGGGCATGGGTCCGCCGTCGTGGGTGCGCAGACCCGTCGATTCGCCGTAGGCGGTGTAGGCGGTCTCGGCGAATTCCAGGGTGGTGGGCATGGCCATAGGGACTCCTGACATGACAGAGCCCCGGGCCGGTCGGCTCGGGGCGTACGGGACGGGCGGGAACGGGGCTCAGGAGAACGTCGCGATGCCGGGGTAGTCGGAGGCGGCTCCGACGTCGTAGACGGTGAGCAGTCCGGGGGTTCCGGAGGTTCCGGCGAACATGAACGTGGCGGTGCTGCCGGTGTCGTAGGAGCCGGTCATGTAGATGGTGTCGGTGATCGCGGTGGCGGGGGTGACGATGGTCGCGACGTCGACGGGGTTGTTGCGGCTGGCGGTGGTTTTGTTGGTGATGGGCACCGCCTGGATGTTGCGGATGAGAGCGGATCCGGTGGTGCGGCGGAAGCGCAGATAGCAGAGGTCGGTGATCGACACGGTGCCGTGCTGGAGCAGTCCGTGGTACTCGATTCGGTAGGCGCGGCCCACCTCGAACGTCGCGGACGGGGTGGTGAGGACCGTGACCTCGGTCGCGCTGGTGATGTTGCCACTGTTCGAGGTCAGTGCCGCCTGTGCGACGACGAACGGGGACCCGTACTTGAGGCGGTCCGCGGTGATCTTCATCCCGGCGTACCAGGCCATCGGTGCCTCCTATGCGGCGTAGCTGGGATGGGCCAGGCCGACGCCGTCGCCCGTGCTGTGGGATTTGACGACGCCGTTGATGCTGCGGGTCACGGTGAACGTCTGGGTGAGGGTCGTGCCGGTGCAGTAGATGACCCGCATGACCTCGCCCCCCACCTCGACGTCGAAGGGGAAGTCGGTGGGGAAGCCGGCGAAGTCCACCCACCTGCACACGCCCGTGGTCAGGACGGATACCGAGGTCTGCGTGGTGGTGAGGTCGGCGGCGAGGTGGCAGCCGCCGGTGTCCGCGCGGGCCACGGCAGCCAGCGCAGTGGTGAGGACGAAGGTGAGGTCGTCGATGTTGACGGCGTCCTCGCCGGAGGCGGACGAGTTGTCCTTCGTGTAGGTGAAGGCCACGGCGGCCTTGCCGGTGACGTCCACGGTGAGCGGTGTCCAGTCGGTCTCGCCCTGGGCGAGGAGGACCTGGACCCCGTCGACGGTGACGGTGAGCCGGTCGCCGAGGAACCCGGAGCCCGCGGCCTCGGACGAGGTGCGGTACCAGAACGTCAGCGACACCGCGCCGGACGGGACCGTGACCGTGGCGACGCTCGTCTGGTTGTTGCTGATCGCCCCCGAACGCAGCGACCAGGCGCCGGTGTTGAAGTGGACGCCCGTCCGCGTCCACGGCAGCGTGCCGCCGTTGGTGATCGTGACCGCGTAGGTGGTGTCCTCGAAGTCCTCGTACACCACGGTCGCCCAGGCGGCGTTGCGGGCGTTCCACGGTTCCCCCGGCACGCACACAAAGCTGCGGGACCAGTCCTGGGGCCCCTCGGCGTCCTGGATGCCTACGACGATGAGGTCGACGTACCCGGCCCCGTAGTCCGCGGGCAGATTCGTGAGGCGGATCAGGTCGCCGACGTCCACGCCGTAGATCTTGTCGATCATCGCGAACACCCGCGGGTTGGCCAGGGACAGCGAGATCAGCGGCCAGCGCATCTCGTCGACGGTGGCGAGCTGCACGCGCCGGTAGGCCTGCGAGGGCAGCGCGGTGTCCGAGTACAGGGACAGGTCCACCGAGGTGTCGTACAGGCCGATGTCCGCGACGGAGTTGACGCCGGTGTCCAACGTGTACGTGTACTCGCTCCCGTCGATCCGACGGGCGGTGACCTCGTTGAAGGCCGCCTTGTCGTCGTCCTTGGGGGTGACGGCGTCGATCAGGCCGGCCGTCCAGTTGAGGACGAGGGCGGGCTGCTGGCCCCCCATCGTGGAGGCGCCCCGGAGGCCCAGGCCCAGGCCGTCGGGGCGTTCGGCGAGGATCCCCCCGTCGGTGGTCTCGACCTCGCGCAGCAGGTCGAGAAACTTCCCGCTCTTCTGGGCGCCCATGTAGGGCTGGGTAGTTGTGTCGATGCCGGCGCCTCCGGCCACGTTCTGCTCGCGGCACAGCCGGTTGAAGCGTGCACGGGCGCCCTCGCCGCGCCATCCCAGGGCCGCGTTGGCGGTCTGGGAGTAGGCGGCCAGGGCGCTGGCCAGTGTCAGGTGCCCGAGCGCGACTCCGGACAGGCCTCCGCCGGTGCCGGCCACGATCCGGGTGACGCGGCCGGCCGTCCGCGAGGTGATCGTGCCGGAGGTGGACGAGCCGGGGATGGTGTCGTTGATGCTGGTGGCGCCGGTGTAGTTCTCCACGCGCAGCGTCCAGTCGACGTCGGCGCCGTCCTGGGCCATCTCCAGCACCACGGCGATCAGTTGCCCGTTCGTGTTGAAGTCGACCCGGGTGCCGAGCAGCGAAGTGCCGCCCCCGTCGCGGCAGTTGATGGTCAGGTCGCCGTCGGTCTCCAGCAGCAGTTCCCACACGGCGGCGGTGCCGGTGGTGGTGAGCCGCAGCAGGTTGGCCTGCGCGCCGACTCCGCCGGAGGGGACCGCGATCCAGGCGCGCAGCGACGTGCCGCCGGTGACGGTGTACGCGGCCACGTTCGCGGTGAACGTCGAGGTGGCCATGTCCGGCAGCGGATCAGACCCGGCGAGGCCGCTGTAGCTGCCGAAGCTGGGCACGCCGGTGCCGGAGATCGCCATCGGGTCCTGGCCGAGTCCGGAGGAGACGACCGTGGAGCCGGACACCTCCTCGCACGACCAGTACGCGACGATGCCCGACCGTCCCGCGTTGGTCATCTCCCTAAACAGCGGGGAGCGCAGCAGTTTGTTGCCCGAGCCGAGCCGCTGCATGATGCCGGCCGGTGTGGTGGCCATGCGCCGCTCACGGCCGGACTTGTCCACCGAAGGGTTCCAGGAGGGGATCTCGCCGTAGAACAGCCGCTGCTTGTTGGTCAGCGAGCAAGCCCCGTTCAGGGTCCAGGTGAGGCCCTTGGAGTCGGTGAACGAGCTGCCGCCGACAGTCGCGGTCGACGCGTCCAGGTCGGCCTTGAGCGTGCCGCCGCTGTACATCCGGAAGCGGAACAGGCGGCCGTCGAGGCAGTTCCAGCCGCCGGCCTGCCCGCGGCCCACCCACAGGTCCTGGCTGGCCGGGTTGAACACCGCGGTGGTGCCCGGGGTGACGATGGGCGTCCCGAGCATCTGCCAGTACTCGTCGGGTGCGTCGATGCTCTTGGCGGTGTAGAAGGACAGGGTGTTGCCGCCGGCGCCGTTGTCGACGTCCAGGACAATGCGCAGCGCCAGCCGCTGCCCGGGCATCGCCGGAAGGGGCGCGGTGGCCAGGAATCCGAGGTTGGTCGTGCCGTCCGGTGACCACACCAGGAACGGCCGGCCGTCCCTGGTGCTGCTGGAGTTCAGCCCGGCGATCCACGACCAGCTGCCCGACGCACCCCAGCGGGCCCCGAAGGACTGGTTGGGGTTGGGGTCGTCGAACGACAGTTCCCAGCGGAGTTCGAGGTCTCCGGTGATGTTCAGACCGGTGCCGGACGGGGTGGACAGGTAGGAACCGGTGACACCGGTGCCCTCGCACAGGACCCACGGAGAGCCCGCGGTGACCCCGTAGCGGACAGGGGTGTTGAGTCCCACGTCCCCGAACAGGGCCGAATTCGGGTTGCGGCGGGAGTACTTGGCAGCCGTGTTGATGATCGGGAGGTTGCCCTGTGCGGGGCCGGCGGAGTCCCGCTCGCTGCTGCGGCCGCGGGTGACAGTGACGGCGGCCTCGGTGGAGACGTCGTTGGTGATCGACGTCCAGGCCCCGTTCAGGTACAGGTCGGCCCACAGGGGCGGGGGCAGGGTGGGCATCGGTCACCGCCCTTCGTTGAGGTTGGTGACGTCGCCGCCGTACTGGATACGGATGCGTTCCTTGAGCCAGTCCATGAACGGCTCGCGGCCCTCGAACACGATCCGGACCTCGGGGCGGCGGCCGCCGCCGGTGATGATCGGCGCGGCCTGCGCGGGACGGCCCGCCGCGGTGGTCATGGCCTGCAGGCCTCCGGCGGCCGTGGTGCCGACCGCGTCGGCGAGCGCCGCCTGGGCGAGGGCGGCCCGGTCCTGGATGCCCTCGGCGAACGCGGTCATCACGCTCTGCCCCGAGTACAGCGTCCAGCCCTTGCCGGAGAAGGGGCCTTCCTTCGCCGGGGAGAACGGCAGCAGGTTGCGGGCCTTGGACAGCATGCTGTGGACGGCGTCGGCGGGCGCGCTGGCCAGGGAGCGGATGCCGTTGACGAAGCCGCTCACCAGGGAGCGGCCGCTGTTGTAGAGGTAGCCGCCCAGGTTGCCCAGGGCGTTGCGGGCACGGGCGGGCACGCCGCGGACCCAGTCGATCGCCGAGGTGCCCCGGCTGACGATGGCGTTCTTGAAGCTGTTGAAGGCGGAGCTGCCGGCGGAGGAGAGGCGGCCGCCGAATCCCGCCAGGGCGTCGATCGTGCGCCCGGGCAGGCCTCGCACCCAGTTGACCATGGAGGTGGCGACGCTGACGGTGCCGTTCTTGATGCTGGTCCAGTGGCTGATGATCAGCCCGGGCAGCGTCCAGTTCAGGAAGAAGCTGACGAGCATGCCGGGGATGCCCATGACGAAGCCGGTCACCGCGTGCCAGACGGCGACCGTGCCGTCCTTGATCTGCGTCCAGTGCCCGATGATCAGCCCGACCAGGGTGAAGTTCATGAACAGCGTGACCAGCAGGTCCCACCCCTGCTTGATCATGCCGACGGCCCAGTTCCAGGCCACGGACACGTAGTGCGACATGGCCGCCCACGCGTCCTGGAAGAAGTGGGTCTTGGTCGCGACCAGCACGATCACGGCGATCAGGGCGATGATCCCGATCACGATCCACGTCATGGGGTTGGCCAGCAGGGCCGCCGTCGACGCCCAGATCTCGGCGTTCCACACGGTCTGTGCGGCCGAGGCGATCGCCGTGTAGGTGGCGTACACCTTCTGGGCGACGGACACCGCCAGGACGGCCACGGCGACGCCGGCGAGGATCCCGGCGAGCGGCTTGAACAGGGCCTGGTTCTTCATCGCGAAGTCGATGAAGTGGCCGGCGGCCTGGGTGGTCGCCATCGTCACCGTGCGCTGGAAGGACTCCAGCGCCGCCTTGGGGTTGTCGCCCACGGTCTTCGCCATCTTGTCGGCGGCGCCCCCCACCTTGCCGAGGGCCTGCACGGCGTGCGCGGGGTCGAGGGAGGCCAGCGCCTTCTGCATGTCCTCGGACTGGGTCCCGAAGATGTTCGCCGCGATCGAGGCCTTCTTCGAGTCGTCGGGGTACTTGCGCAGCGCGTCGAGGGTGGCCTGGAGCGCGGCGGTGGCCTTGGGGCCGCCCTCGGCGACGTCGGCGGCCATCTGCTTGGCGTTCAGGCCCAGGGCCTGGAATCCGGCCGGTGCGGTGCTCGTGAGGTCCCGTGCCCGCAGGTTGAATTCCTTGAGGCTGTCGGCGACCAGGTCCGCGTCTCTCGCGCCGCCCTTGAGGCCCTGGGAGAGCAGGCCGGTGGCCATCTGCCCGCTCAGGCCCAGGCTGTGGAACTGCACGCCGTACTCGTTCAGCGTGTCCAGGAAGTCGCCCGACTTGTCGATGCCCTTCTGGAAGCCGACCGTGATGATGTCCATGGCCTCGTCGACGTTGCCTGCCAGACCGGTCTTGAGCATCTGCCCGGCGGCCGCCGTGATCCCGCCCGACTCCTGGTCGAACGTGTCGCGCAGGGCGATCACCTTGGTCGTGACGCCCTCCAGGCCGCCCTCGGCCTTCGAGGTGTCACCGATGTTCTGATACACGCCGCGGATGGACTCGTTGACGTCCTCGGTGGACTCGCCCCACGCGTTCTTGTAGACGTTCGCCGAGACCTTCGCGAGCCTGGCGGCCTCGGCCTGGCCCACGCCCAGCTGCGCCGCCAGCTTGTCGTTGGCGGCGTCGACGTCGAGGGACGAGACGAGCGAGGCCCCCATGCCCACGCCCAGGGCCGCGCCGATCGCCGTACCGGCGGAGCTGAACTTCTCCTTGAGTGAGCCGAGTTCCTCGCTGGTCTGGTCGCGGGCCACCAGGTTGAACACGAGAGAGGTGTCCGAGGACACAGCGGATCACCTCCCCGATGTTCAGTTGTCGTCTCAGCCGCGGGCCTTGGCCTCGGCGTCGTCGAGCTGCTGCTTGTAGTCGTCCAGCCAGTCGAGGAGCCGGTCGGCCTGCTCGACCGTCATGAGGTCCCACTCCCAGGGCCGCACGCCCAGGAGGTGAGCGGCGTTGCCCAGGTGCCTCAGACGGCGATCGGCGGCAGCGCTTTTCCCTCGGTGGCCTGCTCGTCGACGGCGGTGGCGATCTCCGCGTCGAGCTGCTCCAGCTGCTCGGGGTCGACGTTGCCCTTGGCGAGCATCTGGGCGCGCATCAGCTCGTACTCCTGCTTGGAGTACTCCAGCTTCAGCTCGTCCCAGGCGAAGTCGACGTCCTCGAACTTCAGCGTGGGGTGCTGCCGCTTGAGCATCACCCACAGCAGAGCGCGCCGGCAGAGCGCGTTGCCGTTGAGGACGGCCTTGGTGAAGTCGGCGAAGTCCTGCCGGGAGCGCCGCTCCAGTGCCTCGCGCTCGGGCGACATGAGTTTCTGCGGCTTGTACAGGAACTTCTGCGGTTCCTCGGTGCCCTCGGGCTGGTAGATCAGATACACGGTCAGTTCCCGTTCCCGGCCCGGTCGGCGATGCGCCGGGCCATGTCTTCCATGGCCTCGTGGACGGCCTGCTTGTAGATGCCCTCGCGGCCGCGGAAGGCCTTGTCGAACCACTCCAACTTGCCGCGCTGCTGCACCCAGACGTTCGTGTTGCCGAACACGGGGTGGCGCCAGCCGCGGGCGGAGTTGGTGCGCTTGGGCGCGTTGGGGAATCCCCGGATGTTCTTGGTCTTGAAGGCCTTCACCCGGGCGCCGGTCCAGCGGCCGCCGAGCTTGACCTCGGGCCGGATCTTCTTGGCGATGGCGGAGCGCAGCGCGGGCTGCGATCCGTTGAGGGAGATCATGCCCATGATCGCCCCTTTGGCCTGGTCGGCGCCGGGCTTGAGGGCCTCACGGAGATTCTGGGCGAGTTCCTTGCGCAGCTGCTTGCCGTCGGCCTCGGCCTTCAGGGCCCGGGCCAGGGCGTCGAGGCCCTCGTGGGTGGCCCGCAGCTCGAACGGCGGGCCGCCGGCCATCAGGCCGTGGCCCGGAGCACGGCCCCCGACGTCGGGTAGCTGACGCCCACCGAGGCCTCGTCGCCGACCGAGCCCTGGATCGGGTTCCAGCCGTTGATCAGGATGCTCCCGGTGTACTTCGGGTTCGACGTGCCGACCACGGCGTTGCTCGCCCTGACCTCGAAGGTCACCACGGTGCCCAGCAGCGGCCACATGATCGAGTCGAGGGCCGCGGCGGCGACGTCCTGGAGGAAGTCCAGAGCGAGCTCACCGGACTTCAGACCGCCGAGCAGTTCCTTCCAGCCGAGGCTCCCGTAGGTCGTGACGTCCTTCTCCTCGACCTTCGTCGTGAGCTCGGCCTTCTTGTTGTAGGTGGACAGGTCGGTTCCGTTGATCGCCACGTACTCGGCGAGCAGGACCATCTTGGGCATGGGTGATCACCAGATCCCTAGGGTTGTCGCGAACATGAAAGAGGGCGTGGTGCCCGTGATGGTCCAGGCGGTGCGCCACCAGGTATCGGTGATGGCGGTGCCGTCGGTGCGCAGGATCTCGCCGGCCGCCGCGGTCGCCGCGGTGTGCGTGAGCCGGGTCGTCGGCGAGGCGAACGTGTTGTCCACGGACGACTCGACGCGGGCGGTGACGGTCGGCGTGGCGGTGCCGGCGACCGACAGGACGTGCAGCGCCGCGTACATTCGCTTGCCGGCGGCGACCGCGCCGAGCTGCAGTCCGGTGCCGGTGCCGGTGGCCGTCCTGGCGGTGCCGGGCGGGTGGGCGAACTGGCCCCGGGCCAGCGGCCACGATCCCTTGCCGCTGCTCGTCCAGGGGGCGACCTCACCGACCGCGTCCCCGAGCTTGTAGTCGCAGCGCAGCACCTTGGTGAGGTAGGCGAGGTTCCCGACCGCGGCGCCCACCGGGCCGACCGACCAGGCCCCCACCCCGCCGAGCTGCGCCCATGCGGCGTCGTCGACCTTGCCCGGGTCTCCGGCCTCCCACTGGCCCTCGGAGGCGAACTCGGCGGACGCCAGGCCGCCGATGAGCTCCTTGTAGGCCTGGCTGCCGTAGTTGGTGGTCTCCTTCTCCTCGACCTTCGCGGTCAGTTCGACCTTGTTGCTCGCCGAGGTGAGGTCGACGCCCACGGTGAACAGCCGCACGTTGGTCAGGACGAACTTGGTCATCCGGCGCCCTCCGTCGTCTTCTTGGGCCGGCGCCGCGACGGGGCCGCGCTCTGCTCGGCGATCTCCTCGGCGATGCCGGCGGCGACCAGGTGCAGGGCCTCCCCGGTCGGGATCTCGGTCTCCTCGCCCTCGTCCGGCCACGGCTGCCCGTTGCGCAGGCCGCCGGGCGGCATCTGCACCAGCATGCGGATGCGCATCAGCTGCTCCCCTCTCCGATGACCTTGACCATCAGCTCGGCGCCCACGTACTGCGTGCCTTCGTGCTCGTACCAGCGGTAGCCCTGCACGCGCATCACGTGCAGGTCGTGGGCCAGGCCGCCGAGGGCGTACTCGCCCGGGGCGCCGCGGGCCGCCTCGATCGCTTCCTTGAGCGAGGCCGGGCCGGAGCCGGACAGCATCGAGTCGAGGATCCGCTGTGCGGCCCGGTCGTCCGCTCGGGAGACCAGCACGCGGCACGTGAACTCCAGCTCATCCAGCGAGCGGCGCATGGCCTTGTCGTAGTCCTGCGTGTACTCGGCGACGAAGAAGTGCGGGGCCACGATCGCGTCGGGGGTGAAGCCGGAGCACGTCAGCCTGCCGATTCCCTCGGGCAGCACCACCGCGGCGGCCGCGACCGCGATGGCGTCACGGACTGGTGAGATCTGCACGGCCGCCCCCCTTATCCGAAGCCCGGCAGCAGGTAGGGCTCGATCAGGTTCCACACGTCCGGGTCACGGCGCGAGAGCCGCACCACGCCCCACTCGGCGGAGCCCATGACGCCCTCCGGACTGTCCTTGCGCTTGAAGAGCCGGGAGGCCTGGATCGCCGTGGCCTCGCCGATGTCGTCGGGGACGGCCGGCCAGCCGAACCGGGCGGTGATCCGTACGCGGCTGGTATAGATGCCCCAGCTCCCGTTGCGGAGCAGGCCGGTGACCGGGTTGCCGTCGGCCAGCGCATTGTCGGGCTGCGTCTCGTAGTCGCTCAGGGCCGTCCAGGTCGAACCGTTGCCGGTCTCCACCACCATGTCGGTGACGTCGCCGATGTCGTCGACCAGGAGCAGGTCGCCGTCCGGCTCGCACGCGACCTTCCCGGCGAGGCGGAACACCCGCGCGGTCGGGGTGTCGTCGAGCCAGAACCGGCGCCCGCACGTCTTGTTGATGCTCCGTGTGGCGGCCCCGAGCGCCCGGGTGAGCTGGGCGTCCCGGCTGGTGTCGATGGCCTCGATACCCAGCCGCTCCTTCAGGTCGGCCACCGTGCCGTACTCGTGGGCCACCTCAGATCACCCGGCCGGCGACTCGGTCTGGTCCCCGGTCGAGGGGTCCGACGGCGGGGGCGTGGCCGGCGCCGTCGCCTTCCTGGTGGACGGCTTCCTCGCCGTCGGCGCCTTGCCCTGGTCGGCGGTCTGCTGCGGCGCTGCCGTGCGACCCTGCGGACCGTCCGCCTCATCCGGCTCCGTGCCGTAGCCGTAGTGCGCGAGGGACTCGTCGACCTGGCTGACGCGGTCCTCGTCGCCCCGGCTGACGTACACGGCGCGTTCCCGCTTCAGTGCGGCGATCATGTTCTCGTCTCGTGCCATTACTGCGGTTCCTCCTGTTACTCGGGGCGGATCCAGACGGACGCCCGGTAGGTGGCGGTCGGCGTGGTGCCCGCCACGGTGGACGTGACGCGGACGTAGTTCTTCGTGACGGCCGCGTAGGCGACCCTGTTGCCTGCGGCGGTCAGCTGCGTGATGGCGCTGCCCGTGATCGCCGTCCAGCTGCTGCCGTCCGCCGACTCCTCCAGCGACGCGTCGAGCGTCGGGGTGCCGGTGACCGCCGTGCAGTGCACGGTGAGTACGACGTCGGCGGCCCCGCCCGCTGCGGCGACCGGTCCGCTCGTGACGGTGCCGGCACCGCGCGAGGCGGACACCAGCGCGACGTCGGCCTGTACGTTCCTGAGCCCCACGGCCCATCTCCTTCGGTGTGTGACGCAGCCGGGCCCGGCAGGGGACTGCCGGGCCCGGACGGGGTCAGAACGTCGGCTGGGCCATGCCCGTGCCGCCGACCTTCTGCATGCCGTTGGCGTAGCGGCCGAAGGTGTAGGCGAAGTACGAGTACGCGACCAGCAGCACGCCCAGCGAGGCGGCCTTGGCCTGCTCGGCGCGGATGAACATCGGCGCGTTGGCGTCCTCCCACAGGTGGCACTCCGACTGCGGGACGACGTACAGCTCGTCCTCGTTGGTGCCACCACCCAGGCCGGTGGGGATGTTGTTGTCGACGATGACCTCCAGGCCGCACGGCAGGACACCGCGCGGGCCGGAGTTGTAGGAGCTGGCCGCGTCGGCCTTGCCCGCGGCCTGCACCGGCAGGTTCGTCCAGTTGATCATCGGCCACACGGACTGCATCTGGCTGGACAGCCAGTACCAGCGCCGCGAGTGCATGACCGCGTGCGACGGGCGGCCCATCGCGAGGAGGTTCGCCTCGACGCCCGCGGCCGCGCCCAGGATCTTCGGGTACAGCTCGGCGCCGGTCGGGGAGGCGTCGGTGTAGGCGACGGCCTGCGCGATCGCCGACAGGCCGGTGGTGGCCTGGTTGATCAGCGTCGAGTCCAGGACGGTGGCGACCCGGTTGAACAGGTCCTGCATCGTGACGTCCTCGATGCCCGTACCGCGGTCGATGGCCTGCCGGGACACGGTCTGCTGGCCCGCCGCGGTCTGCACGGGGACGGTCAGCAGGGTGTCGTCCATGTCGGTCTCGGAGACGGCCGCGTTCTCCGACGCCTGCAGCGCGGCGCTGGACGGCGTGGTGATGCGGGAGATGTTCACCGACATGCCGGACTCCGGCAGCGGGTGCTGGTTGCAGGCGTCCGCGAACGGCCGCAGGTTCGCGGTCGCCGGGGCGTACATGTCGGTGAGGTACTGCGGGACCGTCAGGCCCGCGAACGCCCCGGTGCCGACCGCGCGCTGCATGTACTCGGCGCGCTCGACGCGCTCCTCCCGCATGTGCTGCGCGAGCCGGTGGGAGGCCTCGACGTCCTGGTAGAGGAACTGGCGCGAGACGTCCATCAGGAAGCCCTTGCCATACGGGTCCTCGTCGCTGCGGTAGGTCCGCTCCTCGCGGCCCACCCGGGCGACCTGGTCGTAGGACGGCGTGCGGGTCTGCGTCTCGCGGACCTCCTTCTGCTTCGCCTCCCGCTCCATCTCCTCGGTCTTGATCTTGTTGGCGTTGGCCAGCTTGTTCTCGATGCCGGCGATGTCGTTGCGGGCCTGGTCGCGCGCGGCGAACAGCTCGGCGACCCGCGCGTCCTCCTCGGCGCTCAGGTTGGAGCGGCCTTCCTGCTGCGCCTTGTCGAGGATGAGCGTGACCTCGGCGCCGCACTTCTTCAGCCGCTTCTGGGCGGCCTCCTGCTCGACCTCGATGCTCGCGATCAGGTCGTCGATGGTTCCGGGCATGGGTGTGTTCCCTCCGTGCAGATGGGGTTGTTGGGTGCAGCTACAGCGGGGCCACGGCCCAACCCGGGTCATCTGCCGGGCGGCACAGGGCTGCGCGTCCGGGCATCTGCCGGACAGCGCGCTGTGTCTGGAAAGACTCAGTCCTCGTCGAGGCCGACGAGGAGCCGAGTGCGGAGCATGGAGACCGACCGACCGGAGGCGGCCGCGGCCGCCGCGCGCGCGGGCATCTGCGGCGCGGGCGGGACGGGGGGCAGGCTCAGGTCGCCGCGCTGCGTGAGGCGGCTGAGGGCCTCGCGTGCCAGCAGGGGCGGCAGGCTGGGGATGAGGTCGAGGAACTCGCCGGAGCGGGCCGCGATGGAGGTGTGCGGGTTCGCGCCGTAGGTGACGGGGCCGACGTCGCCGCGCTCCAGGTCGAACTCCATGATCCGGTACTCGGTGTAGTCCGGGGACCACTGGCCCGAGGTGATGCGGAACATGAACGACTGCTCGCGCACGTCCTGGTCCTCGATGGCCTGGACGAGCAGCTGCACGTCCGACCGCTTCGGGTTGAGGTAGGCGCGCTCGCCGAGGCCCTGCGCATCGGCCCACAGCTCCAGCCTGCTGTTGCGGGTGCTGGCCATCGGGGTACCCGCGTGGTTGAAGCGGAACACGACCTCCGGGTCCGCGCCGAGCGTCCGGTCGGCGGCCCCCGTCGACACGATCTCGGTGTACGGGCCGTAGAAGTCGTACATCTCGTAGCCCTGCTCGAAGGCGGACGCGTAGCCCTCGACCTGGTACCACTCCATCCCGTCGTCGCGCTGCACCTTCTTCGCGCGCAGCTGGGAGCTGAACCGCACCTCGGGTGTCTCGGGCCGGTCGCGGGGTACGGACATCGCCGTCGAGCCCGCCGCGCCGGCGCGGGCCTGGGCAGCCTGCTGCCGCAGGGTCGCCATGTCGGTCATGAGGGTGTGCCTCCTGCTTGCGGGGTCGCGGTGGTGGGCGTCGGGGTGGTGCCCTTGCCGAACAGCCGGTCGAACTCCGCCATCTGCTGCTCGGTGAACGGCGGCTGGTCGTAGAGGGCGCGGGCCTCGGACGGGGCGAGGGTGCGCGAGGTGATGCGCGTGCTGATCACGCTGGCCTGGGTCTGCGGGTCCATCGCGAGCAGCGCGTTGCGGTTCAGCTTCACGAACCGCGGCCGCGAGGACAGGCGGCTGAGCGCGTTCTCGCGGCGGCTGACGGCCGGGCCCAGGGACATGACCAGGAACTGCAGGTTGCGCTGCGTCATGTTCGCGTAGGTCACGGAGCTGCCGGACACCGACGCGTCGATCAGGTCGGACGGGCAGTCGAAGAACCGGGCGATGTCGCCGATACCGAACGACTTGGCGGCGATCCAGTCGGCGCCCGCCTGCTCGGCCTGGATCATCTCGTAGTCCCAGTCGTTGCCGGTGACGAACAGATCCCGGCCCGCCACGGCCGCCTTGAACCGCACCTTCGCCTCGTCGGCCGCCCCCGGCGTGATCGTCTTCGCCGTGTTCTTCAGGTGCGCCGAGGGAACGGCCCCGTTGCGGAACCAGTCCATCGCGAACTGCTGGATGGACAGGTATTCGCTGATCGACCACGCCGCGTACGCCACCGGTGAAAGGCCGACCGGCAGGCCGGGGACGGTGTACTGCTTCTCGTGCCAGACCTCTTCCGGCTGGTAGATCGTGCCGGCGATGCGGTACGTCTTCTTGCCCTTGCGCATCCGGACCGTGACGTCGCTGCACGGCACCAGCTCGATGCGTGCCGGCAGGTTCAGCCCGTCCTTGGCGGTGATCAGCCCCACCCCGTTGCCCGACCGGTCGAGGTCGAACTGGCTGGAGTACATCCACTCGGGCATCTCGACCTCGGCCCCGCCCGGGGTGACCAGGACGGTGGGCTTGGGTACCTCGACCTGGATGCCGTCGACCTTGCGGAACAGGTCGACGGGCATCGTGCTGATGAGGTTGGCGCGCAGCCGCAGGCAAGCCCACACCGCGCTGTTGCGCAGCGCGGTCTCGTTCGTGACGAGCGCGGCACCCCCGCCGGTGGCGGGCCGTGGCGGGATGAGCTGGTCGGCGCTCGCGCCCGCGTAGTCGCGTCGGAAGAGACTCACGTCCTGCCGCCCTTCCTCCCGGGTCCTGCGGCCAGCCAGGAACCGGCCAGAACCACCGCGCCACTGACGGCCGCGGCCGCCCACCCCAGCCACCGGTACGCTCCGGCGCCCGCGCCGGCCGCGATGAGCAGCAGGCCGGCGGTGTCGAGCGCGGTTGTCATCCGCTCGCGCACTGCGCCCCCTTCAGTAGATCGAGTCGAGTGGGTCGTAGTCGTCGAGCACGTGCGGCCCCTTGGCCACCAGCGCCCAGCGGGCGAGCGTCACGGTGACGAACGGGCTGACGTCCGTCAGCGAGGCCGTGCGGTCCAGGACCCACGCGTCGCCGACGCGCCGCGAGCGGGCACCGCTCACCGCGGCGGTCAGGTCGGCCTGGTCGCGGTGGCGCGCGGTGGCCTGGTTCAGGGCGTCGGCCATCTGCCCGCAGGCCTCGACGAAGTCGTTCGTCCGTACCGCCGCCAGGTGCCCGCGGTGCGGTTCGTCCTTGTCCTCCGGCGTGGTGATGCCGGCGGCGACCAGGTCGTCGATGAGCGAGCCGGCCGGTGTCCCGGTCGACCCGATCGCCACGACCAGCGGGTCCCACAGTGCGCACAGCCGGACCAGGGCGGGGACCACCCAGTCCGTGCCCGGGCGCCGGTCGACGAGCTCCAGGTGCATGAGCCCGTCCTCGCGCTGCGAGGCCGCGCCGATCGAGGAGTAGGCGCGGTCCTGCGAGACGTCGACCGCGAACGCGAGGAGCTCCCGGTTCGGCACCGACTCCGCCTCGGCCAGAGCGGGCCACGCCGCGGCGGGCACGTTCGTGTCCGGCGGCGGCACTTTCTTGCGGGTCCGGTTGAGGTAGGCCCGGTCGAACTCGGCGGGGTCCATGGTGTCCAGCTCGTGCTGGATGACGTCCTCGGTGACGGTGAAGCCGAGCGCCGGCAGCGTCGCGTACCAGGTCGCCGGGTCGGTCCGGTCGAGGTCCTCGGGCGCGAACCACTCGAAGTACGCCGTGTGCGGGAAGTCGTGCTGCCGCAGGCCCGCGCGCCACAGCTCCTCGATGAGCTCGCGCCCGGCCTGGCGCTTCTTGTTCAGCGGCACGGACTTCTCGGTGCCGCCGGCGGACGCCCACCACAGCTGCGCCATCGGGCGCGTGAGCATCGCCGGAGAGAACGCCTGCTCCAGGCGGTCGTCCTCGGCCGCGAACAGCTCGTCCATGACACCGAGGTCCAGCGGCGGGCCGTGGCCGGCCTTCTCCGTGTTGGACGTGATGGCGATCCGCGAGCGGGTCGCCCGGCTGATGATCGCCTCGTGCCCGTTGGCCTTGCGGATGACGAACCGGCGCGCGAGGCGGGACACCTCGATCGTCGCCCAGAACTCGTCCTCCCACCGCTCCCGCGCCATGCTGCGGTTCTGCGCGGCGTAGATGATCCGCTGCCGCTTGAAGGCCTGCGCCCGGTGGACCTTGACGGCCAGCAGGCCCTGGGTCTTGCCCTGCTGGCGGGGGACGGACAGGCCGACGTGCCGGTACCAGAACCGCATGGTGGCCGGGTCGAGCTCCATGGAGACGTCCCACACGTACCGCTGCCATGGCATCGGCGTGTAGCCCAGGCGCTCCATGACCTTGGCGACCTTGCCGCCGAGCGTGGGGAAGTCCGGGCGGCGCGGTGTGCCCCACACCGGCGGGCAGGTGAGCCCGTACCGCTCGCGCAGGTCCTCGGCGAACTCAGTCGGGGGACGCCAGATCGTCGAGGTCGTCGTCATCGTCCGGCTCCTCCGGCGAGAGGGAGCGCAGCTCGGCGAGGACCTGGCGCAGCTCCTTGGACAGTCCCTGCAGCGAGGAGCCGAGCGAGACGGGCGCGTCGACCTCCGTGGCGAGCCGTACGGCGATCGCGGCCAGCGTGGGCGCGGTGACGTCGAGGACCTCAAGGTCGCCGAGCGCCGCGATGTCGTCGAGGACCTGGGTACGCACCGGGCCCGGGGCGCCGGCCGCCGCGAACGGATCGGACTCCGCGGTGTCGTCGCCGGGCAGGAGCCGGGCCGGCGGAACGTCGAGGGCTGCGGCGATCGCCACCAGGTCGCCGACGTCGACGCGCCGGGCCCCGGACTCGATCTTCCCGAGGACCGACGCGCTCATGGGCCGCCCGGCGGCGGTGACCAGCTCGGCCAGGTAGCGCTGGTCCCAGCCGCGGCGCTGGCGGTGCTTCGTGACGGCGGCCGCCACGTGCTCGCCGGCCTCGCCGATCTGGATCGCCCGAGCCGCCATGATCGCCTCCCCTATACGCCGAAGGCCGGTCCGCCATGATCGCGGCGGGTCCAGGAGACCTCGGGGAGAAAAATGAAAGCTGGTCGCGGGGTTGAGAAGACGATCTTCCCTAAAAATCGGCCGGAGCTCCGCGCCAAATCGAAATGATCATCTCGGATCGATCATGTACACACGCCTTTGACCTGCATGTTTACAGTTCATGGCCCGCCTCGCGCATGTTGCGCATCGCGCCTGGTCACAGCGTCGGGCGCCGGGGCCGGCCGCCCCGGTTCGGCGGCCGCGCCTGCATGTGCCGGGGCGGTGGGCAAACCATGCGTGCCGCACTCGGGCCACAGCCGTCTGACCTGCATGTCTACGCAGTCTGCTGCATCGTCGCAGGTCAGCGCGGTGCGGTATCACCTCGGCCTGGGCGGGCGCTCCGGCCGGACCGGACTGGCCGCGCCCCTGACCTGCACCTTTGCCGGGAGTTGCACGTATGCGCAGGTCAGGAGCCTGCGACTGTCGTGCACGGGTCACGATTTGGCGGGCGTGCCTGCATGTACCGAGGTGGTCACCAAATCGCGCACGCTTCACGGGAGTCGCAACGCCCCGACCTGCACGTTTGCACAGTTACCCGCATAGGTGCAGGTCAGCGGCCTGCGGTGTCGGCCGAGCCTGGTGCCGCGCGTCGGCCGGCAGCCGTCACGCCTCCGACCTGGGCGTTTGTGCGGGACTGTACATACGTGCAGGTCAGGGGGTTGCGACTGCCGTGCGGGGCCCTCGATTTGGCGGGCGCGCCTGCATCTACTGGGGCGGTGGCAAATCGTGCGTGTCGCGCGCGGGTCACACCCCCCTGACCTGCACCTTTATGTAGTTCGCCGCATCGTCGCAGGTCAGGGGCCTGGCCGCCCGGGTGGGCGCGGCGCGGTGGCCGCAGCCCCACGACGCAGGCCGCTGACCTGTACGTTTACCGGCAACTGCACATATGCGCAGGTCAGAGGCTTGCATGCCGGATGCCGGGGGTCCTGTTTGGTACCGGCCGCAGCGGATGCCTGGCGCCGGGCAAATCATGCCGTCCGCACTGGAGTGACAGTGCCCTGACCTGCACGTTTACGCAGCCCGCTGCATCGTCGCAGGTCAGCGGCGTTCAGTGCCTATCAGGCTGGGGTCGGTCAGCAGATCGACCAGGTCCGGCACGGCCCGACGCTCGGAGGCCTGCGCCGGAGTTGCACGTTTATGCAGGTCAAAGGCTTGCGACTCCGGCGGCGTGCGTACGGTTTGGCCTCGCGCCCACCATGTGCAGAGCAGGCGGACAAACCGCAGCGGGTCACGCGCCATCTGCCGCGCGGGTGGGTGTGTGCTCCGCTGCCAGTCCGGCCACGTTGCCCGTACGGTCCGCTTGCGCTGCTGCGTAGCCGGCGGTCCAGTCCGCTCCCCTGGCGCTGCTGCTCGGCGTGCTCCTGGTGGGCGGGAGGCCGAGGCGGGAGATGGTGCGCCAGGTGGCGGTGTGCTCGTCGTTGTCACCGCCGAGGTCGAGGGCGCAGCGCGCGGCCTCGCGCCACTGGGTCAGCTCGGCGTCGGTGAGCGTGAGCGTGTGGGTGGTGGTCTGCTCAGTGGTGATCTCGGGCACGACGTCAGCCCCATCCGAGGTTGCGCAGCCGACCGCTCGGCGGACGGACCTGGTTGCCGTCCTGGTCGATGACGTGCGGACCGCGGCGTGCGGGTTCGCCCAGCTCGTCACGGACGATCCGTGTGTAGACCTCGGTCAGCGTGTCCCAGTCGCACGGTGGCGGCGTGGCGGCTGACGGGTCGATCCCGGTGAAGCCGAGGCTGGATAGGCAGTGGGTCACGTCCTCGCCGTTGATCCTCAGGCCGGAGACGGGGCCGAGCTTGATGGTCATGGCGTCCCTTCCGCGGTCTGGTGGGCCATCTGCGGGTGGGACTCTGCGCGGTGGCGTTCACGTGCCGCCTCGGCCGAGGACTCGGTGGAATGGCCGAGGGAGAGCAGCCCGTCGCATTCCTTGTCTGCGCCCCAGCAGCGGAACACCCACTTGCGCTCGCCGTGGTCGGTGTACGGCTGGACTACCTGGCCGGACTTGATGCCGTACGGGTCCGCGCTCATCTGGCGCAGCGCTTCGCGCGCGGTGCCGGCGTCGGCGTCGTTGAGGAAACCGTCGATCTTGACGAGGTGCGGTGTCGCCTCGGGTACGTCGTCGAGGGTGGGCCGCGCATCGGTCGAGGAGGAGGCGTGGGTGTTCTGGAGGTCTTCCAGTCGGTCCGCGGCCTCGCGCAGCTGGCGGATCATGTCGCCGAAGTCGAAGCAGTAACGGATGGCGAGGCGGGCATCAGCCATGGGTGTTCTCCACTTCCGCCCAGAGGGGTTCGAGCGGGGGGATGAGGACGGCGGCGACGCGGGCCCACATCTCGGCGAGCTTGAGGGCCTCGGTGGACCGTACGCCGTGGAAGTCGGCGAGGCGGCGGTCCTCGGCCATGCGGTCGCGCTGCCAGACGCTGTCGTGGTTCTGGCGGGCGCGGGCGTCGTCCTCGTGCCGGACGGCCTGGGCGTACTCGGTCGTGGCTCGCAGGGCCCAGGCGTACGCCTTCTGGCGGGCGTCCTCGTGGCGGGCGGCGAGTTCGGCGGCCGCGGTCTCCTCGGCGGTGGTCATGGTGCTCCGTGGGGTCAGGGGCCGGCGTACCAGTCGACCGAGGTGACGAGGCGCTTGACCTCGGACAGGAGTTTGTCGCCCTTGTCGTTGTTGCACTTGCGGCCGCAGACGGGGCAGCCGTCGACGCCGTGGATGGGGGCGAGGTTGGCGGGGTCCTTGCGGGCGCCGCCGCGGGCGGCGGGGATGACGTGGTCGACGGCGTCGGCGGCGCCGTGGCCGCACATGATGCAGATGTCGGAGGCGGCCAGGATGCGGGCGCGGATCTTGCGGTACTCGTACTCGGTGAGTTCGGACCGGTCCGCCATGGTCCGCCCCCTCTTGCGTGCGGGGGCTGCCCGGGCGTTCAGGCCGCCCGGGCAGCCGCTCCTCACCGCCCGGCGCACCTCGGGCGGGTATGGGTGCGGCCCCGCACCTGGTGGGTACGGGGCCGCGTGTGGGTGGGTGTGAGTCAGCGTCGGCGGAAGAGGCACACGAGGGCGACGCGCTCCCCGCCGAGGGTCTTACTCTCCGCGGCCGCCATGTTGTACAGCTGCCAGCCCACGGCTTCGACGGCTTCGATCTGTTCGCCGACGCCCGCCATGGGCGCGGTGGCCATGCTGGTCTTGTTCGCCTCGATGATCTTGTAGACGAGGACCTGGCGTCCTTCGGTGTAGGCCTTCTGTGCCTCGTCGGTGGCCTTACCTGCCTTGGCGTTGTTGATGAAGCCCATGGTTCCCCCCTGGGTGCGTGACGGTGGGGGTCATGGTGCGGCGGGGGCGCACGGTCGTGAAGGGCTTGTGACGAGACTGTGGCGACCCTCAGACCGGACTGGTACCGGCGAGGCGCAGGGGGCGGCCATGAGTGCACGGTTACGGCAGGATCGAACAGAAGGCGAAAAGCTTTCCGTGAACTGTTAGCAGCAGACCGCCTACTGATGGCATACTGTTCCCTGGCGGAAGCCGCAGGACATCCCTACTCGATGATGGAGTTGATCCGAATGATCAAGGTGAGCATTCATGCGAGCCGCGAGGAACTGCCCGCGCTGATCGATGTGTTGGCCGCTCACGGGGCGGACTTCAGTCTGCACAGCACCTCACCGGCGGCCGAGGTGCGGACCGAGCCGGTGCTGGAGCGCGATGTGCTCGATCTGCTGCGCACGCGGGCGCCTTCCCAGCATGCCGACCTGTTCATCGCGTTCGTGGAAGGCGAGGTCCGCGATCACGGGGCGGTCGCGGAGCTCGGTACCGAGAAGACCAGCTACGTGAAGCTGTACGTTCCCGGGCCGCGCAGGGTCGGCGCCTACTGCTACGTGCGGCCGGACCGCACGTATCTGGACTTCCGTCTTCCTGGCGAGGCGGCGGACGGTTGCCGCTTTGCGGTCGCTCGCAACGTCCAGCAGGACAACGCGCATGCGGTGCGTCTGCCGCTGACTACGCCGGATGCACTTCCCGAGGCGCAGCTGCTGGCCCGCCAGGCCGCGGCGAAGGCGGAGTCGGCCTGACTCGCTTGTGCGCCCGCCGGCCGGTCTCAGGTCTACGGCGTACCGATGCCGACGAGGCGCAGTGCGCGGGGCGCCCGTTGCGTGGGTTGCCGGCCACGGGCGCCTCCTGCGGTTACAGGTCGTCGCCGAGGACCTGGCGGCGGGCGGTGGTGGCCTTGCGGTCGAGGGCGTTGCTCATCCGCACGGCGGTGACGGTGAGCAGGAAGAAGGAGATCGTGAAGAGGATCTGCGTGATGGTGCTGACGACGTCGATGCTGCGGGTGGCGCCCGCGATGATCAGCATGATGATGTTGCCGGACAGCCAGGCGCACCAGACTCTGAACTTCTCGACGCGCACGGCGCTCTGGACGTCTCTGTAGTTGCTCATGGTGTCCCCCCAAGGACGATCGGCTGAGGGGCATCATGCCGTGGCGTACGCGGTGCGTGATGAGCGTGTGGCCGTTCCGTGACGTCTGTCCCGCTGCCCGGCTCCGGGCCCACGCTTCGGGCGTTGGGGCGCCCGTGGGGGCTCCGGCCGCCTCGCCGGGCAGCGGGAGTCAGGGGGCGCCGATGCCGACGAGGCGCAGGGCGCGGGGGCGTGTCTTCTTCTCGGCCTGGGCGAGGTCGGTGAGGGTGTAGAGGGGTCGGTGGTGTTCGTCGAGGCCTGCGACGGGGAGGTGGCCGCGTCTGCGCCAGTTGCAGATGGCGGGGAGTGTGACGGTGGCGGCGTCGGCGCTGAGGGTGCGGCGCCATCGGGTGGCGAGGGCGGCGGCCTGGGTGCCGGTGTAGAGGCCGTGGGACACGCGTGCACCTCCCGGGGATGTGCCGCAGCCCCGGGCCTGGGTGGTCCGGGGCTGCGGGCCGGTGCGCGAGGTCCGGCGGTTGCGGCGCTGGTGATCATCAACGGGTAGTCATGGGCACAGGTGTGCTACTGGCTCCATGTTCACGCTACGGAGCGATCTTTGTCCAGCAGGAACGCGCTCGCCGGGTATTTGCCGAACCCCAGTACGAAGATTGGGCAGTAGATCGCACACGGGGTGAGGCCATTGGGTGACGCGATGTAGCCCTCGTCGTCATCTCAGAGGTCGGCGGCACGGTCGGCGACCTCTCAGTCACCGAGGTGCAACTCAACGACGATGCCCTGCAGTTGGAGGTAGGCGGCGACGGCTGCGCTGTCAGCCGCCTACCCGTCAAGCCGGGCCAGGGCGACGCGCAGGCACGCAGGCACGCGGAATCCGGGGACGGCTTGCCCGGGCCCTCGGATACGGCATCGAGGCCGCGATGCGTCGAGGTGGGCACCATCTGGCACCACGGTGCGATCTGAGCCCTTGGCTGCCTCGGGGGTCTGCGGCTAAATCTTCTTCCGCAGGTGCGCTGTCGTTCGAATCAAGCCTCACGGAATTAGCGCACGGAACTCGTTAGCGTGAGGCGGGTGACTTTCGGGCGGGCCATGCCGTTGATATGTACGAGTTCACGTAGCAGCGCGACATCGCCGCAACAAATGCCGAGCAGGGCATTTGTGTGATTGCGGCGATGCCGCACCACCTCAATAAGGATGCAATGGACAGCACCCCTAACGGTCAGCACAACAGTGCCGACCGCGCTTCGAGCGACCCCGCAAGGTGCATCTGCATGGCCTGCACCCAGGATCGCGGATCTTGTGATTTGGCGACCATCGTATCGACAGTTCTTGCGCTTGAACTGCCGGAGGTCACGGATGCACTGGTCGCGCACGGATACCTCAACCAGCTCACTGCCCACGTTGCGGCTGTAGTCGCGGCGGTAGTCATCTTGTACGCAAGTGTGGCCGCAAGGAGGCGCCTGCAACTGTTCCGACACCAGTAATTCATAGCCGCGCCTCCATTCGATTCCAAGCCCCGTACCGGGCCCACCCGGTACGGGATATTTCCGATTACCGGGTACCCGGTAATTCATGTCTACCCTTGCGGACCCTGCTTCAGGCAAGGCTCACGCAGAGCCAAAGGGCACTTATCGCTCGCCTGGCGATTGTGCTCTGACTAACTGCGCCCTTAGGGGGAAAGACACCGATGTTCACCCGATCAGGCGGGATATCGAAAATGTGTTCCTATGATTTTCGGACGTTAGTCAGACTTCCTGGCCATTAGGAGTGACTTGGATGTGCTCGGCGAGATATCGGGCGGCGTATTCGTCATATTGGCGAGGCGTCGTCTGGTGGCCGCAGTTGAGGCAGTGGATGTGCCAGCGGCCGTCGGTGCGGACGAGGGTGCAGAGGTCGCAGGCGGGGCAGGGTGCGGCGCGGGGGTGTTGCTGGGGCTGGCTGTGGGTGAGGTTGCGGAGGTGGCGGACGAGGGTGTCGAGGGCGTCGTGGAGGCCGGGGGCGAGGGGGAGTGTGAGGGCGTAGGGGAGGTAGGCGGTGAGCCAGGTGCACCAGCCGGTGATGGTTTCGCCGTGGCGGGGTGAGGCTTGTTCGCAGGGTTGGGTGTGGGCGGTGCCGTGGTCGTCGCGGTGGGTGGCGGGGTGGTGGTAGGCGATGTGGCCGGCCCAGGCGCCGAGGGCGGCGGTGATGGGGGGCTGGCCGTCGTCGTCGGTGCCGGGTACGGGGTCGTAGCGGCCTGGTCCGAGGAGCGCGAGGACGCGGAGGTCGACGGGCACGGGTGCGATGGCCTGGCCGGTGCCGCCCACGCGTCCCTGGGCGGGGCGCGCGGAGCGGGCGACGAACTCCTCGGCGAGCAGCAGTGCCTGTGCGGGGATCTCGGTGAGCCAGCCGCGGAGCTCGCCGGCGTGGACCAGACACAGGTGGTGGTGATCGGGCGCGGTGCGGGGGCAGATGCCGCAGGCGGTCATCGTTGCAGGGCCTGGAGGCGGGCGAAGATCTGCTCGACGTCGTCGGGGGTGATGCCGGGGTGCTCGCCCAGGGCGTAGCGGAGGCGGACGTCGATCTGTGCGGCGACTGCGACCTGGGTCCAGTGGCCGGCCATCTCGCGGGCCTCGTCGGGGGTGAGTTGGCCCTTCATGGAGCCGCGGGCGATGTTGACGTAGGGCTTGCCGGTCTTGGTTCCGGCGACGGCCTCGATGCGCAGGGCGCTGCGCCCGGGTCCGGACGGCGGGGTCCTCATCGTGCGGATGTCGAGGACCATGTGCCCGGCGGTGGTGGCGTCGGCCTTGAGCTTGTCGCGGCACCAGGCGAGGAGGGCGATGTCCGTCTCGGCGTGTGCGGCGGCCGCCGTGAGGTCCTGGGCGGTGGCGAGGGTGTCCTCGGGGGTCATCAGGGCCTCGATCGGGCCCCAGCGCAGGAGGCAGGCGGCCTTGCGGGTGACGGGGTCGACGGTCGACCGGACCCAGGCGTGGTCGGTCATGAGGGTGCTCCGGTGTAGGTGTGGCAGTGGGCGCAGTAGCCGTAGCGCTTGTCGTCGGGGTGGTGGGAGCTGCGGTGGCAGCGTGGGCACAGGAAGGGCAACGGGCCGTAGTGCTCTTCGAGTTGCTGGACGATGTGGGCCTCGGTGCGCCCGCCGACGAGGGCGATCTGCAGGGGTGGCAGGCCGAGTTCAACGAGGTTGATCTTGATTGGCTCGTCGGCCATGAGGCGGGTCACGTTCTCGCCGGAGAGGCCGAGGAGGATGACGGGCCGGCCGAGTGAGTCGCGGAGTGCGGCCTTGATCATGATCATTCTTTCCGGCCCGGGGCGTGCGGCCATGGCTACTGGTTGGTAATGACGGTCGGGTCTCGCGCGCGCCTGCGTTCGCGCGCGCGAAACGCAGGCGCGTGCGCGCGCGAGGCGTGGGTCAGGTGAGGTGGCCGTGGTGGGGGTCGTTGTCGTGGCCGAGGGTGTCGCGGATGGTCTGGCGCCAGTAGGTGCGGATGCGTTCGGGGGCGTCGGCGGTCTCGGGGCAGAGGCGGCCGTCGACGACCCCTTGGGCGCAGAGCTGGGTGAGGTTGCGGGCCCGCTCGTCGGTGGTGGTGAACTGCTCGGCCACGTTGGCGGGGGTGAGGTAGCGGAGGCGGCCGGCGCTGAGGGTGCGGGCGTCGTAGGGGCCGTGCTCGGGGTTGAGGGCCATGACGCTGATCTCGTGGGTCATGCCGGGCCGGTGGAGCTGCGCCGCGGGGACGTCGGGGAGGTGGACGAGGGAGACGAGGGCAAGGGCGTACTGCGTCCACAGCGGGTGCCAGCAGGGGGCGGTGATGATCCAGCTGTCGAGGGCGGCGGGGCTGACCGCCTGGTAGTTCGACGCGGGGACGCGGTGGGCGGTGCCGTACTCGCCGGTGAACTCGGTGATGGTCACGGGCTGGTCCTTCCGGGTGCGGGTGAGGTGGTCGTAGAGCAGGTTGAGGGCGCCGACGAGGGCGAGGAGCAGCACGGTGAGGGTGGCGATGATGGCGATGGCCCATGCCCAGTAGGCGTGGATGAGGATGGCGAGGGTGGTGAGGGCCTCGATGAAGAGGGTGCCGGTGCTCATCTGTGAGTCCGGCCGTGGTGGATGCCGACGGCGGTCTCGTTGGCCAGGAGGCCGGCGCCGATGAAGGCGAGGCTGGCCCCGGTCCGTTCGCCGTGCGCGAGGCAGAAGATGCCTGCGAGGAGGCAGGCGAGGGCGAGCAGTCCGGTGAAGGCGGTGCTGGCGCGGCTGGGGGGTGGGCAGGTGCAGCGGTGTGCGGCGGCCGCCGTGGTGGTGATGGTCCAGCCGCTTGCGGTGAGGTAGTCGTCGACCTGGTCGGCGGCGATGGTCCAGTAGATGTCCTCGCCGGGCGGGGTGGTGATCCAGTAGGCGTCGAGGGCTGCGGCGATCGCCTCCTTGGGGGTGGCGGGCAGTGGTGCGTGGTGGGTCATGGGGTGGCTCCGGGGTGCCGGTTCGGTGTGCGGTCGGGGAGGGGGATGCGGTGTTGTTTGCGTAGCTCGCTGATGCGGTCGAACTGGACGTGGGTGGTGGCGCGGATCTGCTGGCAGGTGGCGTGGGCGCGGAGCATGGTGACGGCTCGTGCCTCGCGGTCGCGTACTTCGTCGGGGGTGGGCCGTCTCCGGTCGGGTGGCAGGGGGATGTGGTGTTCGTCGCGGACGCGGCAGACGCGGGTGTTGCCGACGTTGAGGGTGTTGACGATGTGCTGGTGGGTGTCGCCGGCGCGGAGCATGGCGGCGATCTGGTTGTCGAGCTGCTGGCGGCGGTTCATCGGGTGCGCCAGGGGGTGGGGCGTACGCCGGTGTGGGCGCGGCCGGTGGTGCGCCGTGCGGTGGCGGCTTTGGCGCGTTTGGCGGCGGCCGCGCGGGCGAGGGCGATGGGGCAGGAGGAGACGTGCGGCTTGCGGAGGACTTCGCGTTCTTCGGCGGCGGGGCGCTCGCTGCTGAGCTGGCGTGTCCAGTGGATGGTGTCCCGGATGGAGGTGGCCTGGTTGCCTTTGGGGTCTTCGGCCGGGTCTATGGCGATGATCTTCCGGTGCGCCGTGGTGAGGGCGTAGAGGACGCTGCGGCCGCAGTCGTCGCATCTGCCGTAGCCGGTGGTGGTGCGGCGTGGGGTGGGGCTCGGGTACATGGCAGGTGGGTGTCCTTCCGGTCAGGCGGGGCGGTGGCAGTGGTCGCAGCGGTGGCCTGGATGGGGTGGGTGGGCGGAGCGCTGGCGCCGGGTGGTCTTGGCGGTGTGGATCTCGGCGCAGGCCTTGCAGGGCATGCCGGTGTGGGCGAGGAATCCCCAGTGGCAGCCGGCCATCCCGCAGTCGGAGCGCGGGGGCAGCACGGCACCGATGAGCCAGCGGGCGGGGTCGCGGATCTCGCGGTCGGGTGTCCAGCGGCGGAGGCGGGCGAGCTGGTCGCGGATCTCGGCGGGCCAGGTCCCGGAATCGAGCTGGCGTCCGACCTCCCGGGCGATGCGGCGCACGGCGAACGTCGTGGTGCGGGGCAGGAGATCCGCTACGGGCTCCAGGACGGCCCAGACGCGGGGGCTGAGGGTGAGCTGGGGTCCGGCGTACGCGGGGCGCTCTACGGGGCGCACAGGCGCGGGCTGGAACGTCGCGGCGGCTGAACTCGCAGGCGTCCGCGGTGAGTTGTCCACAGGGGCGCCGGCCCACTTACGGTCATCTCGCCTACGGCGGAAAGCCCCACCCACCTGCGTGGTTCTCTCGTCAGTCAGTTCTGGGTCTTCCTTAGACGCGAGGGATCCGCCAGTCGTGTCCGCACCCGATCCGCCATCTGTGTCCGGTGGCAGGGGCTCGTCGGTGACGAGGTGGAGCGGGTGATCGTGGACGTCGTACTCGTGGCGGCCGTGGTCCCCGGTGCGCCGGTGGACGGTGATCCAGCCGAGGCCTTCGAGTTCGTCGGTCATGCGGCGGGCCGAGCGCTTGGTGACGCCCAGGAGGTCGCCGAGTTCGGCGGCCGTGACCGCGGTCCTGGTCGCTACGGCGTGCGCGAGGGCGCAGTACAGGACGAACAGGGAGTGCCTCAGGACCTTGGCCGCGAGGACGGCCACGAACGCGAAGTGCTCGGTGCGGGAGGTGAGTCCGCGGGTGCGGCGCTCGGCGGTCTCGCCGTCGCCGGCGCCGTCCGTACGGCGGACCGTGGTCAGCTCGGGGATGCCGTCCGGCCCGGGCGCGGACAGCTCGGCGAGGAAACGTTCCGCGGTGCGCTTGGCGTCGCCCATGTACCCGGCGAGGGTGAGCACGCCGGCGCGGCAGCCGTCCGGGCGCTGGGCGAGCGCGGTGATCTGCGCGTGGTAGGCGACCGCGCCGGCGCTGTACCGGCCGCTGCCCCACACCCGCCTGGGCACCTTGACCTTCTGCCGCACCCACGACGGCCCGTCCGGCCCGCAGACAGCACCACCGGCCCCGCCGCAGGTGCGGCGGGGCTCGGGGGCGGGCGTGCGGACGTGGGTCACGGGGTCCTAGCTGGTGTCGTCAGGCGGTCCGTCGCCGGAGGGGACGGTGTAGGTGGCGCCGCACGGGCCCTGGCGGACGCCCGGGAAGATGTGGCGGTGCATCGAGCCGCAGCCGCCCGGGCCGTCGCAGTGCACGGCGTACTCGGTGCGGCCCTGCGTACGGATCGGCTCGACCTGCGCGGCGGCGGGGCCGCCGTAGGCGGGCGGGTCGTCGGGCAGCAGCGCTAACTGCCGCTCAGGCGCGCTCACTCGGGTACCTCGCCGGTATGCGGAGGCTCCGTACGGGCGGCCGCGGTCGGCAGGGTGAGGGTGATGGGGCGGATGTAGCGCGGGGTCCACGTGCGGATGTCCGGCCGCGTCAGGTAACCGTCGTTCTCCAGCTTGACCAGGGCCCGCTGCGCGGTCTTCGGCTCGACGGCGCATTCCCGGGCCATGCTGCCTGCGGACTGCGGGCCGCCGGCCGGGATGTGCCCGGACGCATCCGCGTGATGGGCGAGCACCAGGGCGATCAGCCGCGTCGGGACGTACAGGTCGCTGGCGAGCACGGCCTGCTCCCACAGCCGCCGGTCGTACGGCAGAGCGGCTGACCGGGCAGATGAGGGGGCATCGGGCTCGGCCTGGTGGTCGACGACGTCGGGCTCGGCCTGGCGCTCGACGAGGTCGGAGGGGGTGGGTGTGGATCTCGTCTGCATCGTTTCCTCACTGAAGGGACTGGAGCAGGGCGGGCAGTGCTGATGGGCTGTGCCGGTCGCACCGCCAGCCGCACGGGTACAGGCGGGCGTAGGTCAGGTCGTGCGGGCACAGGAGAACGCCGCACTCACCCGGCCGCCGGCGCCTGCGCCGACGTCGGCGGCCGGGGAAGGGCCGTCCGCCCCGGGCGGGGGGCGGGGCGGACGGCCCGGTCATCGGACGGCCCCGGGTGCAGCGGCCGGGCTCGGCGTCGGCACGGGGCCGGAGGCGGGGTTGCAGCCGAGGACCGCGAGCAGGAGCGCCACGGAGAGCAGGAGCCACCAGCGGTACACAGCAACCTCTTCCGCACGGGTGTTCGGGATGGGGGTGGGTCCGGCCGCCCCAGGGGGAGGGGTGAGCGGCCGGGCGGCCGGACCCGGTTTTCAGGCGCCCGCCGCGGGCGGCTCGTCGGCCGCCGTGCGGGCAGCGGCCGGGCGCGCCGGCCGAAGGTCGACCGACCGGACGAGGAACCGCTGGCCGGGCTTGAGCCGCCCGGCCGCCAGGTCCTGCCGGTACTGGTGCGCCAGCGCCACCACCGCCTGGTGCACCAGCGCCTCGGCCCGAGCGCCCGACTGCGTGAGGATCGCGAGATCCCGGCGCAGCGCACGCGACCCGCTCACGTCGATCCCGGCCAGCAGGTCAGGCGCACGCACCGGCAGCGGCGGCGCAGTTTCTGCCGCCACCCCGGCCACGGCCGCACCAGGCCGTCCGGCCGGTGGCGCAGACTCGGCCACCGTGTAGGCCACCGGCGCAGACTCGGCCGCCCGGCGCCTGATCTCGTCCAGGTCCCGGGTGACGGTGTCGCGCGACAGACCCAGCCGCTCGCCCATCTGCCGCAGACTCAGGTCCGGTTCGGCCGTCCGCAGTTCGGCCACCTTGCGGCGGCGCAGGGCCCGCGCGTCCGCCGGCGTCACTGGGCACCGCCGACGTGGACGGGGCGGCCGTCGCGGACGATCGTCAGCCGGTGCGGGCCCGCCTCGAACCACAGCTCCATCAGCGGGTCGGGGTCGTCCTCGACGGCGAAGTTGCCGACCAGGCCGTCAAGGAACTCGGTGTCCTCGGGCAGGGTGTGGGCGAGCAGCTGCATCGACAGGAAGCCGTGCTTGCCCGCGGCGATGATGTAGGTCTCGCCGAACGTGGCGGCCGTCCCGGCTGTCTCGTAGTGGACGTGGACCAGGTCGCCGGGGCGCACCGGCTGCCAGGGCGCGGACTCGAGGTCGGCGCCGGCCGACATCAGGATGCCGACCTCCCCGACCAGGTCCCGGGCGCGCTTGGCGTCCTCGGCCCGGGCGAGCGGGCTGAGCTGCTCGTCGTCGGTCAGGGGCAGCTGCGCGACGATCCGCAGCGCGAGGGCGCCGACTTCCATGGCCCACGGCTTCGGAGCGTCCGGGCCGGGGGCCTCGATGTGGGGCAGCGCGCGGCCGTAGATCAGGTCGGCCGCAGGCACGTCCTCGACGGGCTGCCTGAGCACACGAGTGATGATCTTCAACGCCTCGGTACGGCGCATGCTGTGTTCCGTTCGGTGGTTGGTGCCCGGCCGGGCACGGGGGTTGTCAGGGCACGCCGTGCCCGGCCGGAGAGGGTGAGGTCAGACGCCGGGACGGCGCGGGACAGCGGGCACGGCGGCGTCCCGGGGCGCGGGCCGTGGACGGCCCAGCTCGGCATCACGCGCCCGGGCCTGGGCGCGGGCCGCGCGGATGTGGCGGCCGCGGGTCAGCGCGGCCGCGGCCTGTCCCGGCTGCCGGTCACGGGGCGGGGGCAGCAGCGGCACCTTGCGCCGGGGCTGCACGACACGGGCGGGCGGCTGCCGCTCACCGAGGTCGTCGATCACACCGGCCACCACGAACAGGGCCAGCATGACCAGCGACGCGCCGATGATCAGGATCGGGCCGTTCACCGGTCGTTCTCCCGCTCGTCGTAGTGGGCGAGGGCGATGTCCAGGTAGACGGCCTCGGACCAGCGCCCCAGCCCGGGCAGCGGCGCCCACAGCGCGCCCTCGTCGAGAGGCTCCCTGGCCAGGTGCACGGCCGCGTGGGCGATCAGCCGGGGATCGGCGAGCGCGTCGACGTCCAGGAGGCGGCACACGCCGTAGGCGTCGTGCGCACTCCAGCCCGTCACGTGCGACCACGCGAGCGTCAGCCCACGGTCACGAACCAGGCCGCCGAGGAACGCCGTGCCCGCCGGCCACACCGCCCGCAGGAACAACTCCGGCGCGCCGCTCCGGTTATCGCGCACCCCGGTCTCGACGGCGGCCGGGGGCATGCACTGCGCGAGGAGCTCGGCGTGCACGGCGTCCGCGTACGGGAGTTGAGGGACGCCCATCAGGGCCCGGGTGGCGTCGCCCACGGACGGCCGGCTGCCGTCGTGGGTGCTCTTCCTGGCCTCGGCCGCCGCGCTCGTCTCCTCGACGATCGTGGCGATCTCGTCGTAGTCTCTGGCGCTCACTCCGCACCGCCCGGCGCCTGAGCGCTCGCGGTGGCCGCCTGGTCCTGCTCGGCCCGCCACACGGCAGACTCCTCGGACGAGAAGTGCCGGAACGCGCGGACCTTCACACAGACGCCGTCCAGCGTGGTCTCACCGCGGACGTGCTCCATGACGATGTGGTGGTCGACGGTCTTGGTGTGCGCCTCGGCTCCCAGAGCCGCGCACACCGCCCGGACTGCGTCGACGTCGGGCGCCCTCAGCTCCAGCTGACTCGAACTCTCCCCGTCGTCGTGCCCGAACACGTGGCAGGTGTCCACGATCAGCCCCGCGTCCGGGTACTCGGCGAGCAGACGGCGCGCCAGCTGGCCCAGGCGGAACACGGTGGACTCCAGCGTCTGGACCGCGGCCAGCGGCCTGTCCTGGGTCGCCCCGCTCACAGCGCACGCTCCTCGTCGGCGTCGCCGCGCTCGTCCGCGAACCCGGCCGCGGTCGCCTCGGCCTGCTGCAGCGCGTGCTCGTCGGACGCACCCTGGCCGTACTGGCCGTCGAGGTAGGAAGCCTCGTCGTACGCCTGCTCGCCGGGGTCGACGGCGGCGGCCCGGTCCGCAGCCGCGATCTCGTGTCCGGCGCGGGCCAGGGCGTCGACCACGCACACGTCGCAGCAGTACCAGCGCGGCCCGAGGTTGAGGCTGGCGATCTCCAGCCGGGACCAGCCGAACAGGTCCGATGCTTCGGCCTCGGCCGCCTCCCCGCAGCCCGGCGTCGGGCACTTCGCGTGGATGTCGCGGACCTCGTCGTCGACCAGGCTCGCCAGGGCCGCCCGCTGCACGCCGTCGACGACGAGGTCGGCGCGGCCGCCGTAGGAGGAGATGCACTCGACGACGACCTGCTTGTGGGCCGCGTGCGCGTCCGGCACCTCGGCGCTGCCCGACCAGGTCAGCGTCATCGGAGGGCTGCCGTCGTGCGCGGTCTTGGCGTACTCGACGGCCGCCGCGATCTCGGCGACCGGCAGCAGATGCCAGCCGGGGCGGCCCTCGATCAGACGGCCCACCGCGTCCACCTGGCGCTGGGCGCCCGCCATCTCGGCGAGCCGGCGGCCGCGCTCAGTCATCTCCTCGTCGTCCTCGGCGTACGCCTGCTGCGCGGCCGCGGCCGCGATCTCCTCGGCGCGCTGCGGGTCGAAGAGCAGCCCGGCATCGGCCTCGGCCTGCGCCAACTCCCGCGCGGTCGCCGCACCGTGGGTCATCGCCGCGGCGATCACACCCGCGGCCGCCCGCACCGACGTGGTCTGGGGAAGGTGCGGCAGGCAGTAGAAGACCTGCGCACCGGACGGGTACCGCCGCCCCTTCGGGTCCGGCCGCAGCCTCGTCTCCTCGACACCCGCCGGCACCCCGCACATGCAGCACTGCGGGCCCTCCGACAGCGGCTCAGGGAACGGCGAGCGCAGGGCGTACGGGACGTCGCTGCCCTCCCACGGATCGGCATACGTCGTGCCGACCTGACCGGGCAGGACCTGGCCGTACGCGGCGAACACGACGGCGGCCTGCGCCGGCGTCGCGGCCGGCACGGTCTCGGGGGGCATGGGCCCCGGGGTCTGGGATGATGTGGTCACGGTCTTCCACTCCTTCAGTAGGTGCGGGGGTGGGCTGTGCCGAGGGGTCGTTCCGGGGTCCATCCCGAAGCGGCCCCGTTCTCATGTGGTCAGGCGGCCATCGGACGGGCCTGCTGCTCGCGCTCGGTGGGCGAGGAGACCGGGCCCGACTCCGGGGCCAGCAGCAGCGCGAGCTGGGCGTAGGCCTCAGGCGTGACCGGCGGCCAGCCGTCGACCATCCGTCGGATGCGCTCCTGCCACTCCGGGCGAATCACGCCGCAGCCCCGACAACGCGCGGGGCGGACAGCGGCGGCATCAGCTCGGCGATCTCACACCTGAGGACATCGGCGAGCCGTTTCAAAACTGGCGCAGAAGCGCTGGCGTGCCCGCGCTCCAGCATCGACATGTAGGACTGCGAGATCTCGGCTTGAACTGCGAGTTCTCCCTGTGTCAGACCGGCCTGTACCCGCCGACGCCGCACGAGGTAGGGGTCCTGATTTGGCGAGGACTTCATGCCCGAACGTTAGAACAGATTGATAGTCATTGCAATCCATTGATGCTCAGCGTTGCAGTGTGACCCAACGTGGGACAGTGGCGCCCCGGCTGTGACCTGCGCTGATATTCGCTAAAGTTCAGTGATGTCCAGTGGTATTCAGTGATCGGAGACCAGGGCGTGAGCGGTGCCAATGAGTTGCAACCGACGCCAGAGGGCGCGCTCATCAAGCTCGCGCGACAAGCGCGAGGGATGAGCCCGGAAGTTGCTGCGGACTTGACTCCGGTCCAGATCAAGGGCGGCCGCTGGAGGCAGATCGAGAGCGGCTACGACCGGAAGAGCCCACCCAAGCGCTCGTTCGCACCAGCGCTCACCCTCGCTCACATGGCGCACACGGTCGGCGCAACCCCAGAGAGGCTCACTGAGGCCGGCCGTGACGACGCCGCGGCGATCCTTCGGGAGATCCTGCGAGGCGAGGGCGAAGAATCTGTGAGCCCCGAGGTGCTCACGACACGCGAGCAGCAAATGCTGGCCGAGATGGTTGCCTCTGCGGCAGAGGGTTTCGATCTGACCCCCGAGCAGTTGGACGAGGCCTACGCCCGGGCGCGCCAGCTGGTGAAGGAACGTCGGGCTTCGCGAGTGAGTGGCGGTGGCGAGGCCCATCCAGGGCGCGCCAGCTAGTCACGATTGGATTACGGATGGCCATATTCCGGCCAAAGTAATCGCTTGCGTAACAGGCTGATCACTCCATGCACATGCGTGCATATGTCATCGACATGAACTGGGGGGTTCATAGATGATGATCAGCCTTGCGCAGGTGGTCGCGGCGATCGCGGTGGGGGCGATGCTGCCGGTCACGGCACTCCTGGCGGTCGAGGTGCACCGCCTGAGACAGGGGCGTCGGGGGGACAGCCGGGCCGATGAGCCGTCGGAGCCAGAACCTGCGGCGCGAGACGACCCGGATCCCGTCGAGGAGGTCGCCCGGCTGGCGTCAGCCCGCTTCGCCTTACTCGCCCAGGAGACGGATCGCGATTCCACCTCGGAGGTCGAGGTCAAGCGATCGAAAGCGCACTTGACGCTTGTGTCGCGCCCGCCGAGATCGGGGAGGAAACGTTCCCTCTCGGTCCCGGCGAGCGAGGCGTGCCGGCCTCTGGGGGACCGGCCAGACACCGTGGCGCGGACGCATCGCCCAGTCAGGCGCGACTGATGTCCTCGGCCGTGCGTCTCGGCGTGATCAGCAGCGTGTTGGGGTCGAGGCGGTGAGGATCGCCCTTGAGGATGACGATGTCCATCAGGAGCCGCGCGATCTCGCGGCGTTGACCGATGCTCTTGGCCTTCCACAGCTTGACGGCGGCCTCCACGGTGCCGGCGTCGAGGAAGGCGGCGAGGGGACTGTCCGAGACGGCCTCGGCAAGCTGGGTGCGGATCGTCGAGATCTGCCTGTCGCACTCCGCCTTCACGGTCTCCAGCATCGACAGGTCGATCGAGCGGCGGGCGTAGGCCAGACTCGCTTCGGTCTTCTGCTGCTGGAGGGCGGCGATCTCGTCGCGCAATGCGGCCACGTCGATGCCCGGACGCGGCGGTGCGATGAGCTCCGTCAGGTCCGGGCGCGACAGCCGCTCACAGGCGACCGCCGCCACGTACTCGTCGACCTCTTCGGCGAGTTGGTTGCCGCGGCCGCAGACGTCACACCGGTAGATCGCCCCCTTGGAGTTGTGTCGCACAGTGACGATGCCGTCTGCATCGCATTGCCCGCACGTCGCGCCGCGCGAATGCGATACCAGCCACTTCGGGGTGTTGCCCGGACTGGTGATCCGAGACGGGTCTTCCAGCAGCGTGATCAGCGCCTGCCTGGTTTCCTCCGGAAGAATCGCCGGCCACGCATTCCACTTGATGATGCCGCCCTGGTTCACGGAGTGTCCGGACACGCGAGGCGATGTGAGGATCTTCCGTATGGTGACGCTTCTCCAACCGGCGTGCGCTGCCGGCTTCCCCCGGTACTTGACGGTGCGCTGGCTGGACTCGCTCACGGTCGGCACGCCACGCTCCCGGATGCTTGCGAGCAGCTGGGTCACGTTGCCCTTCGTGGCGAGCAGCTCCCGTGCCCAGCGGCGGATCTCCTCCGCCTCGTCCTCGCGGTGCGCACCCACGTCGAGTACGGGCACGTCGACGTACTCGCGTTCGTCCAACGGTGCCTTGGGGTTGATGCACTTGCTACGGACACGGCCCGTGGGTGCGCCCCAGCCGAAGGGCCGGATGCCGCCGCCGTGGGCACCTGTGCGGGCCTGTCGCTTGCGGGCCAGGCTGATGCGTTCGCCCTTGTGGCCGGACTCCCGCGCCGCGGTGTTGATGTCGGCAATGAATTCGGCCCGGCCCGAGGCGCGGTTCAGGAGGTACTCGCCGCCCTTCTGGGCGGAGAACAAGCGCACCTTGTGCTTGCGGAACAGGTCGATGATCTGGAGGGCCTCGCCGACATCACGCGTCAGGCGGTCTGCATGCCAGACGATGACGCAGGCGATCCGGTCCAGGGCGGCGTCCGCCATGAGCCGCTGGAACTCAGGCCTGACCCGGCCGGTGAACGCGCTGAGAGAGTTGTCGATGTAGCTGGCGACGACCGGTCGCCCGATACCCTCGCCGAATTCTGTGTTCTCCTCGTGCTGGGATTCGACGCCCTCGGCGGCCCCACGGTCGTCGTCGCTGACCCGGGCGTAGTCGACGTCCAGGCGGTCGTCCAGCTCTGCTGTGGCTATCGGCATGCCT
Source organism: Streptomyces sp. NPDC101776 (assembly GCF_044766845.1). Taxonomy (NCBI): domain Bacteria; kingdom Bacillati; phylum Actinomycetota; class Actinomycetes; order Kitasatosporales; family Streptomycetaceae; genus Streptomyces; species Streptomyces sp. NPDC101776. The sequence continues at coordinate 446,595 of NZ_JBIWMV010000003.1, read as the reverse complement.
AGCAGTCTGCATGTCCCAACTTATCTATGGGAGTACCGAAGTGGAACGGCGTGCTGATGCCGACCCAGTCCGCGTCCCCGACCCCGCCGAAGTCCGTGAACCCGAACACCACGGCGGCCACGAGCCCCACGGCCATGCCGATCAGCACCGCGATCCGGCTGAGGAAGGCCGGCGCGAACCGCTGCACACCGAGGACGACCGCGAGGACGAACGCGGCGAGGGCGATGTTCTTCGGCTCACCGAAGTCCTTCGAACCCTGCCCGCCCGCCGCCCAGTTGCCCGCCGCGGGCAGCAGCGACAGACCGATGATCAGGATCACCGTGCCGGTGACCAGCGGCGGGAAGAAGCGCAGCAGCCTGCCGAAGACGGGAGCCAGCAGCGCGATGGCGAGCCCCGCGATGATCACGGACCCGTAGATCGCGGGCAGTCCGCCGCCCGTCGTGCCGATCAGCACCATCGGCGACACCGCGGCGAACGTACAGCCCTGCATGATCGGCAGCCGCACGCCGAACCGCCAGAAACCTATGCACTGGATGAGCGTGGCTATACCGCACACCAGCAGGTCCGCGGTGATCAGATACGCCAGATCCGCGGCCGACAGCTTCATCGCCCCGCCCACGATCAGCGGTACGGCCACCGCGCCCGCGTACATCGCGAGCACGTGCTGGAGCCCGAAGGCGGCCAGTTGCTGTACGGGTGGGACCTCGTCGACGGGATGCACGGGTGTGGTCGTGGCCATGGGCACTCCTGAGCGAAGGAGGGGGGAAGAGTTCGAACAGGACGAGACCGTAGGCGCCTTGAACAGTTTGTTGATGTCTGGGTTGTTGCCGCTGTGTGTCGTGCGGTGCTGTTATGTGTGCGCGCCACGTACAGCGGCCCGCAGAGCATCCCAGTCAGGGAGTTTGACCACACCGCCCCGCCCGAGAGAGGCCCCCAGTTCCGCCTCGGCCCGCTCGATGGCCTCCCATCCGGCCCACTCGACCGGCTCGATCCCCTCGGCGCGCAGCGCGGTGAGCGGGTCTTCGGGTGCTTCCTGTCGTACGAGCGCGGAGGCGTCCGCCAGCAGGGACGTCACCGTCTCCTTGGCGTCCGGGCGGTTGGTGCCGATGACGCCGGTCGGGCCCCGCTTGATCCAGCCGGCCACGTACTCGCCGGGTACGGTCCGCCCCTCGCGTAGGACACGGCCCGCGAGGTGCGGCACGGTGCCGTGCTCGGCGTCGAACGGCAGCCCGTCCAGCGGCACCCCGCGATAGCCCACCGAGCGCAGCACCAACTGCGCCTCGATCTCCTCGAATTGACCCGTGCCGACCACTCCGCCCTGTCCGTCCGGCGCGGTGCGTTCGAAGCGCACCGCGCCCACGCGCCCCGCGTCGGCGAGGAGTTCGACGGGACGGAGGAAGAAACGGAGGTGGATACGGCGGGGGGTGTCCCGGGGAGGGAGCGCGGCAAAGGTGCGCAGCGCCTCCACGTTGCGGCGCTGGGCGCCGGGCAGGGCGGCGAGGTCGAGACAGCCCGGGTCGAGCGCCAACTCGCCCGGATCCACGGTCACTTCGGTGTCGGGGAGGCCGCCCAGTTCGCGCAGTTCCTTGGTGGTGAAGCGGGCCTGCGAGGGGCCGCGCCGGCCGACCATGTGGACGTCCGTCACCCCGCTCGCGGCCAGCGCGGTGAGCGCCGCCTGCGGCATGTCGGTGCGGCTCAGCTCGGCGGCGCCGCGCGCCAGGATCCGGGTGACGTCCACCGCGACATTGCCCACGCCGATGACCACGGCCGCCCGCGCCCCGAGCACGAAACCGTCGGCCGTGGAGTCCGGGTGGGCGCTGTACCAGGACACGAACTCGGTCGCCGACCAACTGCCCGGCAGGTCCTCGCCGGGAATCCCCAGCCGACGGTCGGTGGCGGCGCCCACGCAGTACACGACCGCGTCGTAGAGCTCCCGCAGGCGGGTGGCCGACAGTCCGCCGGGTCCCACGAGCACTCCGCCGAGGAACCGCACCCGGTCGTGCTCCAGGACCGTCCGCAGATTGTTCTGGAGCGACTTGATCTTCTCGTGGTCCGGTGCCACGCCGTAGCGCACCAGACCGTACGGGCACGGCAGCCGGTCCAGGACGTCGACCAGTACCCCGGGCTCCAGTTGGACCAGACTCTGGGCGGTGTAGACCCCGCTCGGCCCGGAGCCGACGACGGCGACACGCAGCACGCGGAACTCCTCACCCGTCAGGCACGCAGGAGATCGCTGATTCGCCAGATCACTGACAGGTCCAGGATCGCACCACCCGCGCTCCGCTGACAGGGTGCCGAACGCACCCGTACGCGCCGGGGGCGTGCGTGTCCGTTCGTATGGAATGTGATGATGCGGTTACGTTGCGTATGTGCTAGAAGCATCCTTTGTTAATCTTTCCGATCGTTGCCCGGCGGACGGAGCGGTGTCCGTGTGGCCCGCGTGGGAGGTGCAGGAGCACGACGGTGCCACCTCCTGGTTCCACGTCCGGCTGGCCTTCACCGACGGCGCCCGGGTCGACGCCCTCGCCGTGGTGTCCGAGGGGCAGGTCTCCGTCGAGGACGTACGGGCCCAACCCGCCCTCTCTCTCGATGACTTGACGGTACTGGCCGACTGGATCGAGGGGCCGCTCTTCGAGGCCTGCGGGCTGGAGACGGGCGAGGCGGGGGAGGAGGCGGAGTCGGGCGGCGCGCGTCGGGCGCGGCCGGCCTGGCCGCGCGGCATCGAGGGGCGCTGGCTGATCGCCCAGGAGTACCGCGCCGCGCAGGAGGAGGGTGTCGATCCCGTCCTCGCGGTGATGTGCGCGACCGGACACAGTCGGCGCCGGTCTCTGCGGCTCATCTCACAGGCGCGGGACGCGGGTTACCTGACGCCTCGTCATGCCCGGCGCTGAGTACGGCTGTTACATGTCGGAGGGCTCGGCCGGGCGGTCGTCGGCCGGGCCCTCAGGTGTGAGTGCGGCTTTCGGAGGGGGAGTTGGTATGGGCGTGGACCTTTCGTCTGTCGCGAAGAACCGCGACAGGTCCGTGTCGGCCGTCCCGGCCGGTGCGCCGGACTCCGGCGGGATCCCCAACTCCCATTCGAGTCCGTACCGTTGGAACAACTCGGTGCGCAGCACCGGGATCGACATGGGGACCCCGGGCACGAGTGCCGCGTAGACCGCGCCCATGAGCAGGGCGCGCAGCATGGGGTAGTCGGAGGGGTTCCCCGATCCGTACCGCGCGATCGTCTCGCCGAGCAGCTCGGCCAGGCGCCGCTGCTCGGGGCACTGCACGAAGCCCTCGCCCTGGAGGAGTCCCGCCATGTGCTGGCGCATCAGCACGGGCCGGTCGTGGGCGAGGCCCAAGATCGCGTCGATGGCCCGCGCCATCCGCTCCCGCCCGTCGTCGGTCCGGGGCTCGCGCTCCAGGGCCTCCTCCAGCGTGCGGTGCATCAGACGGTGCACGGCGGACTGGACGAGCTGGCGTTTTCCGGGGAAGTAGTACGACACCAGACCGCGCGCCGAGCCTGCCCGGTCCGCGAGGTCGCCCAAGGTCGTGGCCTCGTAGCCACGCTCGCCCACCAGCTCGACGGCCGCTTGCAGCAGCCGCTCCCGGGAACGCCGTCGCAACTCTTCATTGACCGAGGCGCTTCGCGGGGACATGCTGTAACTCCTGCGTTGACTGGCTATCAGCCAACTATACTCAGGGCGTCCGGGTCTCCCGTCGAGGGGGCCTGGCTCATGCTGCCGTCCGTCTGGGGCGACGCGGGGGATCGTCTCAGGCGGGCGGCTCCTTTTCAGCCCAATGGTTTCCCTGGGCGACTTTTGACCCGATGCCCGGCACCGCCTTCTCGCACATCTGTCGCACGGCACGTGAACCGTCCCTAGAGTGGGCACGGATGTCGAGCCGAGGAGGCGCACGGGCATGGAGCAGGACCAGCAGATCTTCGCGCGGATCAACGAGATGGTCGACGACGAGCGCAAGCTCCGGGAGGCCCTCGCGTCCGGCACGATCGACAGCACCACCGAGCATCAGCGCCTCGGGCAACTGGAACGCGAACTCGACCAGTGCTGGGACCTGTTGCGCCAGCGCCGCGCCAAGGTGGAGTTCGGGGAGAACCCGGACGAGGCGCGGGTGCGGCCGGAGTCCGAGGTCGAGGGGTATCAGGGGTGAGGTGACGCGCGGTGGCGTGAGGTGACGGATTTCGTCACCGCTCACCCGTCACCCGACACCCGTCACCCGTCACCCGTCATCGCTCACCCCTCGCCGCGCGCGGCGAGCCTGGTGGCGATCTCCGTCCTGACCGTCTCCCGCAACTCGTCCGGCGTGAAGCCGAGGTCGCGCAGGATCCGCGCGGCCGGGCTCTCCTCGACGCGGATCAGGCCCAGCAGTGTGTGTTCCGTGCCGACCCAGTCGTGGCCGAGGTCGGCCGCCGCGCGGCGGGCCTGCTCGATGGCCTCCTTGCTCTCCGGCCGGAACGCGATGTGTCCCCGCAGCGCCTTCTCGCCGGCCGGCGGCAACGCTTCCTCGATCGCGTCACGGACGCGCTGCTCCGACTCCGTCTTCGCCACCAGCACCTCGTACGCCAGGCCCTTCGGTTCGCCGAGCAGGCCGAGCAGAAGGTGTTCGGTGCCGATGGAGTCGTGCTTGTGGGTGCGGGCGGCCTCCTGTGCGAGCACGATGCTGTGCCGGTTGAGGTTGGTGTACCGCTCGAACGGGCCGGGCGCGTGGCGTTGTTGGGCGGCCTGCTTGGACACTCCGATGGCGTCGCCGATCTCGGTCCAGGACGCGCCGACCTGCTTGGCCTTGCTGACGTAGTGGTCGATGAGCTGGTCGCCGAGGTCGGACAGGGTCTGGGCGCGCAGTCGGGCTTCGCTGATGCGGGCCAGTTCGTCGGTGTCGGGGAGTTCCTCGTCGAGGCGGGCGATCAGGTCGGCGAGGCTGATGTCGAGTGGGCTCATGCGTCAACTTTAAATTGACGATCCCTCATCGTCAATCTGTAATTGACGATTGTTTCCCGCGCCCGGCCAGTTCGAGCACCGGGCGCAGACTGTCCGGCCGCTCCGTCACGAGCCGGTGGTCCACGAAGTGCACCTCGCACCCGAGGGCCGTCGCCCCGCCGTCCGCCCGCCGGTCGTCACCGACCATCAGCACGTCCTTCGGGTCGACGCCGAGGGCCTCGCAGGCGACCGTGAACAGCCGTGGGTCCGGCTTCTGGACGCCGTGTTCGTACGACAGGACGTACGCGTCCACGTACGGATCGAGACCGTGCTCGCGGAACACCGGCCGCAGATCCCAGCCGATGTTGCTGACCACACCCACACTGACCCCGCGCTCGTGCAGGGTCCGCAACACGAACTCCGTGTCCGGGTACGGCGTCCACGCGGCCGGCGTCATGTGCCGGTCGTACAGCGCGTCGTGCAACGCCGGGTCGGGGAGCGGGACTTGGCGGGAGACGCCGGTGTACGCGGCCCGGTGCAGCGCGGAACTCTCGTCCCGGATCGCCCACACCTCGGCGAACTCCTCGGGCAACCGCTCCGGTTGCGGCCCGCCCGGCATCGCGCCCGCCGACTCCAGCGCTCGCGCGGCTTCGGCCAACTCCCTTTCGGGCAGTGCGATTTCGGCGTCCCGCAACACGGCGCGCAGCCAGGACTCGGTGGACTCGATGCGGAAGAGGGTTCCGGAGAAGTCGAAGAGGACGGCATCCATGCGGTGATCCTACGCAGCCACGTTCCACTCGCCGGGAAGATCGCTTCCGCAGAACACGCAGACGAAGTCGCCCTCGCGCACGATGCTGATCTCCCGGCACTGTTCACAGCGCCGGAACACCACGGCGTGCGTGAAGCCGGCGGGACGGCCGACGCCGGCCAGGTCGAGGGCGTGTGCCACCGCGTCCCAGGAGTCGAGGTGCGGGCAGTAGCCGGTGGACTGGTTGCTGACCTCGATGACGGCCCAGGCCCCTCCCGCACGCCCGAATCCCATCTCGCCCGCGCCCAGCACATCGGCGCCCCCGGCACACGCCACGTGCTCACTCCGACGCGGTGCCAGGCGCAGGAGTCCGTCCAGTCCGACGACGAAAGTGAAGGGCTCGGCAAGCTCGGCCTTCTCTCGTCCGGTCAGCCAGGTGTTCAAGTCCTCGGCCGACCGCACGACCCGGCCCTCTGTACCCGGCCGAGCGGCGGTCAGCAGCTCCGCCGGTCCGACATACGGATGACGCCGCCCGGCCGCGCTCACACCCGCCACCGTTCGTACGCCCCGACGGCCACCGTCACCACGAACGCTCCCAGGACCCACCCGCCCACCACATCGGACGGCCAGTGCACGCCCAGCCACACACGGGTGAGCCCCACACCCGTCACGGAGATCACGGCCAGGGACATGGTCGTACGCCACACAGCGCGTCCGGCGCCGTAGTCGTGCAGCAGCCACAGCAGCAGGCCGCAGACGACCGTGGCGGTCATGGCGTGTCCCGAGGGGAAGGCGGCGTAGTGGGCCGAGTCGACAGGGTCGGGCCAGACCGGGCGGGGACGGCCGACCAGCGCCTTCAGGCCCTGTTGCAGGAGTGTGCCGAGCGCACATGTGGCCGCCAGCCATAGGGCCGTCCACCAGGCAGAGCGCCGCCAGACCAGCCACACCATGGTGACCGCACACACAAGGCGCAGGGTGAGTGGGTCCCAGACCCAGTCCGTCAGGATGCGGCACGCGCGCGTGATCCCGTGGTCCTCGACCGCCCACCGGTGCGTGGCCCGGGCGATCCGTTCGTCGAGGTCGATCAGCGGGCGCCACTCGATCGCGACCAGGGTGAGCAGCAGCGCGGAGCACAGGGCGAGGGCGCTGCCGGTCTGCCGGAGCGTCGGGCGGGGCGGGTGGTGCGGGTAGGACATGGAACGATCCTCGCCGACTCGCGGGGTGCGGAGCCAACCGCTGCTCTCCCGCGACCTCTGCTCAGCCGAGCGCCCGCAGCCCCGGTACGAACGCCACCAGCACCGGCACCACCGGCACCAGCGCCGCCGTCGCGGTGAACCCCAGGCGGCGCGTCGTCGAGAGCCGGTCCGGGGGGGTGAGCAACCTGTTCACCCGCTGCGGGACATGGGCGTGCGGAGTGGGGCACGGCCCGAACACCCCACGGTCCTCGTTGAGTTCGACCAGTGCGAGCGCGGTCGTCAGACGGCCGAAGCGCCGGGAGGCCATGTCGTCGGCGGCGAGTTCGACCAGCCGGTGCATCTCGTCCCGGAACGCGTCGAACACCGGTACCTGCGGGAACCCGTTCGCGAGCGCGCCCGAGCAGTGCAGCAGCCAGTCGTGCCGGGCCTGTGCGTGCCCCTGTTCGTGCGCGAGCAGCGAGTCGAGCTGCCGCCCCTTGAGGCGCCTCAACGCGGCTGTGGTGATGACGAGTTGGGGCGCGGTACCGGACATCCACCAGGCGTCCGGCCGTTCCGCCTCCAGGATGACCAGCGGCTCGGCACCGGGCTCCTCGCCGGGCAACACCGGTGCGCGCACGAGGAGTTCGGCCCTGCGCAGTCGGCGTCGCGACCGGGCCCGTACGACTTCCCGGACCAGCATCGCCGCGGTCCACGCCCCGCCGCACGCGAGGGCCACCGCGGTGGTGGCGGCCCAAGGCCCGTTCGCCACAAGGGGATAGGCGTCCATGACCCCGTGCGGAGCACTGGCGAACACATGGCCGCGCACCGCCTGCCACGCGGCGGCGGCGCTGAGCGTCATCGACAGGGCACAGCACAGGAGGACGGCCGCGACCACGCACTGCCACACCCACAGCGCGAGCACCGGCTCATGGTCCGGCCAGCCGGCCCGGGCGAGCAGCCGTGGGGCGACAACGGCGGCCAAGGCGCCGAGCAGCAACAGTGCCGCGGGGACCATCATGGGAGCACCCTATGAGCGGCGCGGTGATCAGGGGTACGGCTTGTTACGGCAAAGTGACGCAGACCACGATTTCGTACAGCCCCGCCCCGGCTCGCCTCCTCGGTACATCAGAGCGTCAGCAACATCGCGACCATGCCGATCCCCATCGACAGCCGGCACGCGCGCGCCAACTCCGGCCGGTCGCCCCAGCCGACGCTCCCGCTGCCACCGGCCGTGCCGGTCGCGGGCATCAGCCGGATGCCCGACAGCAGCACGTATCCGGCGAAGTAGAGGAGCAACGCGCCGGTCAGGAGCGGGATTCCGGAGTCGCCGTGCTCGTGGTGGTGCCCGGGCGAGGCGGCCATCGCGAGCGCCATGTAGACCATGGCCGCGGTGCCCAGCAGATGGTGCACATGGTGCGGACTCCTGCGCGCCGACCACAGGGCGCGCAGTGCCGCCGCCCCGAACACCGCCGCGTAGACGGGCCACGCCCAGGCCGGAGGGGTGAACACCGCGGCGGGTACGGCCATCGCGGCCATGCCGAAGCCCATCAGCGCCTCGCCCCCCGCCGCCCGGCGCTGTTCCTCGACGGGGCTGCGCATCCGTAGCAGGCAGTAGGCCCCGGTCGCCGCGCACAACGCGACCAGGAGCCAGCCGGGCGAAGCCGGTCCGTGCACGCGTATCCCCGTTCCGCCGCTGGACATCGCTCTCCGTGGACGTTCGGTCACAGGATGCCCGTGCCGCGCGGGGCGCAACCGAGCGCAACGGTGTACACGGGGAGCACTCGGCGGAGCGTGGCAGGTCAGCGGCATGGCGGCGGCATACCGCAGGTTTCCTGGTAAATATTTCACGAGTAAAACACCTGCTAATCTTATGTCCATGAGCAGTGCGACCCCCGCCCCCACCACCCCGCGCGTCCGACGCCTCCAGCTCGTCGGCGTGCTGCGCCTGGGCCGGCCCTCGGACATCTGGTTCAAGCCCGCGCTCAGCGTGGTCGCCTCGGTCGCCCCGCCCAACCTGACCCTGCTGGCCCTCGGCCGCCTCGACCTGGCGATGTACACGATGGCCGGCTCCTTGTGCGCCCTCTACGCCCACAACAAGCCCTACGCCGCCCGGGCCCGCGCCCTGTTCGGGGTGGTCCTCGGGATGATCGCCGGTCTCGCCGTCGCACTGGTGACCGCCTCCCTCGCCACGAACGCCATCGTGCTGGTCACGGTCGGCGCCGCCCTGGCCGCCGTACAGAAGGGCCTGTGCGACGCGACCCGGATCGGCCCGCCCGGCAACGTGGTCCTCACCTTCATCAGCTCGGCCTCGCTCTTCGCGCCGCAGACGCTCGGCCAGGTACCCGCGCACCTCGCCCTGGCCGCCGTCGCGGGCTCGTGGGCATGGCTCGTCGGCATGGCCCCCGCACTCGTCCGGCCCCACGGCCCCGAACGCCGGGCCGTCGCCCAGGCCCTGAACGCGACGGCGACGTACGCCGCCACCCACGGCACCGGCGACGGCCACGCACGCGCGCGTGCCACCGCAGCGGCCGCCGTCCACGCCGCCTGGCAGACCCTTCTCGCCACCGGCGTTCGCACCGAATCCCGCCGCGCCCTCGAACGCCTCGTCGTCCGCGCCGAGGTCGCGCTCGCCGCGCCCGCCGACGCCGACCCGGAGCGGCTGCGCGCGTGGGCCCGCGAACTGCGCGGCAGGGGGCCGGTCCCGCAGACCGACAACCCGGCCGGTGCCGTGGCCGAGCTCCTCGGTGTGGACGCCGAACTCGCCGCCCCCGCAAGCCCGTTGTGGACCAGGATCGGCCCGCTCACCCCCCTCGTGCTGCGTACGGCGCTCGGCTGTGCGCTGGCCGGATACGCCTCCCTCGCGCTCGGTGTCGGCCGCCCCTACTGGGCGCTCGTCACCGCCGCGTCCCTCTACCAGGCCAACATCACGCTCACCTGGGGGCGGGGCGTGCAGCGGGTCGTCGGGAATCTCGCCGGGGTGCTCGTCTTCGCCGCGCTGGTCCCGCTCGCCCATGCCCACCCGGCGGCCCTCGTGCTGTGCTGTCTCGCGCTCAACTTCGGTGCCGAGGCGCTGATCGGGCGCAACTACTGGCTCGGCAGCGTCTGTGTGACCCCGATGGCGCTGCTGATCACGGAGTTCGCCCGGGCGCAGCAGCCCGGTGAGCTGATCACCGAGCGGGTCGTCGACACGTTGGTCGGAGCCTCGGTGGGCCTGCTCGCCGCCGCCGTCGTCACCAACCGGCGAGCGACCGACCGTATCGAGGAGGCGCTGACCGCGGTCGAACGGGCCCGCGCGCGGGCCGCACGACTGCTCGCGGAGCCGACCCCCGCGCGCGGGACCCTGGAATCCGCGCACCGCGCGCTCGCCGCCGCACTGGTCGAACTGCGTGGCACCGTCGACGCCGCGTCCGGCGAGTGGTGGCAGCGCGCCCTGCCGCAGGAGCGGGTCGTGCTCGCCGAACAGTCGGGACACCGTACGCTCGCCGCGACGGTACGACGCCGGGAGTCGCACTCCTGGCCGACCGAGGATCGGCGCACGGGCAGGAAGACGGAGGGCGTACGGGGATGACGGCAACCAATGGACGGCCGGTGGACGGCGCGGCCAGCCCCACCGCACCGAGCGCGGCCCGGCACGACACGGTCGCCGCCGTCGTCGGGCAGTGGCAGGCCGTGCACCCCGACCTCGACACCGGCCCGATGGAGATCATCGGCCGGATCAACCGGTGCGCCGCCCTGCTCCAGCAGGCCGAGGACGCGCCGCTGCGCCGGGCCGGGCTCAGCCGCCCCGAGTTCGACCTGCTCGGCGCGCTCCGTCGCACCGGGCGCGAACTGACGCCGAGCGAGCTGACCCGGGAGACCTTCTCCTCGGGCGCCGCCGTCACCAAGCGCCTCAAGCTGCTGACCGAACGCGGCCTGGTCGAGCGCCGCGGCGACACCCGGGACCGCCGCGTCGCCCATGTCCGCCTGACGGACGCGGGCCGTGATCTCGTGGACTCCGTCCTGCCCGAGCAACTCGCCTACGAGACCTCCGTGCTCGCCGGTCTTGACACCCCCGGACAGGGCGAACTGGCTTCCCTGCTCGGCGAGTTGCTGGTCCAACTGGAAGGCCGGCTGGGCATGCTCCGCGTCTGAGGCGCCGTGGGCCGTCGTGCGCGGCACGGACACGCCGTTGACGTGAGTCGCGTGATCTCCCTACGTTCGACCCGGTCAGTTCGGGAAGTCGACTGGCGTACGAAATGTCGAACAAGGGATTGATGCCGTGGCAGCCGAAGCCTCCGCCGCTCCTCTTCCGGGGAACCTCACCGTCGACCTCGGCACCGACACGGGCCCCTTCCACGGAGGCGCGAGCGGCACGCTCTACGGCCTCTACGGCGACGGCGTCCCCAGCCGCAACGCCGTGGAGGGCATGTACGTCCGCACGGTCTCCACCAAGGCCCAGGACGGCGTCCAGCACCCGGGCGCCGACGCCCTGGAGATCCTGCGCCCCTTCGTCGAGGCGGGCGGCCAGGACGTCTACGTCTACATGACCGACATCTACCGCGGCTTCCCCTACGAATGGCCCGGTGCCACCGGAGCCGAGCGCCTCGCCGACTTCACGGCAAGCGTCCACCGGCAGGTCGACCAGGTGCTGACGTTCGGCGCGTACCGGTCCCATGTCGTGTACGTCCCGTTCAACGAGCCCGAGGGCAACATGTACGGCACGGAGGAGTGGAGCCATGACGGGACCTCCTGGCGCACCGACCCGACCCACTACTTCGCAGCCTGGCGGGACCTCTACCGCCTCATCAAGGAACTCGACCCGGGCGCGCGCATCGCCGGCCCCAACACCTGCGAGCTGTACGACGAGGTCAAGGACTTCCTTGAGTTCGCCAAGGCCGAGGACGTCCTGCCCGACGTCATCACCTGGCACGAGCTGTCCTCGCCGGACGAGATCCGCACGAACGTCGCCAAGTACCGTGCGCTGGAGCGCGAGTTGGGCATCGGTCCGCTGCCCGTCAACATCAACGAGTACGCGCACAACTACCACTTGTCCGTCCCGGGCCAGATGATCCAGTGGATCGCGGCGATCGAGGAGTCCAAGGTCGACGCCGACATGGCGTACTGGAACATCGACGGCAACCTCAACGACTCGGTCGTGGAGGCCAACAAGGGCAACGGCCAGTGGTGGCTGTTCAACGCCTACGGGCAGTTCACGGGCCACACCGTCCAGGTCACCGCGCCCCACCCCAACGTCCAGTACACGCTCCAGGGCGTCGCCGCGCTCGACCCGGCCAAGCGGCAGGCGCGGCTGCTGCTCGGCGGCGCGGGCGGTTCGGCGGACGTCGTCTTCGCGCACGTCGACCCCGAGGTCTTCGGTACGACCGTCCACACGCGGCTCCTGGAGATCCCCTGGACGGGCCAAGTCGGCGCGTCTGCCCAGCCGTTGAGGCTGGCTGATCACGAACTCCCCGTCGTGGACGGCAAAGTGACGCTGCGTCTGACGGACCTGGAAGAGATGTCGGCCTACCAGGTGACCCTGTCCCCGGGCGGCAACGGTGCCGTGGCGCTGCCTCCCTCGGTCGGCTGGCGGCGCTCGTACCAGGCGGAGGCCGCGGCCTACATCGGCGACGGCCACTCCCTGAACGGGCCCGAGGGATCCCCGTCCGACGTCGACAAGTTCGCCGGTTCGACCGGCTATCACGTGGGCGGACTCCGTACCGGTTCCGACGGTGTGATCGTCTTCTCCGTGGAGGTTCCGCAGGACGGGACGTACGACGTGAGTGTCTTCGCCAACTCGTACAACCTGGCCGACGCGGTGCGCGAGCAGGGACCCACGAATGTCTTCCTCCGCGTGGACGGCGGGCAGCCGCGGGAACTCAGGCTGCCGCTCGGCTACAAGTGGGCGGTCTGGGGCCACACCGACACCCGGGTCGAGCTGACCGCCGGGCCGCACACGATCACCCTCGCCGCCCAGGACCCCGACCTCGGTGTCACGCGGGGCGACGCGGTCGTCGACCGGCTCGACCTCGCCCTGCGCGACGACCAGGTGACCGCGACCGCGCTGTACGACGCCGAGTTCGCGGCCCTGGGCGGCGGCGCACGCGTCGACTACGGGCAGCCCGGAGCCTCCGGTCCCGGTGTCGTCGTACTGCCACGGGGTGGCACCGCCACCTTCTGGGTGCACGCGGCGCAGGACGGGGAGGCGACCGTGACCGTCGACCGGATCGGCCCCGGGGAGGGCGAGTTGACGGTCAACGGCGAGAACGTGGGGATTGTTGAACGATCCTCTCTTGCCGTGTTTCTCGCATCAGGAATCAACAAGATCACCGTCACCGGCACCTCGGACCGCCTCGTCCTGGACCGCCTCCAGGCAGGCCCGTCACGCGGCCTTCTCCCCACCTCGACGCACCCCGCCGAGGAAGGCATCACGACCGGCAGCGCCCGGGTCACCGGCGCCCACACCTTCGCCACGGGCGGCAAGGCGGTCGACGGCATCGGCGCCGGCCCCGCGAACGCGCTCACCCTCACGGTGACGGCGGCGCGGGCCGGTCGTCACGCGCTCACGATCCGCTACTCCAACGGCGAGCAGGCACCCGCGACCCACTACAACCCGGACCCGGTCTGCCGCCACGCGGACATCGCGGTCAACGGGGCCGCCCCGCAACGCGTGTTGTTCCCCACGACCTTCCACTTCAACAACTTCCACGACCTCACCGTCCCGGTCACCCTCGACCAGGGCACCAACACCCTCACCTTCACCGCGGACGAACTCCCGGACCACGACGGCCAGTCGAGGAACCAGTTCGGTCAACGCTCCGCGTACGCACCGGTGGTCGACCGCGTGACGGTGACACCGCTGGCGTGAAAGAGCGGCGGTGGGGAGGGCTCGGCTCAGCCCTCCTCGCCCGCCGCGTACACCCCGAACACCGCTCCCTGCGGATCCCGCAGCACCGCGATCCGCCGTACGTCGGCGATGGACGTGGGCTCCATGAGGACCGTGCCGCCCGCCTCCGTCACCACGGCGGCGGTCGCGTCGACGTCGGTCACGGCGAAGTACGGCAGCCAGTGCGGGGTCACCTCCGGCGGGAACTTCGCGTCCATCGTCATCATGCCGCCGAAGTCGGCGCCGTCGACGCCCCATTGCGGGTAGTGCTCCGAGGGGCGGACGGTCCAGCCGAACACCGTCGTGTAGAAGCTCTCCGCCCGCTCGGGCGCCCGCGTCAGCAGCTCCACCCAGCCCAGCGCGCCGGGCGCGTTGAACAGCCCGGCGCCCGGGAAGGTCCGCGCCTGCCACATCTGGAACGCGGCGCCGCCCGGGTCCAGGGCGACCGCGAAGCGCCCGATGTCGAACACGTCGACCGGTTCCATCAGCAGGGTCCCGCCGGCCCCGCGCACCTTCTCCGCGGTCGCGTCGGAGTCCGCCACGGCGAACGACACGTTCCACGCCACCGGCTGCGACTCCTGGAACAGCGGAGTCAGCGCCGCGACCGCCGCGTCCCCGACGTGCGCGACCGTGTAGCCGCCCGCCTCCGGCCGGGGATCGGTCTCCGGGCGCCAGCCGAACACGGCCGAGTAGAAGCGCTTGGCCGCCTCCAGATCACTGGTCCCGAGCTCGGTCCAGCAGGGCCCACCGGTCACCGGCCTGTCGAGCTTCATGACGTTCCTTCCGCAGAAAGCTCCCCTCCCAGCACGCTAAGCCCGGGCCGCGACCCCGGCCATCCGGCAAGGAAGGGCGCCCTGCCCGCCGTAGACCTAGTTCCCCGGCCGGTACCGCAGCGGATGGTCCGCCGGTACCTCCACGAGCACGATCCTTGTCCTGTCCGGGTCCGCGAGCCACATCTCGACCAGTCCCCAGGGCTCCTTCAGCGGTGGTCGGACGATCTCGGCCCCCTTGGCGCGCAGTTCGTCGTGTGCGGCGCTCGCGTCCGGGACCTGCAACCAGAGCTGTACGGCGGGGGAGGGCGGGGTGGCGGAGCGGCCGGAGACCTCCAGGAAGCCGCCGCCGAGGAAGTAGACGGTGCCGCGTTCCGGACCTGTGCCGAACTCCCGGTAGACGGGGAGCCCCAACTGGTCGCCGTAGAAGGCGCGGGAGCGGTCGGGATCGGTGGGGTGGAGGAGGATACGGCTGCTCAGTACGTGCACCATGCGGCCGGAGCCTAGTCGTCGGGGCCGGGTTACCCTCGTCTCTGCCTGAGCCGCGCCCTGATCGGAGTTGTGCACCATGGACACCGCCGCCACCGGACTGACCTTCCGCGACGCCACCGACGCCGATGCGGACGCCCTCGTCGTGCTGATCGAGTCGGCCTACCGGGGGGATTCCAGCCGGGCGGGTTGGACCACCGAGGCGGACATCCTCGAAGGGCAGCGGACCGATCCCGAGGGTGTGCTGGCGGTCATCAAGTCGCCCGACAGCCGACTGCTGGTCGTCGAACGCGAGGGTCAGGTCGTCGCGTGCTGCCAGCTCGAACACCGGGGCGACCACGCCTACTTCGGGATGTTCGCGGTGAGTCCGCAGCTCCAGGGCGGCGGCCTCGGCAAGGTCATCATCGCGGAGGCGGAGCGCGCGGCCCGGGAGACCTGGGGAGTGGCGGAGATGCACATGACCGTGATCTCCGTACGGAACGACCTCATCGCCTGGTACGAGCGCCGCGGCTATCGCCGTACGGGCCGGATGACTCCGTTCCCGTACGGCGACGAGCGGTTCGGTGTTCCGCAGCGCGACGACCTGCAGTTCGAGCTGCTGGTCAAGGAACTCGCGTAGTCCTCACGCGGTGAAGCGGCCCGTGCGTTTGATCTCCGGGTAGTCGGTGGTCGCGCCGTCCAGGCCCAGGGCGCGGACGAGCCGTAGCTGGTCCTGGGTGTTCACCACCCAGCCGATGATCCTCAAGTCCGCCTTGCGGGCTGCCTCTACGACCTCCAGGGTCAGCCGGCGGATGTTGAGGCAGACCGTCTCGGCACCGGCCTCGGTGGCGCGCTCCACCACGTCGGGGCCGAAGCGGCTGGCGATCAGCGCGGTGCGGACACCGGGCACCAGACGGGCGATCTCGGCGATCGCCTCGTCGTGGAACGAGGACACCTCGACCCGCTCGACGAGGTTCCGCCGGTGCATGACCTCGGCCAGCGCCCGCGCCGCCGCCAGGTCCTTGATCTCGGCCTGGATCGGCGACCTGACGGCGTCCAGCACCTCTTCGAAGACGGGCACGCGCTCGCCGCGGCCCGCGTCCAGGGTCCGCAGCTCGTCGAGGGTCCGCTCGGCGATCGGACCGGTCCCGTCGGTCGTACGGTCCACGTCGGCGTCGTGCATGACGACGAGGGCGCCGTCACTGCTCAGATGCAGATCGAGTTCGATGACATCGAGGCCGGCCTGCTCGGCGGCGACGAAGGAGCGGAGCGTGTTCTCGGGTTCGAGACCCATGACTCCGCGGTGACCGATGGTGAGGAAGTTCAAGGTTCGACTCGCTTCCGTCGACGGCGGCTCGGCACACGCGCGCGTGGCGCGGCCGGACATCGGCGTCCACGCGGCAGAGCCGCAGCCTAATGGCCGGGCCCGGCGTTGTACCCGCGCGTACACGGCGGATTCGGGGTGCGCTTCGCGCCTACGGCGTGACGCCGTCACCCGGCCGTGGGCGAGTCCCGCGGGCGTTGACCGAAACCGGCCCTCTGGAGAGGGGGCTCGCCCGCCTACCCCGCCACAGCGGAAGTAATCGCCGACTCTGTGTCCGGCAGGAAAAATAGCGGTGACGGTCGAGAGGCGCAGGATAAATTGCGGAGGCTCCCCTTGCTGGGAGAAACCATGAACGCATACGCTGTCCATACGCGAGGTTCTCCTGTGGAGGGTGGGACATGACGGAAATTCTTGTGCGGGTGGGTGCCGAGGAGCGGCTTGCTCCCGTGACCAGGGTGGTCGAGCATCCGGCATGGCCCGTGCTCAAGGATGCCGTGGAGCGGATCCGGCCATGGCAGTCCAAGGACGGGTCGATCGACTTCGCGGCCGAGGGTGCCCCGGACCGCGCGGACGCCGAGTACGCGGTGCGCCGGGTGACGGGCGCCGTCGAGGACCTCTCCCCGCTGCTCCCGCACGATGCGGCCTACCACGCCGCGCTGGTCAGGGATCTGACGCGATGGGCCGACGACGGCTTCCAGGTGCCCGACTTCCTCGACTCGCTGCTGGCCTTCCAGCCCGCCGCGAACCGCCGGGACGGACTCCAGCACCTGGTGGTCTTCCCGATGTACACGCAGAACGGCAACCCGGACCGCAATGTCGAGGCGGTCGTCCTGCGCATGGTCTGGCCCGACTGGCTGGCCGAGCTGGAGGCGACCCGCTACGACAACCCGCTGTTCTGCGGGATCACCTTCGAGGACTTCACGTCCGGCTACGACACCAACTCGGCCGTGCTCTTCCCGGAGACCATCGCCGTACGCCAGGCGCCGGAACGATTCTCCTGGGGCGGCATCTTCTGTGACCGCGAGGCCGCCCGCTTCCGCCGGGTGACCGAGGCCGCCGTGGACATCCTGGGCATGGAACTGCCCGAGGACATCGCCACGATGGTCGACGACCAGAAGCGCTGCGAGGAGGCCTTCGTCCTGTGGGACATGGTCCACGACCGCACCCACAGCCACGGCGACCTGCCCTTCGACCCGTTCATGATCAAGCAGCGCCAGCCGTTCTGGATGTACGGCCTCGAAGAGCTGCGCTGCGACCTCACCGCCTTCAAGGAGGCCGTGAAGCTGGAGGCCGACGGCGTCCCGCAGGCCCGTGACGTGCAGTACGCCGTCCTCTGCGACCGCATGTTCCGCTTCCCGGTCACGGGTGAGCGCGTCCGCAACTACGACGGACTCGGCGGCCAGCTCCTCTTCGCCTACCTGCACAAGCACGACGTCGTCCGCTGGACCGACAACAAGCTGCACATCGACTGGCAGCGCGCCCCCGAGGTCACCAACCGGCTGTGCGCCGAGATCGAGGACCTCTACCGCGCGGGCATCGACCGCCCCAAGCTCGTCCACTGGTTCAAGGCCTACGAACTGGTCGCCGGCTACCTCGCCCCGCACCCGGGCTCCAAGTGGGCCAAGGGCCCCGACGCCCTGGACCTGACCCAGCCGCCGCGGAAACTCGTGGATGACGTGCTTCCGGACGAGTTTCCGCTGAGCATGTTCTATGAGGCACTCTCCAAGAAGCTCAAGAACGTGATCGCCTCGACCAAGGGCATCCGCGTGGAGAGCGCCGAGCAGGTCGCCGCGTGAGCGACCGCACGACAGAAGTGGCTCAGGAGGCGAGGACCATGGGGAACGGGGCGCTCAACGGCGCGGTGATCGCGGTGGCCGGAGCGGGCGGGCCCGCGGGCCACGCGGTGCTGCTGCGGCTGGCCGAGGCGGGCGCGACCGTCATCGGCGCGGACGCGCATCCCGAGCGCCTGGCTAAGGCCGTGGACGCGGCCCGCTACGCGCACGGCGGCGCCACCGTCGTCGGTGACACGGTCGATCTGCTCGACCCGCAGGCCACCCGCGACTGGGCCGAGCACATCGAGAAGGACTTCGGCCGCGTCGACGGCCTCGTCCACCTCGTCGGCGGCTGGCGCGGCGGCGCCACCTTCACCGACACCGACCTCGCCGACTGGGACCTCCTGGAGAAGCTGCTCATCCGCACCGTCCAGCACACCTCCCTGGCCTTCTACGACGGCCTGGAGCGCAGCGACCGCGGTCGCTACCTGCTGATCAGCGCGGCCGGTGCCAGCAAGCCCACCGCGGGCAACGCGGCGTACTCCGCGTCGAAGGCCGCCGCCGAGGCCTGGACCCTCGCGATGGCCGACGGCTACCGCAAGGCCGGCGGGGAGGACGGCCCCACCTCCGCGGCGGCCGTCATGGTGGTGAAGGCGCTGGTGCACGACGCGATGCGTGCCGAGCGCCCGAACGCGAAGTTCGCGGGCTTCACCGACGTCAAGGACCTCGCCGAGGCCATCGCGGGCGTCTGGGACAAGCCCGCCACCGAAGTGAACGGAAACCGTCTGTGGCTGACCGAGAAGCCGTGAACCCTCCGAAGGCTCCCTTTACGCAGGCCCGTCGCCACCACGACCCGGAGACCCGCGGCTTCGCCAGCGACAACTACGCCGGCGCCCACCCGGAGGTGCTCGCCGCCCTGGCCCTCGCCAACGGCGGCCACCAGGTCGCATACGGGGAGGACGACTACACGGACCACCTCCAGGGCGTCATCCGCGGCCACTTCGGGGCTACGGCCGAGGCCTTCCCGGTCTTCAACGGCACCGGCGCCAACGTCGTCGCCCTCCAGGCGGTCACCGACCGCTGGGGCGCGGTGATCTGCGCCGAGAGCGCCCACATCAACGTCGACGAGGGCGGCGCACCCGAGCGCATGGGCGGCCTCAAACTCCTCACCGTGCCCACCCCGGACGGCAAGCTCACGCCCGAACTGATCGACCGGCAGGCCTACGGCTGGGACGACGAGCACCGCGCGATGCCGCAGGTCGTCTCGATCACCCAGAGCACCGAACTCGGCACTCTGTACACGCCCGACGAGATCCGCGCGATCTGCGACCACGCCCACGCGCGGGGCATGAAGGTCCACCTCGACGGCTCCCGGATAGCCAACGCGGCCGCCTCCCTGGATGTCCCGATGCGGACGTTCACCAACGCGGTCGGCGTCGACATCCTCTCCCTGGGCGGGACGAAGAACGGCGCGATCTTCGGCGAGGCGGTCGTGGTCATCAACCAGGACGCCGTCAGCCACATGAAGCACCTGCGCAAGCTGTCCATGCAGCTCGCCTCCAAGATGCGCTTTGTTTCAGTGCAGTTGGAGGCGCTGCTCGCCAAGGACCTGTGGCTGCGCAACGCCCGCCACGCGAACGAGATGGCCCAGCGCCTCGCCGAGGGCGTGCGCGCGGTGCACGGCGTGGAGATCCTCTACCCGGTGCAGGCCAACGGCGTCTTCGCCCGCCTCCCGCACGACGTGAGCGCGCGCCTTCAGCAGCGCTTCCGCTTCTACTTCTGGGACGAGGCCGCGGGCGACGTCCGCTGGATGTGCGGCTTCGACACGACCGAGGACGACGTGGACGCGTTCGTGGCGGCGCTCAAGGAGGAGATGGCCCGCTAGCCGGCTCCGTCGCAACAGTGCATAGGTATGCGGTCATCCGAAAAGTCATTGACTCTCGGGTGATCGCTTTCCTATGCTCTCCAGGCATGGAGCTGATCCAGAACACCCCTGAGCTGTCCGCCTACTTGGCCGCCGACGAGGTCATCGACCATGACCACCCCCTCGTGCGGGAGACGGCCGCGCGTCTCGCCAAGGGCGCCGCGGACTCGTATGGGTATGCGCGGCTGGCCTTCGAGTTCGTGCGGGACGAGATCTCGCACTCGCAGGACTCCGGTGATCCGCGCGTGGCGTGGCGGGCCTCCGACGTCCTGGAGCAGGGCACCGGCATCTGCTACGCCAAGGCGCACGCGCTGGCCGCGCTGCTGCGGGCCGAGGACATCCCCACGGCGTTCTGCTACCAGAAGTTCGACGTGCTGCACGGGTTGGTCGCCGTGCGGTTCAACGGGGCCTGGCACCGGCAGGATCCGCGCGGCAACAAGCCGGGTGTGGACGCGCAGTTCTCCCTCGACGGCGAGCGGCTGGCCTTCGTACCCGATCCAGAGTTCAATGAGCTGGACTACCCGGTCCTGTACGCTGAACCGCATTCGGTCGTGCTGGGCGCCCTCAAGGCCGCCCCCGACCGCCCGCACCTCTGGAAGACGCTCCCGACCGCACTCTGAGGCAGACCATGACCCTCACCCTGACCGTGTCCGACGAAGTCCGCGCCCTCGCCCCCGGGTTCACCCATGTCGCGATCGAGGCCCACGGACTGGTCAACGGGCCCAGCACCGAAGCGAGTTCGGCGCTCCTCGACGACGCGGCACGCCGTCTCGCCGTACGACTGGACGGGCGTGCCCCGCACGAGGACCCGCACATGGTGGCCTGGCGCGAGGTGTACACGGCGTTCGGTTCGAAGCCGTCGCGGACCCGCAACTCGGCGGAGGCGCTGGCCAAGAGGGCGCTCTCGGATGTTGGGCTGCCCCGGATCAATGTGCTGGTCGACCTCTACAACGCCGTCAGCGTCGCCCACTTGATCCCCGTGGGCGGTGAGGACACCGACCGCATCCAGGGCGGGATGGTCCTCGAACGGGCCGTGGGGGACGAGGAGTTCGTCACCGTGGCGGGCGGCGAGGAGGTCGTCGAACACCCCGACGCGGGCGAGGTGGTGTGGCGGGACGCGGTGGGTGTCACCTGCCGCCGCTGGAACTGGCGGCAGGGGCCGCGGACCAGGCTCACGGAGCAAACGACCTCCGCCGTCTTCCTGCTGGAGAGTCTGGCGCCGATGGCGGTGGCCGACGTAGCGGCGCCGGTGCCGAACTCGCCGAGCTCATCGAGAAGTTCAGCCCCGGGGCGCGGATCACCGTCCACGCCCCGGCGTGACGATTCAGCGGGCCTCGGCGGCCTTGACCTCTTCGGCGGTCGGGGCCGTGCCGCCGAGATGGGCCGGCATCCACCATGTGTCGTCCGGACCCTTGGGTCGTACCGGATAGGCGCGTTGGGCGGCTTCCAGCAGCTCCTGGACGCGCTCGCGCAGACGGCGGGTGATCGCTCCCGCGTACTGGTCCTGCGGGGCCTCCACCGGCTCGCCGACCCGGATGGTGATCGGGGTGTGGCTGCGCTTGAAGTTCTTCGGGTGCCCCTTGGTCCACAGGCGCTGGGTGCCCCACAGAGCCATCGGGATCAGCGGGACACCGGCCTCCTGGGCCATGCGCGCCGCACCGGACTTGAAGCTCTTCAGGGTGAACGACTGCGAGATCGTCGCCTCGGGGAAGACGCCGACGATCTCGCCGGACCGCAGCGAGTCCAGCGCGTGCTGGTAGGCCGTCTCGCCCTGCTTGCGGTCCACCGGGATGTGCTTCATGCCGCGCATCAGCGGACCCGAGATCTTGTGCCGGAACACCGACTCCTTGGCCATGAAGCGCACGAGGCGCTTCTGGGGCAGGGCGGCCAGGCCGTCGAAGATGAAGTCCAGGTAGCTGATGTGGTTGCTCACCAGCACGGCGCCGCCCGAGCGCGGAATGTTCTCCGTTCCCTTGCAGTCGATCTTGAGGTCCCAGGCCTTGAACAACGTTTGGGCGAGACCGACGACGGGGCGGTAGACAAGCTCAGCCATGGACGGGGTGGACCCTTCTCTCTGCCTGAAGGGGTTCTTCGGGCGGGAAAGTTACGCAGCCGTAGGTTTACGGCATTGCGCAGATCGTGCCCCAAGAACGAACGACTGGCCAGTCCTCGTGCCGCAGAACGGCGAGATCCTCGTCACGTCCATCGCTTGATCCACCTCGGCCTTTTACGCCGCCTTTACTACGCGCGTACCGTCACTCGACGCACGACCAGGTACATCTCGCACCCCAGGCAGTACCCGAACGCGGCATTGAGGAACGCGGCGGCGAGCGCGGCCCCGGTCGCCGCGAGTCCCAGCCAGTCGGGACCCAGGCCGAAACCGATCAGCCCCACCCCGGCGAAGACCAGTCCGACCGCCTGCGCGAACCGCGGCGGCTCCGGTGCCTCGAACTCGGTCGGCGGCCCGATCCGGGGCCGTACGGCCTTGCGGAACAGCCAGCCGTACGGCGAGCGGCCCACGCCGCCGGCCGCGCCCAGCGCGAACGCCAGGGTCTGCCAGGCCAGCAGCCAGAAGCTGCCGGTGATCAGCACGACCGCCAGTACTACGGTCGTCAAGGCCGCGCCGAAACGCGGCCCTCTCACGTCGATGTCCATGAATCAAGGATTCCGCAGCGGAAAGGATTCCGAGCACCGGGAATCTTTGCAGTCTCGTGAACGCTGGAGGATTCGATGACCGGACTTGTGGTGTGCGTGGTGGTGCTCGCGGCGGCGAGTGCCTACGGAGTGCTGCATCGGCGGCGGAGCGGGAGAGTACGCGTGCGCGGGCGCGACGGCGGAAAACGGCTCGGCGCCGCCGAGTTGGGCGGCGACCTCGGCGAGAAGGCCACCCTGGTGCAGTTCTCCAGCGCCTTCTGCGCACCCTGCCGCGCCACGCGCCGGGTGCTGGGCGAGGTGGCCGACATGGTCCCGGGCGTCCGGCACATCGAGATCGACGCCGAGGACCATCTGGCCCTCGTGCGGGAACTCGACATCCTGAAGACCCCCACCGTGCTGGTCCTCGACGCCGACGGACGGGTCGTACGGCGTGCCACCGGCCTCCCCCGCAAGGCGGATGTCATCGCGGCTCTGGGGGAGGCGGTCTGACGGTTGTGACGCCATTGGTGACGACTTCGGTGAGGCATCTCCCATATGCCGGAACGTACTTGACTGCGCGCATCACCTATCGTCAACCTGACCGTATGCCTACGGAACTCCTTCTCTTCGGGCGGGTGCACGTCGACCTCGCCCGCACCGCGAGCGCGCGCTGTCCGGGCTGCTGAGCAGCAACGGACCCTGTTCGTCCCCTCCGTAGAAGGACACGTCCATGACGGCCACGCCCGACCTCGGCACCCGTACTCCTCAGCACGCCTCTCCCGACCTGCTGCGTTCCGTCTTCCGGCAGCACGCGGCCGGTGTGGCGGTGATCACCGCGCGCGGTGAGAACGGCCCGGTCGGCTTCACCGCCACCTCCCTCAGTTCCGTCTCGGCGCAGCCCCCGATGCTGTCCTTCGGGATCAGCACCGGCGCGTCCAGCTGGCCCGCGATATCCGGGGCCGGCCATGTCGGCGTGCACATACTCGGCGAGCACCAGGAGCAGTTGGCGGCCACCTTCGCCCGCAGCGGCGCCGACCGTTTCGGGGCGCCCACCGTCTGGCGCGAGGGCCCCGAGGGCGTGCCGGTCCTCGACGGCGTGCTCGCCTGGCTGGTGTGCCGGGTCGCCGCGCGCGTGCCGGCCGGGGACCACCGCATCGTGCTGGCCGAGGTCGTCCTCGGTGAGCACGCCGGCTCCGGCCGCCCGCTCCTCTACCACCAGGGCCGCTTCAACGGGCTGCGTGACTGAGACCACTCCCGGTGGGTGACGGGCCACCCTGCGGAAGCGTCGAGTTCCGATTACGCTGCGTTGCACAGGTCACAGTTCAAAGCGCTTGCTTAGCGGGCACCCCTTGGGGGAGCGTAGTGGTGCGTACTGGCGAGTAATATTTCGCTCGGAGCACCGGTCGCCCCCACCGGGAACGGCCGTTCAGGGCGCCTATGCTGCCTGGAAGTAGGCAGCCGAAAATGACGATGCAGTAGGAGAGCCGGCGTGAGCTTGAGGATCGTTGTCACTGTGAAGTACGTGCCCGACGCCACTGGCGACCGGCACTTCGCCGATGACCTGACCGTCGACCGTGACGATGTGGACGGTCTGCTCTCCGAGCTGGACGAGTACGCGGTCGAGCAGGCGCTGCAGATCTCCGAAGCACGACAAGAAGCAGGCGACGACGTGGAGATCACCGTCCTGACCGTGGGCCCCGAGGACGCCAAGGACGCCCTGCGCAAGGCGCTGTCCATGGGTGCCGACAAGGCGATCCACGTCGAGGACGACGACCTGCACGGCACCGACGCCATCGGCACCTCCCTGGTCCTGGCCAAGGCGATCGAGAAGGCCGGCTTCGACCTGGTCGTCTCCGGCATGGCCTCCACCGACGGCACCGCCGGTGTGATCCCCGCCCTGCTGGCCGAGCGACTGGGCGTTCCGCAGGTCACGCTGCTCTCCGAGGTCTCCGTCGAGGACGGTGTCGTCAAGGGCCGCCGTGACGGCGACAGCGCCTCCGAGCAGCTCGAGGCCTCCCTGCCGGCCGTCGTGTCCGTCACCGACCAGTCGGGCGAGGCGCGTTACCCGTCCTTCAAGGGCATCATGGCCGCCAAGAAGAAGCCGGTTCAGGCCTGGGACCTCTCCGACCTGGAGATCGACACCGACGAGGTCGGCCTCGAAGGCTCCTGGACTGCTGTCGACTCCGCGGCCCAGCGCCCCGCGCGCACCGCCGGCACGATCGTCAAGGACGAGGGCGAGGGCGGCAAGCAGCTCGCCGAGTTCCTCGCGGGCCAGAAGTTCATCTGAGCCCCCAGGGTTCAAGGCCCAACTCGCTTACCTCCCCTCAGACTTCGCACGCACGCAGGAGACCAACCTCATGGCTGAAGTTCTCGTCTACGTCGACCACGTGGACGGCGCCGTCCGCAAGCCCACCCTGGAGCTGCTGACCCTGGCCCGCCGTATCGGCGAGCCCGTCGCGGTCGCCCTCGGTGCCGGTGCCGAGAACACCGCAGCCGCGCTCGCCGAGCACGGCGCGGTGAAGGTGCTCACGCACGACGCCGCCGAGTACACCGACTACCTCGTCGTACCGAAGGTGGACGCCCTCCAGACCGCCTACGACGCCGTCTCCCCGGCCGCCGTCCTGGTGCCGTCCTCCGCCGAGGGCAAGGAGATCGCCGCCCGCCTCGCGGTGCGCATCGGCTCCGGCATCATCACCGACGCCACCGACCTGGAGGCCGGTGACGAGGGCCCGGTCGCGACGCAGTCGGTGTTCGCCGCCTCCTTCACCACCAAGACCCGGGTCTCCAAGGGCACCCCGGTCATCACCGTGAAGCCCAACTCGGCCGCCGTGGAGGCCGCCCCGGCCGCCGGCACCGTCGAGGCGCTCGCGGTCACCTTCTCGGACAAGGCCACCGGCACCAAGGTCACCGCGCGCACCCCGCGCGAGTCGACCGGCCGCCCGGAGCTGACCGAGGCCGCGATCGTCGTCTCCGGTGGTCGTGGTGTGAACGGCGCGGACAACTTCGCGATCATCGAGGCCCTCGCCGACTCCCTCGGCGCGGCCGTCGGCGCCTCGCGCGCCGCCGTCGACGCCGGCTGGTACCCGCACTCCAACCAGGTCGGCCAGACCGGCAAGAGCGTCTCCCCGCAGCTCTACATCGCCAACGGCATCTCCGGCGCGATCCAGCACCGCGCCGGCATGCAGACCTCGAAGACGATCGTGGCCGTCAACAAGGACGCCGAGGCCCCGATCTTCGACCTCGTCGACTACGGCGTGGTCGGCGACCTCTTCGACGTCGTCCCGCAGCTCACCGAGGAGATCAACACCCGCAAGGGCTGATCCTCCGGAGCGTCATCAGGCCCCCGCGACCCGTGGTCGCGGGGGCCTTCGCGCGTCTTCGGCTGTTCATCCCAGGCTGATCGTGGACGTCACGGGCAGATGGTCGCTCGGGAACTGGCTGTTCTCGGAGAAGGTGTCGAGGGCCGTCCGGCGCACGGTGACGCCCGGGGAGACCAGGATCCAGTCGATGCGGGGACCGCCCGGCACGAGCGTGCGGTAGCCGTGGAAGCTGCCGTAGAGCTGCCCGCGCGCCGCCGCCGCGTCCCAGGTGTCCCTGAGGCCGGCGCCCAGCATCGTGGAGTAGACCGAGGTGGTGTACGCGGCGGTGTTGAAGTCGCCCAGCACCACCATCGGCAGGGAGCGGTCGAGACGGGCGAGGCGTTCGGCGATGAGGGTGGCGGCCTGCTCGCGCGCGTACTGACTCGCGTTGTCCAGGTGGGTGTTGAGGACGTAGAACTGCCGTTCCTCGTCGCCGAGATCGCGGAAACGGATCCAGGTGGCGATGCGCGCGTGGGCGCCGCCCCAGGTGTTCGATCCGATCACGTTGGGCGTGTCGGAGAGCCAGAACTGGTCGTACTCGACCGGGACGAGGCGGCGGGTGTCGTAGAAGATCGCCGTCTCCTCGTCGAAGCTGCCGCCCTTGCGGCCGCCGCCGATCCAGTCGTAGTGCGGCGCTAGGTCCTGCTTGATGTCCTGAAGCTGTGCGTAGAGGCCCTCCTGGGTGCCGATGATGTCGGGGGCCGCGCGGAGCAGCAGGTCGCGCATCACCGGGCGGCGGACCTTCCAGCTGTTGGGCTCGTCGGTGCTCGCGTAGCGCAGGTTGAACGTCATCACGTCGAGCAGGCGGGTCTCGTGCCGGACGGATCCGGAGCGTACGGTTCCGATCAGTGGCAGGGCGATGGCGGCCGCCACCAGCGTGCTCAGCCCCGCGCGGCGGGTCATCTTTCCGACAGTCGGCATATGCGTCCCCTCCCCTTGGGAGTCAGGATGAAGGTGCGGGGCGCTGGGCGGAAGAGGGCCTCGGGGCGGCAGTGAACGCCATGGGTTCACGGCGTGGACAGGGTGTTGACCGGCGGGAAGCTCCATGGATAACTTCGCTCTACGGATTGTTGATTCCGTAGAGCGGAAAACTGGAGGGTGTGGGATGGGTCAGGGCGAGCAGGAGAAGGTGGCGACGAGCCTCGCGGGCGCGATCAGCGAGGAGATCAGCGCCTCCCTGGCACCGGTCGACGCCGAACTGGAGCGCCGCTACCCCGGCGACCCGGGCACCCGCCAGCCCGTCCACACGGTCTACGTCCCCGGTGACGTCTTCGCCGCCGACACGATCCGCTCCTGGGGCGACCGCGCCCTCGCGGCCCTCGACGAACACGCCCCCGACGCGGCCTCCTTCGCCGCCGTCCTCGGCCTCTCCGACGAACTCGCCGAACCCGTCCACGCGCGCGTGCGGGCCAAGTTGGAGCGCGAGCCCATCGAGGACCTGCGCGTCGACTTCGAGGACGGCTACGGCCCCCGCCCCGACGCCGAGGAGGACGAGGCCGCCGCCCGCGCGGCACGCCTGATCGCCGAGGCGTACGAGAAGGGCACGGCGGCGCCGTACATGGGCATCCGTATGAAGTGCATGGAGGCGCCCGTCCGCGACCGGGGCATCCGCACCCTCGACATCTTCCTGACCGGGCTCATGGAGGCCGGCGGGCTGCCGGACGGCCTGGTCCTGACGCTTCCCAAAGTCACCTACGCCGAGCAGGTCACCGCGATGGTGCGCCTCCTGGAGGCCTTCGAGGAGGCGCGCGGGCTGGAGCCGGGCCGGATCGGCTTCGAGATCCAGATCGAGACCAGCCAGTCCATCCTCGCCACCGACGGCACCGCCACCGTCGCCCGCATGATCCAGGCCGCCGAGGGCCGCGCCACCGGCCTGCACTACGGCACCTTCGACTACAGCGCCTGCCTCGGCGTCTCCGCCGCCTACCAGGCCAGCGACCACCCCGCCGCCGACCACGCCAAGGCGATCATGCAGGTCGCGGCGGCGGGGACGGGCGTACGCGTGTCGGACGGCTCTACGAACGTCCTCCCGGTCGGCCCCACCGCACAGGTCCACGACGCGTGGCGGCTGCACTACGGCCTCACCCGGCGGGCGTTGTCCCGCGCGTACTACCAGGGCTGGGACATGCACCCCGGGCACATCCCCACCCGCTACGCGGCCGTCTTCGCCTTCTACCGCGAAGGCTTCGAGCAGGCCGCCGCCCGCCTCGCCCGCTACGCCAACCACGCCGGCGGCGACGTCATGGACGAGCCCGCCACCGCCAAGGCCCTCAGCGGCTATCTGCTGCGCGGCCTGGACTGCGGCGCGCTCGACCTCGCCGAGGTGGCCGGGGCGACCGGGCTGACCAGGACGGACCTGGAGGGCTTCGCCGCGCCCCGGCGCGGTGACCTCACGGCGTCCGCCAAGTAGCGGACCTGTCACAGGTGTTGGCGCCGGGTTCTGTTGTCACTGCCGCCCCGTAGGCTGTACGGCGTTCAGGGGAGAGCCACAGGAACGGGGCGGCGGCGGTGTCTTCGGCTTCGGGGGAGAGCGGACGCGTGGACGGGGTCGACCGACTGCTGGCGGGGCGCTATCGGGTCGTGTCCCGACTCGGGCGCGGCGGCATGGGTGTGGTCTGGCGGGCCGTCGACGAGGTCCTCGGCCGTGAGGTCGCCGTCAAGGAACTGCGCACCTTCACCGACGCCCACGCGCCCGAACTGGCCGACCTGCGGCTGCGGATGCAGCGCGAGGCACGGGCGGCGGCGCGGGTCCGCCATCCCGGTGTCGTCGTGGTGCACGACATCGCCGAGGTCGACGGACGCCCGCTGATCGTCATGGAGTTGATCGACGGGCCGTCCCTCGACGACATCCTGGGGGAGCGCGGCCCGATCGACCCGCGCGAGGCGGCCGGGATCGGCGCGAAGGTGATGGAGGCGCTGGCCGCGGCGCACTCCGTGGGCGTCCTGCACCGCGATGTGAAGCCGGGCAACATCCTCCTGGACCGCACGGGCCGCGTCGTCCTCACGGACTTCGGCATAGCGACGATGGACGACCCGGGCGACGGCTCCGCCACGCACCTCACCCGGAGCGGCGAACTCATCGGCTCCCTGGACTACTTGGCCCCCGAGCGGGCCCAGGGCGCCGACCCCGGCCCGGCCTCCGACGTCTGGGCCCTGGGCGCCACGCTGTACGCGGCGGTCGAGGGCACGTCACCGTTCCGCCGCACCTCGACGTACTCCACCCTTACGGCGATCGTCTCCGAGCCGTTCCCGGAACCCCACCGGGCGGGTCATCTGGGACCGGTCCTCCGCCAACTGATGGACAAGCGGCCGGAGTTGCGACCCGGGGCGGATTTGGCGCGGGAGTTGCTGGAAGCGGTGGCGGGGGCGGCGGGGGTGGATGCGCCGACGGCCATGTTGCGGGCGAGCGGTGGGAGGACTCCTGGGCTGACGCCGGGGTTCGGAGCGGTGGAGCCGAAGGGGAGCGCGGGGGCGGGGAGTTCGGAAGCGGAGGGGGTAACGGGGGCTCGGGGAGCGGGGGTTGGGGGATCGGGGGCGGCGCTGGCCGGTGCCGGTGCCGGTGCCGGTGCCGGTGCCGAGGCCGGTGTCGATGCGAATGCGGGGGCCGATGCTGGAGCTGGAGCCGAGGAAGCGGGTGTCGCTGAGGCGGCGGAGACCGGGCAGGGGATCGGGGCGACGGGGGCTGAGGCTTCGGCTGGGCGGAGGCTCGGGGGTGCGGGGGGTGTGGCTTCGGCTGGGCGGAGGCTCGGGGGTGCGGGGGGTGTGGCTTCGGCGGGGCTGGGGATCGGGGGTGCGGCGAGCGGGGGTTCGGCGGGGCTGGGGATCGGGGGTGCGCAGAGAGTGGCTTCAGCCGGGCAGAGGCTCGGAGGTACGGAGCGCGTAGCCCCGGCCGGGCATGGCTTTGGTGCCGTCGAGCCGGCCGGTGACGGCGGCGGACCGGCAACCGGCGGTACGCCCGAGGCGGCGGGATCGGAGAACGCCGTGGCCGCCACCTCGGGGCTGCGCGGATCGGGAGAGCCAATACCCGGGGCACCAGGGCGACTTGAAGCCGTGGCGTATGGATCGGGTGCGGCAGGCGCGCCTGGACCGGGTGGGCAGACCCTTGGGTCGCCGGGGCGGGCTGAGGCGCCGGTGTACGGATCAGGTGCGGCAAGCATGCCCGGCGCGGGTGAGCTGGGCCTTGGTTCTTCGGGGCGGGCCGGGGCGAGGGTGTACGGGGCGGGTGCGGTAGACGGGCCCGGATCGGGTGAGCGGGGCTTTGGGGCACCGGGGCGGGTTGAAGCAACGCCTTACGGACCGGGTGCGGCGGACCCGTCCGGAGCGGGTGAGCTGGGCTTTGGTTCTTCGGAGCGGGCTGGGGCAACGCCGTACGGATCAGGCGAGGCAAGCGCGCCCGGACCGGGAGGACAGGACCGCCCCGATCTTTCAGGGCGACTAGCTTCCAACGCCCTCCCATCCACTCGCGCCACCGCTCCCAACTCCGCCACCGCTCCCAACTCCACGTCCGCTCCCGCCTCTGCTCACACCTCCGCGTCCACGCCCTTTCCCCCCTCCGCACCCCAAGGCTTCGGCCCGCCCCTCACCCCTGTAACCCACCCGACCGGCCCCATGACCCGCCCACCAGCCGCGCCCCGCCGCAACGCCCGCATCCTGATAGCCGCCGCAGGAGTCGCGGCCGTCCTCGCCGGTGCCGGAGTGTTCGTCGCTCGGATGGGTAACTCCGGGGACAGCACGGTCACTTCGCGGCCCAGCCCCTCCGCCCCGGCCGGTGACGTGGTCGGTCCCCCCTCGCCCACCGGGCACACGGACGCCCACCGCTCGGCCGACGCCAAGCCCACAGGTCAGGGCGACGACGGGGCCCAGGCGCCGACCCAGCAGCACACGGGCAAGGGGGCGGACGCGACAGGGGGACAGGATTCCAGCGCCGCCCCGACCAAGCCCGAAGCCGGCGGCGGCAGCGGCAGTGACCCCACGACCGGCGGAGCCACCCCCAGTCCCAGCTCCAGCCCCACCCCCGCCTGCCAGCCCATCGGCAGCGGCAAGTACAACTGCCAGGTGTGGCGCAGCGCCAAGTCCTACACCGCGTCCGGCACGGAAGTCGGTGTCCTCGGCGCCGGTACCAACTACTTCTTCTGCCAACAGAACATGGGCCGCCGCGAGACGTACGGCCAGTGGACCAACGTCTGGTGGGCCAAGACGGACGACGACAGCGGCAACACCGACGTCTATGTCAGCGACGTCTACATCAAGGGCGGCGGCAACGACGATCCGGTCCCGGGTCTGCCGGTCTGCTAAAGCCGTCAGGGCATCAGGCATCAGGCATCAAGGCACTAGGAATCAAGGCATCAGGAGGCATCAAGGCATCCGGACATCAAGGCAGTTGAGGCCCAACAAAGCCTTCCAGCCCCGACACCGTCACCAGCCCCTCCTCCCGGAACAACCGCGTACCCCGCTCACACAACCCCCGATCGCCGCGCACCCGCGCACAGAACTCCTCTGGCGTCCGCCCGAACAGCATCCTCAACTCCGCCGAGCCACCCAGCAGTTCGGTGAGCAGCGCCCGCTCGCCCGGATGCCGACGCGGCACACCCGTGCCGTCATGCAGGACACCATGCCGGTTGACGTAGACGTACGCGCCCCGCAGCAACTCCCCTGAACCAAGCGCGACAGGGAACTCGGCCGGGCCCAACCACGCCCGGTCATAAGCCCCTTCACTCGCGTCCACCACGGCAAGCTGCCGCACGTCGAACCACGTCACGAACAACTCCCGTACGACACCAGGACGATTGACCGGCGACGCCGACACATACCCCACGCGGCTCACATGCGCCGAGACACCGACGTCGATGCCCGTGACCCGTACCTTCACCATCGGGACGGGAGACGTGATCCCGAACTCCGCCAGCTTGTGCCGCAGTTGGCCGGGGCTGGCGTTGGAGCCGATGGCGAGTACCGGGGTGCGGTCCTCGTACGTGACGCGCTCGTCGAGGGGCAACAGCCGGTCCCCGACGAGGAGTCCGGACGTGACGGGCCACGCACCCGGGTAGCTGAGCGGATCCTCGCGCGGCGCCCGCGCCAGCCCCAGCTTCTCCACCGTACGCACCGTACGCACCGCACCCACCGCACGCTCGCCCACAGGGTCGTTCACCCGCCGCTCAGTCCGACGGCGGCAGCTCGCCCGAGCCCCGGGTGATCAGCCGGGTCGGCAACTCGATGCGTTCCGGGGCGATGAGGGTGCCGTCCAGCTGGCGGAAGAGACGGTCCGCGGCGGTGCGGCCGAGGGTCGCCGAGTCCTGGGCGACGACGGTCACGCCCGGCTGGAGCAGATCGGCGAGTTCGAAGTCGTCGAAGCCCACCAGGGCGACCCGGCGGGCCTGTTCGGCGAGGACCCGGACGACGGTGACCGTCACACGGTTGTTGCCGGCGAAGATCGCGGTCACGGGGGAGGGGCCGGTCAGCATCTCCTCCGCCGCCCGGCGCACCCGCACGGGGTCGGTCACACCGAGGGACATCCAGGCGTCCTCGACCGGTATCCCCGCGTCCTCCATGGCGGCCCGGTAACCGCGCAGTCGCTCGACAGCCGTGTGGATACGGGGCATGTCACCGATGAAGCCGATGCGCCGGTGGCCGTGGGAGATGAGATGGGTGACGCCGTCCCGCGCGCCGCCGTAGCTGTCGGACAGGACGACGTCCGCGTCGATCTGGCCGGCCGGGCGGTCCACGAAGACCGTCGCGACGCCCGCCTTGATCTCCGGTTCCAGATAGCGGTGGTCGTCCCCGGCCGGGATCACCACCAGCCCGTCCACGCGCCGCGCGCACAGCGCCAGCACCAACTCCTGCTCGCGGTCCGGGTCTTCGGCGCTGGAACCGTTGATGAGCAGGGCGCCGTGAGCGCGGGCGACCTCTTCGACGGCGCGGCTGAGCGGGCCGTAGAACGGGTCGGCGAGGTCCTCCAGGACGAGGCCGATGCTGGCCGTGCGGCCCTTGCGCAGGACGCGGGCGCTGTCGTTCCGTCGGAAGCCGAGGGCGTCGATCGCCTCCTGGACCCGGCGCTCGGTGTCGGGAGTCACGCCCGGTTCGCCGTTGACCACGCGCGACACCGTTTTCAGGCCGACACCGGCGCGAGCGGCCACGTCCTTCATGGTCGGACGGTTGCCGTAGCGGTTCTCGGGGCGGCGGGCGGTCTCTGGCACGATGCGCTGTCCTGTCCTGTCGTCCACGGGGGATGCATAGGTCCATGGGTTTGTATGAGGATGTGGCGTCGAGCATAGAGCCTGGACAACGTTGTCATGTGCGAGAGAGACTGTCCACCGATATCTCCGGCCTGCGCCCCCACCGCGAGACCGGCCCAACTCACCTTCTGGTGGTTCTCAAATGTTTGACGGGGAGATCTGACACTGTGATGCACACCGACCTCGTGGCCGCGCTCGACATCGGCGGCACCAAGATCGCCGGGGCGCTGGTGGACGGCCACGGCAAGATCCTGGTGCGCGCGCAGCGCCCGACGCCCTCGCAGGACGACGGCGACACCGTGATGCGAGCCGTGGAGGAGGTGCTCGCCGAGCTCACCGCATCGCCCTCGTGGTCCCGCGCGAGCGCCCTCGGCATCGGCAGCGCGGGTCCCGTGGACGCCTCCGCCGGCACCGTGAGCCCGGTCAACGTGCCCGGCTGGCGCGACTATCCGCTCGTCGAGCGGGTGCGCGCGGCGACCGGGGGCCTGCCCGTCGAGCTGATCGGCGACGGCGTGGCGATCACCGCGGCCGAGCACTGGCAGGGCGCCGCCCGCGGGCACGCCAACGCGCTGTGCATGGTTGTTTCCACGGGAGTTGGTGGCGGCCTCGTCCTCAACGGGCAGTTGCACCCCGGGCCCACCGGCAACGCGGGTCACATCGGCCACATCAGCGTGGACCTGGACGGCGACGCCTGCCCGTGCGGTTCGCGCGGCTGTGTCGAGCGGATCGCCAGCGGTCCCAACATCGCCCGACGGGCGGTCGAGGGCGGCTGGCGGCCGGGCCCGGACGGCGACGCCTCGGCCGCCGCGGTGGCCGCCGCCGCCCGCGCGGGCGACCCGATCGCCGTGGCCTCCTTCGAGCGGGCCGCGCAGGCCCTCGCCGCCGGAATCGCGGCCACCGCGACCCTGGTCGAGATCGACATCGCCGTGATCGGCGGGGGCGTGGGCAAGGCGGGCGACGTGCTGTTCACGCCACTGCGCAAGGCGTTGAGCGACTACGCGACGCTGTCCTTCGTACGGCGCCTGACGGTGACACCGGCCCAAATGGGCACGGACGCCGGGCTGGTGGGAGCGGCCGCGGCCGCGCTCGCCGGACAGGCGAGCACGACCGCGGCCGGTGTGGTGTGAGGAACCGACCGGCCGAAACGTTCGTTCAGCGGCCAATGTCCCGGATCAGCACGTGAGTTGAGCGTCCGCCCAGTCCGCGTGGTCCGAGTCGATCCCGTCGCCGCCGTCGGTGACCACGAGTCGGACCACCTGGGCGCCGGTCACGTCCGCCGTGATCGGCTGGGCGGGCATCGCGTTGGTGAGGACGCCGGTCGAGGCGACCTTCGTACCGTCCGCCCAGATCTCGAAGGCGACGGTCCCGTTGGCGCCCTTCTCGTCGTCCACACCGACGGCCGCGGTGACCTTCTCGCACGTCTTCCCGGTGTAGTACTCGATGTCGCTCGCGGCGTGTGCGCCGAGCCCCTTGGCGTACACCACCCCGCCCAGGGTGATCGGATGACCGTCCCCGGCGGCACTCTCCCCGTTGCTGGTGTTGCGCTCAACAGGCCCGTATCCGTTGGCCGTTGACATCCACGGCAGATCGCCGAGATACGAGGCCCCCGCAGGCGGTGCCACCACCACGGACGCGCCGAACGGCAGGGTACGGGTGACGCGCGCACCGCTCGGCGAACGGTAACTCGCCTTCAGCGTCAGGTCGTACGACCCCGTCGGCGTCCCCGCCGGAGCGGTGACCGTCCACTTGGTGCGCAACGACCGGCCGGTGGCTACGGCCTTGGCGGTCGTCGACGACTTGGCGCGCACCTTCCAGCCCGCGGGCCCGGTCAGGCTCACCGAGACGTGCTCGGCGGTCGTACGGCCGAGGTCGGTGACCGTCGTCGTGAGCGCGGTCGGCTTGGCCGCCTGGACCAACGGGGCGCTGTCCAGGCCGAGTTCGACGGCGGGCGGGTTCTTGAGCGCGTGCCGGTCGGCGGAGACCCGTACGAGGACCGTGCCGTGGGCCGGTACGGTCGCGGAGATCGTGCCCGCGGTGTTGTAGCTCTGGTGCTGCCACAGGTCGCGCAGGGTGTACGCCTTGGCGTTCGGGAGGCCGACGGCCGCAGCGGTCGTGGCGATGCGCTGGGCGCTGCCGGACTCGTTGAAGAGCGCGACGGCACGGCTGCCGTCCTGCATCGGCTTGGCGACGACCCAGCGTCCGCCCTCGGACGTGACAACGTTGCCCTGCTTGCCCAGCGGGTCCTGGTCGACCGCGATGACCTCCTTGTTGTCGAGGATGTCGAAGGTCGCGGCGGTCGCGGTACGGAGGTCGGAGCCGATGAGGAGAGGCGCGGCCATGATCGACCACAGTGAGAAGTGCGAGCGGTACTCGGTGTCCGTCATGCCGCCGTTGCCGACCTCCAGCATGTCGGGGTCGTTCCAGTGCCCGGGTCCTGCGTACGGCGCGAGCGGCAGGTTCTGCTTGAGGATCGACAGCATCGAGCCCCAGTTGTCGCTGATGTCGCCGGTCGTGCGCCACAGGTGTCCGACGTCCGCGGCCCACTCCCAGGGCTTGTTCTCGCCCCATTCGCAGATGCTGAAGACGATGGGCCGGCCGGTCGCCTTCAGCGCGTCGCGCATGGTGGTGTAGCGCAACTTGGCGTCCACGCCTTGGTTGTTGCAGTTGTCGTACTTCAGGTAGTCCACGCCCCAGTCGGCGAACTGCTGGGCGTCGCTGTACTCGTGCCCCAGGGCGCCCGGGAACCCCGCGTCGTTGCAGGTCTTGGTGCCCGCGCTGGTGTAGATGCCGAGCTTGAGCCCCTTGGAGTGCACATAGTCCGCGACGGCCTTGATGCCGTGCGGGAAGCGGACCGGATCGGGGACGAGCTTGCCGTCGGCGTCCCGGGACGGCAGGGCCCAGCAGTCGTCGAGGTTGACGTACTGGTAACCGGCGGCCTTGAGGCCCTTGTTGACGAAGATGTCCGCGATTCCCTCGACCATGGACTCGTTGAACTCGGTGCGGCAGTGGGTGGAGTTCCAGTTGTTGAAACCCATCGGAGGTGTGAGCGCCTGACCGTCGGCCAGGGCGGGGGCGGCGGGGGCTTGTGCGGGGGTGGCGACGGCGGGCACGGCGAGGCCCGCCGTGCACAACAGCCCTGCCGCAAGGGCTCCTAGCGCTCTTCGGCGGGTCGTGCGGGTGTGGGGGTGACGCATGGTGACGCTCCTCCGGACTCGCGAGAGATGGGATCACTTCCTGTGCATGCCATGTGCGCGATTACGTTAGGACGTGTCGAACTCTGTTGGAAGAGTTGCGTATTTATTGTTCGACTTTCCACCGGGCAAGTTTTGAACACGTTCAACTTTCTGCGCTAGGCTCACTCCCGAGCAGTCCGAACGGAAGGGGGAGCCCCGTGAAGATCGTCATTCCCGGCGGCACGGGACAGGTGGGCGCGATCCTCGATCGCGCCCTGACCGAGGCCGGCCACGAGGTCGTCGTCCTGACCAGGCGGCCGACGCGCGACCGCGAGGTGTGGTGGGACGGCGAGTCCCCGGGCTCCTGGACCCGGGAGATCGACGGCAGCGACGCCGTGATCAACCTGGCGGGCCGCAGCGTCAGTTGCCGCTACACCCCGGCCAACCTGAAGGCCATGATGGACTCGCGCGTGCACTCCGCCCGAGTGGTCGGCGAGGCGATCGCCATCGCCGCCCAACCACCGCGCGTCTGGCTGCAGATGAGCACCGCCACCGTCTACGCCCACCGCTACGACGCCCCCAACGACGAGGCCACCGGCGTGATCGGCGGCGCCGAACCCGACGTACCGGACTACTGGTCCTACAGCGTGGAGATCGCCAAGAACTGGGAACGCGAGCAGGAGCGGGCCGACACCCCGCACACCCGCAAGGTCGCCCTGCGGGCCGCCATGGTGATGAGCCCCGACCGGGGTGGCGTCTTCGACGTCCTGTCGGGGATGGTCCGGCTCGGCCTCGGCGGTCCGGTCGCGGGCGGCGCCCAGTACATCTCCTGGATCCACGACCAGGACTTCGTCCGCGCGGTCGAGTTCCTGCTCGACCGCGACGACATCGCCGGACCGGTGAACCTCGCCGCCCCCGGACCGCTTCCGCAGCGCGCCTTCATGCGTGTCCTGCGCGCCGCCCGAGGTGTCCCCGTCGGACTGCCCGCCACGAAATGGATGGCGGAACTGGGCGCCCTCGCGCTGCGCTCGGACACCGAACTCCTCCTGAAGAGCCGACGGGTCGTCCCGGGACGGCTGCTGGCCGAAGGGTTCACCTTCAACCATCCGCAGTGGCCGGAAGCGGCCGTCG
Organism: Streptomyces sp. NPDC101776; assembly: GCF_044766845.1. NCBI lineage: Bacteria > Bacillati > Actinomycetota > Actinomycetes > Kitasatosporales > Streptomycetaceae > Streptomyces > Streptomyces sp. NPDC101776. Next base: position 409,104 of record NZ_JBIWMV010000003.1, on the reverse strand, counting down.
ACCTCGTGCGGCGGGCCCGGAACGGGGTGGGTTCCACCCGGCGGCCGGTCCGGGCGTGACCCCGGCGCGCTTCGTCAGTTGAACGGGGCATGAAGAAGCGCAGCATGCTGGCCATCGCCTCCCTCGCCACCGGGTTCGTCGTCGCCGCGATCTCCCCGTCGCACTCGCACGACCACGACGTACTCGGCGATCTGAACGTCAAGGACACCGTGGGCTCCATGGATCACCTCGTCAGCGACGGCAGCTTCGCCGTCGACGAGAACGCCCTGGGGCAGAACGGCTGATACCGGTCTCAAAAGCTCGGCGCCGGTGCCCCGTCGGAGGGGGCACCGGCGCCGTCGTATGCACGCCCTCAACTGCGGCTGGTTTCCGTGGCAGGGTGGAACGGGCAAGCCTCAGGGGGCCAATAGAAGAGGGGGAACTGTCCGTGATCGTCTGGATCAACGGCGCGTTCGGTGCAGGCAAGACCACCACCGCACGGGAACTGATCGACCTGATCCCGAACAGCACGTTCTTCGACCCCGAGATCATCGGCGGGGCACTCCCGAACCTGCTCCCGCCCAAGCGCCTCGCGGAGGTCGGCGACTTCCAGGACCTGCCGATCTGGCGGCGGCTCGTGATCGACACGGCGGCCGCCATGCTCGCCGAGCTCGGCGGGACCCTCGTCGTACCGATGACCCTGCTGCGCCAGGAGTACCGCGACGAGATCTTCGGCGGTCTCGCGGCCCGCCGGGTCACGGTCCGGCATGTGCTCCTCGCCCCGGCGGAAACGATCCTGCGCGAGCGAATAGCCGGCCGGGAGGTCCCACCCGACCTCCCCGACGGCGAGATCCGGATGCGGCAATGGGCGTACGACCACATCGAGCCGTACCGCACCGCGCTCGCCTCCTGGCTCACCGCCGACGCGCATCTCGTCGACACCAGTGCCCTCACCCCGTACGAGACGGCCTGCCGGATCGCCGAGGCCGTCGGCAGCGGTGCCGTGCCCGTGTGCGACATCGTGCAGACCCCGGAGCCCACCTCCGAGACCCTCGCGGCCGGCGTGCTCCTCTTCGACGAACAGGACCGCGTACTGCTCGTCGACCCCACCTACAAGGCCGGCTGGGAGTTCCCCGGCGGTGTCGTCGAACCCGGCGAGGCGCCCGCCCGGGCCGGCATGCGCGAGGTCACCGAGGAGACCGGCATCGTCCTCGACGACGTACCCCGACTGCTCGTCGTCGACTGGGAACAGCCCGCACCACCCGGCTACGGCGGGCTGCGCCTCCTCTTCGACGGCGGCCGGCTGGACGCCGCCGTGGCCGACCGACTGCTGCTGCCCGGACCGGAGTTGCGCGGCTGGTGCTTCGCCAGCGAGCAGGAGGCCGCCGACCTGTTGCCGCCGGTCCGCTACGAGCGGCTGCGGTGGGCGCTCCGGGCCCGGGAGCGTGGCGCGGCGCTCTATCTGGAGGCAGGCGTACCGCTCGGCTGACGACCTGTCAATTTGCGCTCTGATCAACGATGTTGGAAGCGACTTTGCCTTTTCGGGGACACCACCTGGGGACTTTGCGGGGTGTGGGTCATTCCGATAACAAAGCGAGGGTGAATTGTCGCCTTCCCGGTATGAACAAGAACGTGAAGAAGGTACATCGGAGCTCTAACGTCTTTGCGCAGCTCAGTTCTCTCGCGGCCGCCGGCCGCCTCTACGGGACCGGACATTTCGCCGGTCGAAGGAGAGGAACATGCGCGTGCCATCCTCGGCCCTCACCCGGGCCCTCACACTCGCCGCCGGGCTCGCCCTGGTGCTCACCGCCTGCAGCAGTGGCGGCGGAGGCGGCGGCTCCGGCAAGAGCAGCTCGGCCGGGCTCACGTCCTGCAACACCGTGGGCAAGGCCAACACCTGCAACTCGGCCACCACCAAGTCCGGCGGAACGTTCACCTATGTGCTGGAGAAGAACATCCAGCAGTGGAACGTCCAGGACGTCAACGGCAACACCTTCGAGAACGGGGAGGCCCTGGAGGTCGTCCTGCCGCAGGTGTTCATACCCCAGCCGGACTTCACCGTCGCCCTCAACACCGACCTGGTGACCTCGGCGACGCAGACCAGCACCAGCCCGCAGACCATCGTCTACAAGATCAACCCGAAGGCGGCGTGGAACGACGGGACGCCCATCACCGCCGACGACTTCACCTACTACTGGCGCACCAACAACGGCAAGGACTGCCCGCCGCCGCCCGCCAGCGACTCCACGCAGACCAAGGGCTGTCTGCCGCAGAGCACCGCGGGCTACGACCGGATCAAGTCCCTCACCCCCTCCGACAACGGCAAGACCGTCACCATGGTGATGTCGAAGCCCTTCTCGGACTGGAAGTCCCTGTTCGGCGCGGGCTATCCGCTCTACCCGGCCCACACCGCGGAGAAGCTCTCCGGCGCCAAGGCCGGTGACGCCGCCGCCATGACGGCCACGCAGATGGCGCAGGCCTGGCAGTACTTCCTGAAGACGCCGCCCACCAAGTACCCCACCGCGGGCGCCTACAAGATGCAGCAGTGGGTCGACAACGACCACGCCACCTATGTGCCCGACCCCAAGTGGACCGGCGCGAAGAAGGCGACCCTCCAGCGGCTGATCTTCAAGGTGATCTCGGACGCGACGCAAGAGCCGACGGCCCTGAAGAACAACGAGGTTCAGGGCATCTACCCGCAGCCCGAGGTGGACCTGGTCAACCAGGTCAAGGACATCCCCGGTGTCACCTACACCATCGGCAACGGGCTGACCTGGGAGCACTTCGACCTCAACCTGCACAACCCGGTGATCGGCAAGTATCTGGCGCTGCGGCAGGCGATGTTCACCGCGATCAACATCAAGGACATCATCGCCAAGACGGTCGGCCAGTTCGACCCGGCCGTGAAGCCGCTGGGCAACCACAACTTCGTTCCCGGGCAGGCCGGTTACAAGGACCTGGTCACCGGCACCGGCCAGGGGTCGGGTGATCTGACCAAGGCGAAGAAGTACCTCACGGACGCCAAGTTCACCGGTGTGGGCACGGCGTTGAAGACTCCGGACGGCAAGGCCGTCGGACCCTTCAACTGCCGCTACACCACCGGCAACCAGATCCGGCAGAGCGAGTGCCAGATCCTGCAGAGCAACCTGGCGAGCCTCGGCATCAAGGTCACCATCAAGCCGATCGGCGCCGCCGACCTCGGCACGGTCCTCTCCGGGCACCAGTACGACATCATCGTCTTCGCCTGGGTCGCGGCGCCCTTCCCGAGCAGTGGCGCCCAGCAGAACTGGTTCACCGGCGGTGGCGGCAACTTCGGCGGCTACAGCGACAAGACGGCCGACTCCCTGATCTCCCAGGCCGTGGGCGAGACCGACGCGACGAAGGCCGCCGCGCTCCTCAACCAGGCCGACCAGCTCATGGTGAACGACGCCTACGTCCTGCCGCTGTACCAGAAGCCGACGTTCCTCGCCGTGCAGACGCGGTTCGTGAACATGCGGAACAACGCCACGAACGTGGGCCCGGCCTACAACACCGGCGCCTGGGGCCTGAAGCAGTAGCCCCACCGCGCGAGGGAACAGCTCCACCGGCACGCCCGTCGAGCCCGGCCCCGGCAACACCGGGGCCGGGCCCCGACCACGGACGGCATCACCGACCCGCCGGCCTCCGAGAGAAGACCGCATGCTCGCCTACACCGTGCGCCGCATCCTCGTCTCCATCCCCGTCCTCATCATCTCCACGTTCATCGTGTTCCTCGTCGTCATCAACTCCGGTGATCCGGTGGCGAATTTCGCCACCTCACGGCAACCCGCTCCCAGCAAGGCGGCGGTGACCGCCTTCGCCCGGCACATCCACGCCAACGAGCCCGTGATGGAACGCTATTGGAACTGGATCACCGGCGTCCTGCACGGCGACTTCGGCCCGTCCGTGCAGGCCAACCTGAACATCGGACACGACCTGTTCACCCGCTTCAAGGTGACCATCACCCTGGTCGCCGCGGCGATGATCCTCGCGCTGATCATGGCCGTCGTCTTCGGCGTGTTCAGCGCCATCCGCCAGTACTCCGCCGCCGACTACACCATCACCTTCTTCGGCTTCCTCTTCCTCGCCATGCCCGTGTTCTGGTTCGCGGTCCTGCTCAAGCAGGCCGGAATCTGGTTCAACCAGAAGACCGGCAGCCAGTTCCTCGGCACCATCGGCGAGAAGTCGCCGTACCTCGAAGTCGACACCACCTGGAACCAGTTCACCGACCACGTGGGCCATCTCATCCTGCCCACCATCACCCTCGCGCTGGTCTCCTTCGCGTCCTGGACCCGCTACACCCGCGCCTCCATGCTGGAGGTCCTCAACAGCGACTACGTACGGCTCGCCCGCGCCAAGGGCCTCAGACGCGGCAAGGTGATGACACGGCACGCGCTGCGCACCGCCCTCATCCCGCTGGCCACCGTCACCGCGCTCGACATCGCGATCATCCTGGGCGGCGCGGTGATCACGGAGACGATCTTCCAGTGGCACGGCATGGGCGAGATGCTGGTCCAGGCGGCGACCACGCTCGACGTCTACCGCACCATGGCCTGGCTGTTGCTCTCCGCCGTCGTCGTCATCGGGTTCAACCTCATCGCCGATCTGCTCTACGCCGTACTCGACCCGAGGATCCGCTATGACTGACATCGAGGCACCGGGGTCCGCGGGCACTCAACTACCGCGTGGAGACCACGAGTTCACCGTACGGCAGCGCACCCAGACCCAGCTGGTGCTGCGCCGCTTCGTGCGGCACCGGGCCGCGATGGTCAGCCTGGTCGTGTTCGTGCTGATCCTGCTGTGGGCGTTCATCGGCCCGCACCTGTGGCACTACTCGTACGCGAAGTACACCGAGGACAACTCCAGACCCCCTTCCTGGAAGCACCCGTTCGGCACCGACTCCTCGGGCTACGACGGCTACGCCCAGGTCATGCGCGGCACCCAGACCTCGCTGAAGATCGCCATCATGATCGCGCTCGGCTCCACCCTGCTCGGCGCGATCTGGGGAGCCGTCGCCGGCTTCTACCGGGGCATCGTCGACGCCGTCATGATGCGCATCGCGGACCTGGTGCTGACGCTGCCCCTGTTCGCGATCGCCCTGGTCATCTCCTCCCGCACCGGCGGTTCCTGGTACTGGATCGCCATCGTGATCGCCGGACTGACCTGGGCGTACGTGGCGCGTGTGGTGCGCTCCTCGGTGCTGTCGCTGCGCGAGAAGGAGTTCATCGAGGCGGCGCGGGCGCTCGGCGCCTCGGACACCCGGATCATCTTCCGGCATCTGCTGCCGAACGCGCTGGGCCCGATCATCGTCAACGCGACGATCCTGGTGGCGACCGGCATCCTCACCGAGACCGCGCTCTCCTTCCTGGGCTTCGGCGTCCAACCCCCCGACACCTCCCTGGGGTTGCTGGTCTCCCAGGCGCAGACGGCGGTCGACACCCGGCCCTGGCTCTTCTACATCCCCGGCGCGTTCATCATCGCCATCGCCCTGACCATCAACTTCATCGGCGACGGACTGCGCGACGCCTTCGACCCCCGGCAGCAAAGGGTGCGACAGTGACGACCACGAGTCATGGAGTGCGCGAGGTCCCCGTGACGTCCGCCGTGCTCGAAGTCGAGGACCTCAGCGTGGAGTTCGGCACGGAGGACGGCACGGTACGGGCCGTACGCGGCGTCGGCTACCGGCTCGACCGCGGCGAATCGCTGGGCATCGTCGGCGAGTCGGGGTCCGGGAAGTCGGTGACCGCCCTCGCCGTGATGGGGCTGCTGCCGACCGGCGCCAAGGTGAGCGGCTCGGTCCGCTTCGAGGGCACGGAACTCCTCGGTCTCTCCGACGCGCGCCTGTCCGACCTGCGCGGCAGCGGCATCGCGATGATCTTCCAGGACCCGATGACCTCCCTCAACCCCGTCTACAACGTGGGCTACCAGATCAGCGAGACCCTGCTCCGCCACAACCCGGAGATGACCCACAAGTCCGCCCGCAAACGGGCCGTCGAACTGCTCGGCACGGTCGGCATCCCCAGCCCCGAGCGGCGCGTCGACACCTACCCGCACGAGATGTCCGGCGGGATGCGCCAGCGCGTCGTCATCGCCATCGCGATGGCCAACGACCCGGACGTGATCATCGCCGACGAGCCGACCACCGCCCTCGACGTCACCGTGCAGGCACAGATCCTCGAAGCCCTGGAGACCGCCCGCGCCGAGACCGGCGCGGCCCTCGTCCTCATCACCCACGACCTCGGTGTGGTGGCCGGCCACACGGACCGGGTCGCCGTCATGTACGCGGGTCGGATCGTGGAGACCGGTTCCGTCGAGGACATCTTCTACACCCCGCGCATGCCCTACACCCTGGGCCTGCTCGGCTCCCTGCCCCGCCTCGACCGCGAGGAGGCACGGCTCACCCCCATCTCCGGATCACCGCCGAGCCTGCTCAACCTGCCACCCGGCTGCCCCTTCTCACCCCGCTGCCCCATGCGCCGCGAGGTGTGCGACACGGACGAACCCGCCCTGCGCAGGGCCGGCGGCGACCTCCACCTCAGCGCCTGCCACTTCGCCGACGAACTCGTCGACACCGGCGCCGACCAGGTCTTCGACGCGGTCGGCGCGGACGCCGAGGCCCTGGCCCGCTTCGCCGACGCGGCGCCCGCCACGAACCCCGAGGAGGACCCCGTATGACCGCGCCCGCGCAGGCCGCCACCCCCCTGCCGCCGCTGCCCGGCCACGGCGGCACCGGCCAACCGGTCCTCCAGGTGAGGGACTTGGTCAAGCACTTCCCGGTCATGTCCAAGGGAGTCATCCGCCGCCGTGTCGGCGACGTGCACGCCGTGTGCGGGGTCTCCTTCGACCTCTACGAGAACGAAACCCTGGGCCTGGTCGGGGAGTCGGGCTCCGGCAAGACCACGATCTCCCGCACCGTCCTCGGCCTCGAACGGGCCACAGCGGGCCAGGTCCGCTATGGGGAGCACGATCTGACGAAGCTGAGCAGACGTCAGATGCGGCCCCTGCGCCGCGAGTTGCAGATCGTCTTCCAGGACCCGTACGCCTCCCTGGACCCCCGGATGACCGTCCACGAGATCGTCGCCGAACCGCTGCGCATCCACGGCCGGTACGGGGCCGGGGCGGGCGGCGAGGTGAGCGAACTCCTGCGGCTGGTCGGACTCAACCCCGAGCACGGCAACCGCTTCGCCCACGAGTTCTCCGGCGGTCAGCGCCAACGCATAGGCATAGCAAGGGCGTTGGCCCTGCGCCCGAAGGTCGTCATCCTCGACGAACCGGTGTCGGCCCTCGACGTGTCGATCCAGGCCGGTGTCCTCAACCTGCTGATGGACCTCCAGAGCGAACTCGGCCTGTCCTTTCTCTTCGTCGCCCACGACCTGTCGGTGATGCGGCACGTGGCCGGCCGGGTCGCCGTCATGTACCTGGGCCGCCTGGTGGAGATCGCCCCGGCCCGCCAGCTCTTCGCCCGCCCGGCACATCCGTACACCCAGGCCCTGGTCTCCGCCATCCCGCTGCCCGACCCGCGCAAGGAACGCGCCCGGAAACGGATCACCATCCAGGGCGACGTCCCGAGCCCGGTCCGCCCGCCCAGCGGCTGCCGCTTCCGCACCCGCTGCCCGAAGTTCGCGAACCAACTCACCGACAGCGAACGGACGTCGTGCGTCGAGGAGGTACCGGCGCTCGTCGACCGGGGCGGCGGCAACCCGGTCGCCTGTCACTACGCGGAGAGCGTGGAGCTGCTGTAGTCGAGGCCGAGGTCCTCGGCGGACGGGTACGGAGTCAGCCTGCTCTCGTCCTTCAGCCGTCGGTTGAAGTCGCCCACCGTCGCGCCGAGTCGGGCGTACCGGGAGATGAGCGCGGCAGCCGCACGGGGGATGCCCTCGGGCTGCTTGCCGTCGGCGCACGCGCGGATGAACTCCAGGCGCTCGTCCGGTCCGTATCCGTACCGGTCCACGACGAGCCAGTGCACCAGGTAGGAGAAGGCGTAGGCGCGGTCGTAGTGGAGGTGGCGTTCGTAGAAGTCGCGTTCGTCCGCCGCGAGTCGGAAGCGCGGGGAGAGTGCGAGGCCGTAGTCGGCGAGGTAGAGCCGCTGCCCGTCGGTGAGGATGTTCCTGAAGTGGACGTCGAAGTGCAGGAGTTGCCGCTCGCGGAGGAAGCCGGTGACGGCGTCGAGACCTTGCTCGACGAGGGCGCAGGCGGCGTCGGGGTCGTCGGCGCGGAGCTGTTCGGCGAGCCAGTCGTGGACGGTGTGGGGCAGGTGTTCCATGAACAGCGTGAGGCTCGCGGACGCCGTGCGCAGGGCCTCGATGTGCTCCCGTCCGGCGTCCCAGTAGGCCACGGTCCGTTCCGCGTCGGCGAGTTCGTCGGGCAGCGGCTGCTCAGGGTCGGGCAGGACCCGCCAGTGGTGCAGCAGCGGGAAGCCCGAGAAGCGGTCGGACAGCACCCAGTTGGTCGTCATCTCGTGGACGGCCAGCTCACGCCAGACGCCGAAGCCGGGACTGGGGAGGGCGCCGATGCCGTAGTGGCAGTAGGCGGGCGCCCCGAACACGTTGGCCGTCGACCGGACGTTCTCCGCTCGCCGCTCCAGGTCCGTGAGCGGCATCCGCTTCACGAACACCTTTCTGCCGTCCACCTCGATCAGCGCCGAACGACCGCCGATACCGGACCCCAACGGCGTGCCGGCGTCGACCAGTTCGGCGAGCTCGTGGTCCGAGAGGAGGGCGAGGGAGGTGGCGATGTCACTGTGGGCGGCGACGCGCGCGGTGCGGGACATGCCCCCATCCTCGTTCAGGCGGCGCCGAGTCGGACGGTCATCTCCACGACCACCGTGTCGTCCGCGCCAAGCCCCTGCGGCGTCCGCACGGCGTTCTTGAGCGGCAGCAGATAACCGCCGTCCTTGGGGAAGAGCGACGTCGTGAACACCGTCCCACCGATCCGCGCCTCGACGGGGATCACTCCCCAGCCGTACGAGGCCATGGTGGCGACCTCACGGATGTCCGCCGACTCCTCGTCCGGTACGGGGACGAAGTAGTACGGCGAGGGGCCGCGCCACTCGATCACCCGGCCGGTGAAGACGAACCGCATGACGTGCCCCCCAACACCCCTCAGAACGCGCTCAGTTGGCCGCGTAGTTCTGCAGGAACAGCGCCTCCGCCACCGACAGCCGCTCCAACTCCTCAGGCGACACACTCTCGTTGACCGCGTGGATCCGGGCCTCCGGCTCGCTGAGGCCGATGAGGAGGATCTCCGCCTGCGGGTAGAGGGCCGCGAGAGTGTTGCACAGCGGGATGGAGCCGCCCTGGCCGGCGTACTGCATCTCCTGGCCCGGGTAGGCGACCGCCATCGCGTCGGCCATCGCCGTGTACGCCGGGCTCGTCGTGTCGGCGCTGAAGGGCTGGCCCTGGCCGATCTGCTCGGTGCTGACGCGGGCGCCCCACGGGGTGTGGGCCTCCAGGTGGGCCTGGAGCAGCTTGGTCGCCTCGGCCGCGTCGACGCCCGGCGGCACGCGGAGGCTGACCAGTGCGCGGGCACCGGCCTGCACGGACGGGGTGGCGCCGACGACCGGCGGGCAGTCGATGCCGAGGACCGTGACGGCCGGACGCGCCCAGAGCCGGTCGGCGACCGCGTCGGAACCGATCAGCTCGACGCCGTCCAGCACCTTCGCGTCCTGGCGGAACTGCTCCTCGTCGTACGCCAGTCCGTCCCAGGTGGCGTGCGCCGCGAGCCCGTCGACCGCCGTCGAGCCGTCCTTGGCGCGCAGCGAGTCCAGTACGCGGATCAGCGCGGCCAGCGCGTCCGGTGCGGCGCCGCCGAACTGGCCCGAGTGCAGGTTGCCTTCGAGGGTGTCGATCCGCACGCGCACCATGGTCATGCCACGCAGGGTCGAGGTGACCGTGGGCAGACCGACCCGGAAGTTGCCTGTGTCGCCGATCACGATCGTGTCGGCCGCGAGGAGCTCGGGGTGTTCCTCGGCGTACCGCTCCAGGCCGCCGGTGCCCTGCTCCTCCGAGCCCTCGGCGATCACCTTGACGTGCACCGGGACCCCGCCGTTGGCCTTGAGGGCCCGCAGCGCGAGCAGATGCATGATGAAGCCGCCCTTGCAGTCGGCGGCACCGCGCCCGTACCAGCGGCCGTCGCGCTCGGTCAGTTCGAACGGCGGAGTCGTCCAGCCGGCCTCGTCCAGCGGCGGCTGCACGTCGTAGTGGGCGTACAGGAGCACGGTCTTCGCGCCCTCGGGGCCGGGCAGACAGCCGTAGACCGACTGGGTGCCGTCCGGGGTGTCGAGCAGGGCCACGTCCTGGAAACCCTCGGTGCGCAGCGCGTCGGCGACCCAGTTCGCGGCGCCCTCGCTCTCGCTCTTGGGGAACTGGTCGAAGTCCGCCACCGATTGGAAAGCCACGAGCTCGGTGAGCTCGGTCCTCGCCGTGGGCATCAGCGAGGCGACGGTCTCGGCGACCGGATTCGACGACATGGGCACGCTCCTTGTGGGTGCGACGTTGTACGAATGATGCCGTCGATCCTCCCACAACGGCCTGGGGCGATGTCCGCCGTAGGATGCGGGGGACAGGTGCGGCAGCGGCTTGATCGGGAGCAGTAGACCATCGTGAGCAGCGAGAACTCTTCGGCGGGCGACGAACAGCGGGTGTGGGACGTCGTCGTGGTGGGCGCGGGACCCGCGGGGGCTTCGGCCGCCTATGCGGCGGCGGTCGCGGGACGGCGCGTGCTGTTGCTGGAGAAAGCCGAGCTGCCCCGCTACAAGACATGCGGCGGCGGCATCATCGGACCTTCGCGCGACTCCCTTCCGCCCGGCTTCGAACTGCCGTTGAAGGACCGGGTGTTCGCCATAACGTTCTCGAACAACGGGCGTTTCACCCGGACCCGTCGGTCCCGGCAGATGCTGTTCGGGCTGATCAACCGGCCCGAGTTCGACCAGCAGCTCGTCGAGCACGCGCAGAAGGCGGGCGCCGAGCTGCGTACGGGCGTCACCGTGACCCGGGTCGAGCAGCACGGCTCCGCGGTGCCGGACCGGCGTACGGTCGCCGTGGTGCTGAGCGGCGGCGAGACGGTCCTCGCGCGGGCCGTCGTCGGCGCCGACGGCAGTGCCAGCCGCATAGGGGCGCACGTCGGGGTCAAGACCGACCAGGTGGATCTGGGCCTGGAGGCGGAGATCCCGGTGCCGGAGACCGTCGCCGAGGACTGGAAGGGCCGGGTCCTCATCGACTGGGGCCCGATGCCCGGGAGTTACGGCTGGGTCTTCCCCAAGGGGGACACGCTCACGGTCGGGGTGATCTCCGCGCGCGGTGAAGGCGCCGCCACCAAGCGGTACTTGGAGGACTTCATCGCCCGGCTCGGTCTCGCCGGCTTCGAACCGAGCATCTCCTCCGGGCACTTGACCCGCTGCCGGGCGGACGACTCGCCGCTGTCGCGCGGCCGGGTGCTGGTCTGCGGGGACGCGGCGGGCCTGCTGGAGCCGTGGACCCGCGAGGGCATCTCGTTCGCGCTGCGGTCGGGGCGGCTCGCGGGGGAGTGGGCGGTCCGGATCGCCGAGGCGCACGACGCCGTGGACACCCGCCGCCAGGCGCTGAACTACGCGTTCGCGATCAAGGCGGGACTCGGCGTCGAGATGAGCGTCGGCAAGACCATGCTGGCGATGTTCGAGCGACGCCCCGGTCTGTTCCACGCCGCCCTCACCGGCTTCCGGCCGGCCTGGAAGGCCTTCATGGACATCACCCGGGGTTCGACGACACTGGGCGAGCTGGTCCGCAGCCATCCGATGGCGCAGCGCGCGCTGACCGCGGTCGACCGCAGGAACGCGGAACCGGTGGTGGCGGCCGAGGAGCCCGAGGAGGGCGAGGTCAGCTCCTGACCGTGACGTGGAACACGGGGTGGTCGGGGGCGATCTTGCGCAGTTCGTCGTCGGAGGAGTCCGGGCCGACTCCTCCGAAGAACACCCCGACCTCGGCCTTCCAGCGCTTGAGGTAGGCGCGCAGCAGGGGCACCTTGTCGTCGCCGGTGACCTCGGTCGCGGTGAACGTGTCCACCTTCTTGCCGAGCCGCAGCTCACCGCCGCCCGCCGCGCGCATGTTGTGCGTCCACTGGACGTGCCCGCGCGGGGCGACGAGGTACTGCTGTCCGTCCACCGTCAGCAGGTTCACCGGGGTGGTCCGCCACTCGCCGCTCTTCCGGCCGCGGACCGCCAGCACCCGGGAACCCCAGACGCTGAGTCCGCGGCGGGTGAACCAGGCGACGGCGCGGTTGAAGACGTTCACGGTGAACCAGCCGGGCTTCTGGACGTGGGTGCTCATGACGACTCCTGGGTTTCGTTGCGGAGAGCGCGGCTCCCATTTGTGAGCACTGCTCTCGCTCTCGTGAACAGTCTGCATCGGCTCGGCGGGCCAGTGCAAGAGCGATGCTCTCTTTTCTGTCTGCTGCTCTCGTTTGTGTGCACCGCTCCGAATTCGTGCGACACTCGCCTGTATGAGCACCACACAAGGCGCCCGCGCACGGGCCAGGATCGAGGTCACCGCGGCCATCAAGGACGAGGCACGCAGACAGCTCGCCGCCGAGGGCGCCGCGAAGCTTTCGCTGCGCGCCGTGGCCCGTGAGCTGGGAATGGTCTCCTCCGCGCTGTACCGGTACTTCCCCAGCCGCGACGACCTGTTGACCGCTCTCATCATCGATGCGTACGACTCAGTCGGCGAGAGCGCGGAATCGGCCCACGCCAAGGTGGCCGACGCGGGCCCGCTGCGGCGCTGGACGAGCGTGTGCGAGGCGGTACGGGGGTGGGCGCTGGCGCATCCGCACGAGTACGCCCTGATCTACGGCTCACCGGTTCCGGGGTATGTCGCCCCCGAGACCACCGTCCCGCCGGCCGCCCGCGTTGCTCTCCTCCTCATTGGTATCGCGCGGGACGCCCATCGCAGCGGCTCCCTGACCGAGCCTCCGTTGCCGACCGATCTCCACGCCGAGGCGGAGCGGATGGTCGCGGACTTTGCCGGTGACCTTCCTCCCGGGGTGGCTGTGGCCCTGGTGGGTGCGTGGGCCGAGCTGTATGGGCTGGTCAGCTTTGAGCTGTTCGGTCAGTTTCGTCGTGTGGTGGAGGATCGGGAGGTGTTCTTTCGGCATGCGGTGCGACGGCTTGCGCTGGGGGTGGGGCTCGCGGATGTGTGAGTGGTTTTTTGTCTGCGGCCCGGTGGGGGCTGGTCGCGCCCGCGCGGCGGAGCCGCATATTGACACAGCCCCGCGCCCCATTCAGGGGCGCTGTGGTGGGCCGGAGTTCATGGGGCCGCTCGTACTCCCCGGGAAGTACTCGTGATCACCCCGCTCGGCTGACGCCCCCGGCGCCGCCCTGCGTCTAGCGTGACGTGTATGGACGAGCAGCGCGTACGGTGGCGCCACGGGCCGCCGTGGGGTGGGGAGGCGGCCCCGACCCGCTGGCCGTGGCGCTCCACGCTGCTGGTGATCCTGTTCGTGTTGGTCGGCAGCAGCTTCGCCTCGCACGGTCAGCCCGACCGGGTCCCGCTGGACCTCTACGCGCGCGTGCTGCTCGTCGCGGGATCGGTGCTGCTTCTGTGGCGCCACCGGTATCCCGTGGGGGTGGCCTTCGGCACCGTGCTGGCCGCCGCGCTCTACTTCGGCGCCGGGTACGCGTACGGACCCGTCTTCCTTCCCGTGGCGCTGGCCTGCTTCAGCGCTCTCGTCGCGGGACGGCGGTGGGCGGCCTGGTCCGCGCTCGGTGTGCTCTGGGGGGCGCACCTTCTGGTCGCGCACTGGCTCTACCGCTGGCTGCCCCCGCAGCACGACCACGCGATGCCATGGGGTCGTGAACTGGCCGTCGCCACCTGGGTGGTGGCCGTCGCGGCGATCTCCGAGCTGGCCCGTACCCGCCGCGATCAGTGGGTCCGGGACCGTGCGGAGCGCGCCCAGGCGGCCCGCCACCGCGCCGACGAGGAACGGCTGCGGATGGCCCGCGAACTGCACGACGTCCTCGCGCACAGCATCTCCGTCATCAACGTCCAGGCGGGCGTCGGCCTCGCCCTCCTCGACTCCGACCCCGAGCAGGCCCGTACGGCGCTCACCACCATCAAGGCCGCCAGCAAGGAGGCGCTCGGCGAGGTCCGGCAGGTGCTGGACAGCCTGCGCGCCCCGGGTGACGCCCCGCGCGCCCCGGCCCCCGGCCTGGACCGGCTGCCCGAACTGGTGCAGCAGGCGGCGAGCGCGGGCCTCGCGGTCGCGGTCGACGGAACACCGCCCCGCCTGTCGCCCGGCACCGACCTCGCCGCCTTCCGCGTCGTCCAGGAGGCCCTCACCAATGTCGTACGACATTCCGGTTCACGGCACGCGCGCGTGCACATCGGGCACGAGGACGGTGCGCTACGGCTGCGCGTCGACGACGACGGTCCCGCGACCGGCGCGGACGCCGGCGGCAGCGGCAACGGGCTGGCCGGGATGCGGGAGCGGGCCGCCGCGCTCGGTGGCACGATCGAGGCGGGCCCGCGCCCGGACGGCGGCTTCCGGGTGCTGGCCGTACTGCCGTTGAAGGTCACGCCGAAGGAGGACGACCGGTGATCCGGGTACTGCTCGCCGACGACCAGGCTCTGGTCCGGGCCGGCTTCAAGGCGCTGCTGGACGCACAGCCGGACATCGAGGTGGCGGGCGAGGCCTCCGACGGCGAGGAGGCCGTGCGCAGGGTGCGCGAACTGCGCCCCGATGTCGTCCTGATGGACATCCGTATGCCGCTGCTCGACGGCCTGGCCGCGACCCGCCGGATCACCGGGGACGGCGGCCTTGAGGACGTGAAGGTGGTCATGCTGACGACCTTCGAACTCGACGAGTACGTATTCGAGGCGATCCGCTCCGGTGCCTCCGGCTTCCTGGTCAAGGACACCGAACCGGACGAACTCCTGCGCGCCGTAAGGGCGGTGGTCGAGGGCGACGCGCTGCTCTCGCCCGGGGTGACCCGCCGCCTGATCGCCGAGTTCGCGGCGCGCTCCAAGGAACCGGCGACCGCCGACGCGCTCACCCAACTCACCGAGCGGGAACGGGAGGTGATGGCCCTGGTCGGCATCGGCCTCTCCAACGACGAGATCGCCCGCCGCCTGGTCGTCAGCCCGCTGACCGCGAAGACCCACGTCAGCCGCACGATGGTGAAACTCGGCGCCCGGGACCGGGCCCAACTGGTCGTGCTGGCCTACGAGTCGGGGTTGGTACGCCCCGGCTGGCTGGGCTGACTCGCTCCCTGCCGATACCGGTAGAGAACCGTCACCACCCGGACGAGGAACACGACCGGCACGAGCAGGAGTGCCCCGCGCACCAGCAACGTCTCGACAAGGCCCGGCAGTTCGAACAGCAGCGCCGGTCCGGCGACGGCCCCGAAGAGCACCGCCGCCACGAACGCCGCGCTGACCAGCGAGTACCCGATCTCCACGGTCGTCGCGTCCCGCTCGGCCTGCGTGCGCCGTCCCCCAGCCATGCTCATCCTGGAAGTCTCACACGGGCGCCCCCGACGGAGCAATCGGCTCCGCCGGGCGCACACGCGGGAGGCGTCCCCCTAGTCACGGACCGCCACGCGCTCCGCTTCCGCCTCCTTCACAGTGGACTTGGCGACCACGATGGTCTGTTGGTCACGACGGCCGCGCAGCCCCGGCAGCGTGATCAGCAGCCCGGCCAGCGCGATGAACGTCACCACGACCAGCCCGGGCCGGTAACTGTCCAGCACCGCCTGCGGAGTTGCTTCCGTCGGCGCGTGCGCGGTGACCACGGCCGTGACGACGGCCAGGAAGATCGCGCCGCCGACCTGCACCGAGGTGTTCAACAGGCCGGAGACCATGCCCTGTTCGTGGTCCTCGACCCCGTTGGTGGCCTGGATGTTCAGCGAGGGGAAGACCAGCGCGCAGGCCGCGCCGATCAGCAGCATCGACGGCAGGATCACCGCGGCGTACCCCGGATCGAGGCTGACCCGCAGGAACAGCGCGTACCCGACGACCATCAGCGCGAAGCCCGTGGCGATCAGCCGCTGTGTGCCGAAGCGGTCGACGATCGAGCCCACCTTCGTGGAGGACACCGCCACCACCGCTCCGGCCGGCAGGAAGGCGAGCGCCGTGTGCAGCGCGGACCAGCCGAGCAGCGACTGCATGTACAACGTGACGAGGAACTGGAATCCGACGTACGACCCGAAGAACGCCATCGCGCCGAGCTGGGCGCGGATCTGGTTGCCGGAGCGCAGCACACCGAGCCGGATCAACGGCCCCGCGGAGCGCCGCTCGACGTAGACGAAGACGGTCAGCAGGACGGCAACCGCCAGGAAGGACAGGAGAGTTCGGGCCGACGCCCAGCCGGCCTGCGGGGCCTGTACGACGGTGAACACCAGGAGCAGCATCGACGCGGTACCGAGGATCGCGCCGGGGATGTCGTAGCCGTTGTGGTCCTTCTCGCGTTCGCTGCGCGGCAGCAGCTTCAGGCCGGCGAGGAGGGCGAACAGGGCGATCGGCGCGGGCAGCAGCATGGTCAGCCGCCAACTGGCCTCCGTGAGCAGGCCGGAGAGCACCAGGCCCATCGAGAAGCCGGTGGCCGCGCAGGTGGTGTAGATGGACAGGGCGCGGTTGCGCAGCGGGCCCTCGGGGAAGGTCGTCGTGATGATCGACAGGCCGGCCGGTGCGGTGAAGGCCGCGCTGAGGCCCTTGATGAAGCGGCTGGCGATCAGCAGCGGGCCCGAGTCGACGAGGCCGCCGAGCAGCGAGGCCACCGCGAAGACACCCAGGGCGACCAGGAAGACCTGCCGCCGGCCGAGCAGGTCGGCGGTCCGGCCGCCGAGGAGGAGCAGCCCGCCGTAGCCCAGGATGTAGCCGCTGACGATCCATTGGAGCGTCGAGGTGGAGAGGTCGAGTTCGGAGCCGATGGAGGGCAGGGCGACACCGACCATCGACACGTCGAGTGCGTCCAGGAACATCGCGGCGCAGAGCACCAGCAGGGTGCCCCACAGCCGAGGAGTCCAGCGGACCGCCGAGGAGGGGGCCGCCGGAGGGGAGAGCGGAGAAGTCATGCGGCAGAGACTACATGCACATGCATCGAATGCAAGAGAATTTAATTCCGATGCAACAAACTCGTTTCTCTGCTACGGTGCGCTGTCATGGCGGCGAAGAAGGCCGAGCAGGCGCTCGTGGACCAGTGGCGGGAGATGCTGGCGCTGCATGCCCGCACACAGTGCGAACTCGACCGCGCTCTGCATCAACACGGCCTGTGCGGCAGCGACTTCGAGGTGCTGGACGTGCTGTCCGGCGAGTCCTGCGCGTTCCGCGTCCAGGAGATCTCCGAGCGCGTCCACCTCAGTCAGAGTGCCCTGTCGCGGCTGATCGCCCGGCTGGAGAAGGACGGTCTCGTCGAGCGCGGCATGTGCGCGGAGG
Source organism: Streptomyces sp. NPDC101776 (assembly GCF_044766845.1). Taxonomy (NCBI): domain Bacteria; kingdom Bacillati; phylum Actinomycetota; class Actinomycetes; order Kitasatosporales; family Streptomycetaceae; genus Streptomyces; species Streptomyces sp. NPDC101776. The sequence goes on along the minus strand of NZ_JBIWMV010000003.1, from coordinate 391,708 downwards.
ATCGGCGGGGCGTCCGTGTGACCCTCACGGACAAGGGGCGCACGCTGCACGGCGAGGTACTCCCTTTGCAGCGCGCGGTGTTGACGAAGATGCTGAGCGGCTGACGTCCCGTCAGCTCCAGGTGACCGCGGATCTCTCCCGCCACAGCGCGGCGACCGACGGGTCACCGGAGACGGTCGGGAACGGCGCCCGGTTCCACAGGGCGAGATACAACTGCCCGGCGGGACCGGCCAGTTCGCAGTCGGCTTCGGCTGTGCCGCCCTGCTCGGTGGCGGGCGGCTCCTGAGACAGTCGTACGGTCCACACGGCGTCGTCCGTGTCCGTCGCGCGCACCCGCAGCACCCGGGGCTCCTCGCTGCGGACCCCGCTCTTGCGGCGGGCGTGGAATCCGCGCAGCAACTCGTCGATGCCGTCGGCCGCGAAGTCCGCCGCGAACTCGCTGGGCGTGCCCCCACGCGCCGCCTCGGCGTCGATCCGGTGCACGGTCGTCTCGTGCGCCTGCCGACGGGCCCAGAACGCGAGCGGCGACGGCGCGGGCAGGAAATGCCAGCACTCCAGGGTGGGCGGGGCGGCGGCGAGGGTGTCCACGAGCGAACGGTGCCCCGCCCGGAACCAGGCCACCAACTCGGCCCCGTCGAGATCCGGCAGACCCCCGTCGGGGTGGTACGCGGTGTACCCCTCGGCGACGAACCCGGCCGCCCACCGGTGCACCATCCCCGTGTGCCGCAGCAGATCCCGCACCCGCCACCCCGGACAGGTCGGCACCTCGGCCCCGACCCCCGCCGCTTCGGCGGCCGAGGCCAGCAGCTCGCCCTCCCGGTCGAGGGTCCGTACGAACGTATCGGTGTCCATGGGGCCGAGTGTGCCGTACGGAAGGTGGTCGAGGGCGGGGCGCCAGGTGCCCGGTGCTCCTGCGGGGGCGTGGCACGCGTCCCGCGCTCCGGGAGGCGGGCCGCCGCGAACTCCCGGATGCCGGTGCGCAGTTGGGCGCGTCGCGCTCGCAGGGAGCGGCACGTTGGCCCGAACTGCCGAACTGCCGAACTGCCGAACTGCCGAACTGCCGAACTGCCGAACGGTCGCGCCCTTTTCCCCCTGCGCCCCAAACCCCCGCAAGCACCGACCCGCGTATCCGAGGCGCAGAGGGGCTCGCCGTGGATCAGCCGGTCGCGAGTGCCTTGCGCAGGGTGTCTGTCGCCAGGGTGATGGCGGCCTCGGCCGCGTGGGTCTCGCGCAGGGCGTTGAGCATCACGAAGTCGTGGATGATGCCCTGGAAGCGGACGGCCGTGACGGGGACGCCGGCCTCGCGGAGCTTGTTGGCGTAGGCCTCGCCCTCGTCGCGCAGGACGTCGGCCTCGCCGGTGATGACGAGGGCCGGGGGCAGCCCGGTGAGCTGCTCGGTCGTGGCGCGCAGCGGGGACGCGGTGATCTGCGCGCGCTCGGCCTCGTCGGTCGTGTACTGGTCCCAGAACCACTGCATGCCGTCACGGCGGAGGAAGTAACCGGTGGCGAACTGGTCGTACGACGCCGTGTCGAAGCTCGCGTCGGTGACCGGGTAGAACAGCACCTGCTGGAGCAGCGGCACGTCACCCCGCTCCTTGGCCATGAGGGTCAGCGCGGCGCTCATGTTGCCGCCCACCGAGTCGCCGGCCACGGCGATGCGGTCGGCGTCGAGGCCCTTGCTCGCGCCCTCCGAAACGACCCACTGGGCGACCGTGTAGTTCTGCTCGATGGCGACCGGGTAGCGGACCTCGGGGGAGAGGTCGTACTCCGGGAAGACCACGGCGGCGTGCGCGCCCACGGCGAGTTCGCGCACCAGGCGGTCGTGGGTGTGGGCGTTGCCGAAGACCCAGCCGGCGCCGTGGATGTAGATGATCACGGGAAGCGTGCCGGTCACTCCGGCCGGGCGGACGATACGGGCCCTGACCTGTCCGGTCGGCCCGCCGGACACGGTGATCCACTCCTCGTCGACCGCGGGCTTCGCGATGTCGCCGGACTGGACCTCGTCGACGGCCTTGCGGCCCTCCGCCGGGGCGAGGTCGAAGAGGTACGGCGGGTTCGCGGTCGCCTCGACGAACGCCTGGGCGGCGGGTTCGAGGACGGGACGGGGTGCGGTGCTGTCGGTCATGACGATCTCCTTCGGAACGGATGCCGCAGGTGGAACGGGTGCCGCAGGCCGATTTGGGCGGCCTCCGACCCGGCTCCGGGCCGGTGGTGCGGCACGAGAAGGAGAGTAGCGTGCTACTAAGTCGTGCACAACTTAAGCGTGCTCGATAGAATCGGCTGGACCTGAACGATAAGGTGGTGATTGCCCTGAAGAGAGCGCCCGGAGCAGCACCGGAGCGAGGAGTCGCACCATGAGCCCAGCCGCCGCGGAACCGGCCGAGGGATCGTTGCTCCTCGACGACCAGTTGTGCTTCGCGCTGTACGCGGCCTCCCGCGCGGTGACCGCCCGCTACCGCCCGCTGCTGGAAGAACTCGGCCTGACCTACCCGCAGTACCTCGTCATGCTCGTCCTCTGGGAGCAGGACTCGATCTCCGTACGGGATCTGGGCATCGCGCTGCAACTCGAATCCAGCACCCTCTCCCCGCTGCTGAAGCGGCTGGAGACGAACGGCCTGCTGCGCCGCGAACGCCGGCGCGACGACGAACGCTCGGTCGCCATCCGCCTCACCGACGCCGGCGCCCGGATGCGCGACCAGGCCGCCGCCGTACCCCTCGCCATCGGTGACGCCATGGGCCTGACCCCCGATCAGGACGCCCTGGCCAAGCAGCTCCTCCGGCTGATCACCGCCAACGTCTCGGCCGGCTGAACACCCCGCCACCTGCGCGTTCATGGCTGTCGGAGCAGTGTGTCGTCACCGCTGTTCACCTTAGTTTGCAGTCCCAACGGCATCTCCAGCACCGGGTCCCCGGTATACGGTCCGAAGCGATTTCCGGAAAGGAAATGGGGCACCGCCACCCCCGCCGTAGCCGCGCACGCACCGCCACGCGCGGTGCGCACCTGGTCAACCCGCCCCTGTACGACGACGTTTAGAGGTGCCATGCCGACCCTGGTCTCCGAAGTCTCGCCTCCGCCCCCGCAGCCGGACGCCCCGTCCCGTAACGCCACCGCCACCATCGTGCTGGCCTGTGTGGGGGTCTTCGTCTCCTACCTGCCGGTCGTCGGTGTGTCGGTCGCGCTGCCGGTGATCCAGCAGGCGCTCGACGCGTCCACCACCGGGCTCCAGTGGATCACCGACGCCTTCATCCTGCCGACCGCGGCCCTGCTCCTGACCTGCGGTGTCATCGGTGACCTCTTCGGCCGCAAGAAGATGTACCTGATCGGGCTCGCCCTGTCCTGTCTCGGCTGTCTCGTCGCGCTCACCGCGCACGGCGTCGTCCAGGTCTGCGTCGGCCAGGCACTCACCGGCGTCGGCACCGCCGCCCTCCTCCCCGCGACCCTCGGCCTGATCAGCCACGTCTGCCCCGACCATCGCAAGCGGGGCGCCGCGATAGCCCTGTGGACGGCCGCCCTCGGCCTCGGTCTCACCCTCGGCCCGCTCTTCAACGGCGTGATCGTGGAGCACGCGAGCTGGCGCTGGATCTTCCTGCCCACCCTGGCCATCGGCGCCGTCACGGTCCTGGTCGGCGCCTTCACCCTGGTCGACTCCCGCTCGGACCGCGAACGCCACCTCGACCTCCCCGGCCAACTCCTCGCCGTCGTCACCATCACCGCCCTCGTCTACGGCGTCATCGAGGGCGGCGGCGCTCCGGGCTGGGGCTCGGCGGAGGTCGTAACCGCGTTCGTCGTGGCCGCCCTCGCGCTGCCGGCCTTCGTCCTGGTCGAACTGCGGTCGCGCTGCCCGATGTTGGACATGCGGCTGTTCAAGTCCTCGGCGTTCTCCGGGGCCGCGTTCGTCATGGCGCTCACCCTGTTCGCCCAGGTCGGCCTGGTCTTCTCGCTCAGCGAGTACTTCGGCCTCGTCCACCACGCCTCCACCTGGGACATCGGAGTGCGCCTGATCGCGCTCAACGGCTTCACCGTCGTCCTCGGTCCGGTGGTCGGCCGGCTGATGCACCGGTTCTCGCCCGGCCTCGTGCTGGTGACCGGTCTGCTCGTCGGCGGGATCGGGGCACTGCTGGTCAACCTCTTCGACGCCTCCACCGGCACCGGCGAAGCGGCCCTGGTCATCGCGGTGTTGGGCATCGGCATCGCGCTGGCGATGGCCCCGGTCACCACGATCGCGATGAACAGCCTGCCGCGCCGACTGGGCAGCACCGCCGGTGCCGCGAACGGCGCCCTCCGGCAGATCGGCAGCGCCCTGGGCCCCGCCATCTTCGGCGTCGTTCTCACCCACCGCACCCTGGACACCCTGCCCGCACACGTCGCCGCGTCCGGCCTCGCCCCGGCCGACCAGGGCCAGGTCATCGGCATGGTCAACGGCGCCGGCATCCAGGCGGGCGCCTTCCTCCACCTGGGCACCGGCGAGGCGACGGGCCAGGCCCTGGCCGCCTACGGCGCGAGCTTCACCGACGCGCTGCACACCTGCGCCCTGCTCGGCGGCATCGGCATGCTGGTGGCCGCGGCCGTCGCCTTCGTCACGATCGGCATCCGCGCACGCGCGCCCCATGGCGAGGTGGAGCAGGAGGCGGAGGTGGCGGTTACCGGCTGAGCAACGGCTGTTGTTTCAAGGGCAGTTGCCTCCAGGTCGCAAGTGACGAGGGACAACTGCCCTTGAGGTAGGTCCTGTTGTCGACCTGGGGAGTGTGGTCAGTCGAGGGCGCTGTCGTTCTCCAGCGCGGGGGCGAGGAGATGACAGAGGGAGTCGGCCAGCAGGTGCAGGGGGTCGGCGGTCCTGAGCGGCCACTCGATGGCGATCCAGGCGGAGAAGAACGACTCGGTCTGGAGTACGGCCATCAACGCCCGTTGCCGAGCCTCCGCGGGATCGACGCCCTGCCAACGCTCCGGGGGAGCGACGAGCATCGCGACATACCGCTCGTGCGCCTCGACGTACTGCACCCGGCCCTCACCGAGGCTGCGAAGGGCCGCCGGGGCCGCCGCGTTGGCGACGCGGCGGATCGGTGCCATCTCGCGCCAGCGGGCCGCGGCATCGTCCAGCCAGGTGCGGATGTCGGCCCGGGTCCAGCACGGGAGCGCGGCCAGATCGGCGTAGGCCTCGCCCATCAAGCCGTAGACCCGCTCCACCAGGGCGTCGACGATCTCGGCCTTGCCGGGGAAGTGGGCGTAGACCGTGGCCCGTGTCACCCCGGCGGCCTGGGCGATGTCCTCCATCCGTGCGTCGAGGAACGGCTTCTCGGTGAACACCGTGACGGCCGCGTCGAGCAGTCGGCGATGCGTGAGGATCTTCTGTTCTTCGCGCAGGTTCTTGCGGGGCGTCGACTCCATCGGCCCAGTGTCTTGCATGGGTTGAGTCTACGAGCGCCCTCTCAACTCGACGGGGGCCAGTCGGCGTATCGGATGCGGCGCAGGTCGACGACGTCGCCGAGGGTGCCCCACTCGTCCTTGCCCAGCCGGGCCAGGGGACGCAGCCGGGTGACGTCCGGGTGGCCGTCGACCAGGACCGTCTCGTCGATCGCGAGATGGACCACCCGTCCGAAGACCACGGTGGAGTTGCCCAGCCGTAGCGTGCTGTGCAGTTCGCACTCCAGCGCCACGGGGGAACGGGCCACGCGCGGTGCCTTCACCCGCGCACTGGCCTCGCGCTCCACTCCCACGGCGTCGAACTCGCTCACGCCGTCCGGGAAGTCCGTGGCGGTCTTGTTCACCTCGTCGATGAGCGACTCCGGGGCGAGGTTGACCACGAACTGCCCGGTGGCCTCGACATTGCGCAGCGAGTCCTTGCGGCCGACCGAGGTGAACTGGACGACGGGCGGCGCGACCGAGGAGACGGTGAAGAAGGAGTGGGGAGCGAGATTGTCGACGCCGTCGGCGGAGACGGTCGAGACCCAGGCGATGGGGCGTGGCACGACGGTCGCGGTGAGCAGACGGTAGACCGCGAAGGGTTCGAGCCGGTCCGGGTTGAATTCAGTGCGCATACCAGCGATATATCAGACGTGCGCTCCCGTACGGAGGTTGCGGGTGAGCAGCTCGACGGACTGGGGCACACCGATCCGGTCGTCGCCGCCGGCCGGGAGCCGTCCGTCCGTCGCCTTGAGGTCGGTCAGGGCCCGGTCCATCGCCTCGTGCGCGGCGAAGAGGCAGGGGGTGCTGTAGATCGCCACGTCCACCCCGAGTTCCGCCAACTCGCCCAGCGACAACCGGGGGGAGCGGCCTCCGGCGATCTGGTTGAACAGCAGGGGCTTGTCGCCGATGGAGTCGCGGATCCGGCGGATCGCCTCGACGTCACGCACGCCGTCCACCAGCACCACATCGGCGTCGGTGGCGGCGAGCGCCTTGGCGCGCGTGAGGATCTCGGCGTCGTCGGTGGCGTCGGTTCGCGCGACGACGGTCAGGTCGGTCCGGCAGTCCAGTACCCGTTCGAGCTTGTCGAGGTACTCGTCGAGCGGCAGGAGCTGCTTTCCCGCCACATGACCGCACCGTCGCGGCCGCTTCTGGTCCTCCAGGATCACCCCCGAGGCACCGGCCTGCTCCAGACGCCGTACGACATGACAGGCCACCTCCGGGTCGCCGTAGCCGTCGTCGATGTCCACCAGCAGGTGGTGGTCGGGGAAGGCCCAGCGGAGCCGTTCCGTGAAGGCCACGATGTCCGGCCAGGCGATGAAGCCGATGTCCGGAAGACCGTAGTAGGACGCCGCGAATCCGAATCCCGAGACGAAGAAACCGTCGTAGTGCTGGGCCGCGATCGAAGCCGAGTACATGTCGTACACGCCGATCAGGGGCGTGGTGCGGGGCGTGGCGATCGCGCTGCGCAGTGCGCTGCCGTGAGGCATGGAGCAAGTCCCCTTGTTTCTGGGCGGATTGGCGATGTGCGCTCGCATAACGACGGATATGTTTTGGGAGTTACGCGGGTGCCTCTTCCGAGGACGCGGGGATGGTCGAAGATCTCGCTGCTCGTAGCGGACGCGCGCGCGGCTCGAAGGCGTCGGAGCCCGAAGTGCCGCCCGCTGTGAGGGTCGTGAGTCACTGCGGGCGGCGGCCGTCGCGTACGCCGCGAGTCGGCTGTGGGACCCGGACCTGGGTCCGGCCACCGTCGCCCGGGCGCTGAACGTCTCCGTCGGTGGCCTGTGTGTGTCGTTGCCGACATCGCGGCACGCCGGCCATCGCCTCCTCCGGACCGGAGCGTCCCGGCAGGTCAGCCATGGCGGCACTGTTTCCTGTCGCTGGACGCCATGTATGGTGAGCCGAAGTCGCTATACATGGCGTATAGCGAACTGGTGGCTTGGAGTGCCTCTGATGAGCACGGCAGTGAATGAGTCGGGTCCGTCGGACATATCTCCCGCGGTCAGCCGGACAATGCTGAAGGCCCTCAGTGGGCTGCTGCTCGCGCTGTTCGTGTCGACGCTCAGCAGTACGGTCGTCTCCAGCGCGCTGCCGAAGATCATCGGGGCGGTGCACGGATCGCAGACGCAGTACACGTGGGTGGTCACCGCGACGCTGCTCACCACCACGGCGACCACGCCGATCTGGGGCAAGCTCGCCGACCTGTTCAGCAAGAAGACCCTCGTGCAGGTGTCCATCGCCGTCTTCGTGCTGGGTGCCGTGGCGTCCGGGGTGAGTCAGACCGCCGGGCAGCTCATCGCCTCGCGTGCCCTCCAGGGTGTCGGTGTGGGAGGGGTGCAGGCGCTCGTCCAGATCACCCTCGCGGCGATGATCCCGCCCCGCGAACGCGGCCGCTACAGCGGCTACTTGAGCAGTGTCACGGCCACCTCGACCATCGGCGGGCCGCTGCTCGGCGGAGTCATCGTCGACACCTCGTGGCTGGGCTGGCGCTGGTGCTTCTTCGTCGGCGTACCGATCGCGGCCGTAGCGCTGTTCCTGCTTCAGCGGACGCTGAACCTTCCCGTCCTCCGGCGTGAGAACGTCAAGATCGACTACTTGGGGGCGACCCTCATCGCCTCGGGGGTCAGCGTGCTGCTGGTCTGGGTGTCGTTCGTCGACAACTCCTTCGGCTGGGCCTCGTGGCAGACCGCGGTCATGGTGGGCGGTGGGCTGGTGCTGATCGGCGCGGCCGTGTGGGTGGAGTCGCGGGCCGCCGAACCCGTCGTACCGCTCGCCATCGTGAAGCGGCGTACGACCGCCCTCGCGATCGTCGGCAGCCTCTCCGTCGGTACGGCCATGTTCGGTGCCGCGGTGTTCCTCAGCCAGTACTTCCAGCTCAGCCGTGGGCACAGTCCCACCGAGGCGGGCTTGCTGACGATCCCGATGATGGTCGGCATTCTCATCGCCTCCACGATCGCGGGGCGGATGATCAGCCGGAGCGGGAAGATCAAGCCGTTCATCATCACCGGCGCCGTCCTCCTCACGGTCGGGTTCGCCCTGCTCGGCACCATCGACTCCAGGACGTCCATGCTCCTGCTGGGTGTGGCGATGCTGTGCGTCGGGATGGGGGTCGGCATGACGCTGCAGAACCTGGTGCTTGTCGTGCAGAACACCGTGCCCCTGAAGGACATCGGCGCGGCCAGCTCCACGGTGTCGTTCTTCCGCTCCCTCGGCGGCACGATCGGCGTCTCCGTCCTCGGCGCCGTGCTGGCCCGGCACGTCCAGGACCAGATCGCGCACGGCCTCGCCTCGACGGGACTGCGGACCACGGGCGCGGTCACGGACATCGGCGCGCAGCCCGCCGCCGTACAGGAGATCATCCGTGTCGCGTACGGCGACGCCACCGCGCAGATCTTCCTCCTCTCGGCCGGGGCTGCCGTTCTCGCGGTGGTCGCCGCGATCCTGCTGAAGCCGGTCAGCCTGCGCAGCAGCCTCGACCTGACCGAGGAGAGGGAGGGAACGGCGACGGTCGCCGCCGAGGCGGGGTGACCGACGGAATCGGCCAGGGAAGTTCCGCGGGAGGGTCCCTCAACCCGTCTACCTGGGTAAACTGTCGGGAACGCCAAGTGCCTTGAGGGGGAGCCGGGATGCCGCCGCACAGTCCTTCCGCGGCCGGGGTTCCGGACGCGGGCGACGAGCGGAGCGGGCCGCCCGTCCGGCAGGCGCTCTCGGAGAGTGTGTACGAGCGCATCAAGGCGATGGTCATGGACCACGAGATCGCCCCCGGCGCCCGCGTCGGCATCGAAGCGCTCGCCCGCGGCCTCAAGGTCTCGCCGACGCCCGTCCGCGAGGCGCTGGCCCGGCTGGAGTCCGACGGCCTGGTGGTCAAGCGGGCGCTCTCCGGATACCGGGCCACACAACTGCTGACCCGCCAGGGACTCGACGAACTCTTCGAAATGCGCCTGCTGTTGGAGCCCAGGGCCGCCGCGCTGGCCGCCGTGAACGCCACCGAGACCCAACTCGACGCCTTCGAGCGGATCGTCGAGGAGATGCAGGCCCACCCCAGCCCGAACGAACGGTACGCGTCCTACCGCGACTTCGCCGCCCTCGACCAGCGCTTCCACGAGGCGATCGGACAGGCCGCGCACCGGCCGCTGCTGGCGGACGCGGTGGAACGGCTCCACGCGCATCTGCACATCTTCCGGCTCAGCAAGGTGGTCGGCGCCGAGGGCCCGACCGTCGCCGAGCACGAGCGGATCGTCCGGGCGGTGCTGCGCCGCAACCCCGAGCGGGCGGCCGAGGCGATGACGGAGCACCTGACGCGCAGCCTGGAACGGCAGATCGAGGACGGCGAGCAGCCCGCTTCCTGAACGGCCCCCACGGAGGCGGGAGTTGGAGGCCGTTCCCTCACTCCATGAGGAACACCTGGTCCGCCGTGGCCCACCACTCGCCGGGCGCCGCCTCCGGCACGCGCACCTGACAGGGGGCGGTGAGCTCCCACCACCGCCGGGTCGCCTCGTCCTCGGCCATCGACGCCAGGTCCGCCGCGAGATCGTCGCCGTCGTACTCGAAATAGCTGAACAGACGGTCGCCCAGCAGATGGATCGAGTAGTTGGAGATATGACTGCGCCGGATGCGGTCGAGCACCGGCCCGGGCACCTCGCGGTGCAACTCCCGGTACACGTCCAGCATTTCAGGGCGTACGGCGATGACCTGAGCCACGCGCCTCATGAGCGCACCGCGTCACGGTCGTGGATCAGGCGGATGATCCGGCCGCTCATGCGGTCGTAGTCGCGGTCGTTGTCGAGCTCGCCGCGGATGCGGTGGTCCGTCATGACGACGACGCGGTCCGCGAGGGTGACCATCTCCGCGAGGTCGCTGGTGATGAGGAGGATGGGCAGGCCGTCACGGGCGAGGTCCCAGATCAGTTCGTGGAAGGCGCGCTTGGTGCGGACGTCGACGCCCACCGTCGGTTCGTCGATGACGAGCAACCGGGTGTCCGCGGCGAGCCACTTGGCGAGGCTGACCTTCTGCTGGTTCCCGCCCGAGAGTTCACCGGCGTTCTGCCCGAGCCCCGAGACGCGGATGCCGAGCCGGTCGACGAGATCCTGCGCGACGTCCCGCTCCTCGCGTGCCGAGACGAACCCGAGTGCCTTGGCGAGTCTCTTCCACACCGTCACCGTGATGTTGCGGACGATGGGCTGCTCCAGGAAGACGCCCTCCTCCTTGCGGTTCTCGGTGACATACCCGATGCCGTACTCGTGCAGGGCCTGGCGTGGTGAGGTGATGCGGACCGGACTGCCGTGCACCCGGATCTCGCCGCCGGTGACGCGGTCGAGGCCGAGCACCGCCTTCACCAGCTCGCTGCGCCCGGCACCGACCAGTCCGTACAGGCCGACGATCTCCCCGGGCCGTACCTCCAGGCTGATGTCACGGTGCCCGCCGGCCGTGGAGACCTTGTCCAGTACGAGAGTTGGGGTGGCAGAGCGGTCGACCGTGCGCGGGCGCATCTCGGTCGCCGCGTGGGCGCGGCCCACCATGAGGCCGACGATGTCGTCATGGGTGTGGTCCGACAGGGGAGAGGACTCCAGGACCGACTTTCCGTCGCGCAGGACCGTGACCGTGTCGCAGACCGCGAAGACTTCCTCCAGTTTGTGGCTGACGAAGACGACACAGGCGCCGCGCGCGGACAGTCGCCGGATCACCTCGAAGAGGCGCTCCGTCTCCTGCGGCGAGAGGGAGGCGGTGGGTTCGTCCAGCAGCAGGGCCCGGCTCTCGGTGTAGAGGGCCTTGGCTATCTCCACCAACTGCTGCTGGGCGACGGAGAGTTCACGCACCGGCCGCTGCGGATCGAGCTCGACGCCGAGTTCCGCGAGGCAGGCCAGGGCCGGTGCGGTCATCGCCTCGCGGTCGACCAGGCCTCGGTGGGAAGGAGGCTTCTGCAGGGTGATGTTCTCCGCCACCGAGAAGCCCGGGATCAGGTTGCGTTCCTGGTGGACGACACCGATGCCGGTACGGGTCGCCTCCAACGGCGAGCGCAGATGCACCTGTTGGCCGCACCAGGTCAGCTCGCCGCCGTCGGGGGAGTGCACCCCGGTGAGAACCTTGATGAGGGTGGACTTGCCGGCGCCGTTCTCACCGAGCAGCGCGTGCACGGTGCCGGCGGTGAGCGTCAGTCCGACGCCGTCCAGGGCCCGGACACCGGGGAAGACCTTGACCAGGTCGTGGCAGTCGAGAAGAACCGTGCCGCTCACTGGGCACCTCCAGTCCGGGGCAGGACGGCGCCGTCGGGGGTCCCGGACTTCTCCAGGCGGGTCTGGTGCAGCCGGCCACCGGCGACCGTACCCAGGACGACCAGGCCGATGAGGAGGTTCACCCAGCTCGGGTCCAGCGAGAACTGCGCCCGCGCGGCGTCGATCAGCCGCGTCACGAAGGCCGCGAGGACCGTTCCGAGCACGGCGATCGAGCCGCCGGTGAGCGCCACGCCTCCGATGATCGGCGCGGCGAAGCTCGGCAGCAGCCAGTCGCCGCCGACGCTGCGGTTGACGCCGGGCAGCGAGGCCGTGGCGGTCACCGCGGCCACCCCGATCAGCAGTCCGGACAGGGTGTGCGCGGCCACGATCTGCCGGTCGGTGGAGATACCGGACAGCCGGGCCGCCAGCGGGTTGCCGCCCGCGGCGAGGAGCCGCCGGCCCGCGACCGTGCGGTACATGAAGGCGGCCAGCAGCGCCGCCGCGACGAGCGCGGTGACGAAGACCAGCGGGATGTCCAGCGGCGCCGCCGAGCCGAAGTCGCGCAGTGTGCGCGAGTAGCCGTCGACGGTACGGGTGCCGGTGAGCCGGTACTGCGCGCCCAGCAGGATCGTCATCGTGGCGAGGGTGACGATGAACCCGTTGATCTGCGTGGCGACGATGGCGACACCGGTCGCCAGTCCGATGGCCGTCGCCGTCAACAGGCCCACGATCACGGCCAGTCCGGCGGGCATTCCGTGATCGGTCATGAGAACGCCTATGAGGCAGGCGGTGAAGCCGCCCAACGCGCCTACGGCGAGGTTGAGTTGGCCCACGCAGAGCGCCACCATCTGGGCCAGCCCGATGAGGATGGGAGTGGCCAGATACTGGAGGAAGACCCGCACCGAGGGACCCTCGAAGAACGAGCCGGACGAGGCGATGCCCAGTGCCAGGTATCCCGCCATGACCACGCACAGCAGCATCGCCGCCGTGGAACGGGAGAACCGGCGCAGCCCGCCGATGACCCAACTCCCTTGCCCGCTGAGGGTGTTCAAGCGGTTCATGTCGAGCGCACCACCTTGCGATAGGACACCACCGTGCGGATCCGGTCGGCCGACAGGGCCAGCAGGAGGACACAGCCGAGATAGATGTTCAGGCTCTCCAGACCGACGCCCAGCAGGTCGAGGCCCTTGCGGATCACACCGACCAGGGCGGTGCCGAGCAGCGTGCCCAGGACGGACACCACCCCGCCGGTGAGGAGGGTGCCGCCGAGCACCGCGCCGAGGAAGGACGGCAGCATGAAGTCGTCGCCGATGGAGGCGCGGAACGTGCCCGTGCCGGCCGCCGCCATGAACCCGGCCAGCGCGGCGAGCAGCCCCGACAGCGTGTGCGCGAGCAGGACCCGGCGGCCGGTGGGAATGCCGGACAGCTCCGCGGCGGCCGGATTGGCGCCGGTGAGCAGCAGTTCGCGGCCGATGCGCGTACCGCCGTAGAGGAAACCGAGGGCGAGCATCGCGAGGACGGTGAACTGGGCTATCTGCGGGACGGCGGGGGAGCCGCAGATCGGGCCCGCGCAGATGTCGGCGAGGGAGTAGGAGCGCAGGGCGTCGATGCCGGCGGGGTGGGTGGTGAAGGCGGCGTCGTCGGTGAGGGCCGAGTAGAGGAGGGAGACGAGGCCCAGGAGGGCGAAGTCCATGGCCAGGGTGACGACGAAGGAACTCACTCCGGTACGGGCGATCAGCCAGCCGGTGACCGCGCCGATCGCCGCGCCGGCGGTCAGACACATGAGCAGCCCGACCTGCATCGGGACGCCGAGACGGTCGTAGCCGAGGCCCGCGAACAGGGCGCCGAAGGCGGCCATCCGGCCGACCGCGAGGTTCATGTGGCCCACGGACAGGGCGACCATCTGCGCGAGCGCGACGACGGTCAGGGTGGCGATGTCCCGCAGGAGCGGGAAGAGCACCAGCCGCTGGTCCACGAAGGCGGGGCGCAGCACCCCGAACAGGACGCTCAGCGCGATGACCAGCACCAGCAGGCCGAGCCGCTGGTTGACCCAGAACGGCAGGCGGTGCGGTGCCGTTCGCTCCTCCGGGACGGTGTCCGGCGGGCTGATCGAGGTCGTCATGCCACCCTCCGGTCGTCCAGCGCGTCCGGGTCCCAGTCGATGCCGATGCCCGGTGTGTCGGGGGCCACCGCCAGGCCGTCGCGGATAGTCAGTTCGGTGCGGGTCACGGCCCTCAACTGCGGGATGTACTCGACGTATTGGCCGTTCGGTACGGCCGCGGCCAGGCTGACGTGCAGTTCCATCAGGAAGTGCGGGCAGACCATCACGTTGTGGCTCTCCGCCAGGTGCGCGACCTTCAACCAGGGTGTGATGCCGCCGATCCGGGCCGCGTCGACCTGCACGACGGAGGCCGCGCCGGCCTCCAGGTAGCTGCGGAACTGCATGAGCGAGTACATCGACTCGCCTACGGCGACGGGGATGTGGGTCGCCGCCGCGAGCCGGGCGTGCCCGCTGATGTCGTCCGCGGGCAGTGGCTCCTCCAGCCAGTACGGGTCGTACGGCTCCAGCGCCGCCGCGAGCCGCAGGACCGAGGACGCCGTCTGGGACTGGTTGGCGTCGGTCATGATGTGCAGCGAGGGGCCGACGGCCTCGCGGACCGCGCGCAACCGCTCCGCGTCCTCGGCGGGATGCGGCCGGCCCACCTTGATCTTGACGCCCGCCCAGCCCAACTCCTGGGCGCGCAGGGCGCCTTTGACCAGTTCCTCGGTGTCGAGATGGAGCCAGCCGCCCTCGGTGTCGTAGACCGGCACCTCCCGGTGGTGGCCGCCGGCCAGCCGCCACAGCGGCTCGCCCGCGCGCCTGCACCGCACGTCCCACAGGGCGGTGTCCACGGCGGCGAGGGCGAGCGAGGTGATGGCGCCGGTGGTGGTCGCCCGGGTCAGCGCGAACAGCCGCTGCCACAGCGCCTCGACGTTGCGGGCGTCCTGCCCGAGGAGCGCGGGCAGCAAGTGGTCGCGCAGCAGGGCGAGTACGGAGCTGCCGCCGGTGCCGATCGTGTAGGAGTAGCCGGTTCCCGCGAGGCCGTCGGCCGTCTCCAGGCCGACCAGGACCGTCTCCTGTTTGACGAAGGACTGCACCGCGTCTGTACGGTCCTGCTCGACGGCGATGTCGACCAGCCGGGCGGTCGCGGTCGTGATGATGCTGCTCATCCAGCGATTCCGTTTTCTGTCGTGAGTGTCGGGGGGCGGCGATCAGCCGCAAGAGAGGACCTTGTCGGCGAACTCCTGCTTCAACCGCGCGGTCTTCGCCTGCCGCGCCTTGTCGTAGCCGGCGACGTTCGCCTTGGTGACGACGAACGAACCGGAGTCCACCTCGACCCCGGGCGAGCGCACCGTGCACTGCTTCGTCTGGAGCAGCGCCAGCGCCCACGTCCCGATCTCGGCCTGCCCGACCGGGTTCTGCACCACGGTGGCCGTGACCGTGCCCTGCTCGATGCCGCTCAGGATCTTGGCGTCGTCGTCGATGGCGATGACCTTCGCCTTCGACCCGGACGACTTGACGACATCGGCCGCGGCGACGGCCGGGTTGTAGGCGGTGGCGACAATGCCCGTGATCTGACTGCCCTTTGCCGCCATCAGGTCGGACACCGCCTTCTGCGCGGTCTGCAGGTCCGTGTCGATGTCGGTGATGGTCTGGAGGAGCTTCACCTTGCCGCCCGACTCCTTGACGGCCTGGGCGACGCCCTTGATCCTCAACTGGGTATTGGCGTCGACGTTGTTGCCGGTCAGATGGACCAGGGTGCCCTTGCCGCCCATGGCCGCGATCGCCGCCTTCGCGGCCTTGTAGGCGGCGAGTAGGACGTCCGTGGAGAGACAGAAGTCGGCGTCGTCCTTGTCACCGGCGGGGCAGGACCCCAGCGACGCCACCGGGAATCCCTGCGAACGCAGGTCCGCGAAGGTCGAGTTGATGTCGGTGGGGGAGACGCCGAAGACCCCGAACGCGTTGTAGCCGCGCGCCGCGAGCGTGGACAGCAGGTTGTTCTGCTTCTGCTGGTCCCACTCCGCCGTCTCGTCGAAGGCCACGGCGCCGAGACCGTACGTCTTCTTCGCGGCGGCACCCGCGGTCTTCCACGGTTGGAAGTACGGATGGGCGCCACCCGGCACGAGGGCGACCTTGGTCCCGGAGGCATCCCCGAGTTCGGCGCCGCCGCCGGTGCGAGCGGCCGGCGTGGCCTGACCGCCGGACTCGGCACCGGAGTTCTTGTAGGTACAGGCCGCCGTCCCCGAGGCCAGCAACACGACCGCGACAACTCCGGGCAGGACAGATCTGGTTGGGAAGCGCATGACCCACCCCTGCGGATTCCGAGAGGAATCAGATAGGAAATCGATGCGGCGATCGTGGGCGAGGAACCTGGGCCCGTCAAGGCTTTCGACACGAGCAGGTGCGGTGGGTAGGGAGTTTGTGACTCCGGAGGACGGCGCTCTCGCGGCTTGCTTGGCCCGGCCGTGCGCAAAATCGTATAGGAAATGCCTGCGTGTCGGCCTGGCCGTAAAGGTGCAGATCATTCCCGCCAATCGAAGATCGCGCGCCCGGCGGCCCTCTAGGATGACTGGCTTCGGCGTTCGCGGGCGGGCAGGTCGTGGTGGGGGCAACTCGCGGGCGTGCAAAGGAAGTTCACCGCAGGGAGACTGCACATGGGATCCGATGACGTCTTAACCGCACCGCTGGACGGGCTGTCGGCCGGCCCCGTGGTGCCGCGGCTGGTGCTGGGCGCACGGCTGCGCGAACTGCGGGAGGAGCGGAACATCGCCCGCCAGTTCGCCGGTGAGGCCATCCGCGCCTCCCGGTCCAAGATCAGCCGACTGGAGGCCGGCCGCCACCGCTTCAAACCGCGCGACGTGGCCGACCTGCTCACGCTCTACGGCGTCACGGAGGAGGCCGAGCGCGCCACCCTGCTGGCCCTTGCCGAGGAGGCCAACTCCCCTGCCTGGTGGCAGCACTTCAACGATGTGGTGCCCACCTGGGCGCGGGCCTACCTCGGGGCCGAACAGGCGGCGAGTCTCGTCCGCTGCTTCGAGGTCCAACGCGTTCCCCACCTGTTGCAGACCCCCGACTACGCGCGCGCCTCTCTCCGGCTCGCCCACACGGGCGCCGACGGGGCGGAACTCGACCGTCGCGTCAGGCTGCGGATGACACGGCAGCGGATCCTGCGCCGACGGCCGGCCGCGCAGCTCTGGGCCGTGATCGACGAGGCGGCCCTGCGGCGCCCGGTGGGTGGCACCGGCACGATGCGCGCCCAGCTCAGGCATCTCATCGAGATCTGCCGGCTCCCGCAGGTCACCGTCCAGGTCATGCCGTTCGTCGCCGGCGGGCACGCGGGGGAGGCCGGTCCGGTCACCATCCTTCGGCTGCCCGGCGGCCGGCTGCCCGACATGGTCTACCTCGAACAGCGCGTCACCGCCCTCTATCCCGACCGGCCGACCGAGATCGAGTGCTACTGGGACGTCATGAACCGCCTGGTGGTGGAGGCGGAATCGCCGGAGGAGACTCCGACGATCCTGCATCGCATCCTTCAGGAGACCTGAACCACCGGGCGGGGCCTAGCGTTTGAGGGCGACACCGCCGTACTGGTGCACCTCGGCGGGCAGCCCCCAGGCGCTCTCGTCGGGGCGCCAGCGCGAGCAGGACGCGACGCCCGGTTCGAGCAGCTCAAGTCCCTCGAAGAAGCCCGCGATCTGTTCGGGGCTGCGCAGGATGTACGGGATCGAACCGCCCTCGTTGTACTGGCGGATGGCGTCGACGTAGGCCTCGCTGGTGTCGGTGCTGTCGTACTGCACGAGGTAGCTGCCGGCGGGCAGGGCGTCCACCAGCCGGCGCACGATCGCGCGGGCCTCGTCGTAGTCCTCGATGTGGCCCAGGATGCCCATCAGCATGAGGGCGACGGGCTTGTCGAAGTCGAGGGTCTTGCCGGCCTCCCGCACGATGGTGTCCGGGTCGCGCAGGTCGGCGTCGACGTAGTTGGTGACGCCCTCCGGGGAGCTGGTGAGCAGCGCGCGGGCGTGGGCCAGCACCAGCGGGTCGTTGTCGACGTAGACGATGCGGGACCCGGGGACCACGCGCTGGGCTATCTCGTGGGTGTTGTCCACGCTGGGCAGTCCGGTGCCGACGTCCAGGAACTGCCGGATGCCCTCCTCGGCGGCCAGATGACGGACGGCGCGGGCGAGGAAGTACCGGGCGGCACGGGCGCCGGTCTCGATGCCGGGGAAGATCTCGCGGAACGCGTCACCGGCGACACGGTCCACTTCGTAGTTGTCCTTGCCTCCCAGCCAGTAGTTCCAGATCCGGGCCGACTGCGGCACGGTGGTGTCGAACCTGGCGAGCGCATCCTGCTCGGAGTTGTCTGCCGCTTCGTTGTCTGCCGCTTCGGTCATGGACGCTCCTGTGCGTACGCGGTGAGAACCACGGAACCGACGAAGATCGGCCGTGGACTCCCACGTTATTCCTCCGCCGCTCGCCTCGTGCGACGCCTTGGTCCCAACTGCGCCTGTACGGCTGCTCGTTGGCTTGTTCGCTGCGGTCGGTGACGTGGAATCAGTCCTCTGCCGGGGATCAGTTCTCCGCCGCGTGCCGGGTGAGGAATCCGATGCCGGCCGCGACGGCGGCCAGCACGGCCACGCTGGTGAGCGCGGCGGGGAGGGAGTACCAGTCCGCCATGAAGCCGATGGCGGGCGGTCCCAGGAGCATGCCGCCGTAGCCGAGGGTGGAGGCGATCGCGACTCCGTCGGGGCCGGCGAGGGTACCGGCTCGTTCCACGGCGACGGGAAAGAGGTTGGCGAGGCCGAGCCCGGTGATCACGAAGCCGAGGACGGCTGCCCACAGGGTGGGCGCGAGAGCGCCGAGCAGCATGCCGAGGGCGGCGGTGGTGCCGCCGGAGACGAGGGTGCGGGTCCGGCCGAGGCGTTCGAGGAGCCGGGTGCCGGTGAGCCGGCCGGCGGTCATGGCGAGCGCGAAGCAGGAGTAGCCGATCGCGGCGGCGCCGGCGGTGGCGTCGAGGTCCTGCTCCAGGTGCAGGGCGCTCCAGTCGGCGAGGGCGCCTTCGCCGAAGGCGGTGCAGAGGGCGATCAGGCCGAAGGTGAGGACGAGGCCGCGGGTGCGGGGGTTGAGGCGGTGGGGTGGGGTCTTCTCCTGCGGTGAGTTCTTGGGGGAGTTCTGTGGTGGGTCCTGCGGCGAGTTCCGTGATGGTGCGGGTGTCGTAGGTGACGTAGGTGACGTAGGTGATGTTGGTGGTGCGGGCGGTGTCGGAGGCTTGAGGCGCAGGAGGTTCCGGCCGACCACGGCGGTGACGAGCAGGCCGATCACGGTGAGGCCGAACAGATGCTGGGTCGGGGTCAGGACACCGGCGACCAGTCCGCCGAGCCCGGCGCCGACCATGCCGCCGAGGCTGAACGCGGCGTGGAAGCTGGGCATGATGGGCCGCCGCATGGCCCTGACCAGGTCGACCGCCGCGCTGTTGAACGCGACGTTGATCCCGCCGTAGGCGGCGCCGAAGACCAGCAGGACGAGGCCGAGGGCGAGCGGCGAGTGGGTGAGCGGGGGGAGGGACACGCTCAGGGACAGCAACACGGCGCAGACGACGGTGACTTGGTGGTTGCCGTAGCGGTGGCAGAGGCGGCCGGTGAGCATCATGGTGATGACGGCGCCGGCGGAGACGCCGAGGAGGGCGAGGCCGAGGGTGCTGGCGGAGGCGCCGGTCTGTTCCTTGATGGCGGGGATGCGGACGACCCAGCCGGCGAAGATGAAGCCGTCGAGGGCGAAGAACGCGGTGAGGGTGATCCGGAGGCGCGTGAGGTCGGTGGAGGTGCCCGGCACGGCGTTGTGCGTTCGGGGTTTGTTTATTTGCGGCACAAAATGAGGCTAGGTGGGGGTCGGGGCGGGGGCAAGAGGGCCGCTACGCGTTGCGTTGCCCTGGGCTTGAGGTGGCTCATCGCCGCAGAGGGTGGTGGGGGCCGTACCGCCCGGAGTAGGTCCCGGGCAGAGGCAGAGGCAGAGGCAGGGGCAGGGGCAGGGGCAGAGGCGGAGGCAGGGGCAGAGGCAGGGGCAGCGGCAGAGGGAGGGGCAGGGGCAGGGGCAGCGGCAAGGGCTGGGGCTGGGAGGGACGGGGACCGGGCCCGGCTCAGCGGAAGACCGGTTGTCCGTCGAGGAGGTGTGCGCGCAGCCTGTCGCCCAGGATCAGTTCCGGGCTTTCGTCGGGGTCGAGGCCGTCGAGCAACTCGGGTGTCAGCTGCGCGGTTTCGCGTCGTTCGCCATGTTCGCGCAGCACGAATTCACGACGGTTGCGGTCGAACAGGGCGATCACGGGTGCTCGGACGTTCGCGAGCATGGCGTCCTGGTCCGCCCCCTCGATCTGCCGGTTGCCGACCGCGAAGAGTCCTTCGCTCTCGGGGCCGAACAGCCACTCGTCGAGTTCCACGGTGCCCTGCACGACGAGGAGCGCGTCCCCGAGGATCAAGTGCCTTGCGCGGAGCACGCCTTGAACGGCGAAGATCGAATGGACGCCGTCGCTGAGATCGAGGGTGCCGAGCACGGTGAGGCCGTTGCCGAAGAGGACCATCTCGGTGCCGCCGTGGGCGACCGCCCGGGCCGCCGCGTCGAAGTCGTCGACGGTGACCAACTCGTCGTACACGTCGACGACTTTGGTGTACCCGTCGAACCAGGCGCCGTCGAGCAGCGTGTCGGCCTGTGCTGCGGAGATCTTTCCCACGGTGCGTTCTCCCTGTTTCCGGTCCGCATTTCCGGTCCGTCGGCAAACTGGATGATCGTACGGGGCCACGCGTCTGGATGACGCGTGGCCCGCCCGGCCGGCCTCGTGGCTCCCCCGTCCCCGACGTTCCCGCCCCCGGCACATCACTCGCACGACCGGAGGCCGGCCGAACGTCCCGCGATCCCTCCCCCCCCGGAGAACGCGGGAAGGCCTCCCCCCCACAGCACCGAGTTCACCAGGCCGGGAGTTGATCGGCAGCCCTTTGCCGGACGCCGATCAATGTGAAGTGGTGTGCGGGGAAGGGAAGTTGGACGGAGGCCAAGGCGCCCCCTTTGTGGCTTTGGTCAAGGGGCCTGTCCCGGCCCGGCGATGCCGATACGCTGACATACGGCCATGAACCGGGGGCGGGGCTGGGGGCGGGGACATGGATCCGCGGATGCGGTTGTCGGCGGGCGGATACGTCTGTGAGCGGGTGCTCGGCAGGGGCGGGCAAGGTGTGGTGTGGTTCGCCCGGGACGGGGCGGGCCGGCCGGCCGTGGTGAAGTTCCTGCTGCCGGGCAAGGAGTACGACGAGGTCGCACTCGCCCGCGTACGCCGGGAGTTCGGCGCGGCGAGCCGGGTCGGTGAACTGGCCACGGCGCGGGTCCTCGACGCCGATCTGTCCGGCCGACACCCGTACATCATCAGCGAGTTCGTCCCGGGCCCCACGATCCACGAGCATGTGAGAACCAACGGCCCGCTGCCCTCCGGACGGCTCCAGTCCCTGGCACTCGCCGTCGCGCACGCGCTGGCGCAGGTGCACCGGATGGGCGTCGTGCACCGGGACATCAAGCCGTCCAACATCCTGCTCTCCCCGGACGGACCGCGGATCATCGACTTCGGAATCGCCCGCGACGAACGCTCGCGCGAGACGGCGCTCACCACGCCGGGCGGTGTGCTCGGCTCGCCCGCGTACATGTCGCCCGAGCAGGCCAAGTCGCTCCCGGTGACCGGTGCCTCCGACGTGTTCTCCCTCGGCGGCACGCTGTACTTCGCCGCCACGGGACGGCATCCCTTCGAGGGGGAGGGCGACTACGAGGTGCTCGTCGCCGTGTGCACCCGCGACGCGGATCTCACGGAGGTACCTGAGCCGGTCCGTTCGGCCATCGCCGACTGCCTGCGCAAGGACCCGGCGCAACGTCCGACCGCCGCCCAACTCGTCACCCAACTCGCGGGAGCGGTAGGCGCGTTGGGGGCGGTCGGGGCATCGGAAGCGGTGGAGGCCATGCGGACGGTGACGGGTACGTCGGCGGCACCGCCACCCCAGCCGCCCGGACCCGTGCGCGGCGGCACGCGCTCCGGCCGCAGCGCCAGGCAACTGCGGCTGTGGGCGTTCGCGGCCGGTAGCGCCGCGGTGGCCGTGCTGCTCGCCGTCGTGCTCAGCACCACCTCGGGCGGATCGGCGACGGAGGGCGGCCCGAAGACCCCCGGCTCCCAACTCCTCTCGTACACCGACGACTTGACCGACTCGGGCGACTGGCTGGACAAGGACCCGACCCTGGCGAAGGTCACGCACGAGGGCGGGACCATGCTGGTGGATCCCAGGTCCGAGCTGGAGGTGTGGCCGCAGGCGCCCTTCGAACCGTCCTCGTTCGCGGTACGGCTGAGCACCCAGACGGAGTGGTACGGCGGCGAGGGCGGGGTCGGGCTGTGGTGCAACGGCTCGGGGAACTACTGGAAGGGCTCCCGCTGGGCGACCTACCTGACCACGGACCAGGAAGCCCTGATCGTGCGGGAGTTCCGGTTCAAGGGGAAGTTCCAGCACGACCGGGTCGTCGAGGTGAACCTCGCGGACATGGGCCTGAAGGTGAGGAGTCAGCAGCAGGTCGACATGACGATGACCTGTTCCTCCGCCGGCCAGGGCCGGATCAAGGTGGAGCTCGGCGTCAACGGCACCCGGGTGGCCTCGTACACCGGCGCCGCCTTCCACGCACGGGGCTGCGGCGTGGCGGCCTTCCACTACAGCGCGACCGACCCGCTGGGCACGGCCTACCACGCGGGTTTCGAGCGCTTCACCGCGACCGAGCTGGCGGCGGGCTGACGGCGGGCTGTCGATGCGGAAGGGGTAACTCCGCCCGGACGGAGGGCAGAACGGGTCCATGCGGAACGACCAAGGACCCAACAAGCCTCTGGAGGTGGTGACTTGACCGTCATCGTCGGTCTGGTCCATCGCGGGCGTGTCCATCTCGCCGGAGACTCCGCGGGCAGCAGCGGATCGCAGCTCACCATCCGCCGCGACCCGAAGGTCTTCACCAACGGCCCCTACGCACTGGGGTTCACCTCGTCGTTCCGTATGGGCCAGCTCCTGCATCACGCGTTCGCGGCGCCGCAGCCCGAGGGCGATCTCGACCGATTCATGGCCACGAGTTTCATCAACGCCGTCCGCACCTGCCTCAAGGACGGTGGATGGGCCCGCAAGGACTCAGAGCAGGAGCAGGCGGGCGTCTTCCTCGTCGGCGTACACGGCCGGCTCTTCGAGATCCACGGCGACTATCAAGTCGGTGAGCCCGTCGACGGATACGCCGCTGTGGGCTCCGGGGACGACGTGGCTCTCGGCGCCCTGCACGCCACCGCCGAGCTCGGCCTCAAACCGCGCGAGCGCCTCACCGCCGCCCTGCGTGCCGCCGATCACCACAACACCTACGTCTGCGCCCCGTACGCCTACGTCAAGACGCCTCGCTGAGCCGTTCGCCCGGCAGAGGTGGATCACCGTGCCGCATCCGGAACACTGTGCTGTATGACGACGCACGCGCCACGGCCCGAGGTTCTGCGATACACCGCCTTCTCCAGCGACCCCGACGGCGGAAACCCCGCCGGTGTCGTGCTGGACGCCGCCGCCCTGGACGACGCCGAGATGCTGGCCATCGCCGCCGAACTCGGGTACTCGGAGAGCGCGTTCCTGTCCACGCCCCCGGAGGATCTCGGTGGTCAGGAGGGGCGGGCCTACAGCATCCGTTACTTCAGCCCAAAGGCCGAGGTGCCGTTCTGCGGGCACGCCACCGTCGCGACCGCCGTGGCGCTCGCCGAGCGGGTGGGCCCGGGGGAGTTGGTGTTCGCGACGCGCGCGGGTGTCGTGCCGGTGGAGGTGGTCGAGGAGGGCGGGGCGCTCCGGGCCACGCTCACCAGCGTCGAGCCGCAACTCGTCGAGATCACCGGTGCCGACCTCGACGAGGCGCTCGCGGCGCTCGGTTGGCCGAGCGCCGATCTGGACCCGGCCTTCCCGCCCCGTATCGCCTTCGCCGGTGCCCGCCATCTCGTCCTCGCGGCGGGGACGCGTGCCCGACTCGCGGATCTCGCCTACGACTTCGGCCGCCTCGAAGCCCTGATGCACCAACTGGACCTGACCACCGTCCAGTTGGTGTGGCGGGAGTCGGCGACCGTCTTCCATGTCCGTGACCCCTTCCCCGTCGGCGGCGTCGTCGAGGACCCGGCGACCGGGGCGGCGGCCGCCGCGTTCGGCGCGTACGCGCGGGAACTCGGCCTCGTGCCCGACGACGCCGTCCTCACCCTCCACCAGGGCGAGGACCTGGGCCGCCCCGGCGAACTCACCGTGACGCTGCGCGCGGGCGACTCTCGCGTCCGGGTCGGCGGCGCGGGAACGCGCATCGGCTGAAGCGACGGCTGCCACGAGGGGCGAGGGCGACGATCCACGGCATGTCAGTGGCCCGTGGGACGATCCCGGGCATGACAGCGATCGACGAAGCGGTCCTCCTTGAGGCAGCGGCCGAACACGGCGTACCCGGCCCCGTCGTACGGGAGTTGCTGGCCCGGTGTCGGCCCTGCCTCTACCTGGTGCAGGACAAGGAAGTGCCCGAGTCCCTGCGGGAACACCTGCGCCCCGCCGCGCGAACGGGCGGGCTCCCCGCACTGCCGGACGGCGTGGACTGGCCCGAAGGGCGCGAGCCGCTCGTGCTGAGCGTCGACTGCGCGGCCCTGCCGCACGACGTCCTGGACATCGAACTCCCCGCCGACGGCCACCTGTTGGTTTTCACCGAGATCTCGTACCCGCCCGAGTCGTCCGCGGTGCTGCACGTCCCCGCCGGGGTACGCACCACGGAGCGCTCCGCAACGTACGCATGCAGAGGAGAGACCTGGGAGACGAGGACCTATGAGCCACGCACCCTCTATCCCGTGCCAGGACTGAGCATCGAGAACGACTGGCAAGGGGGCCCGCACACCAACGCGTTCCTGGACGGCGATGGCGACGGGGCCGAGGACTCACTGGATGCCTTCGAGGAAGCCCTCCTCGACCTGGCCTTCGGCGGGCGTCGCCCCGGCGCGTGCGTGCAGCTCGGTGGCTTCTCCGACCCGTGGGACATGGCACCGGACGAGGGCGGTCTCGTGCTCTTCGCCCAACTGGCCGGCCAGGCGGTCGACTACAAGGTGTGCACCATGAACCTGATCGTGGGCACCCGGGAGGACATGGCCGCCGGGCGGTATACGGAGCTCCGGTACGAGCAGCAGACCTGACGGAAGTTCTGGGGCAATCCGCCGAACAGATGCTCGCGGCTGCCGCCCAGGACCGACCTCTCCGGCGTCCGAACTCGCGGACCCTTACCAGTGATCCGGTGTGATCCGTGGTGCCAGAGTGACGTAAGCGCAGGTTGTTGCGGCGGAATCGTCGACTCCTGCCCGCGGCGGTGGCTGATGTTCGATGGTTGAACGTAGGTCAACGAACTGGGCGGGATCCCTTATCGGTCAGTCGGAACGTGACTGATTGTCGATGTGAGCCGTATTACGCCCGACCGTCATGTGCCTGATGGGCAGGCCTCTGTCCGTATTGGGTGCGCCTTGTTCGCCGTTGGTCGGTTTCTCTTCGTGACGTGTCCGGAAGAGACCACCTCGTGGCCCATATCGCACACTTGGGAGTCCCTGCAAGGCGCCGGGTTTCAGTCAACCTCGTAAGGTGATCTTGGCTGAGATGGATCGACAAGTAGACAATATTTCGGGCAGGCGCCCAAGGGCGACGAACCACTGCCCGACGAACGACCTCCGGATCAAGCCGGACACGGAGGCAGCGTGCAGGAGGGGTTGTGGAACGCTATTTCACCAGCGGGTGGCACGAGGACCTGCGCCGACGAGTGCGCGAGTTCGCCGAACGCGAGGTACGTCCGCGGATAGCGGAGATGGAGACCTCGCGCACCGTGGCGCACGAGCTCTCCAGGCTCATCGCCCGGCAGGGCTGGATCGGCGTGACCATTGGGAAAGAGTACGGCGGAATGGGCGCCGGACACCTGGCCAAGACCATCACCATCGAAGAACTCGCCCGCGTGTGCGGTGCCATGGGAGCCATGGTTCAGGCCTCCCAGCTCGGTGTGGCCAAGATCATTCACTTCGGGAGCGAGAAGCAGAAGCGGAAGTGGCTGCCCCGCATCGCCGCCGGAGAGTGCCTCCCGACCATCGCCGTCACCGAACCGGAGTCCGGCGGCCATGTGCTGGGGATGGGCAGCACCGCCGTCCGGGACGGTGACGACTACATCCTCAACGGCCGCAAGGTCTTCGTCGGCAACAGCCACGTCGGCGACGTACACGGCGTGGTCGTGCGGACCGGCGAGGGATCGAAGGGACTGTCGGCCTTCCTCGTCGAGTCCGACCGCCCCGGGTTCTCGCTCGGCGAGCAGCAGCCCGCCATGGGTCTGCACGGCTTCAGCTTCGGCGAGATCATCTACGACAACTGCCGGGTACCGGCGGCGAATCTGCTCGGCGGCGAGGGCAAGGGCCTGGCCGTCGCCTACTCGTCGAGCATCCTCTACGGCCGCCCCAACCTCACGGCCGTCTCCCTCGGCATCCACCAGGCCACCTTCGAGGAGACGACGGCACTGTGCATCGAGCGCGAGCGCTTCGGGGCACCGCTGGGCGACCTCACCAACATCAAACTCAAGCTGGGCAGAATGAAGTCCCGGCTGATGACGGCCCGGCTGGCCGCCTACCACGCCGTCCATCTCCTCGACCAAGGGCTGTCCTGCGACGCGGAGTTGATGAACGCCAAGCTCGTCAACGTCGAGGCGGCCGTCGACTCCGCCCGTGACAGCATGGAGATCCACGCCGCCAGCGGTCTGTTCACCGACCGCCCGGTGGAGCGCTATCTGCGCGACGCCCATCACATCTACGCCCCCGCCGGCACCTCCGACATCCAGCTGCTGAGGCTGGGCGAGGTGGCCCTCGGTACCGCCAAGGGCCAGTGGTCCGAGCGACTGGCCGACCTGGTGCGGACCGTCCAACCCCAGCGCCGTCTGGGGCAGTTGGAGACGGCCGGTCAGGTCGGCTGAACACCGGGGAGCCACGGACACAGCGTCGTGCCCGCGGCTCCCGTACGAACTTCCTCTGCCCCGCCGTCCGTTGAGGCCGCGGGCTCAGATCCCGCCCCGGGTCTCCATCGTGTGGAGCCGGTCGACCAGCTGCTGCGCCAGCGACTTGATCGTCGCCAGCCCTTCGCGCCCCCACGGATGGGTGTCCGTGTCGACCACGCAGATCGTGCCCAGGGCCATGCCCGTCTTCCAGTCGATCAGCGGCGCGCCCATGTACGAGCGGATGCCTATCTCGTCCACGACGCTGTTCCCCGCGAACCGCGGGTAGTCGCAGACGTCTTCGAGGACCAGTGCCTTCTTCCGCACGACGACGTGCGGGCAGTACCCCTGATCACGCGTCATCGTCCGGCCGACCTCCGGCACCTCGTCCGGCGCCAGTTGGACGCCCGGACGGCCACCGGCGTACAGACCCGCGAAGTACTGACGGTTCTCGTCGATGAAGTTGACCATCGAGAAGGGCGCGCCCGTGACCTGCGCCAGGTTGCGGGCGAACTCGTCGAACTCCGCGATCGGCGCGTCCCCGAGGCCGAGTTCACGCAGCCGCGCCACCCGGGCGGCCGCTTCGCGGTCCTCGGGAGTCAGCAGCAGATGGCTGGTCGGGTCGTACGAATTCTGGGTGGAGTAGGGAACCGGGGCTGACATGCAGGCTCCATTCGGTCGCGTCGAGCGGGGCTCAGCGCGACGGGTAAAGCTCCGCGGGCGGGGTGCCGGGAGTCGAGGCGAGCAGATGCTGTACGAGGGCGATCAACACGCGGGTACCGGAGTTGCACTGCCGCGCGTCGCACATCACGACGGGTACGTCGGGCTTGAGGTCGAGGGCCGCGCGGATCTCGTCGGACTCGTAGTGGTACGAGCCGTCGAACTCGTTGACGGCCACGATGAAGCCGATGCCCCGCCGTTCGAAGAAGTCGACGGCGGCGAAGCAGTGGTCCAGTCTTCGGGTGTCCGCGAGCACCACGGCGCCCAGGGCCCCGTTGGACAACTCGTCCCACATGAACCAGAACCGCTCCTGCCCGGGCGTACCGAACAGATAGAGGACGTGCTCCTTGTCCAGGGACATCCGGCCGAAGTCCATCGCCACGGTGGTGGTCGACTTGTCCTCGATGCCCACCAGGCTGTCGGTGCGGGCACTGACGGAGGTCAGGAGTTCTTCGGTGCTCAGCGGCTCGATCTCGCTGACCGCTCCGACGAACGTGGTCTTGCCGACCCCGAAGCCCCCGGCGATCAGGATCTTCAGGGCGGTGGGAAAGGGGTCAGAGCCGCTTACGTAGTCCATGCAGCACCGCCTCCAGGAGGTTTCGATCGGTCGGGGAGGCCGCCTCGACGGCACGCGGTGAGCGCAGCGAGAGCGCCTGGTGCGTCACGAGGTCGGAGAGCAGAACTTTGGTGATCACGGCGGGCAGCCGCAGATGCGCGGCCACCTCGGCGACCGAGATGGGTGCGTCGCACAGGGTGAGGACCTGGTCGTAGTCGGGTCCCAGATAGCTCTGTGGCCGGGTACCGGTGGCCATCACCAGGGTGAGCAGGTCGAAGTGCGCAGAGGGCCGGGTACGACCGTTACTGACCGTGTACGGCCGTACTAACCGCCCTGCTTCGTCGTCGAGCCACGACCCGTCCTCCATGTCCGACATGGTCAGCGCCTCGGATCCATCGACGAGCCGGCCCCCTGCTGTCGGACCGGCGTGGCGAGGTACGGGCGGACGCTCTTGACCAGCATGGCCATCTCGTAACCGAGAACGGCCGCGTCGGCCTCCCGGTCGGCCAGCACGGCAAGACAGGCGCCGGAGCCCGCGGCGCAGACGAACAGCAGGGCGCTGTCCAGCTCCACGACCACCTGCCGTACATCGGCGCCCTGGGCGAACTGCGCGCCCGCGCTACGGGCGAGCGAGTGCAGACCGGACGCCAGGGCGGCCAGATGCTCGGCCTCGGCAGCCGTATCCAGCCCGTCGGCGGCCTTCGCGAGGCCGTCCGTGCTCAGCAGCACTGCGCTGCGGGTATAGGGGACCCTCTGGACGAGTCCCGCCAGGAGCCAGTCGAGGTTCTGCTGGCCGGCGTGCATGTCGCTCACGGTGGCGTTCTTCTCCTTCGTGCGAGTAACGGAGCCTGCGGTCAGCGAGCGCTGTCAGTGGGAGGCTCGTCGGGTTCGTTGTCGGCGAGGCTGACTCCGCGCCGGAACATGGCCATCAGTCCCGGATCGTGCTCGACCTCTTGCCCCTCGGTCTTGCGCGGGGCCGGACCCTCCCGCAGTTCCGGTACGAGGTGCTCCTGGGCGTGCCGCTGGGGCAGCCGCGGCCGCTCGTCCCGGGTCTCCCTGCTGTACGGCACGGACCCGCGCTCACGGGGCGCCGACGGCTCCACGGTCCTGGGGTGCTGCTGTGGCTGCTGGGGGTGCGGGTGCACGACCGGCATCGGCGCGTTCCCGGAGCGGGCCGGGGGCAGCGGCTGGCGGAACGTGGGCGGTGGGACGGCGGGCTGGGCCGGCGGCGCCTGTACGGCCTGGTGGTGGGGCGGGGCGGTCTGGGCCGGCCGGGACATGTCGGCGATTTCCTGGTACTGCGCCTGGGCGGTGATCTCGCCGGGCTCGTCGCCCATCAGGCCGCGCGGGATGACCAGGATCGCCTGGATGCCGCCGTAGATGTTGCTCTGCAGCCGCACCGCGATGCCGTGTCGGCGGGCCAGCGCGGACACCACGTAGAGGCCGATGCGGCCGTCCGCGAGCAGCTTGCTGATGTCGATCCGGTCCGGCTCGGCGAGCAGCGTGTTGATACGGGCCTGCTCCTGCGCGGGCATGCCCAGTCCGCGGTCCTCGACCTCGACGGCGAGACCGGCGGTGACGCGCTGGGCGCGCATCAGCACCTGGGTCTGCGGCTCGGAGAACGTCGTGGCGTTCTCGACGAGTTCGGCCAGCAGGTGGATGACGTCGGCCACGGCGTGACCGCGCAGCGTGCCCTCGATCGGGGGGACCAGCTTGACCCGGGAGTAGTGCTCGACCTCGGCGATCGAGGAACGCAGCACCTCGGTCAGCGTCACCGGGCGGGTCCACTGGCGGCGGGACACCGAGCCGCCGAGGACGGCGACGTTCTCCGCGTGGCGGCGGATACGGGTCGCGAGGTGGTCGACGTGGAAGAGGCCCTTGAGGAGCTCCGGGTCCTCGACCTCGTTCTCCAGCTGGTCGAGCATGTTGATCGCGCGGTGCACCAGGGACTGCAGACGCCGGGCGAGGTTGACGAAGACCTCGACGCGCTCCTCGCTGTCCGGCGCGGAGGCCCGGGCGAGCTGCGCGGTCTGCGCGACGACGGTACGGGCCTGCCACAGGCCCACGCCTATCTCGTACGTGAGCCGGCCGAGCGGGTCGTTCTGCGACGGCGGCTGGTGCGTGAACGGCACCTGCTCCACCGGCTCGCCCCGCTCCAGGCGCTGCAACACGTCCTGCAGATCGGACTGTCCGGTGGCGACCGTGTGGCGCAGCGACGCGTACTGCCGGGAGATCCCCGCGGCCTCGGAGCGCCCGAGCCGGAGGCCGGCGACCAGGATGCCGCAGCCGAGGACGGCGGCGGCGGCGAGCACCGTCCAGGTCGTCCCGTCGGCGAACCCGCTCTGTGTGCGCAGCACGATCAGGACGACGGCGGCGGCGAGGATCGCCATCGCGGCGGCGGGCAGTACGGCGAGCCGGACCGTGCGCGACCGAGTGGCCGAATCCGACGGTCCGTCCTGGACGGTCCGGGCGTGTCTGTTTCGCGCGGAGCCCGATCCCGTCGTTCGATCGGGCTCCGAGGGCACAGCATAGGAGGGGATTTCGGGCATCGGAGTCCTCTCGATCAACCGGGTGGGACACACGGCGCGCAGCGCTCACTAACCGTCAAGTCCGTTAAGGAATGCGACAGTTAACGGTCAGCCACCCTACGCCACCATCCTTAATGCGACGTAATCACGTCACGTCAGACGCCCGACCTGGCCTGCTGAAACGGTTCTCTGGTGATTCCTATGAAGGAATCGGGGCTCGCTTACGCGGCATAGGACCTATTTGCCGCATCCCGCAACATGCCGGAAACGCAGAGTTGGCACGACTGTTGTCTCCGGAGGCCGGAAAGTTTGCCCTGCAAGACGGCTTGTGGGCAGGGGAGTTGACGCCGCCCGTCGTCAACGGTGTGAAGAGGTCGGGGAGTTCCGGTGCGTCCGCGATGGCTGGAATCATCGCCCTGTTCATCCGAGGTGCCGGGAGGAGGTTTCTTTCCCGGTTCTTCCCTTCCCCTGGTGAACCTCACCGGCTCCTTTCACCTCTACGACATGGAGTGGAGGTTGCCCCGGCGCGAACAGCCGACCGGCGGGGACGGAGCGAGGAGAAGGACAGCATGGACGACGGTCCCCGGGGCGGCGCTGCGCTCCCGCTGAGGCAGCGCGACGCGCCGCCCTCCGTAACCGGACCGCGGTGGGCCCGGCCGCCCGCGACCGAGCCGGCCGCGCCGCAGCAACTGCACCGGGGGATGACGCTGATCGCCGCGATCAGCCTGTTCATCGGCACCCGAGACGCCTGGACCAGGGCGATGACATCGCATCCGCCCGTCGCCGCGGTCATCTCCGTCTGCTACGCCGGGATCCTCCTCGCGGGCGTCCTGGCCCTCACCACCCGCACCCGGCGCTCCCTGACCCGGGTGGACGCGGGCGTCCTGGCGCTCGCCGTCGCACTGGTCCTGTGCGGCTACTGGCTCAACCACGCCGGCACCGACGAGGGCGTGCTCACCGCACAGGCCGCGACCCAGATCCTGCACGGACACCCCGTCTACGGCCAGCCCTGGCCCTGGCTGTTCGACAGATCGTCGGTCGGCATCACCAAGACCATGTCGGGCGGCGCCGACTACACCTACGGCTATCCACCCCTGACCGCGCTGCTCGCCGCCCCCGTCCACGCCGTGATCCACTCGACGGCCGCCGCCACCCTCGTCACCACCGGCGCGCTGCTCGCGGGCGCCGTCCTGCTGTGGTGGCTGCTCCCGGCCCCCTGGCGCTCCGGCGCCACCGCAGTGTGCCTCGGCTTCGGCTTCCTGCCCGGCTACGCCTACTCCGGCTACCCCGCCGTCCTCGCCCTCGTCCTGCTCATCCCCGTCGTGGTCCGCTGGCCCGACACCGGAGCCGGCGGCCGGCTCGGACTCCCCGGAGTGCTCCAGGCCCTCTGCCTCGGCGCGGCCTGCGCCACCCAGCAACTCGCCTGGTTCCTCACGCCGTTCCTCCTCGTCGGCCTCTACGCCGTCCGGCGCGGCGACCTGGGTCCCCGGCTCGCCCTGGGCGTCGTCGCCCGCTACACCGGCACCGCCGCTCTCACCTGGGCCGCGATCAACGCCTACTTCGCCACCCAGGACTTCCCCACCTGGCTGCACGGTCTGCTGCTCCCGCTCACCCAGAAGGCGATCCTGCACGGCCAGGGCCTGATGGGGATCTCGTACTACTTCACCGCGGGCAGCCGACACCTCGACTACTACTCCTACGGCAGCATCCTGCTCCTGCTCGGCCTGCTCGCCGCCACGCTGCTCTTCGTACGGCGGCTCGGCCCGGCGATCACCGTGCTGCCCTGGCTGAGCTTCTACCTGGCGACCAGGTCCCAGGACGGTTACTTCCTGATGATGACCCCGCTGTGGCTCGCGGCAGCCGCCACCGTCCCCGCCGCCGCGTTCGCCTCGGCCTGGCAGCCCCGCGTCCCGCACCTGACCGGACACCGCGCCAAGGCCGTCCTCGCGGCGGGGCTCGTCGCGCCCGCCGTGGTGTGCGCGACGGTCGCCGCGGCCAGTGCGCCGCCGCTGCGGATGAATGTCACACCGAGCTTCGCGGAGCGGTCCGGCCATCGGGACATCACCCGTCTCGTGGTCCGGGTCGTCAACATCACCGGCACCCGGCTCACCCCGCACTTCGCCAGCCGTCTCGGACAGGGCGCCTCCGACTGGTGGACGGCCTCC
This sequence comes from Streptomyces sp. NPDC101776, assembly GCF_044766845.1. Lineage (NCBI taxonomy): Bacteria > Bacillati > Actinomycetota > Actinomycetes > Kitasatosporales > Streptomycetaceae > Streptomyces > Streptomyces sp. NPDC101776. The sequence goes on along the minus strand of NZ_JBIWMV010000003.1, from coordinate 359,038 downwards.
GGCGGCCCCGCGTCCCTCGCCCCGCACGCCTCCACGACGTACGTCGTGACACCGCCTGGCGGTGTCCGGCGGGCGCCGGGAGGCTCGCATCCGCACTTCTATCTCATCGCCGTCACCGGTACCCCGATGACCATCACCACCGCACGGATTCCGATCAGTTGACCGAGTTTGACGTAAAAGGATATCCCGTAAATGAGAAAGGGCCTGCGAGGTTCTCATCTGAGATTGTTATATTGCGCAACCACACAAGAGAGACGGGAACCCCGCCTCACTCGACCCGACACGGCCGCGCGCCCCTGGCCGCAGCATCGAACGGCCTGAACGGCCCGACCGTTATGTGGGAGTGCCAGATGACCGACCTCGGGGACGGCCCCGTGGGCCACGCCACGCGCAGCCGCACACGAGGGGTGCCCAGGCCGAGAGCGGGTGAGGCCGACGAGCCGCTGCCCACCGGCGGCCGGGCAGCCGCCCGCGCCGCGGCCCGGCAGGCCCCGCGCGGCGGATCCCGCGCGCACGGCGGTCGCGCCGCCTCGCGCCGCCGCGTCAAGGAGACCCCGCGCGGCAAGCGGGTGCTGAAGATCAGCGCGATATCCCTGTCGGTCATGATCCTGGCGACCGCCGGTGTCGGCTGGTGGTTCTACGAGCACCTGAACGGCAACATCAACAGCGTCGCGATCGACGACGGCGCGGGCGGCAAGGAGAAGGCCGACGCCTTCGGCCGCACACCGATCAACCTCCTGGTGATGGGCAGCGACGCCCGCTCCAGCGCCACGGACTGCAAGCTCGGCGGCGGCTGCTCGACCACCGGCGTGCAGTCCGGGAACGGCAACGCGGACGTGGAGATGGTGGTCCACATCTCCGCCGACCGCTCCAACGCCACCGTGATGAGCATCCCGCGCGACACCATGACCCAGGTCCCCGCCTGCAAGGACCCGGACAGCAGCCAGTCGACGGCCGGTTACTACGGCCAGATCAACAGCGCGCTTCAGTACGGCCAGGAGTGCCAGGTCAAGACCGTGCACCAGCTCACCGGCATCACCATCGACCACTTCGTGCAGATGGACTTCTCCGGCGTCGTGAAGATGTCCGACGCGGTCGGCGGCGTCTCGGTGTGCGTCGACGCCGACGTCTACGACACCTACTCGCACCTGAAGCTCGCCAAGGGCACCCACACCCTCAAGGGCAACGCGGCGCTCGAGTTCGTCCGCTCCCGGCACGGCTTCGGCGACGGCAGCGACCTGGGCCGTACCGTCTCCCAGCACATCTTCCTGAGCGCGATGATCCGCAAGTTCAAGAGCGCCGGCACCCTCACCAACCCCACGGCGGTCTACAACCTCGCCGACGCCGCCACCAAGGCGCTCACCGTGGACACGGGCCTCGGCACCGTCAAGAAACTCATCGGGCTCGCCGCGGACCTGGACAAGGTCCCCACCAAGCGCATGACGTTCACCACGATGCAGACCGGCGCCGACCCGAACAACGCCGACCGGGTCGTCCCCGCCACCGCGGCGAAGAGCCTGTTCGCGACCATCGCCAACGACCAGTCGCTGACCACCTCCTCCGGCAAGAAGTCCACGGCGGCCACCGCGACCGCCACGGCCGTCGCCGTACCCGCCGTGCAGATCGCGGTGACGGTGGAGAACGGCACCAGCATCAGCGGGCGCGCCTCCACGGTCGCCACCTCCTTGATAGACGGCGGCTTCAGTTCCGGCACCACGACCGGCAACGCCTCCGTCAGCGCGACCACGACCAAGCTCACCTACGGCCCGGACCAGAAGGCCGAGGCCCAGACGGTGGCCTCCGCGCTCGGCCTCTCGTCCTCGCACCTCAAGCAGGGCACCGGCACCGGCCTGACCCTGGTGATCGGCACGGACTGGCCCAGCGGCACGACCTACCCCGGCGCCACCTCGTCCCCGGCCCCCGCCGACACCAAGGCGGCCACCAGCAATGCCAAGGCCGCGACCGCCGACCAGTCGAAGTGCGCCGAGGTCAGCACCTTCAAGACGGTCAGTCTCAACGGCGTCCCGATGACCCCGACCCAGGCGTACAGGCAGGCGACGAACAAGAAGGACTCGGCGTCCTGACCGACAGCTAGCGGGCGGCGGCGGTCCAGGTGATGTGCGGGGGATCGACCCGCGCGCACAGCGGGCCGCCGTTCGCGTCGGTCAGCCCGAGCCGGCCGACCAGCAGACCGTCGGGCGCGGCGGCGGCCAGGACGTCGTCGGGCACGGAGTCCAGCATGAGCTTGGCGCGCCGGAACATGGTGAAGAGCCCGGCCGCGTCGACCGTCCCCCAGGACAGATAGACGAACCGCAGGCCCATCCGGTGCTGCACATAAGGACCCGTGACCACGATGCCGTCCGGCGTGGCCTCCGTCGTGCACTCCAGCGTCCAGGTCGCGGACGCGGCGTCCCCCGGCTGCGGGTCGAGGAGTTCGGCCGGCCGGTCCTTGCGCTGCACGGCGACGTGTACGTCGTCGTACGTCGCGACGGGCTTGTCGGCGGGGGCGGGGAAGGTACGGCCGGGCAGGTCGACGGCGTCGATGCGGAGGTGCATGCGGGCCATCATGCCGGGTCCGCCCTCCGTACCCTCAGTCGATCAGGGGGAAGTGGCAGGCGGTGTGCCGACCGGAGGCCGTCACCGTCAGCCGGGGCCGCTCCGTGGCGCAGAGCTCACGCGCGTACGGGCAACGGGTGCGGAACGGGCACCCCGTCGGCTTGTCGACCGGGTTGGGCACCTCGCCGGTGAGCACGATGCGTTCCCGGGGCGCCTCGTCGGTGAGCGTGCCGTCGTCGATGTCCGGCACCGCCGACAACAACGCCTGCGTGTAAGGGTGCGCGGGCTCCTTGTACAGAGCCTCCGTCTCGGCGAGTTCGACGATCTCCCCGAGATACATGACCGCGATCCGGTCCGACACATGACGGACCACCCCGAGGTCGTGCGCGATGAAGACGTACGTGAGCGCGAACTCCTCCTGCAGATCCGCGAACAGGTTCAACACCTGCGCCTGGATGGACACATCGAGCGCGGACACCGGCTCGTCCGCGACGATCAGCTTCGGGGTCGTCGCCAACGCCCGCGCGATTCCGATGCGTTGCCGCTGACCACCGGAGAACTCGTGCGGATATCGGTCCAGATGGGCCGCCGCCAGTCCTACGACGTCGAAGAGCTCGGCGACCCGACGGCGCACGGCGGCCCCGTCGCCGTAGCGGTGCACGAGCAGTGGTTCCGCCACGATGTCCCCGGCGCGACGGCGCGGGTTCAGTGAGGCCTGCGGGTCCTGGAACACCAGTTGCATGCCCGGCCGTACGGGACGCAGTCGGCGTGTGGACAGCGTGCTGATGTCCTGGCCGTCGAACTCGACCCGGCCGCCGGTGAGTTCGGTGAGCCGGACCAGACAGCGGCCGAGCGTGGACTTGCCGCACCCCGACTCGCCGACGATGCCGAGCGTCTCACCGCCGCGCACCTCCAGCGACACCCCGTCCACGGCACGGAGTACTCTGCGGCGCGTGGAGAGCCCGTCCGCACGCAAGGGGTAGTGCTTGGTGACGTCCGAGGCGCGCAGCAGCACCTCTGCCGTCGTCGGTCGCGCGCTCACGCTGTCGCCTCTCGTTGCAGGTCCGGTACGTCCGTCGCCGCGGCTCGTGCCGTCAGGCGCAGCGAGCCGCGCTCGTCCTCGGGCAGCCAGCAGGCATCGCGGTGCGCGCCGTCGCCGGAGTCCCTCAACACCGGCCGCTCCTCGCACCGTTCGTGCCGCAGCCGGCACCGGGGCGCGAACGCGCACCCCTCCGGCAGGCTCCCCGGCGCGACCGGCATCCCCGCGATGGTGGGCAGCCGCCGCAGCCGGGGCCCGCCCACCCGGGGCACCGAGTCGAGCAGCCCCCAGGTGTACGGGTGGCGCGGTCCGTGGAACACCGCCCGGCGCGGACCCTCCTCGGCCGCCCGGCCGCCGTACATGACGAGGACCCGGTCGGCGATCTGCGAGATGACGCCCATGTCGTGCGTGATGAGGACGACCGCCGAGCCCTCCGTGTTCAACTCCCGCATCAGGTCAAGTATCTGGGCCTGGACGGTGACGTCCAGCGCCGTGGTCGGCTCGTCGGCGATCAGCAGGGCGGGGCCGCAGGAGAGGGCCATCGCGATGACCGCGCGCTGGCGCATACCGCCGGAGAACTCGTGCGGGTACGCGTTCGCCCGGGAGGCCGCGTCCGGGATGCCGACATCGGAGAGCAGCCGGACGGCACGCTCGTGCGCCTCCTTGCGGGAGATCTTCTCGTGCGCCCGGATCTGCTCGGCGATCTGCCAGCCCACCGTGTACACGGGCGTGAGCGCGGTCATCGGGTCCTGGAAGACCATGGCGATCTCCCGGCCCCGTACCGCCCGCATCTCCTTGTCGGGGAGCGTGAGCAAGTCCCGGCCACGGAAGTGGACTTGGCCCTCGACGGTCACATTGGGACTCGTCAGCAGGCGCAGCACGGCCAGCATCGAGACGCTCTTGCCCGAGCCCGACTCGCCCACCACGCCCAGGATTTCGCCCGGGGCCACGGAGAAGGACAGGCCGTCCACGACGGTGACGGAGCCTCGGCGGGTGCGGAAGGACACCCTCAAGTCGCGTACGTCCAGCAGGGGTTGGTCAGGCATGGCGGGCCCTCGGGTCGAGTCGGGCGTACAGGATGTCCACCAGCGCGTTGGCGAGGACCACGAAGAACGCCGCGTACAGGACGGTGCCCATGATCACGGGCAGGTCCAGGTTCTGCAGGGCGTCGAAGGTGAGCTTGCCGATGCCGGGGAGGCCGAAGACCACCTCGGTCAGCAGCGCGGCCCCGCCGACCAACGCGCCGAAGTCCAGGCCGAACAGCGACACGATCGGGATCAGCGAGCAGCGCAGGGCGTGCCGGATCAGGATGCGCCGCTCGGAGAGGCCCTTGGCGCGGGCGGTGCGGACGTAGTCCTCGTTCAGGGCGGTGACGACCTCGCCGCGCAGCAGCCGGGCGTAGATCCCGGCGTACAGCAGCGCGAGGGTCAGCCAGGGGAAGAGGAGGTGCAGGGCCCACTGGCCGGGGTCGTGGCTCAGGTCGACGTAGCCCGGTGGTGGCACCCAGGAGAACACCGAACTGTGCAGCTGCTTCTGGGTGATGAGGTTGACGACCTCGCCGAGCCAGTAGGCCGGCAGCGAGACCCCGACCACGCCGACGAGCATGATCAGCGGGTCGGCCGCCTTGCCGCGCAGGGCCGCCGCGGCGGTGCCCATGACGATGCCGGCCGTCATCCAGATCAGCGCGGCGCCGATGACGAGCGACAGGGTCACCGGGGTGGCCTGCACGATCTGCGGGATCACGCGGGAGCCGCGGTTGACGAACGACTCCAGGTCGCGGTCGATCAACAGGTGCCGCATCATCAGCAAGTAGCGGACGGGCACGGGCCGGTCGAGGCCGAAGGAGTGCCGCACCTGGGCGAGCGTGGCGGGGTCGGCGTTGCGCCCGGCGATGCGCGCGGCGGGGTCGACTCCCGGTGTGGCGAAGAAGATCAGGAAGACCAGCACACTGATCGCGAACATCACCAGCAGGGCGGACGCGAAGCGTTTGACGATGAACCGGAGCACGGCTCTCACACCCCTCCGCGCAGCCGCGCGCCCGGGTCGAGCGCGTCGCGCACGCCGTCGCCGAGGACGTTGAGGGCCGCCGTGGTCAGCGCGATCAGCAGGCCGGGCGCGATCGTCACGGCGGGCCGGGTGTAGAGCAGCCCGAGTCCGTCCTCGATGATCGTGCCCCAACTGGCGTCCGGCGGCTGGACACCGACCGACAGGAAGGACAGCGCCGACTCGGTCAGCATCGCCAGCGCGGTCATAAGAGGGACGAACACGATCGCGGTCGGCAGCACGTTCGGCAGTACCTCGCGGCGCAGGATGCGCACGGTCGGCGCCCCCGAGCCCACGGCCGCCTGGATGTACTCCTTGTTGCGCAGCACCAGCACCTGACCGCGCAACGGCCGTGCGATGTACGGCACATAGATCGCCGCGATGATCGCCACGGGCAGCCAGAGACTCCCCGCCTCGACGGTGAGCGGGCCGAGATGCAGCCCGTCGGTGAGCAGGACGACCGAGAGGCAGATCGCCAGCAGGTACACCGGGAACGCCCAAATGACGTCCAGGACACGGGAGATGACGGCGTCCACGACACCGCCCGCGTACCCGGCGACCACTCCGACGACCGTACCGAGGGCGCAGGTGAGCAGCGCCGCCGTGAACCCGATGAACAGGCTCGTCCGGCCGCCGTAGAGCAGCCGGGCCATGACGTCTCGCCCTTGGTTGTCGGCGCCGAGGAAGTAGTGGGCGGGGTCCCAGGTCGGGCCGATCGGGGTGACGCCGAGGCCGAGGCCGGTGCTGCTCGGGGTGAGCACCGGCACGGTCTTTCCGTCGACGACCGTGGAGCCGGAGACATGGGACTGGAAGGGGTCGGTGTGCGCGATGTGGTGTGCGTACAGCGGTGCGCACAGGGTCGCCAGGACAACGAGGAAGAGGACGACGGCCGCGGCGAGCGCCGACCTGTTGTGCAACAGGTCGGCGCTGGCCGTCCGCCAGGGGCCCGGCGAGCGCCGGGCCTCCGCGGTGGCCAACTCGGGTGCGGCGGTGCTCACTTGACCCACGTCTGGCCGACGAGCATGTAGAACTGCTTGCTGAACTGGTAGTTGCCCAGGCGCTTCGACGTGAAGTCGATGATCTTCGGGTTGATCAGCGGGACGACCGGCGACTGCTGCATGATCGCCTGATCGATCGCGCCCCACTGGGTGTTGGCGGCCGTCGGGTCGGTCTGCGCGGTCGTCAGCGCGGTCCGCATCCTCGCGTCGATGCCCTTGTCGCAGAAGCCCGAGATGTTGATGCTGGAGTCGCTGCCGGGGTGGAACGCGGCGCAGGACAGCAGCACGTTGAGGAAGTCCGAGGCCGCCGGATAGTCCTGGTACCAAGAGGTCAGGGCGAGTTGGACCTTGTTCTTGGTGTTCTGGATGTAGGTGAACTGGATGTTCGCCGACAGCGGCTTCAGCGTCGCCTTGTAGCCGAGCTGGGTGAGCAGGCTCTGGAGGTACTGCCCGATCGACTTGTTGACGTCGTCGTCCTGCACGACGATGCCGACCTCCTGCCCCGCCGTACCGGACTGCTTCACCAGCGCCTTGGCCTTGGCCAGGTCCGCGGCCGTCCAGGTCTTGCCGCCGCCCTTCGTGTAGTCGCAGGAGTCGACGTGCCCGGGGAAGCCCGGCGGCAGGATCGTGCACGCGGGGGAGGCGAGGTTGGTGCCGCCGTAGAGCCGCACCACGGCCGACCGGTCGACCGCGTAGTTGATCGCCTGGCGCGCCAACTTGTTGTTGAACGGGGCCGAGTTGACGTTCAGCGTCGCGTACCAGAACGCGGTCAGCGGGTTCACATGTGCCTGGGCGGTGTACTTGGTGCCGATCTCGTTGAGCCGGTCGGCGGGCGGCGGGTCGAACATCCAGTCCGCCTGGCCGTTCTCGACGGCGGTGACCTCGGACTCGACGGTCTGCCCGAAGGTGTAGTCGATCTCGTCCGGATAGCCCTGCGGCTCGGCCTCCCGCGACCACTCCTTGAAGTGCGGGTTGCGCACCAGCTTCAGCTCACGGTTCGGGTCGTACGAGGTCGCCATGTAGGGGCCGGTCGTCGGCAGCGGCTTGGTGCCCGCGTCCTTCGTCGGCGAGTCCTTGGGCACGATGCTGGCGTGCGGGACGGCCAGCTTGTACGGGAACTCCGAGTCCGGTGCGGTGAGGTTGATCGTGACTGTGTTCGCCGTGGTGTCGCCGGTCACACCGCCCTTGAGCGTGCAGGACGCGGGTGTCTTCAGGCAGGCGGTGGCGCCGACGATGCCGTTGTAGAAGGTGCCCGCGGTGGGGCTGGAGACCTTGAAGACGCGCTGGAAGGACGCCACCACGTCGTCGGTGGTCAGCGCCTTGCCGTTGGAGAAGGTGATGCCCTTGCGGAGCGTGAAGGTGTACGTCTTCCCGCCGTTGGTGACCTTGGGCATCGCCGAGGCCAGGTCCGGGACGACCGTGAACGACGACTGGCCGCCGACCTTCTTGAACGACAGCAGCCCGTCGTACATCGACTGGTACAACTGCCAGTACTGGAGCGTGTAGTTGACCTGCGGATCGAAGCTGCCGGCGGCCGCGTGGGCGACCAGCTTCAGCGTGCCGCCCTTGTGCTGCGGCAGGAAGGCCGTGGAGCCGGCCGTGGACGAGGATGTGGTCGGGCTGGACGAAGAGCTGTCGTCGGAGGACGAACAGGCGGCGGTGGTCAGGGCGAGGGCGACGGTGGCGGCGGCGAACGCGCTCCGTCTCGTACTGCGGGACATCCAGGGAACTCCCGTCGGAGGAAGGGCTGTTGGGTCGGCCGGGGGATGGGCCGGGTGATCAGTCGGTGGAGTCGAGGAACGTGCCCACGACCCGGAGGTAGAGCTCTTCCTCCTCGACGTGCGGCATATGGCTGGACCGCTCGAACATGTGCCAGCGCACGTCGGGGATGTGGTCCGCGAAAGGGCGCAGCGTCTCGGGCGTCGCCTCGTCGTACCGGCCGGACACCAGCAGGGTCGGTGCCTCGACCAGATGCAGCCGGTCGATCACGGACCAGTCCTTGAGCGTGCCGACGACATGGAACTCGTTCGGCCCGTTCATCGTGTGGTACACGGTCGGATCGGCCGCGATGTTCTCCCAAGTGGCCTGCACCTCGGGTGGGTTGGGGTTCAGCCGGCACACATGGCGCTCGTTGAAGACCTGCTCGGCGGCGAGGTAGTCGGGGTGGTCGGTGGTCCCGGCCGCCTCGTGGTCGAGCAGGGCGCGCTGGACCTCGCGCGGGAGCTGGCCGCGCAGTTCGGCCGCCGCCGCGAGCCACAGCTCCATGGACGCGGGGGAGTTGGCGATGACCAGACCGCGCAGCCCGGCCGGCCGCCGTACCGCGTGCTCGGCGGCGAGCATGCCGCCCCAGGACTGGCCGAGCAGGTGATAGGCATCGGCGATGCCCAACTCCTTGAGCAGATTGTCGAGTTCGTCGAGGAAGAGCTGGACGGTCCAGAAGTCGGCGCCCTTGTCGGGCAGATGGGTGGACAACCCGGTGCCGAGCTGGTCGTAGTGCACCACCTGGCGTCCCTGCTCGGCGATGCCCGCGATGCTGAGGGTGTAGTTGTGACCGGCGCCGGGTCCGCCGTGCAGGACGACCAGGGGAGTCCTGCCGGGCTCACCGGTGATCCGGTACCAGGTGGAACGGCCGTCGAAGTCGACGGTGCCGGTGTGCTGTGGTGCGGGAATCGCCACGCGAGGGCCTCCCAGTAGGGCCGGACGCGAGCCGACCGCCGGCTGAAACGGAAAAGGAAGTGACGGATGGCTGCGATAGTGATTGGGTAAAAGGTCAGTGCACAAGACCTTTTAGGCGGGGCTGGGCAAGACGTAACGGCGAGTTCACACGGCCCGTCCGCGTTTACAGCGGCGGCATTGAAGGGGGAGGACAACTGACATCCGTACCTGAGGCATCCGAAGCGGGCGACGAGTTCTCCCGCGTGCTCGACCGCGTCCTCCTCGGTGGCGGCTCACCGTCCTCCGCGCTGCGTCCGGTGCGGGTCGCCTCGGCGGTCGACGAGGTGTCCGACCGGCTGCTCACCGCGATCGCCGTCGGCGACTTCCTGCCCGGCGAGCGGCTGCCGGCCGAGCGCGAACTCACCGGGCTGCTGCACGTCAGCCGCCCCACCGTGCGCGAGGCGGTCGCCCGCCTCCAGGCCGTCGGCGTGGTCGAGATCCGTCGCGGCCGCAACGGCGGGACCTACGTCCGCGACAGCTGGACCGAGTCGACGGCGGCCGCGGTCCGGCACACCCTGCTGCCCCGCTGGGAGGAGTTCGAGCAGCTCTTCGACCTGCGGGGACTGGTCGAGGGCATGGTCGCCGCCACGGCCGCCAGGCGCCGTAGCGCCAAGGACCTCGAACCCATGCGGGACGCCCTCACCGCCTACCTCTCCGCGAGCACCCAGCGCGACGCGCACACCGCCGACAGCGCCTTCCACCAGGCCGTCCGCGCCGCCACCGGCAACCCTCAGATCGTCATGCTCAGCCAGGACCTGCTGGCCCGCATCAGCCTCGGCTTCCCGGTCGAGCCCTGGGGCAAGGGTGAACAGACCCACTTCCACCGGGGCGGCGAGGACCACAAGGCCCTGTACGAGGCCATCGCCGGGGGCGAGCCCGAGCGCGCCGAGGAGATCGCCCGGGGCCACTTCACGATCAGCGCCGACCTGATCCGTGACGTACTGGAACGGGTCCGGGCCCGCTAGCCGGTCAACTCCAGTACGGCACCGGGGACTTCGGCGACACCGCCCACCCGCACCACGGGCCGCGCCGTCGCCGTGATGGTGGCCGGGCTGCCCAGCGAGTCGCCCATGTCGACGGCGATCCCGGTGACGCCCCGGCCGGCCAGGTCGGCGGCGAGACACGCGGTGCTGTTGGCGTTCGCGATGTCCTCCAGGACGCCGATCGACGGCGCGAACATCCGCGCCGCGATCCGGCCCGCGGACGTGGGCACCGAGTAGACGTGGCAACCGAGGAGTCCGAAGCGGTCGCAGGCCGCGCGCAGTGCCTCGAAGTCCGGGGCGAGCGCGGCGAGTTCGGAGCGCGAGGCGATCGGGACGAGCAGCCGCGCCCGCCCCGCCGAGGCCACGCGGGCACCCGGAACGAGCGTGCCCGGGGAGATGCCGAGCGTGGGCAGGACGAGCGCGCATTCGTCCGGCGACGGGTCGCGCAACGTGACGGGGCCGGGCTCGAAGACGGCACGGAACCGCGTACCCTCCCGTACGGCCCGGCCCGCGAAGGAACGCCCGGCGGCACGCAGAGCGCCCCGGTACTCCGAGCCTCCGGCGCGCGCCGCGAGGAAGGCCAGGGCGGCGACCGTGCTGTGGCCGCACGCGGGCAGTTCGCCCCCGGCGGTGAAGAAGCGGAGCGACACCTCGGACCCGTGCACGGCCACGAACGCGGCGTGCGAGGTCCCCGCGAGGACCGGCACCCGGCACCGTTCGTCGTCGCTCAACGGCGTCTCGTCCAGCACCGCGGTGGGACTCCCGCCGGTGCCCTCGCGCAGACACGCGCGGACGATGCTGACGGACAGTCGGCTGATCACACGAGAACCGTACTATGTTCGTCGCAACATCAGACATTCGGAGCAAATATGCCAAAAACGGATGAGCTGCTTGATGTGACGGAGACGGCGATCCCGGCCGCCGTCCATCCACCCGAGCGACGGCGCCGCGCACTTCGCAGACCCCCGCCCACCGTGTTCGTCCTCGCGCTCGGCCTGGCGGCAGCCGTCCTCGTGCTGTCGGGCACGCCATGGCTGAACGGCCCCGCCGTGGCGGCCTGGCGCACCGTCTGCCTGGCCATCACCGTGCAGGCGCTGCCCTTCCTCCTCCTGGGCACCGCCCTGTCCGGGGCCATCAACGCCTTCGTCCCGGCAGACCTGTTCACCAAGGTGCTGCCCAAGCGCGCCGCGCTCGCCGTGCCCGTCGCGGGCATCGCGGGCGTGGTCCTGCCGGGCTGCGAATGCGCGTCCGTGCCCGTCGCGAACAGCCTGATCCGCCGGGGCGTCACCCCGGCCGCCGCGTTCGCGTTCCTGCTCTCGGCGCCCGCGATCAACCCGATCGTGCTGACCGCCACGGCCGTCGCCTTCCCGGGCAGCCCGGCCATGGTGCTGGCCCGGCTGCTCGCCTCGCTCGCCACCGCGGCCGTGATGGGCTGGCTGTGGCTGTTCTTCGGCCGCGAGGAATGGCTGCGCCCGGTCGTCCGGCACACCGGACACCGGTCGGGCCACAGCCGCTTCACGGAGTTCCGGCTCGGCTTCCAGCACGACTTCCTGCACGCCGGCGGCTTCCTCGTGCTGGGTGCGATGGCCGCGGCCACCTTCAACGTGACCGTGCCGCGCTCCGTGCTCGACACCTTCTCCGGCTCGCCCTGGCTGTCCGTGCTGTTCCTGGCCGGGCTCGCCGTCGTCCTCGCGGTCTGCTCCGAGGCCGACGCGTTCGTCGCCGCCTCGCTCACCGGCTTCTCACCCACAGCGCGGCTGGCTTTCATGGTGGTCGGCCCCATGGTGGACCTCAAGCTGATCGCCCTTCAGGCCGGCACCTTCGGCCGGGCGTTCGCGGTGCGCTTCTCCACCGCGACCACCGTCGTGGCCGTGGCCGCCAGCGTCCTGATCGGAGGCGCGCTCCTGTGAAGCGCACCGCGCAAGTGACGCTCCTGATCCTGACCGGCCTGGGCCTCCTGCACACGGCCCTCTTCACCGACCTCTATCTGCGCTACGTCAAGGAGGGCCTGTGCCCGCTCCTGATCATCTCCGGCGCCCTCCTCCTGCTGCTGGGCCTGGCCCACGCGGCACTCGACCGCAACCGCTCCGCAGGCGAGGAGGAACACGACCACGGTCACGACCACGGCCATGACCACTCCGCCGCCCCCCGCATCGCCTGGCTGCTCTTCCTCCCCGCCCTCAGCCTCCTCTTCTACGCCCCACCCGCCCTCGGCGCCTACACCGCCTCCCACGCCGGCAGCGAGACCGTGAAGCAGCGGAAGGGGTTCGCCGCACTGCCCGCGACCTCGCCCCTGCCGATGACCCTGACGGACTTCACCACCCGGGTCCAGCAGGACAAGGAGCTGGCCATCAAGGGCCGCAGCGTCGAGATGACCGGGTTCGCCACGCCGGCCAGGGGCGGCGGCTGGGACCTGACCCGGATCGTCTTCACCTGCTGCGCGGCGGACGCCCAGACGGTCAAGGTCCACATGTACGGCACCCAGGCCCCGCCCGCCAACACCTGGCTGGCCGTCACCGGAACCTGGCACGCACAAGGTGCGCTCGGCACCGGAACCGCGGCGGCGGCCCTCGACGTCCACGCCACCCGGAACATCGCCCAGCCCGTCAACGCCTTCACGGACGACCTGCCCCTCACCCCGTCCTGAGCACGCGAACTCCGGCCGGCAGCAGGGATGTCGGGCGTCCCGCTGCCGGTCCTTAACTCGGTTCGTCCCGTCGGGTTCATGTCCCGATCGCCTGGCATGTCCGAGAGTTAACGGGTCATTGGGGCACATGCGGTGTGAAGAGGGGGTCAACGCGTAAATCATCTTGTCATGGACCTGCGATCCGACGGGCGGATCGCGGTCTCATGGAGGTGTTGGATGCACCGCAGACTCGCCACCGGTCTCGCCGCCTCGACTCTGGCCCTGGTCGCCGTCGTCGCCACCGCGACAGCCGCCGCCGCCGCTCCCGCCGACAAGCCCCAGATCCTTTCGGGCTGGACCCAGACCAGCGCGTCGAGCTACAACCTCTGGGCCGCGGCCCGCGCCAACCAAACCGCCTGGTCCGCCTACGAGTTCGACTGGTCCACCGACTACTGCTCCGACTCGCCCGACAACCCCTTCGGCTTCCCCTTCGCCACGTCCTGTGCCCGCCACGACTTCGGCTATCGCAACTACAAGGCCGCCGGCGCCTTCGACGCCAACAAGTCGCGGCTCGACAGCGCCTTCTACGAGGACCTCAAGCGCGTCTGCAACAGCTACAGCGGTGCCACCGCGACCGCCTGCACCAGCACGGCGTGGACGTACTACCAGGCCGTCAAGGTCTTCGGCTGACACACCGTCAAGCGGGCCCGGGATGCGGGACGCCGGCCTCGGCGTCCCGCAACTCGTGCCCCGGCAGAGGTGGTTCACCCTCCGAATCCGTGCTCTCCGGACCGCCCGCCTCCTGCTCCGTCAGCGCAAGAGCTCGCGCAACAGCCGGGCGTTCTTCACCAGTTGACTCGATCCGGTGCGCTCGGCCACCACCGAGACCTCGGGGATCTCCCCCTTGGCGCCGCAGTGCGAGGCGCATGTGACGCCGAGCGAGAGGAACGCCCCCGCGCCCCGGACCGGCTTGTCCCGCAGCAGACCCGGTAGGGCGGCCGAGAGGACGGACCACACGGTGGCGTAGGCGCCTGTGTCGGCGGCGGTGCGCAGTGCGTCGTGCGCGCGGTTCGACTCCACCCATTGGGCGCGTATCAGCACCTCGATCTGTTCTCCGAGCAGTCCACTGTCCAACTGGCCCCGCGCGGCGAGCACCAGCAGGGCGTCCACCACCGCGTCCGGATCCATCCCCATGTCGGCCGCCAACGCGAGGTGCACCGCGTATTCGGCGGGACCCCCGGACTCCGCCACGAGCGGCAGGATCCCGGTCCTGCCCCGTCCGGACTGAGGCGACTCCATGTAATCACGTGCCATCAACTCATCGCGGTGGTACGGAAGTTGAGCCACCCAGAAGGGCGCGGCCGGTTCCCCGAGCGTGGTCCTCCGCTGCTGATACGGCCCGAACAGGCCTGCCGCGGCGGGCGGGAACGGGGGGTCGACGCTCACCCCCAGGCGGATGGGCGTGCACCACATCTCCCACGAGCTGACCGGCTTCCTCTCCCGCCACCTCTCCCGATGCGAACTCTGCCGCGGCAGACCACCCTCGCGCAGCCACCGCGCCAGCCGCTGTCCGGCGTCCGAGCGCAGCTTCTCGGCCGAGCGCAGCACCTCCTCGCCCGGGTCGGGGGTCACTCGCAGCAGGGCCTGCGCCAGGTCGACCGGGGCGGGGGTGACGCCGAGATCCTCCAACTCCCCGATCCGCGCCACCAGTTCGGCGGCATCCAGGCCGCCGGAGTCGAGGGTCGGCACGGACAGCAGGAAGGGCTGCTTGCCGGACTCGATGACGTCCATCGCCTCGGTCAGCCGCGCCGTGAGCATGGCTCCGGCGAGGGAGGGGACGCGGGCGTACGGGCTGCCCCCGCGCCGTTGGACGGCGTTCTCCCTCGGCTCGTCGCCTCGAACCGCCCGCGCCACGTCGTAGAGGTCGGACTGGGTGCAGTCGTACCTCTCGCGCGGTGTTCTGCGCACGACCGGACCCAGTGCTTCGGACAGTGCGCCCCGGTCGCGGTGGGCGTGGCGGACCAGCCCGTCCAGGGCGCGTTCGAACGGCACCACGTCCCAGTCGTTCGCGACGACCGCCGCGACCTCCTGTGCGACCTCGACGGCCGTCTCGATGGGCCCGGGCACCGGTCGGGGGCCGGTCAGGACGGGCAGCACGTCGGCGACCCGCTCGACGACGATGGATTCCCGGGGTGTGCCGAGCAGGTCGGCGGCTCGTTCCGCGAGGCCCGGGCCGAGCCGCCCGGCGGCCGTCCGCAGCTCCGGCAACACGGGGCCCCCGGCGCTCTTGAGGTGTCGGGCGACCACGTTGAGGGCGCGCTCCTGCAAGGACGCGTCCCGGTGGCCGAAGGTCATCGCCACGTCGGCCAGGACGCGGGCGGCGCGCGTGGGGTCCCGCTTGATCTCCCGGTCGAGCCAGGACAGTTGGGCACGGACGAGCTTCTTCTCCGGCCGCAGCAGGACCCGTTCGCAGACCTCGCTGAGGACGTCCGGCTCCAACAGCCCCGCGTCGCTCACCTCGGCCAGGATCTCCTGGGCGTAGCCGGCCACCGGCAACGACCCGTCCAGCAGGGCCACATGGTCCCGGACGAAGGACGCGCTCTCGGCCGGTGTGGGCGCCAGGGCCCGCAGGAAAGCGAGGGGCGATGCCACCACCATGCGCGTGCCGTCCTGGAGGAGACGGCCGAGCAGGGACTCCACGAGTGCGGCGCGTTCGGCGGCGACCAGGGCGTGTTCGGGCGGTGTGAGGGCGAGCGACTCCAGGATCTCCCAGCCGTGGTGCGGGTGCAGCGGAGCATCGACCAGGTCCGCGAAGAGATTGCGGACGAGCTCCTCGCGGTCGACCAGGCCCTCGGTGGCCAGAGCGGTCAGCATGTGCAGCCAGTACAGCCGGCCGGTGACGAAACGCCCCGGGTGCGCCACGATCAGGGGCAGCAGCACCAGGGTGAAGTCATCGGCGCGCAGCCGCTCCGCCAGGCTCGCTCCCGCTGCGCCACCCCGCAGGTACGCGGGCTGCTCGCCATGGTCGCCGGAGCGGTTGGGCAGCCAGTAGAAGAGGAACGGATCCGTCGTCGGGACCGCGCAGCCCGTGGTGCGTACGACGTGTTCCACGATCCTGAGCCAGCCGACGGGCAGGGCCGGCTCCTTGCCGACGAGCCGCGCGACCAGTTCGGCCCGCCAGGTGACGGGCGACAGCTCCAGGACGTCGACCGCCCAGGCGTCGGGCCTGATCGCGTGCCCGTGCCGCGTGAGCCAGCCGGCCGCCGCGTCAGGAGTGACCTGGCACCCCAGGTCCGCGACGTACCGGGCGGCGACCTCGTCCTCTGGCCGCTCGTACCGGGTCGCCTGTATCGCCTCCCGAAGAGCCGCCGTGTCCTCGGCGTACGCGGCGCGCTCCTCCGGAGTCAGCGTGCGCAGTTCCCCGACCACGGCGGCGATGTCGCCGGTCTCCACGAGTTCCAGCAGTTTCACAGTGCGGCCTCCGCCGTCTCGTCCCGGACCATGCGGGCCGCGAGCACATGTGTGCAGGGGCCGCGTCCGCCCCGGTATTTCGCCCACCACAGGCATGTGCAGCTGAGCCCGCCCGTGTCGTCGGCGCGGACCAGGTGGACCCGATCGCCTCGTCCGACCCGGGTCAAGGCGCCGTCGACCCGGACCGCCCCGTCGGCGACCAGGGCCCGCGCTCCGCGCAGCCGGGGGTTGCGTGTCTCCACGGCGCCCGCGGAGTAGGGCAGTCGGCGATGGAAGTACGCCTCCTCCGCGAGGTCGTAGCCGATCTGACCGGACGTTCCCAGCACCGTCAGCGCGGCCCGGACCCGCTCGGGAGGCAGATCGGCCAGCCGGGACAGCTCGGACACCTCGATCCTCGGCTCCCAGGCCAGCAGTACCGAGACGAGGTTCGCGTCGTCCGCCGCCGGACCGCCCGCGAGGTCGTACAGCACGCCGCCCTCGCCGGAGAACCCCCGTGCCGCGTCCTGGGAGAGCAACAGCGTCAGCCGCATGCCCGGCAGCCCCAACTCCCATGCGCTGGCCGTGACGTGCCCCTCCGCGAGGTCCGGGGCGTAGATCCGCAGGGTCGTGGCGTGCCGCAGCACCTGACGCAGCGCCGACAGCCGGTCGGGACCGGGCAGGCATACGGCTCCGGGTACCGGCCTGCTCGCCGGGCGCAGAGTGCGGCCCGCGGGCACCAGCCAGCGCGTCGTCCGGCCGGCGGCTCCCGGCCGCGGCAGCGCGCGCAGTACCGTCGCCGCCTCCGCCGCCGGAACCTCGGCGCGCAGGGCGAAACCCGCCGCGAGGACCTGGGCCTCGGCGAAACCGCGCAGCCACCGCTCCGGCAGGGGGACCCGTTTCTCCACGAACCGGCCGTCGAAGGTGCTGACCTCCAACTCCTCCGGCCCGACGGTCAGTTGCAGCGGATCCAGACCGCCGAGTCCGGCGAGCGCCCGCCTCAGCGGGAGGTTGATGTCGACGTTCGTGGTGCCGTGGCCGACGTCGTCACCGTCGAGGCCGGGGGCGAGCACGTCGAAGCGGGCGTAGACGCCGCAGCAGCCGGAGAAGGACTCCATCCGCAGCCGGTCGCCGTCGGCCGTCACCACCGGGTCCAACGAGGCCGACGCGGTCGGCCGGTGGTACCGGGTGGCCGCCACGTCGGCGACCGCCAGCAGTGCCGCCGCCGCGGCGGTCGGCGCGGTCAGAAAGCCGCTGAAGAACCGGGGATGGGCCGCCTCGCCGGCCGGCGTGGCACCGCCGGAGGTCTCCAGCGCGAGGGTGCGCCCCGCCGCGGACTCGCGCACGGCCGACGGGTGCAGGTAGCTGTACGACTGTAAGAGTGATGTCACGCGGCCACGCTATGCGGGGGCACTGACAGAAGGCGTCGGACTCGGAGCCGGGTGCGCGGGCGAGGCGGCCCGGACGTCACACCGCGACGACCCGGCCCCCCGTCTCCTCGAACCGCCGCACCGTCTCCGGTCCCACCGCCGTGTCCGTCACCAGCGTGTCCACCGACTCCGCCGAGCAGATCCGGGCGAACGCCCGCCGGCCGAGCTTGCTGGAGTCGGCCGCGACGACCACCCGCTCGGCGCGCTCGCACAGCAGCCGGTTGATCGCGGCCTCCGCCTCGTCGTGGGCCGCCGCGCCGTGCGTCACGTCGAAGGCGACCACACCGAGCACCGCCACATCGACGGTGATCTGCGAGAGCACGCCGTCCGCGAGCGGCCCGACGAGTTCGTACGACTGCGGGCGCGCGACCCCGCCGGTCAGCACGATCTTGAACTGGGGCCGTACGGCAAGCTCGTTGGCGATGTTGAGCGCGTTCGT
The DNA here is from genome assembly GCF_044766845.1 of Streptomyces sp. NPDC101776. Classification (NCBI taxonomy): domain Bacteria; kingdom Bacillati; phylum Actinomycetota; class Actinomycetes; order Kitasatosporales; family Streptomycetaceae; genus Streptomyces; species Streptomyces sp. NPDC101776. The sequence goes on along the minus strand of NZ_JBIWMV010000003.1, from coordinate 340,762 downwards.
CACGACGGTCGGCCCGGGAGTTCCGTTCATGAGATCGCCGCGCACGGCCAGGGCGCGGGCCACCTCCGTGGTCGTCGTGCCGCCGGTCAGGCCCACCGCCTCGCCGGGTGCGACGAGTTCGGCGACCGCCTTGGCGATGCGCTGCTTCTCGGAGGCGTGCCGGGCGGTCTTGTAGCGCAACGGCAGTTCGTACGACACCCCGTGCACCACGGCGCCGCCCCGGGTGCGCACCAGCATCTGCTGCTCGGCGAGTTGGTCGAAGTCACGGCGGATCGTCGCGGCCGACACCGCGAGGTCGGCCGCGGCCTCCTCGACGTCGAGCCGCCCGCGCTCCACGAGCAGCTCCAGCAGCGCCTTCCAGCGGGCGTCGCGCGACATCCGCACCCTCCGTTCCTCGATTCTCCGGTGGCCTTAACGCACCCCACCCGCACCGAATTGCTTGATTATGCTCGAAAGCTCGCTATATCTTGCATGAACGAGCATCTTTGGGGAGGGGTACGGCATGACCTATGTCGAGGACGAACTGATCAGTCAGCCCGAGTGCTGGACGCGCGCGGCGGCCCAGGCACCGGAACACCGGGACGCGCTGCCGGCGCCGGGGGAGCGGGTCGCGATCGTCGGCTGCGGCACCTCGTACTTCATGGCCCAGGCGATCGCCGCCCTGCGCGAGGGATCGGGCCAGGGCGAGACCGACGCCTTCGCCGCCTCCGAGTTCCCGTACGGCCGCTCCTACGACCGGGTCCTCGCCCTCACCCGCTCCGGCACCACCACCGAAGTGCTGGAACTCCTGCGGCAGTTGAAGGACCGCACCCGCACCACCGCGATCACCGCCGACCCGCACACCCCCGTCATGACGGCCGCCGACCGGACAGTGGTCCTCGACTTCGCCGACGAACGGTCCGTCGTGCAGACCCGGTTCGCGACCACCGCGGTCACCCTGCTCCGCGCCCACCTGGGCCTGCACACCGACACCGTGGTCGCCGACGCCCGCACCGCGCTCGCCGCCGAACTGCCGCAACAGCTCGTCGCCTGCACCCAGTTCACCTTCCTCGGCCGGGGCTGGACGGTCGGCCTGGCCAACGAGGCCGGGCTCAAGATGCGCGAGGCCTCACTGTCCTGGACCGAGGCCTACCCGGCGATGGAGTACCGGCACGGCCCGATCAGCATCACCACGCGCGGCACCGCCACCTGGATGCTCGGCGAGGCACCCGAGGGACTCGCCCAACAGGTGGACGCCACCGGCGGGTTGTGGATCGACGGCGGCCTGGACCCGCTCGCCGAACTCGTCCGCGCCCAGCGCCTCGCGGTAGCCGTCGCCGCGCACCGCGACCTCGACCCCGACCGCCCGCGCCACCTCACCCGCTCGGTGATCCTCGCCCCCTGAAGCCCGGCACCCCAGACTCCAGGAAGGACAGGCCGTGCCCCTCGTCACCACCGGCGAACTCGTCACCCGAGCCGCCGAGGCCCGCTCCGCCGTAGCCGCCTTCAACATCATCACGCTGGAACACATCGAGGCCGTCGTCGGCGGCGCCGAGTCCGCCGGCGCGCCCGTCGTCCTCCAAGTCAGCGAGAACGCCGTCAAGTTCCGCCACGGCCGCCTCCTCCCGCTCGCCCGCGCGGCCGTCGCCGCCGCCGAACGGGCCGCCGTACCCGTCGCGTTGCACCTCGACCACGTCCAGAGCGACGACCTGCTACGCCAGGCACAGGCCGCCGGTTTCAGCTCCGTCATGTACGACGCGGCCCGTCTGCCCTACGCCGAGAACCTCGCCGCGACCCGCGCCGCCGTCGACTGGGCACACGCCCAAGGGCTGTGGATCGAGGCCGAGTTGGGAGAGGTCGGCGGCAAGAACGGCGAGCCGCCCCTGGACGCCCACGCACCCGGCGCCCGCACCGACCCCGCCCAGGCCCGCGCCTTCGTCGCCGACTCCGGCGTGGACGCACTCGCCGTAGCCATCGGCAGCTCACACGCCATGACGACCCGTACCGCCACCCTCGACCACGACCTCCTCGAGCGGCTCACCGCCACCCTGGACGTCCCCCTCGTCCTGCACGGCTCCTCAGGAGTCCCCGACGACGAACTGACCGCGGCCGTCGCCGGCGGCATCACCAAGGTCAACGTGGGCACGGCCCTCAACCTCGCGATGACCGGCGCGATCCGCGCCTTCCTCGCCGAGCACCCCGAGGCGGTCGACTCCCGCACCTACCTGAGCGCGGGACGGGAGGCGATGGCGGAGGCGGTGGCCCGCATCATCGCCGTGCTCGACGGAAGGCGTCCGGCTACCGCTTGACGGCCTTCAGCACCACGAACTTCGAGTCACTGGCGACCAGTTGACTGTTGCCGAACAGCCGTTTCAGCTTCACGTGGTAGGCGAGATGGCGATTGCCGATCACGTGAAGCTCGCCGCCCGGACGCAGTGCCCGCCGCGCGTCCGAGAACATCCGCCAGGCCGTCGCGTCGGTCGTCGCCTGATGGGAGTGGAACGGCGGATTGTTCAGCACGAGGTCCACGCTGTCGGCCGGGACCCCGGCCAGCCCGTCCCCGACCCTGAACTCGGCATGCCCCGGTACCCCGTTGGCCTTGTACGTGGCCTCGGCCGACGCCACGGCCTGGAACGACTCGTCCACGAACAGGACTTCGGCCTCCGGATCGGCCAGCGACACCGCCGTACCGACGACACCGTTGCCGCACCCGAGGTCGACGACCCGGCGCAGACCACGACTTGAGGGCAGATGCTGGAGGAGGAAACGAGTGCCGATGTCGAGGCGCTCGGCACAGAACACCCCCGCGTGATTGACCACGGTCCGCCCCGACACCGCACCGATGCCGTCGGGCAGGGCGTAGCTGTGCGGCCAGGGGTTTGCGGCACGCGCCCCCGACGACCGTGGCGTGCAGTGGATCAGCCGGGCCTTCTTCTCGGCCAGGGAGGTCCGGGTCGGGCCGAGGATCCGCTCGAACAGCTTCAGCGTCGAGGTGTGGATCTCCTTCACCATGCCGGTGCCCACGACGACGGTGTCCGCGTGCACCGCGGGCGCCAGCCGCAGCAACTGGTCCTCCAGCAGCGCGAGGCTCTTGGGCACCCGCACCAGCAGCACGTCGACGCGCTCGGGCGGCGGGTCCTGGGTGGTGAGCAGCCGTACGGAGTCGGAGAGGACCTCGCCCCGCGCGAGGTTCGCCTTCGTCGCCTCCTGGGTGAGGAAGGAGTCCGTGATCTGCACCGGACCGTGCTCCGCGAGCGCCGTGGCCAGGGCGCCCCAGCGGTCGCCCACGATCACGACCGTGCCGGACAGCGGGGTGTCCTGTTCCGCGAGATGTCGCAGAAGGTATTCGTCGGAGGCGTCCCAGGCGCGCAGTTGATCGCGCGGGTCCTCGGGGAAGCGGGCCAGGGCGTGCTCGCCCCACGGAGTCGTCATTCGGTCGATATGGTCGTCCATCGTGCGCCAAGGCTAACCGAGTGCCAGCTCATGGCCGGTCGGGGCAGGATGGACCCATGGACGCCGAGCTGTTTCCGAGGGCCCGCACGGAGGTCGCGCCGGGCGCGGTGCACCTGCCGGACTGGCTCGACCCGGACCGCCAGCGCGACCTCCTGACGGCCTGCCGCGAGTGGGCCCGCCCGCCCGCCGGTCTGCGCACGGTCCGCACACCGGGCGGCGGCACGATGACCGCCCGACAGGTGTGCCTGGGCTGGCACTGGTACCCGTACGCCTACTCCCGCACGACGACCGACGGCGACGGCACCCCCGTGAAACCCTTCCCGGCCTGGCTCGACGACCTGGGCAGACGGGCGGTCACCGACGCACTGGGGACGCCGACGGCGTCGTACGACATCGCCCTGATCAATTTCTACGACGGCGACGCCCGCATGGGCATGCACCGCGACAGCGACGAGAAGTCCGATGCGCCCGTCGTCTCACTCAGCCTCGGCGACACCTGCGTCTTCCGCTTCGGCAACACCGAGACCCGTACGAAGCCTTACACGGACGTGGAGTTGAGGAGCGGGGACCTGTTCGTGTTCGGGGGCCCGTCGAGGCCGGCGTATCACGGGGTGCCGAGGGTGTACGAGGGCACAGGGCCGGAGAAGTTGGGTCTGAGGGGCAGACTGAACGTGACGCTGAGGGTCAGTGGCTTCTAAACGGGGGGCGCGTCTCGAAGGGGCGCGGGGCTGTATCGATATGCGGCTCCGCCGCGTGGGCGCGACAAGCCCCCACCGGCCGCCACTGTGAACACAACCCCCAATGGCTCTCTCTACGGATCATGGGAGACTCCCCCTCATGAGCGGCGAAGGGACAACCTCAAGGGCAAGACTGGACCGGGGCCGCGGAGCGCTTGGCCCCGCGTTGGAGCTCGTGCACACCGGCCGCGCCCCCACCCGAGCCGTGCTGACCGCAGAACTGGGCGTGACCCGGGCGACGGCCGGCGCGGTAGCCGCCGAGCTGGAGGCCCTCGGCCTGATCAGGGTCGACGCACGCCCCGGTGCCGCAGCCGGCTCGCAGGGCCGCCCCTCGCACCGGCTCGCACTGGCCGAGGACGGCCCCGTCGTTCTCGCCGCCCAGGTCCACGCCGACGGCTTCCGCGCCGCGCTCGTCGGCCTCGGCGGCCGGATCGTGGCGACCGCGCCCGGCTGCGAGACCGTGGACGCCGACCCGGCGAAGGTGCTGGGCTCGGTCGTCGAGGCGGGCGCGGATCTGCTGCGCGAGACGGGCCGGCGCTGTGTGGGCGCCGGGCTCGCCGTGCCGTCCGCCGTCGCCGAGCCCGAGGGACTGGCCCTGAACCCCCTGCACCTGGCCTGGCCCGCGGGCGCGCCGGTGCGGCGGATCTTCGCCGAGTGCGTGCGCGCGGCCGGCATCGCCGGACCCGCGTTCGCGGGCAACGACGTCAACCTCGCCGCGCTCGCCGAGCACCGGCACGGCGCGGGCCGCGGCGCCCGCGACCTGCTGTGCGTGGCGACCGGACACCGGGGTGTGGGCGGCGCGCTCGTCCTCGACGGCCGTCTGCACACGGGGAGTTCGGGGCTCGCGCTGGAGGTCGGGCACCTCACCGTCAACCCCGAGGGGCGCCCCTGCTACTGCGGCAGCCGCGGCTGCCTGGACGTCGAGGCCGACCCGCTCGCCTTCCTCACCGCCGCCGGGCGCGAGCCCGGCCCCGAGGTGTCCCTGCTCCAGCAGGCCAACGACCTGATCCGCAACCACTACGACGACCCGACCGTCCGGCAGGCCGCCGAAGCCCTCATCGACCGGCTCGGGCTGGGCCTCGCCGGGCTGGTCAACATCCTCAACCCCGACCGGATCATCCTCGGCGGACTCCACCGCACCCTCCTCGACGCCGACCCCGAGAGGCTGCGCGCGGTCGTCGCGGACCGGAGCCTGTGGGGGCAGAGCGGGGGCGTTCCGATCCTCGCCTGCACCCTCGACCACAACAGCCTGGTGGGCGCCGCCGAGTTGGCGTGGCAGCCGGTGCTCGACGATCCGCTGGCGGCCCTTTCCTGACCTGGCCGGTGACGCCCGGCGGACGGAATCGACGAGCCCGTTGGGACCTCGGCACAAGTGGGTCTATCGTCGGAAACCTAAGGCCAGAGGATGGAGGGCGGCCGGTGATGCCGCAGGACGAGGCCGTGATCGGATGCACGGGGAAGGTGATCATCGGAACCCGCGGGAGCGCGGGCCCCGGCGAGATCCTGGTGAGCGTCCGGGGCGGCTCCGAGACCTTTCTCGCCTGGTCGGACGATCCTCTGCCCACGGGGGCCACGGTGCTCGTCATCGAGTCGCGTGGACGGCGTGAAGTGCACGTCATCGAGTGGGTGGATCCATTGGACGCGCTGGGCGGGGACCCCGCCGGCGCTGAGTGAGGAGTACCAATGTTCGGTTACCGCGTTCCCGCCCCCGATGAGGCGATGCTGATCTCGGGTGGCAGGCGGGGACTGGGGGGCGCGCCGTTCCGAGTGGTCACGGGGCACGGAAAGTTCGTGCTCCCGGTCTTCCGCAAGACCCGTTTCCTCACGCTGTCGATGTGCGAGGCCGAGGTCACCGAGACCTGTGTGACCCGGCAGGGCATCGCGCTGCACGTCCGCGCCGTGATCGCGTTCAAGGTCGGCAACGACACCGAGAGCATCATCAACGCGGGCCAGCGGTTCCTCTCCGACCAGGACCAGATGTCGGTGCTGACCGGCCGGATCTTCGCCGGTCACCTGCGGTCCATCATCGGTTCGATGACGGTCGAGGAGATCGTCACGGAGCGGCAGAAGCTCGCCGCCGAGGTCCTGGACACGTCAAAGGTCGAGATGGCCAAGATCGGTCTGATCGTGGACTCGCTGCAGATCCAGTCGATCGACGACGGCGAGGTCGGCTACATCGAGGCCATGTCCGCGCCGCACAAGGCGGCCATCCAGCGGCAGGCCCAGATCGCCCAGGCCCAGGCCACCCAGGCCTCCGTCGAGGCGGAGCAGGTCGCGGCCCGCAACCAGGCCGAGTACGCCCGGCAGACCGCCGTCGTCAAGGCGGAGTACTCCGCCGAGGTGGACCGCGCGCAGGCGCAGGCCGCGCAGGCCGGACCGCTGGCGCAGGCGCACGCCCAGCAGGAGGTGCTGGCCGCGCAGACCGAACTGGCCCAGCGCCAGGCCGAGTTGCGCCAGCAGCAGCTGGTCGCCGAGATCGTCAAGCCGGCCGAGGCCGAGGCCCAGCGGATCAAGCTGCTCGCCATCGCCGAGGCGGAGCGCATGAAGATCCAGGCCGAGGCGGCGGCGTCCTACGACCGGGTCGCGCTCGACCGGATGCTGATCGACCAGCTTCCGCAGATCGTGAAGGAAGCGGCGGGGGGTCTGGCGGGGGCCAACGTCAATGTCCTCAACGGTGCGGACGGCCTCGGCGAGATCGCGGCAGGCTTGGTCTCGCAGGGGCTGACGATCCTGGACTCGGTGCGCGGGAACCTGAGCGGGGCGGACCCCGACGGGCGTCGGCCCGGCGAGGAGGTCAAGAACCTGCTCCAGCTTCAGGCCAAGAAGGACGACAAGAAGAACGATGGGCCTGTGGACCTCGACTGAGCGTTTCGTTTGACTGCGTTGGTGTGCGTTGTCGGGTTGGTGCGGCGCCGTCGTGGCTGGGCGCGCCCGCGCGGCGGTAGCCGCAAATCGAATACAGCCCCGCGCCCCTTCAGGGCGCTACGCGCGCCGTCAGGCTCCACAGGGCTGCCACCAGGGGGCGGCGTAGGTCCGACCGTCGTACGCACAGGCCGATCGGGAACGGGTCCGGTGTCGGGGTTGCCGGGATCACCGTCAGGCGTTCCCGTACGGCGCTGTTGTCCAGGACCAGGCGGGGGACCACGCCCGTTCCGCAGCCGAGGGCGACCAGGGTCAACAGGCCCTCGTGGCCGTCCGGTTCACAGGCCACGTGCGGTGTCGTGCCCCGGGTGCGGAACCAGCGGTCGGCCGCCTCGCGGACCAGGCCGCGGTGCGGGAGGACGAACGGGCCGTCGAGACCCGGGTCGGGGCGGTCGCGGGCGGTGACCAGGACCAGTTCGGTCACCGCGACCGTCCGGCTCACCAGCGGCTCCGGCAGCCGGGCCGGGATGCCCGCGACCGCCACGTCCACCTCGCCCTCGTCGAGGCGGGCCAGCGCCGCCGCCGCGTCGCCGGTGCGCAGATCGAGCCGTACCTGCGGATGCGCGGCCCTGAAGGGCGCCAACAGGTCGGGCAGCAGCGCCTGGCAGGCGGTCACCGTGGCGAACAGGGCCAGCCTGCCGGTGAGTTCGGCCGGGTCGGGATGCTCCTCGCGGTAGGCACGCCACAACTCCAGTGCCTGGGTGGCGTATTCACGGAAACGGTGCCCCTCCGCCGTCAGGGACACCCCGCGCGCGCCGCGGTCGAACAGCCGGTGACCGAGGTCGGCCTCCAGCCGCTGCACGGTCCGGGTGAGCGTCGCCGGACTGACATGGCAGTCGAGACTCGTCCGCCCGAAGTTCAGCGTCTGCGCCAGATGCAGGAAGAGTCGTAGCTCCCGGTGGTCGTCCCGCATACCGTGACCTGGCCCTTTCAGCTCACGCAACAGGCCGCTGCGAAGGTTGCGCTTGCCGCAACACCCGCCCGGAGCCTACAACTCCACCATGACCTCGACCACGTACACCTCCGCCGTCTTCGCCCTCGAAACGATGGACGTGCCCGGCGGCACGGAGACCATCCTGCGCGGCGGCCGGCACCTCTTCCCGCTGCTCCCGCAGGCCTTCGCCGGCGTCCGCCGCATCTGCGTCATCGGCTGGGGACCGCAGGGCCGCGCCCAGGCCCGCAACCTGCGCGACTCCCTCGCCGGTACGGACATCCGGGTGAGCGTCGGCCTGCGCCCCGGCTCGGCGTCCGCGGCCGACGCCCGCTCCCACGGCTTCACCGAGGAGGACGGCACGCTGGGCGACTGGCTCGCCGTCACCGCCGACAGCGACCTGGTGATCCTCCTCATCGCCGACGCGGCCCTCGCAGCCCACCACGAGGAGATCTTCGCGGCCCTCGGGCCCGGCGCCACCATCGGTCTCTCGCACGGCTTCCTGCTCGGCCATCTCCGGGAAACGGGTGGGGAGTTCCCGCCCGGACACGGCGTCATCGCCGTCTGCCCCAAGGGCATGGGCGACTCCGTGCGCCGGCTCTACGAGCAGGGCGCGGAGATCAACGGCGCAGGGATCAACAGCAGTTACGCCGTCCACGCCGACCCCGACGGACACGCCACGGACCGTGCGCTCGGCTGGTCGGTCGCGCTCGGCTCGCCGTACACCTTCCGTACCACCCTGGAGAGCGAGTACCGCTCCGACATCGTCGGCGAACGCGCCATCCTGCTCGGTGCCGTCCACGGCATCGTCGAGAGCCTCTACACGCGCCACCGGCTGGCCGGCGACGACGCGGTGACCGCGTACGAGCGCTCCTGCGAGAACGTCACCGGACCCATCGCCCGCACCATCTCCCAGGCCGGACTCCGCGCCGTCCGCGAGGAGTTGGACCCGGCCGGACGGGAGGTCTTCGACCGCGCGTACTCGGCGACCTACGGCCCCGCCCGCGAGATCGTCGCCGAGATCTACGACGAGGTCGCCGACGGCACCGAGCTGCGCAGCGTCGTCCTGGCCGAACGGCGGCTCGGCGCACGGGAGATGAGCGGGATCGGCGGTTCGCCGATGTGGGCAGCGGGAGCGGAGGTGCGGGCGCGCCGGGCCGAACGGGCCCTGCCCGTCGAGCCGTTCACCGCCGGAGTGTTCGTGGCGACGATGACCGCGCAGATCGACGAGTTCGCCGAGCGCGGCCACCCCTGGTCGGAGATCGTCAACGAGTCCGTCATCGAGGCGGTCGACTCCCTGCTGCCCTACATGCACGCACGGGACGTGGCCTACATGGTCGACAACTGCTCCCGCACGGCCCGTCTGGGCGCCCGCCGTTGGGGACCGCGATTCCAGGCGGCCTACGAGCAGATCGCCTACCCGGCCTCCGAACTCCCTTCGAACGAGGCCCTGTTGGCGGCCTTCGACACCCACCCCATGCACGAGGCCCTGGCCGCGGCGGCGAAACTGCGGCCGTCCGTGGACATCTCGGTGGTCTGACGAACCCGTTGACCGGCTCAGGCTCAGGCTCAGCGCGAGGTCGGGAACGGCAGGGCGTCCTGGTAGGCGTTCACCGGCTTGGCGACCTTCTCGACGGTGACGCCGTCGAGCGCGGCCGTGGCGGAACTCGTGCCCAGGGTTCCGCTCGCGTGCCAGGTCCCGGTGATCGTCACCCAGGTGTTGGCGGCCAGGGCGGGGATGCCGTACACCCGCACCTTGATGGACTGGGCGTCCGCAGCGCAGCACGAGATCATGATCCGGGTCAGATCCCAGTAGGTGGTGCCCTTGTCGGGCGTGACGAACCCGGTCATCTGGACGGTGCGGCCCTTGATCACCCCCTTGCGGTCCTGCTGCACGCGCGTGGTGAAGTCGGTGAGGGTCATCGGCAGCGGTGAGGTCGCGGGCAGCGGGTCGAAGGAGTCCTGCTGGGCGACGGCCTTGGGGGCGGCGCGGGAGGCGGTGTAGGCGCCGAGGGCGGGTGGGGCGTAGAAGAGGAGGCTGAGGGCGGGGAGGAAGAGCAGCCAGGCGACGCGGGGCACCTTGGAGTGGTTGTGGCCCACGTGTTCTTCGGCGGGTTCGGTGTGGTCGTGACCTGTGTGGCCGGGGTCCATGTGGCCGGGGTCCATGTGGTGGTGGTCCATGTGGTCGTCGTCCGCGCCCGGGTGCTGCCGTGACCGTGACCATGCCTCCGCGATGCCGAGCAGGATCAGCAGGAACCCGGAGACGACGAGCATCGGGCGCATGCTCGCCTTGACGTAGCGCAGGCACAGGTCGGTGAAGAGCGAGGCGTGCAGCAGGCCCAGGCCGCTGAGGACGAGCAGGGTCACCTGGAGAGGGCGTCTCACAGCAGTACGGCTCCGATCAGCGCGCTGGACAGCACCGCGACGACCGTCGTGGCGGCGGAGAAGCGGGCCGCGAAGGCCCTGCCGAACGTGCCCGCCTGGAGGGCGATCAGCTTCAGGTCCACCATGGGGCCGACCACCATGAAAGCGAGCCGTGCGGTGGGGGAGAAGCCCGTGAGCGAGGACGCCACGAAGGCGTCGGCCTCGGAGCAGACCGCGAGGATGATCGCGAGCGCGGCCAGGAACAGCACGGAGAGCCAGGGCGAACCGGCGAAGGTGTCGAGTATGGAGCGCGGTACGGCGACGTTGAAGGTCGCCGCCGCCATGGCCCCGACGACCAGAAACCCACCCGCGTGCAGGAAGTCGTGCTGGAAGCCGGTGCGGAACTCCGTGAAGCGGCTGTGCCCCGGCTCGTGTCCGGTGTGGCGCGCGACCGGCCGCAGCCACTCCTCACGCCCCAGCCAGAGCCACAGCCAGCCCATCACCACGGCGGTCGCGAGCGAGGCGAGCAGCCGGGCCAGCACCATGATCGGGCTGGCGGGAAACGCGATCGCGGTGGCGGTGAGGACGACGGGGTTGATCGCAGGCGCGGAGAGCAGGAACGCGAACGCGGCGGCCGGGGTGACCCCACGCCCGATCAGACTGTTCGCGACCGGCACCGACGCGCACTCGCAGCCCGGCAGCACGACTCCCGCCATCCCGGCGACCGGCACGGCGAACGCGGCCCGCTTGGGCAGCACCTTCGTGAACACCCGCGCCGGGACGAACGCGTTGATCGCGCCCGACAGCGCGGTACCCAACAGCAGGAAGGGCAGCGCCTGCGTGGTGATGGCGAGACACACGGTCCGCCACGCCTGCACGGCCGGCGAGTCCAGCCACCGCCCGACGGAGAAGAGCAGGAGCCCGGGAACGACAGCCGCCCCCAGCAACAGCAGCGGCCACGACCTGGGCCACCCGGCCGCCACGACGTCCGCCTCCGCCGCTCTGGGCGGCTCCACTGTCGTCTGCACACGAGCTCCACATGTTCGATGTCCGCGTCGAACATATCGGGCTCCCGTCAGCCTTCGGCGACCGGCTCCGGGGAGCGAGTGCGGTGGGTCACTTCGACACAGGGGAGCAGGCCTTTCCGACGACTGCCCTCAACGCCACTCCACGGCGAACGCCCGCGCCGGGTTCTCCCTGAACACGCGCCCCACCAGCTCCTCGCCCAGCTCCACCGCGAGCCGTGGCCCCACCCGTCGCAGCAGATACGGCATTCCCGGGCCGCCGTCCACCGAGCGCGCGCCGGCGACCACCGTGTCGCCGCCGAGCAGCAGGCGGTCGCCGAAGTCCGCGTCGGCAAGGGCGCGGACCGCGTCCGGCATGTGCCAGTCCGTGGCGTGGTGGGCGCGGGACGGGCCGTCGAAGGCCAGGTAGGCGCCCGCCACGGCTGCCTGTCGGTGGACCACGGGATCGGGGGAGCGGTTGAGGTGGCCGAGGATCACCCGGTGCGGTTCGACTCCCAACTCACCGCAGAGCAGGTCGAGTACGTCGAGCGCGCCCGTGCCCAGCTCCAGATGGACGGCGATCGGCGCGCCCGTCGCGCGGTGGGCCTCGGCCGCGGCGGTCATCGTCCAGCGGGCATGGGCGTCGAGGCCGTGGAAGCCGCCCGCGACCTTGATGAAACCGGCGCGTACCCCGGACGGGCCGACGCCTTCCGTGAGTTCGGCGACGAAGGTCCCGGCCAGCCCGCCCCGCAGGCTCGCCAGCAACTCCGGGCTGTAGTGCGCCGCTTGGTGCAACCCGGTCGCGCAGACCACATGCACCCCCGTGGAGCGGGACAGCGACGGCAGATCAGCGACCCGCCGCCCCATCCCGTACGGCGTCCACTGCATGACGCTGCCCCCGCCCACGGCCCGGAACGCGGCCAGCTCGGCCCGCGCGGCCGAGGCGTCCTCCAGTTCCTGGCCCGGGAGTCGAGGGCTGCGGAGGAAGAGATGGTCGTGCGCGTCGCACACCCCCAGCTCCCCGGGGTCCACATCCCCCAGCACCGTACGGACGACGCCGACGCCACTCACCACTGCCGACCGCGCGGCAACGCGTCCCGCCCCGGCGCCGAGACATGCAGCACCTGGAAGACATCTCCGTCGGCCTTGGGCGCATCGTGCTCCCAGAGCGAGAAGTGGACCAGCTCCCACCTGTGCGGATCGACGGCCGCCGCCGCGAACACCGCACCATCCTCCCCGGCCAGCCGCCGGGTCTCGTCCACCGCCTCCTCCATGACCGCGCTCAACTCCCCACCCTCCGGGATCCGTTGACGCCGGCGTACGGCGACAGAGGCGGCGGGCGAACCGGCACTGCCGCCCTCCTCGTAGGCAAGGCCCGTCCACTGCGCCACCTCGGGCCGCCCGAAGTCGTCGACGAGCCGCTGGAAGGCGCCGCCCCAGAGGAAGCGGTTCATGCCCTCCACCGTGTTCCACAGATAGAACGGCGCGTACTGGTTGACCGGCGAACCGTGCACCCCGCGCTCACGCAGCAGATACACCTTGAAGCCGAGCCCGTCCCAGTCGTCGAGCAGATGCCCGACCCGCGCGACCCGGCCCCGGATGACGTCCATGTCGTAATCGCCGGGCAGGGTCAGTCCGTACTGCATGGCGTGCATCAAGTGCCTCCTCAGGACGGGTAGTTCGCGGGGTCGACATGCTCGTACCAGCAGGCGGTGGTGCCGTCCTCGGCGGCCTCGACGACCGCGAGGTGTGTCATGAACGTGCGCGGCGCGGCACCGTGCCAGTGCCACTCGTCCGGTTCTATCCACACGGTGTCGCCCGCCCGGATCGACTCGACGGCACCCCCTTTGCGCTGCACCAGCCCCTCGCCCTCGGTCACATGCAGGACCTGGCCGTGCGGGTGCGTGTGCCATGCCGTGTGCGCGCCCGGCGTGAAGTGCACGCTGAACACCCGTATCCGGGAAGGCGGTTCGGGCGCGGCGAGCTCGTCGAGCCACACCGTGCCGGTGAAGTTCTCCGCCGGACCCTGCCGGGTGTCGGGGTGTTTCCTGGTGATCCGCACGAACCTGGACTCCTATCGGGAGGACATGGAAGACATGGGAGAGGTGGGAGACATGGGGGAGAGGAGGGTGAGCAGTCCCCGGACGCCCGCGTCGAAGGCGCCCGGTGACCCGGAAGCGCGGGCCAGCACATAACCGCCCTGCACGGTCGCGAGGATCGTCGCGGCGATCTCCTCGCCGTCCAGCTCCGGCCCGAACTGGCCCTGTTCCTTGCCCTCTTCGACGATTCCGGCGAGCCGCTCACGGATCGCGTCGAGCGCCGCGTCCACCGGCTCGCGCAGCTCGGCGCTCGCGATCACGTCCGGATCCATCGTCAGCCGCCCGACCGGACACCCGCGCAACACATCGCGCTCGCGCCGCAGATACGCCTCGATCCGCTCGTACGGCGTTCCCGGCCCGTCGAGCACCCCCACGGCGGTGGCCGCCAACTCCTCGGCCGTCCGCCGGATCGCCGCAAGGGCCAGCTCCGGCTTGCCCTTGAAGTGGTGGTACATGCTGCCCTGCCCGGCGCCCGCCCGCTCCAGGATCGCCTTGGGGCTGGTGCCGACGTAGCCGCGCTCCCACAACAGCTCGCGAGTGGACTCGATCAGTCGCTCCGGGGTGCTCATGCGGCCACTGTACATACTAGTAGTTACAGAAGTCGAGGGCGCAGGGAGCAGCCGGAACGACCCCTCGTACTCCCCGGGAGGTACACACACTGCCGCTGGCCGTACGACGACCCGCGCCCCTCCTCGGAGCCAGTCTCGGTACATCACAGCAAGACGTCACAACAAGACGTCACAGCAGGACAGCGCGGCGAGAAAGCCCATCGAGGGCTCAAGGCTCCTTGGAGATGAATCGACATGCAGACTCTGGCGAACTGGAACGGCGGCGGCCCCGGCCCGTGGATCCTGTTCTTCCCGCTGATCTGGGCGGCCGTGGTGATCGGCGTGGTGACGGTCCTGCGCCGCACCGCCTGGCGCGGACGCGGGCGCGGCGGACCGTGGCCCGCGATGGCCGACCCCCGCCCCACCGGTGACTCCCCACTGGCCGTCCTCGGCCGCCGCTTCGCCTCCGGCGAGATCGACGAGGACGAGTACTGGCGCCGCCTGTCCGTCCTGGACGAGCAGTTCGGCCGGGTCGGCAAGGGAGGCGGCCCGGCATGACCACCGCGACCACCACCCGCACGGCCGCGCGGGTCGTCGACGCCGTGAAGGTCTACGGCGTCGGCGACACCGCCGTACGCGCCCTGGACGGGGTGAGCGTCGACTTCCCGGCCGGCCGCTTCACCGCGATCATGGGCCCTTCGGGTTCCGGCAAATCGACCTTGATGCACTGTGCGGCCGGACTCGACACCCTCACCTCCGGCACCGCCCACATCGGCGACACGGAACTCGGCTCCCTCGACGACCGGCGCCTCACCCTCCTGCGCCGAGACCGCGTCGGCTTCGTCTTCCAGGCCTTCAACCTGATCCCGACCCTGACCGTCGCCGAGAACATCACCCTCCCCCTCGACCTCTCCGGAGCCAGAGGCGATCACGACTGGATCGACGAGCTCATCGACATCGTCGGCCTCCGCGACCGACTCCACCACCGCCCCTCGGAACTCTCCGGCGGCCAGCAGCAACGCGTCGCCGTGGCAAGGGCGTTCGCGGGCCGCCCCGAGGTCGTCTTCGCCGACGAACCGACCGGCAACCTGGACTCCCGCTCCGGCGGCGAGGTCCTCGGCCTGCTCGGCCGCGCCGTACGTCAGACGGACCGCACGGTCGTGATGGTCACCCACGACCCGGTGGCCGCGGCCCACGCGGACGAGGTCGTCTTCCTCGCCGACGGCCGCCTGGTGGACCGTATTCAAGCCCCCACGGCCGACAAGGTGTTGGACCGTCTCAAGGCCTTCGAGGTGAGGTCGTGAACGCGTCCCTACGCCTGAGCATGTCCTCCCTGCGGGCCCACAAAAGGCGCTTCGCCGGTACGTTCCTCGCCGTGTTCCTCGGGGTCGCTTTCCTCGCCGGAACTCTCGTCATGGGCGACACACTTCGCGCCAACTTCGACACGATGTTCGGCGAGGCGACCAGCGGCACGGACGCCGTGGTGCGCAGCGCCGACGCCATCACGACACCGGGCGAGAGCCAGGGCGTGCGGCAACCGGTGAGCACGGCCCTGGTGCGGGCCCTCGACCAGGTCCCCGGCGTAGCGGCCGCCGCCCCCGGCATTCAAGGCGCGGGCCAACTCGTCGGCTCCAACGGCGAGGCCATCGGCGGCAAGGGCCCGCCCACCCTCGCAGGCAACTGGATCACCGACCCGAAACTCAATCCGTACCGACTCGCCGAGGGGCGCGCCCCGGCCAGGTCCGGCGAGGTCGTGGTCAACCAAGGCGCCGCCGACAAGGGCCACTTGAAGCTCGGCGACACGACGACCCTGCGCACCCCCGACCCCGTCAAGGTGACGATCGTCGGCCTCGCGACCTTCGGCGGCGAGGACGGCATGGCCCAGGTGACGTTCACCGGAATGACGCAGGCCGACGCCGAGAAGTACCTCACCGCGAGGCCGGGCCAGGCGTCGACCATCAGCGTGCGCGCCGGCCCCGGCATCAGCCAACGCCAACTGGTCGACCGCCTGACTCCCCACCTTCCCGAGGGAGTTGAGGCGATCACGGGTCAACAGTCGGCGCAAGAGAACACGGACATGATCTCGTCCCAGTTCCTCACCATCTTCACCACGTTCCTGCTGGTGTTCTCCGGCATCGCCCTGCTGGTCGCGACCTTCTCCATCCACAACACCTTCGCGATCGTCATCGCCCAACGCACCCGCGAGAACGCCCTGTTGCGAGCCATCGGTGCCTCCCGCCGCCAGGTGACGGCGGCGACCGTCGCCGAGGCGAGTGTCGTCGCGGTGACCGCTTCGGCGGCCGGACTCGCGGGCGGCATCGGGATCGCGGCCGGACTGAAGCTCCTGTTCCCGGCCATCGGATTCCCTTTCCCCGAGGGCGACTTGGTGATCCGGACCCTCTCCATGGTCCTACCGCTGGCCGTAGGCATCGTCGTCTGCGTGGGCTCCGCCCTCATGCCCGCCGTCCGAGCCGGCCGCACCGCACCCCTGGCCGCGCTGCGCGAGACGATGGTGGACCAGTCCGGCGCGTCCCGCGCCCGAGCGGTGACCGGTGGAACCCTCGCGGTCCTCGCGGTCGCGGCCACCTTCACCGGCGTCCTGATCTCACCGTCCTTGCTCCTGGCGGGACTTGGCGCTGTGCTGGCCCTGGTGGCCTTCATCGTCCTGGGTCCAGTGGCCTCCTCCACGGCGGTACGCGTACTCGGCAGCCCCCTCGACCGACTCCGCGGTGTCACCGGCGGCCTCGCGAGGCGCAACGCCCTGCGCAGCCCCCGCCGGACGGCCGCGACCGCGAGCGCGCTGATGATCGGGGTGGCCGTGGTGTCGCTGTTCACCGTCTTCGGCGCCTCGTTGAAGGCGACGATGGACCAGACGGTGTCCCGGTCCTTCGCGGGTGACGTAGCCGTCAGCACCCCGTCCTTCGGCGCGGGCGGCAGCGGACTGAGCCCCCAACTGGCCGGGGCGATAAGCCAGTTGCCCGAGGTGGACACGGCAGTGGGACTGGGGCGCGGAGTAGCCGAGGTGGACGGCAAGGGAAGGGCGTTGACGGTCACGAACCCCACAGCCCTGGCCCGAACCTTCGACCTGGGCAGCGTCCAGGGCTCCCTCCGCGACCTGGGCCCCGACGGCATAGCCATCACCAGGACAGAGGCCACCCGCCAGCACCTCACCATCGGCAGCAAGGCCCAACTGGCCTTCACCGACGGCAAGAAGGAGACCTTCACGGTCCGCGCGGTCTACGGCCGCTCCGAACTCGCCGGCGACTACGTCATCACCCGCGCCGCCTGGGCCCCACACCGCACCCAGGACTCCGACACACTGGTCGCCGTCTCCTTCAAGAACGGCGTGAGCACGGCCACGGGCAAGGCAGCGGTCCAGAAGATCGCAGCCCGCTACGGCAACCCCGAGGTCCAGACCCGCCACGAATACGCCCAGTCCTCGGCCGGCGGCATCGACATGATGCTGACCCTCGTCTACGCCCTGCTCGCCCTGGCGGTCCTGATCGCCCTCCTGGGTATCGCCAACACACTGACCCTGGCGATCCACGAACGCACCCGAGAACTGGGCCTGTTGAGGGCGGTGGGCCAGACCCGTTCCCAACTCCGGGCCATGGTCCGCTGGGAGTCGGTCCTGCTCGCCGCCTTCGGCACGGTAGGGGGTCTGGCTCTGGGCGCCTTCCTGGGGTGGGTCCTGGTCAGGGCCTCGGACGGCGCGAGCGACAGCGCTTTCGCCTTCGCGATCCCACCCGTACAACTCGTCGTGGTGGCGCTGGTAGGCGTAGCAGCCGGGGCACTTGCGGGCTTGCGCCCAGCGCGACGGGCGGCACGGCTGGACGTACTGAGGGCGATTGCCACCGAGTGATCGAACAGGAGGTGCGCGAGGGTAACCGGCTAACACCGGCCCAGTGACGGCCTGATGGCGTTCAACACCAGCCCAGCAATGACCCGACGGCGTTCACCACCGCCCCAGTCACAGCCTGACGGCGTTCAACACCGCCCAACCGCACCGCACTTACCCGCCAACCAAGCCGCCCCCCCCAGAAACACCAATCACCGCCCGATCAACCGGCAACGGCGGACCGGGCGGGAGCGTGCTGGGCCCGTCGGTCGTCGACGGGGATCTCGACCTCGGCAACAAACCGGTGCGCAGGCTTCTCCGCAGCCGCACGCCGCGGTGGCCGAGCCGCCACCCCCGCAGTCGCCGGCGTGGGCGTAGGCGCGGTGAGCGTGAACCACACGACCTTGCCGGACTCGCCGTCCGGCCGTACCCCCCAGTTCTCGCTCACCGCCGCGACCATCGCGAGCCCACGCCCACAGGTCGCCGTGGGCGAGACCTCGTCGATGTCGCCGACGACCGGAAGCCGGGGATCGTGGTCGCGCACGGAGACCATGAGCTGGTCGAGGCGCACCTCGATCTCGACGACGCACGTCTTGTCGGGCTGGGCGTGCCGGTGGACGTTGGTCAGGAGCTCTGTGACACCGAGCGCGGCCCGGTCTATCAGAGGGTCCAGATGCCAGTAGCGCAATTGCGCAGATACGATTCTGCGGACCTGGCCGATCCGCGACGGCAGGGCTTGGAGCTCCACCGCGCAGTGCCTGCTTGGGTGACTGATCACGGCTGCGACTCCCCGACTGAGGTCCGGAAGAACACGGAGTTCGGATCCAGCAGGGTGGTCGAGAGAACGGCCGCCTGCTGTTGTGTCCGGCGGGCTGGTTCGCAGCGTTATCGCCGGTAAACCCAGAGTGACGTGAGACCAGAGTGACTCAGGGGCCGCGGTCTCGCAACTCGCGGCCGGCCAGTGGTCCTGCGTTACGCGAATCAGCCGCTCTCCGGACCGCGCCCCGGATCAGCCGCCGCGCCCCGCCGCCTTGCGCACGGCCTCGATGAACCGGCGTGCCGCGGGCGGACCCGGCTGCCCGGGCGCGGGGTCGTGCTCGCCGAGGGTCAACAGGTACCTGTTGCCGTTGAGGTCGGCCAGTGCCCGGTCCTCAGGGGCGAACCAGGGTTTCGACGCCCGCACCGCCTGCACCGGCGCGCTGTCGATCTCGCTGCCGTAACTGGTGAGCAACTCCAGCCTGCCGTCATTGATCCGGACCTGTCCGGCCCGGGTGAGCGAACGCAGCCGCTTCCCGATCCGCACGCCCGTGGCCGTGAACTCCGGCTCCGCCATGCTTCCCCGCCCCCTTGCTCCAGGACATCTGGTGATCCAGTGTGCGCCCCCGTTCAGGACGTTCGTCCCGCTCCGCTGCAGTCTGCCCGCCGAGGGCGTCGAGCACCAGTACGTACGAACCGGTCACGGTGAGTACCCGGAGCACTCGCCCGAGTGCGCCCCCGAGCCCCTTCGAAGGCTCACCGCAGGCCCGCCGAAGACGCGCCGAACACCCGTCACCAGCCCGCCTCACCCACGCCCCAGGCTCGCCTTTGATCCGCCCAAAGGACTGTTTATGCAGGTGGGAAGCGTGCGGAAGGTGCCTATGATCGATATGTCGGCCGCGCGAGACGCCGTCGGCGCAATGCGTAAGGAGCCCCGCCGTGAGCACCACCCCACAGGCCCTGACCGGTGCCACCCTCGACGTCGACCGCAGTGACGCCGCCTACCGGAGCTGGCTGAAAGAAGCCGTCCGCAAGGTCCAGGCCGACGCCAACCGCTCGGCGGACACCCACCTGCTGCGCTTCCCGCTCCCCGAGCGCTGGGGCATCGACCTGTATCTGAAGGACGAGTCGACCCACCCGACCGGCAGCCTCAAACACCGCCTGGCCCGCTCCCTCTTCCTCTACGGCCTCTGCAACGGCTGGATCCGGCCCACGCGCCCGGTGATCGAGGCGTCCAGCGGTTCTACGGCGGTCTCGGAGGCGTACTTCGCCAAGTTGATCGGGGTCCCCTTCATCGCGGTCATGCCGCGCACGACCAGCGCGGAGAAGATCCGCCTGATCGAATTCCACGGCGGGCAGTGCCACTTCGTGGACGACCCGCGCAAGATGTACGAGGAGTCGGCCGCCCTCGCGGTGGAGACCGGCGGTCACTACATGGACCAGTTCACCTACGCGGAACGGGCCACGGACTGGCGCGGCAACAACAACATCGCCGAATCCATTTTCCGCCAACTGGAGTTGGAGCGTTTTCCGGAGCCCGCGTGGATCGTCGCCACGGCCGGTACCGGCGGGACCTCGGCGACCCTCGCGCGCTATGTCCACTACATGCAGCACGACACCCGCGTCTGTGTCGCCGACCCGGAGAACTCCTGTTTCTTCGAGGGCTGGACCACCGGCGATCCGGACGTCACCCGTGACTGCGGCTCCCGTATCGAGGGCATCGGCCGCCCCCGGATGGAACCGAGCTTCGTCCCCGGCGCGATCGACCGCATGATGAAGGTCCCGGACGCGGCCAGCGTCGCCGCCGTACGAGCCCTGGAACAAGCCATCGGCCGCAAGGCGGGCGGCTCCACCGGCACCGGCCTGTGGAGCGCCCTCAAAATCATCGCCGAGATGGTCGCAACAGACCAACAAGGCAGCGTAGTAACCCTGTTGTGCGACCCGGGCGACCGCTACCTGGACAAGTACTACTCGGACGCATGGCTGGCGGAACAGGGCCTGGACATCACCCCGTACAGCAAGGCGATCAATTCGCTACTGGCGACTGGGGTATGGCGATAGTGAACTGCTGAACGCCGCTTGAGCGGGGCGCCCCTTCAGGGGCGCGGGGCTGTGTCAGATTGCGGCTCCGCCGCGGGGCGCGACCAGCCACAACGGACCCGCAGGCAAAAGACGCACCACGGCACCTAGCGCACCAACCGCCGGTCCAACGCCACCACCGCGTCCTTGAACGCCCGCCCCAACCCGGGCCGCGCCAACCGCAGTACACCCCTGAACGCCGCACCCCCATCCGCGGCGAACGTCCACTGAACCCGAGTCCCATCCCCAGCAGGAGCCAACCGCCACTCCTCGACCAGCGCGCGAGCGCCCGGCGCGTTCGTCGCATCGACGCGATACGCATACGTCTCAGGCGACTTGGCCACCAACACGGTCTCGTCGAACCGCGTCCCACCCCGCAGCCGAACCTCCCGCCCCGCCCCGTCCCCGGTCGGCCGCGCGGCCGTCACCGCCGAGAACCACTCGCTCCAGCCGGCCACGTCCTCGGCCAGTGCTCGGAACACCGCCTCCGGCGACGCGGCGACCTCCCGCGCGAAGACGAGTCGTACGGGGGCGGTCTCGACGAAGTCGATTCCCACCGGACGCAGACGGTGAGCCATGGTCAAACCTCCGCTACGCAACGGCAGTTCGGGTCGGGGGAGGGCGTCACCCTAGCTGACGGGACGTCAGATGTCTGCCCCGTCAGTGAGTTCGCCCGCGACCACGAGCCGTACATGCTCGGAGATGTCCGCCCGCGCCTCGGCCGGCAGCCCCGCGTCCGTCACCAGCGTGTCGACCTGTTCCAGCGCGGCGAACGAACTCAGGCCCACCGTCCCCCACTTGGTGTGGTCGGCGACGACCACGACCCGCCGAGCGGACTGTACGAGCCGGCGGTTGGTCTCGGCCTCCGCGAGGTTCGGGGTCGACAGACCGGCCTCGACCGATATGCCGTGCACGCCGAGGAAGAGCATGTCGAAATGGAGCGCGGCGATCGCCTGGTCGGCCACCGGGCCCACCAACGAGTCGGAGGGGGTGCGCACTCCACCGGTCAGGACAACCGTGGCCGCGCCCTGCCGCTGACCGGAGGTGCGCTGCGCCGCGTGGAACACGTCCGCCACCCGCACCGAGTTGGTGACCACGGTGAGATCGGGGACCTCAAGGAGATGGTGGGCGAGCGCGTAGGTCGTCGTACCGCCCGAGAGCGCGATCGCCGTGCCCGGCGCCACCAACTCGGCGGCGGTCCGCGCGATGTCCTCCTTGGCGGTCAGCTCCAGGCCCGACTTCGCCTCGAATCCCGGCTCGTGGGTGCTCGCCTCGACGACCGGGACCGCTCCGCCGTGCACCTTCTCCAGGACGCCCTGGCGGGCCAGCGCGTCGAGATCGCGGCGGACGGTCATGTCCGACACGCCGAGCTTGCGGGTCAGTTCGTTGACGCGGACGCCACCGCGGCGCCGGACCTCGTCGAGGATCAGGGCGCGCCGCTGCTCCGCGAGGAGGTTCTGATTCTCACTCACGTACGCTCCGGTCCTTTCGCCGCAACCCGTCAGACTGCCCAGCGTGCCCGCCCCGACCAGGACATTCTCCCCGGCTGCGGTGCGTGGACGCCCCAATCCTCGCACGCCCCCGCAAGCACCGCGCCACCGCCTGTCCCGACGCGCACATGTCATTCGGGCATCGTCCGTCCCCCAGGTGTCACACGGATCGGGGAGATTCGGTGACGGGGCGTGTGCGACGCGCCGTGAAGCGCGATCCTGGTGTGAGCACGGACACAGTCGGACAGTGCGTCACGGGGGATGTGCGAACAGTGGAGCGTGTACAGGAACACGCCGTCACGGACGAGGCGAAGAGCCTTGCCGGACGGCCCGAACAGACCGAACCCGCCCTGGAACTCCTGGTCCACGGAGTGGGCGGCGCCACACCCGAGGAGATGCTCGGCGATCCACGCACGGTGCGGATCACCGGCGACGACACCGCGGCCGTCTTCCGGCGCGCCACAGACGTCGACGCCGAGTCCAGGCCCGGGGACAAACGCGGCGGACCGATCCGCGAGGCCTACGTCTGGTGCAACCTCACCTCGGGCAACGGCACCCGCGCCCTGTGGCTGTTGCTGCTGCCGTTCATGGTCGTCAACCTCGCGCACTGGATGCGCCCCACCGCACGCGACCGGAAACGGACGGTGCGTTTCTACGGGCTGCTGGTACGGCTCGCGGGACTGACCCTGACGGTGCTGCTCGTCGCGGCCGCCTGCGAGGTCGCCCTCGACCTCGCCGCCTGGCAGTGCGCCGGCACGCGCGCGTGCGCCGAACGGCACACCTGGCTGGGCTTCCTGTCGCCCGCCCTGTCGCAGGACAGCTGGTGGAGCCGCCCCGGCCGCCGCCTCGCGCTCGCCGCCCTGGTGCCGACCGCGCTCACCGTCCTCCTCTGGTACCTCTCCCGTCGTACCTGGAGCGAGTACGAGTCCCAGCAGCCGATGCCCCGCAGACCCGAACCCGACGACGAGACCGGCCACAGTTCCCTGGGCCGCCCCGGCTTCTGGTACGGCCGCCGTCTGGTCGCCCGGCTGCGCGCCGCCCACACGGCGGCCGGCCTCCTGACGGTCGCAGCGGCCGTCACCGTCCCGACGGCCCGCTTCGACCGGCGACCCGACGGCCCCGACACCCTTGCTCCCCTGGGCACACTCCTGGAGACCGCACTCGCCGGCCTCGCGTTCGTCGTGGTCTACGTAGTGTGCCGTCGCGGCCGCAGCGAGAACCGCCTCGACCAGGCGCTCGACCGCCGTCTCGTACGACGCCTGCCACTCGGCGCACTCCTGCCGCTCGCCTTCGCCCTGCTGTACGCCGGCTGGTCGCGCCCGGGATGGGAGTCGTCCGGGCGGCTGTCGGGCGATGCCGCGTTCGGTGGAATCGCCCTGGTGCAGGGCCTGTTGGTGATCGCCCTCGCCGTGGTCGCCCACCTGCTGCACCGCACCCACCGCGACCCGCGCGCCGCGATGCACGGCCTCGGCGGCCCGGCCGTCGCGATGCTGGCCTGCGCCCTGGGCGGTGTGATGTCCGGCGGGGTCTCCCAGCGCGTCTCCGACTGGCTGGACGGCACCGGAACGTCCCTCGCGGGCCCGCCCGTCCTCCTCACCTGGCAGGCCTCGGTGATCCCGCCGCTGCTCCTCGTCGTCCTCGTCCTGTGCGCCGGACTCGGCCACCGCACCTGGCGGCTGCGCCGCAGCGAACTGGCCGCCGTGGCCCACGACTACCCGGGCGGGCGCAAGGACCGGGCACGCACCGCCCGGATCGCCGGCACGCGCGCGATGGCCACGCTCACCGACCGCGGGCCCCTCCTCGTCGCCGTCGCCTCCACCGCGACCCTGCTCCTGGGCGCCGGAGCACTCGTCGGCGCCTTCACCACCGACCGGACACCGGAGCAGGCGGGGGAGGAGACGTACGCCTTCGTGCACGGCACCGCACAGACCTCGCAGGGCCTCGGCTCCTGGATGATCGGGCTCGGCTTCATACTCTTCGTCACCTGGGGAAGGCGCGCCTACAAGGACGCCTCCGCGCGGCGCACCATCGGCATCCTGTGGGACGTCGGCACCTTCTGGCCGCGCGCCGCCCACCCCTTCGCCCCGCCCTGCTACGCCGAGCGCGCGGTCCCCGACCTGACCTGGCGGATCGCCACCTGGACCCGCGCCACCGGCGGCCGCCTGGTCCTCTCCGGCCACTCCCAGGGCAGCGTCCTCGCCGCGGCGGCGGCCTGGCAACTCAAGCCTGCCCTGCGCAAACGCGTCGCCCTGCTCACCTACGGCTCACCCCTGGAGCGCCTCTACGGCCGCTGGTTCCCCGCCCACTTCGGACCGGCCGCACTCAGCCGTCTACACCGCGAGGTCGACTGCTGGCGCAATCTGTACCGGCTCACCGACCCCATCGGCGGCCCGGTGCGCGTGTCCGGCGACTGTGGCCCCGAGGTGGACCACGAACCCCTCAAGGACCCACTGGAGTACGGCCGTACGGCGCGGCACCCGCTGCCCGCGCCGATCCTCGGCCACTCCGACTACCAGGCCGACCCGGCGTTCGCGGAGGAACGCGAGCGGCTGCTGGCCCGGCTGCGGCCCGAGGTGCCGCCTCAGGGCAGCTCGGGCAGATCCTCGGCGTAGAGCAGGGTCAGGTCGTCCGTGCTCGGCTCCTCGACCTGGGCGACCCGGCTCGCGTGCCGTTCCACCATCGCCTCGAAGGTCTGGCGCGCGGTGCGGCCGTTGCCGAACGCGGCGCCCTTGGGGATCGCCGTGAAGTACTTCGTGAGCCCCTCGGACGCGCCCTCGGCCAGCCGGTACTCGTGCTCCTCGGCCTGCTGCTCGACGATCCTGAGCAGCTCCTCGGCGTTGTAGTCGCTGAAGGTGATGGTTCGTGAGAAGCGGGACGCCACACCGGGGTTGATGGACAGGAACCGCTCCATCTCGGCGGTGTAGCCCGCGACGATCACCACGACCGCGTCGCGATGGTCCTCCATCAGCTTCACGAGCGTATCGATGGCTTCTTTACCGAAGTCGCGGCCCGAGTCCTCCGGAGAGAGGGCGTACGCCTCGTCGATGAACAGGACTCCGCCGCGCGCCTTGTCGAAGGACTCCTGGGTGCGGATCGCGGTGGAGCCGATGTGTTCGCCGACCAGGTCGACCCGGGACACCTCGACGAGATGTCCTTTCTCCAGGACGCCGAGCGAAGCGAGGATCTCGCCGTAGAGCCGGGCGACCGTCGTCTTGCCGGTGCCGGGGGAGCCGGTGAAGACCAGGTGCCGTTTGACGGAGGCCGCCTTGAGGCCGGCCTGCTGGCGGCGCCGGCCCACCTCGATCATGTCGATGAGGGACCGCACCTCGCGCTTGACGCTGTCCAGGCCGACGAGCGCGTCGAGTTCGCCGAGGACGGCCTTGGAGGTGCGGGACTCCTTCTCCGGCTCCGTCGCGGTGACCGGGGGTCCCTGTTCGGCGGTGCGCTGGACGGGGATCGCACCCAGCACGCTGGCCGCCTGGCTCGCCGTCTCCACGGCCGTCTCATGGGCGGTGGGCGGCTTGAGGCCGCTCTCGTCGCTGGTGCAGTCCTCGACGACGGGTCCGGTGCCGGGCCCCGCGTCCGGTCCGGCGTCCGCGAACTCGTAACCGCCGCGCGCGCACCGCTCCGTACGGCACTTCTTCAGGGTCGTACGACAGCCGTCTATGACGTGGAAGCCGTAGCCGCCGCTGCCCGTCACGCGGCAGCCGAGGAAGGTGCCCCGGCCGCCCGCGGAGACGTAGAAGCCGGCCTCTGCGGGGGAGTCGACCGTGCAGCGCTCGATGGTGGGGTCGGCGCCCTTGGTGACGATCACGCCGGTCTGGGTGGCGTCCACGGTGCAGTTGTTGAGAGTGCCGCCGCTGCCGTGGTCGCGGAACCACGCGCCCGTGGCCGCGTCCCGGATCCGGCAGTCGTCGAGCTGCGCGGTCGCGCCATCGCTCACCGACACGGCCGTGTTGCGTACCTGGGAGATGTCGGTGTCGACGACGTCCGCGCGCGAGCCGCGGTCGAGCACGAACAGCGCGTCCGGTACGTCGTGCACCCGGCAGGAGTCGAGGACCGCGGTGGCGCCGTCGCTGACCCACACCGCCGGATAGTCGCCCGTGCTGTCGAAGATCTCGCACTGGTTGGCGTCCACGCGCGTGCCCGGGTCCCACACCGACAGTCCGTTGCGCCCGAACTTGCGCACCGTCGTCCGCGTCAGCGTCAGGACCGAACGGGAGCGCAGATCCACCGCGTTCTCCGGGATGTCGTGGATACGGCAGTCGGCCAGCGTCAGCACCGCGTCCGTGTCGAGGGTGACGCCGTCCGCGGTCGTACGGTGCACATCGCAGTCGGTGAGGTGCGCGGTGGCGCGGGCGGTGATCTGGACGCCGCTGCCGCGCGTCTCGTAGACCTCACAACCCACCGCCTCCAGCGCGGAGTTCTCACCCGTCGCGGACAGACCCACCCCCGAGGCGTGGTGGATGCGGCAGCGCTCCAGGCGCGGGTGACCGCCGCCACGCACGGCGACGCCCGCCTGCCCGGCCGAGACGACCTCGCACTCCTCGAACACCCCGCCACCGCCGTCGAGTACGGCGATCCCGATGCCGGCCGGGTTGTCGACGGTGCAGCGCCGCACGGTGGGGCGGGCGCCGCCGCGCACCTCGATGCCGGACGCGGAGCGCGTGACGATCCGCAGATCCGTCAACTCCGGTGCGCCGTCCTCGACAAGGAGCGCGGGCGCGGCCGAGTCCTGGCCCTCGACATGCAGGTCCTGGACCACCGCCGAGGCGCGGACCGTCAGCGGCACGCCGTCCAGGGGCGCGATGCGCACCGAGCCGGGCGAACCCTCGGGGCCGCGCAGGGTCACCGACCGCTGCACGACGAGGTTCTCCCGGTAGGTGCCGGGAGCGACGGTCAGTACGTCGCCCTCGGCCGCGGCCTCCAGGGCGGCGGCGAGCGACGCGTACTCACCTGTGCGGCGCCGCCACCGCGATGTACCGGTGTGCGTCACCTGGACCGTGCCCTGTGCCATGGCGCTGCTGTGCCCCCACCTCGTGGTACGCGGGTTGATGCCGAAGCCTTCGCCGGTCCACCGTAGCGTGCGTGCGGACGGTGGGTTGACCAGAGTTGGAAGGCTGTCAGCTGCCGGTGCCGGTCCGGCCCCAGTCCGGGCCCGCCCGCTCCCAGGCCCGGTCCCAACGCGCGTACCTGCGGCGGACCATGCGCCACAGCACGAACCGTCTGGCGCTGTCGACGAGCCCGGCGGCCAGCAGTGCCGCGCCGAGCCCGGCGAGCACGGCGTGCGTCGTCGCCGTGGCCGAGTCCAGCGGGCGGGCCACTATGTGCCCCTGTTGGTCCGTCCAGAGCCTGAAGTGGTCGCCCGCGTGCGGGGTGTTCAGGTTCGCCATGATCGTGCCGTGCTGTGCGGTGCCGTCCGGGGCGGTCCAGTCGGCGAGGACGCGGGTGCGGATGTCCCGCGCGGTGGCCGAGTCGGGGTCGGGGTCGATCTCGGCCCCCTTCAGCTTCTTGACCACCGTCGCCGTCACGACGTGCCGGTCCGCGCGCTGCTCCCGCACCGACCGCTGCAGGGTGTCCTGCGCGACGATGCCGACGAGCGAACCGATCACGGGTGCGGCGACCAGGACCACCAGCAGGACCACGAGGGCCAGCCAGGCCTCGACCAGATCGGTAGCGCGACGCAGCGGATTGCGCCGCCAACGCCACAGACCCCTGATTGCTCCCACCGTCCCGCACCCCCTTCCCGCTCCGTGATAACCCCGCGCCCGGCCGTTCGCCCAAGAGCCCCGTCAAAGAGAGAGCGAAATCACCTCTCCCAAGGCCTCTCACGAACTTCTCACGGGATCTCAACGACCGGGCCCACGGGGAGGGTTCCCGCCCCGAGCGCTCATAGGCGGAACTCCGGCCGCGCGTGAATGCGGAACTCCGGTTACCCGAGAATCCGGACCGGGTCCCCGACACGGATCGTGCCGGTGGACCGGGGCACCAGGTTCAGCCCGAAGACGAGCTTGCCGCCGATGCGCCGATGCCGGGCCAGGGTGCGCAGCGGCTCCTTGCCTCGCTCGGCGGTGCCCTGGTCGGTGGTGGTCACGACGCAGCGCCCGCACATCTTCGCTACCCGGAAGGCGACCTCGCCGATCACGACACCCGACCAGTCGTCCTCGGCCCAGGGTGCGGCGCCCGCGACGACCGCATTGGGCCGGAACCGGTTCATGGGCAGCGGCCCCTCGGCTGGGTGATCCCCTTGTGCGACAAGGGAGTTGAGGGCGTCGAGGGAGGCCTCGGAGGTCAGCAGCAGCGGATAGCCGTCGGCGAAACCGACGGTCTCACCGGGAAGCGCGTAGTCCGGGTCCAGGGGCCTGCGCGTGGCGGGATCGTCCATGTGGACAAGACGGACGCCGAAGCCCAGATAGTCGCTGCACCAGAGGCGCGCCGCGTCCGGCCCCGGCACCACGTCGACCTTCGTACCGAAGATCTCCATCGCCACGGTGGTGACCGGCTCCGGAACGGGCACGGTCAGTGGGCCACGGCCGGGTGCGGACAGACGAACACCGCCGCCGGGCAGAAGCTCGGCGGCGGCCAGTGCGAGACGCGGGTGCTCGCGTTGCGTGACGACCTTTCCCCCGTCGTCGATCAGCCCCCAGCGTCGGTCACCGGCCAGCCCCCAAGGCTCCACGAGAGCCTCCCGGGGCGAGAAACCCCGGAGCGCCTTGACCGGATGAACGTGGATCGACCGCAGCTCCGCATTCCCCATCACCTCATCGTGCCAGGTGACACTGACAACGCAGGGTACGGATCAGTAACCGCCCCGGTACTGCTGCTGGTTGTTGTACGGGTCCTGCTGGTACGGCGCCGGAGCCGGGCGGGGAGCCGCCGGACGCATCGCCTCGTAGCCGGCCGGAGCCGCCATCGGGCGCGGCTGCTGTTGCTGCTGGCCGTAACCGCGCGGCGGGGCCTGCTGCGGGATGTAGGCGGCGGGCGCCTGCTGCAACGGGGACGGCTGCTGCGCCTGCGGGTAGCCGCCGTAGGAGGCCTGCGAGGGACCCGCCGGGAGGGCGGGCAGTGCCGACGGGAGCGCCGGCAGGTTGCTCCCCGGCATGTCGTAGGCGGCGGGGACCCGGATCGGGGCGATCTGCGGGGTACCCCGTTCGGCGACTAGGGAGTCGTAGATCGGAGTGTCCGGGAAGGAGGCGGAGTAGTAGCCGCCGCCATAAGTGGAGCGGGGGGAGGTCATGGCACATAAGTTAAGCCCACGATGTGGTGGTTGGGGAGACCGATTAGAGGGTTGTTTTCCGTGTCGGGGGTGGCACGGGATCCCCAATGCGAGCGAACTTGGCAAAAAAGGGCATCGATCGGTGTTCGGATCGTGTAAAGGCCGAGTTCCCGGCGGGTTACCAGCGGTTGGCCACAGGTGTTGTCGCGTCCCTGATGGGCGTTCGCCGCCCCGGGGAATAGGTTGTGCGGGTAGACACCCGATGGGCTGCCGGGCGCGTCCTGGCGCGGCGACACGTGATGGGGGCAGACATGTCGATGCCGAAAGGATCGAATGTTCCGGTGCCGACGACGGCACTGCGCGTCGAATTGGGCTGGCGGCCCGGACCCGGCGTTCCGGACGCCGACGCCTCGGCGCTGCTGCTGGTCGACGGGAAGGTCCGTTCCGACGGCGACTTCGTGTTCTACAACCAGCCGGCGCACACCTCCGGCGCGGTCCGGCACGAGGGCAAGGGCAACACCGGCGGGCGGGTGACCGACAGCCTGCTCGTCGACCTCGCGCGCGTGGAGCCCGCCGTCGACCGCGTCGTCCTCGCCGCGTCGTCGGACGGCGGAACGTTCGGTCAGGTCCCCGATCTGTACATCGAGGTCCGGGACGCCGCGCAGAACACCGCGGTCGCCCGCTTCGACAGCGCGGGCGCGACGGTCGAGACCGCCTTCGTGCTCGGCGAGTTCTACCGCCGCCAGGGCGCCTGGAAGTTCCGGGCCGTCGGCCAAGGCTACGACAGCGGGCTCGAAGGCCTGGCGACCGACTTCGGCATCACCGTGGACGAGCCGCAGCAGGCGGCACCGGCACCGGCCGTGACCATGCCGCCGCCCACCGGGCCCGCGACCATGCCCCCGCCCTCCGGACCGCCCGTGAATCTGCCCCCGCCCATGCCCATGGCTCCTCCTGCCGGCCCGCCCTCGCCCCCTCCGGCGACCCCCGTACGGCTGACCAAGGTGACGCTCACCAAGGCGGCCCCCTCGGTCTCCCTGACCAAGCAGGGCGGCACCTCGGGCGCCATGCGCGTGAACCTCAATTGGGAGGTGCGCAAGCAGTTCTCGGGCTGGGGCAGCAAGCGCGGCCGGGCGGTCGCGATGCACGCGGACCTCGACCTCGACCTGTGCGCCCTGTACGAACTCGCCGACGGCCGCAAGGGCGTCGTCCAGGCCCTCGGCAACGCGTTCGGCTCTCTGCAGCGGCCCCCGTACATCCATCTCGACGGCGACGACCGCAGCGGCGCGTCGTCGAGCGGCGAGAACCTCACCATCAACCTGGACCACATTCGCGACTTCCGGCGCATCCTCGTCTTCGTGACCATCTACGAAGGCGCGCGTTCCTTCGCCGACCTGCACGCCACGGTCACGCTCCAGCCGCAGCACGGCGCCGCGATCGACTTCTCGCTCGACGAGTGCACGGTGCCCTCCACGGTGTGCGCGCTCGCGCTGATCACCAACACCGGAGGCGATCTCGTCGTCCAGCGCGAGGTCCAGTACCTCGTCCCCGAGCGTGGGGTGAGTCCGCAGCGGACCGTCGACCGCGTCTACGGGTGGGGCATGAACTGGACCCCGGGCCGCAAGTGACCGCTCAGCTCTCGTCGCCGACGACGGCGTCGGGACGCGCGTAGGTGCGGCCCTTCCAGGCCGCACCGCGTCCCCTGTAGTGCTGCACCGCGGAATCGACGGTCATCAGGAGGTACAGAAACGCGGTGAACGGCAGCAGGGGAGCGAGCCACAGCGGCTGCCCGTAGTAGCGCAGCATCGGGATGTACGTCCCCGTCATCACCAGCCACGCGAGACCGCCGAGGACCGCGGTCGCCGTGTTCCCGACGGCCAGACCGGTGACCAGGGCGACGGGCGGCACGAGGTACACCAGCGCCAGCCCGAGGACGGTGCCCAGGAGGAGCGGCGGGTTGTGCCGCAACTGGGCGTACGCGCTGCGCGAGACCATCCGCCACAGGTCGTACAGGCGCGGATACGGGCGCACGCTGTCCACCCGCTCGGCGAGCCCCAGCCAGATGTGACCGCCGCCGCCCTTGACGGCACGGGCGAGCGCCACGTCGTCGATCACCGCGTGCCGGATGGCGTCCGGGATCCGCGCCCGTTCGGCGGTGTCGGCGCGCAGCAGCACACAGCCGCCCGCCGCGGCCGCGGTACGGGCCCCCTTCATGCCGATCCGGCGGAACGGATACAGCTGGGCGAAGAAGTAGACGAACGCCGGCACCACGAGGCGCTCCCACACGCTCTCCACGCGCAGCCGGGCCATCAGCGACACGGCGTCGAACCCGCCGCCGCGCGCCGCCGCCACCAACTCCCGCAAGCTGTCCGGGGCATGCGCGATATCGGCGTCCGTCAGCAGCAGGTACTCAGGGTCACGCGCGCGTGCCAGCCCGACACCGTGCCGTACGGCCCACAGCTTGCCCGTCCAGCCCGCGGGCGGTTCGCCGGGGGAGTCCACGGTCAGCGGCAGCCCGCCGTGCCGGGACGCCAGCTCGCGGGCCAGCTCCCCGGTGCCGTCCGAACTGCCGTCGTCGACAAGGAAGATCTCCGCCCGCCCGGGATAGTCCTGGGCGAGGAGCGAGGGCAGACTCTCGGGCAGTACGGCGGCCTCGTCACGGGCGGGGACGACCACACCGACCGACGGCCAGTCGTCCGGGTCGGTGCGGGTCGGCAGTCTGATGTCCGTGCGCCAGAAGAAGCCCTGACAGAACAGCAGCCACAGCCAGGCGGCGAGAGATCCGGCGGCGATCCACACGATGGCGCTCACGGCCGCAGTCTGCCCCACGGGAGCTGCTCCACCGAGGCCATCGTCTATCGTGGCCGGGTGAAGATCGCGCTCATGGACTCCGGAATCGGTCTGTTGGCGGCCACCGCGGCGGTACGGCGGGTGCGCCCCGACGCGGATCTCGTGCTCTCCCTGGACCCCGAGGGCATGCCCTGGGGACCGCGGACACCGGAGGACGTCACCCGGCGTGCGCTGGACGTCGCCGAGGCCGCCGCCGCGCACCGGCCCGACGTTTTGATCATCGGCTGCAACACCGCGACCGTGCGCGCCCTGACGGCCCTGCGTGACCGCCTGGAGCCCGGTATCCCGGTCATCGGCACGGTCCCGGCGATCAAGCCGGCGGCGGCCGGTGGCACGCCCTTCGCGATCTGGGCGACGCCCGCCACCACCGGCAGCCCCTACCAGCGTGGCCTCATCAAGGACTTCGCCGACGGTGTTCCCGTCACCGAGGTCCCGTGCTGGGGGCTGGCCGAAGCCGTGGAACACGGGGACGAGGCGGCGATCGACGCCGCCGTCGCCGCGGCCGCGGAGCTGACCCCCGGCGATGTAACGACCGTCGTCCTGGGCTGCACCCATTACGAGTTGGTCGCCGAACGCATCCGCGCCGCCGTGCAGCGCCCCGACCGCCCGCCGCTCGTCCTGCACGGCTCCGCCGACGCGGTGGCCGCCCAGGCGCTGCGCCGGATCGGTGAACAGCCCGCACCCGAGGCACCGGCCGACGGCACCTTGACGGTGCTCCTGAACGGCCGAGAGGGAGAGCTGCCCGCCGCCGCGTCGGTCTACGCCGAGGGCCGGCTCCTGCGGGCGGTCACCCCCGCCCACTGACCACCGGCGACGAACCGGGCTCTACGCGTTCGCCGTATCGCCCCACAAAACGGTCACCCTGTGCAACGACGTACCCGCGCAGCGAAACCTGAGTAGTCTCGTAGGCATGAGGGACCACCCCCGCGACGAAACCTTCCCGCAGACCGAGGTCTGGACCGGACGCGCGACCAACCGGTTCCAGTGGCTGCTGGCGCTCGCCGGTGCCGCCTGCATGGCGCTCGGCATCGAGCTGGCCGTGGACTCCACCTGGACGTCCGGCATCGCCCCGCTCGTCATGTCCGTCGTCGGGTGCATCGCGGCCGGACTGCTCATGCTGTTCGGCACGCTCGCCTTCGTGCACGTCGGCCTGAAGGTGGACACGGAGTGCCTCGAAGTGCGCTGCGGCCACATCGGTCTGCCGCGCCGCCGCATCCTCCTCGCGAGCGTCGCGGGCGCCGAGTTCGCCCCGCACGTCACCCCGCGCCAGTGGGGCGGCTGGGGCTACCGCTGGCGGCCCGAGAAGGGCACCGCCGTCGTCGTACGGCGCGGCGAGGGCATCGTGCTGCGGCTGTGGGACGGGCACACGTTCACGATCACCGTGGACAACGCGGAGGCGGCCGTACGGATCATCACGGACCGGCTGGCGCCGCCCGCGCCCGGCGCGGTGCACTGACTCCTTCAGGGGGCCGGGCGGTCGCCACGCGCGTGTGCGTCCGGTGCGGTGCGTGAGGCGTCCTCGGCGATCGGGTGGGCCGTGGCCAGCCCGGCCAGGAAACCGGCGCCGACCGACACCGAGGTGAAGCTCAGCGCGTTGCCGACCGAGGCGATGAGCGCGAGCCCCGTCAGCGCGGCGGCCGCGGTGAGCGCGATCGGGGTGGAGCGCGTCGTGCGCCACAGCGCGTGGAGGATCCAGCCGAAGGCCGCCGCCAGCAGGAGTACGCCGAAGATGCCCTGTTCGGCCGCCAGTTGGAGCGGCGCGGAGTGCGGTTTGCCGTCCGGCAGCAACGCCTCGGCCGCCGCGCCGCTCAGCTCCCCGAAGCGCCCGGGGCCCACGCCCAGGGCGGAGTCCTGATGCGCCATGTGCAGGGCGTCCTGCCACAACTGGATCCGGTGCGGGGTCAACTGACCCTCAAGGGACGCGGCCAGCCCGTCCGGCAGCACGTTTCCGGCGACGGCCCAGGTGGCGCCCGTCACCAGCGCCGTGGCCAGGCCCAGGCCCGCGATGCCCGGACCGCGGTGTCGCATCCGGCCGGCGGCGAGCGAGCACAGCAGCACCGCCGTGGACAGGACGAATCCCGTGACCGAGCCCAGGACGGCCGCGGTGACCGTGATCCCGGCCGCCAGCAGCCACAGCCCGAGCCTCAGCACCGGTGCCGACGCGCTCCAGGCCGAGCAGCACGCGGAACCCACCGCCAGGGTCAGCAGGGCCGCGCTCGCACCCGCGTGGCCGAGCGGGACCGCGAACTGGGGGCCCAAGGCGAGATGCGGTTCGGCCAGCGCCAGACCGAGCCCGGCCAGCGCACCCACACAGGGCGCGGCGACCGGGACGAGCGCCCCGGAGATCCGCCCCGACGCGTAACCGGCCGCGACCGCGAGAACCGCGAGCAGCACTCCCTCGGGCCGGCCGTCGTGCATGGCCGCGGTGATCAGCGACCACGCGGCACACGATCCGAGCACCGCGATGCCCGCCGCGTCCGAAACGTTTCGTCTTTCACTGTCGGCGTCCGGACCGGTCGCCGACGCCATCCCCGTGGAACCCACCCCGCCGCCCCCTGAACCGGGCCGCCCCGACCCGTGACCGGCCCCCACCGTCCTGGCCTGGACCGACCGCACAACAGGGGCTCCGGCTCACCGTAACGGCTGATGACCGATTTGTGGACGAGTTGCGCAGGAACGATGCTGCTGCGGCCCTGCTCAGTGCCCTGTACCCCGTCGCTCCGTGCCCTGTACCGCCGTCCGGACCGCGCTGTCGGCGCCAAGGTCCACCGCCGTACACTCCCGGAGTGACCGTCACCGCAACTTCCGTGGACGAGTCGGACCAGCTGGAGCCGAAGGCCGTGCCCGTATCGCGCCTCGCCCGCCTCGTCCGGCTGGTTCCGGCCGCCGTAGCAGCGCTCTCCGGAGTGCTGCTCTACGTCAGTTTCCCGCCACGCACCCTGTGGTGGCTGGCGCTGCCCGCCTTCGCCTGCTTCGGGTGGGTGCTGCGTGGCCGCGGTTGGAAGGCAGGCCTCGGACTGGGCTACCTCTTCGGCCTCGGATTCCTGCTGCCGCTGCTCGTGTGGACCGGCGTGGAGGTCGGCCCCGGGCCCTGGCTCGCCCTGGTCCTGGTCGAGGCGATCTTCGTCGCGCTGGTCGGCGCGGCCGTCACCGCGGTGTCGAAGCTGCCCGGCTGGCCGCTGTGGGCGGCGGCGCTGTGGATCGCCGGTGAGGCGGTACGCGCGCGGGCCCCCTTCCACGGCTTCCCCTGGGGCAAGATCGCGTTCGGTCAGGCGGACGGCGTCTTCCTGCCGCTCGCCGCGGTCGGCGGTACCCCGGTCCTCGGCTTCGCGGTCGTGCTGTGCGGCTTCGGCCTGTACGAGATCGTCCGCCTCGTCCTGGAGGGGCGGCGCACCCGGGTTGTTCAACGATCCGCCGCGACCGTGGCCCTGCTGAGCGTGGCCGTACCGATCGTGGGCGCGGTGGCCGCGCGGTCCCTGGTCAGCGACAAGGCCGAGGACGGCACCACCACGGTCGCGGTCATCCAGGGCAACGTCCCGCGCGCGGGACTGGAGTTCAACGCCCAACGGCGGGCCGTGCTCGACTACCACGTCAAGGAGACACTGCGGCTGGCCGCCGAGGTCAAGGCAGGCAAGGTCGCGAAGCCCGACGTGGTCCTGTGGCCGGAGAACTCCTCCGACGTCGACCCCTTCGCCGACGCCCAGGCGTACACGGACATCGACGAGGCGGCGAAGGCGATCGGCGCTCCCATCTCGGTCGGCGGTGTCGTCGAGCGCGGTGGCAAGCTCTACAACGAGCAGATCCTCTGGGACCCGGTGAAGGGCCCGACCGACACCTACGACAAGCGGCAGATCCAGCCGTTCGGCGAGTACCTCCCGATGCGCTCGCTTCTCGGGGCGATCAACAAGAACTGGACCAGCATGGTCCGTCAGGACTTCAGCCGGGGCACCAAGCCTGGCGTGTTCACGATGAACGGCGCCAAGATCGGTCTGGTCACCTGCTACGAGGCGGCCTTCGACTGGGCCGTGCGCTCCGAGGTCACCGACGGCGCCCAACTGATCTCCGTGCCCAGCAACAACGCGACCTTCGACCGCAGCGAGATGACCTACCAGCAGCTCGCCATGTCCCGGGTCCGCGCGGTCGAGCACAGCCGGACCGTCACCGTCCCGGTGACCAGCGGCGTCAGCGCGATCATCATGCCGGACGGGAAGATCACCCAGAAGACCGGCATGTTCGTGGCCGACTCCCTGGTCCAGAAGGTGCCGCTGCGCTCCTCGGAGACACCGGCCACGAAGCTCGGCATCCTGCCCGAGATGGCCCTGGTCCTCGTCGCCGCCGGCGGCCTCGGCTGGGCGATCGGCGCGGGTGTGCGCCGACGACGCGCGGGCGACGCGTAGCCGTACGCCCGCTGTACGCCCGCCACACGCACGGCAGTTCGTGGAGCGGCCATGGACCGTCCCGTTAGGGTCGATGCATGGCTACTCCTGACTTCATCCGTACGATCCGGGCCTCCGCGGGACATCAACTGCTCTGGCTTCCCGGGGTCAGCGCCGTTGTCTTCGACGACGCGGGTCGCATCCTGCTGGGCAAGCGGGCGGACAACCACGAGTGGGCGCTGCCCTCCGGCATTCCCGAGCCCGGTGAGCAGCCCGCGGTCTGCGCGGTGCGCGAGGTGTTCGAGGAGACGGCCGTCGAGTGCGTCGCGGAACGGGTCGTCATGGTCAAGGCCGGGGGACCGATCAGCTATCCCAACGGTGACGCCTGCCAGTTCATGGACATCACGCTGCAGTGCAGGGCCGTCGGCGGTGAGGCGGCCGTGAACGACGACGAGTCGTTGGAGGTCGGCTGGTTCGAACTGGACGCGCTGCCCGAGCTCAGCGATCACCAGCTGTTCCGGATCAAGCAGACCCTGGCCGACGCACCCACCTGGTTCGACACCACGAGTTCCGACTGACGCAGGCGCCGAGCCGGTACGCGGCAGTCTCGCGCTGGTGCCGTACGGCGGGTGGACCGGGCACTGAAACCCTCGGTGCGCAGGCGGTTCTCGAGTTATCCACAGGCCGCACCGGCCGGCCCGGCGATGCGGAATCCTGTGAGCATGTCCAGCGATCACGTGCAGTCCGCCGAGCGTTCCGCCACCGTCACCGGTGCCGTGGCGCAACCGAGCAGTGCCGAGGCGCCGTTCCTGGAGCTGCTGGCCAGGGGCGCCTCCGCCGACGCCTATGAGCAGCCGGTGCTGCTCGCCCGCGCCGACGGAAGAGCGGCCGGACTGATCGCCGGGCTCGAACACGCCAAGGGGCTCGCGCTGCGTGTGCGTGCGGAGTCGGAGAACCGCCGACGGCGTGAGGCGGAGCTGTCCGCGCTCTTCGAGACGGCTCACGACCTGGCCGGACTGTGCGACCTGGACGCCGTATTACAGGCGATCGTCCAGCGCGCCCGGTCCCTGCTCGGCAGCGACGTGGCCTGCCTCAGCCTCAACGACCCGGCGAGGGGCGACACTTGCCTGCGGGTGACCGAGGGTTCGGTCGCGGCCCGCTTCCAGCAACTGCGTCCGGGCATGGGGGAGGGGCTCGCCGGACTCGTGGCCCGGACGGCACGGCCGTGCGTCACCGAGGACTACTTCAAGGACGACCGCTTCCAGCACACCCCCACCATCGACTCCGGGGTACGGGACGAGGGGCTGGTGGCGATCCTCGGTGTGCCGCTGATGGCGGGGCACCGGGTCATCGGGGTCCTGTTCGCGGCGGACCGGCGGGCGCGGGTCTTCGAGCGCGAACAGATCGCACTGCTCGGCTCGTTCGCCGCACTGGCCGCGGCAGCCGTCGACACCGCGAACCTGCTCACCGAGACCTGCTCGGCCCTCGCCTGCCTGGAGCGCGCCAACGAGATCATCCGGGACCGCGGCGGAGTCATCGAGCGCGCCTCCGACGTCCACGACCGGCTCGCCGAACTCGTCCTGCGCGGCGCCGGGGTCCACGACGTGGCCGCCGCGGTCTCCCAAGTCCTCGGCGGAGACGTGGAGTTCAGCGAGATCGATGCCACACCCGCCAGGGCGCTGGAGGCGTCCCGCGTCGAGGGGCACGCGGTACGGCACCGGGACGACTGGATCGCGGCCGTGGCCGTCGGCGGCGAACCGCTCGGCGCACTCGTGCTGCGCGGCCACCCCGGGCTCGACCCCGTCGACCGGCGCACCCTGGAGCAAGCCGCCATGGTCACCTCCCTGCTGCTGCTCGCCCGACGGTCCGCCGCCGAGGCCGAACAGCGCGTCCGCGGCGAGCTGTTGGACGATCTGCTCGACGCCCGCGCCCGCGACCCGCGTCTGCTGCGGGAGTGTGCGGCCAGGCTGGACACCGACCTGGACGCCACCCATGTCGTACTCGCCGCCCGGCTGGACGGCACGGCCGCCGACGCCGACCAGGAGGCCGCCGCCCGCAGCCGCCTCCGGTCCGCCGCCTCGCACCTCGCCGGGACCGGGCACGGACTCGCCGCCGCCCGCGACGGAGGCACCGTCCTGCTGCTGCCCCTCGACCCCGGCGACACCGCCACGGACCTGGCCCGACGCACCGCCGGCCACTTGGGAACGGCGGTCCACGAAGCGGTCACGGTGGGCGCCTCCGCCCCCGTGGCGAAACTCGTCGCCCGGCCCGACGCCGTGGCCGCCGCCTACGAGGAGGGGCGCCGCTGCCTCGACACCCTGCGGCTGCTGGGCCGTGCCGGAGACGGGGCCGCCGCCGAGGACTTCGGTTTCCTCGGGCTGCTCCTCGCCGGGGACCGCGACATCGGCGGCTTCGTCGAGCGGACCATCGGACAGGTCGTGCGGTACGACGAGCGACGCGGCACGGATCTGCTGCTCACCCTCGACGCGTACTTCGCCTGCGGCATGAGCCCGGCCCGGACGAAGGACGACCTGGACGTCCACGTCAACACCGTCGCCCAGCGGCTGGAGCGCGTGGGCCGACTCCTCGGCGAGGACTGGCAGGAACCGGGACGCGCCCTGGAGGTGCAACTCGCCCTGAGGCTGCGGCGGTTGACGGGACCGGGACGGGGGTGACTCTTGCTATGTACGGGGCGTACGAGAG
Source organism: Streptomyces sp. NPDC101776 (assembly GCF_044766845.1). Taxonomy (NCBI): domain Bacteria; kingdom Bacillati; phylum Actinomycetota; class Actinomycetes; order Kitasatosporales; family Streptomycetaceae; genus Streptomyces; species Streptomyces sp. NPDC101776. The sequence continues at coordinate 301,420 of NZ_JBIWMV010000003.1, read as the reverse complement.
GCGGTGGGTTTTGGACCGCGCGTACTCGCCAGGAGGTGCGAGCGTGTGCCGGGCCTCGTCCGCAAGGGCGGCGGTGAGCAGAGGGGGCGCTCCCGGCGCGAGCAACTGCCGTGCGGGCGCGCCGGGTTGGGGCCACGATGCCCACGACGCCCAGAACCCGCACCGTCGCGAATCCCCGCGCTCCGCCACCAGCAGGATGGCCGCACCCCACTCGCCGCCCGATGCGAAACCCCGCATCGGGCGCAGCGTGGTGAGCGGGACCGGCGCGGCCACTCCCACGCAGCGAGAAGTACGCGTCGGACAGACCGCCCCGCACATGGTGCGCACCGGACGGGGTGTCCGGGCGGCAGGCCGCAGCCCATGGCCGTGCCCTGCGGGAGGGAGCGTCACCCGCCCGCTTCGCGATGTGCCACCTCCTAGTGCGCGGCGTGGCGCCGTGCAGAGGTGTTCGGGCCAACTGCGTGCGCCCACCCGCGGCCTCGCGCCGTCAGGGCACGATCGAGTCGATGTAACCCCCGTCGACGCGCAGCGCTCCGCCCGTCGTTGCCGAGGCCTGGTCGGAGCTGAGGTAGACGACCATGTGGGCGATCTCCTCGGGCTCGATCAGCCGTTGCAGAAGGGACTGCGGCCGGTGCTTCCGCATGAACTCGCGCTGGGCCTCGTCCCAGGGCAGTTCGCGGTCGACGAGTTCGTAGACGAAGTCCTCGACGCCGCCGGTGTGGGTGGGACCGGCGATGACCGAGTTGACCGTCACGCCGGTGCCCGCCGCCTGCTTCGCGAAGCCGCGGCCGACGGCGAGGAGCGCGGTCTTGGACATGCCGTAGTGGATCATCTCGGCCGGGATGACGATCGCCGAGTCGCTGGCGATGTACTGGATGCGTCCCCAGCCACGCTCCGTCATGCCCGGCAGGTACATCCGGGTCAGCCGGACCGCGGCCAGCACGTTGACCTCGAAGTAGCGGCGCCACTCCTCGTCGCTGATCTCCAACGGGTCGGCGGATCCGAAGATGCCCAGGTTGTTGACGAGGATGTCCACCTCCGGCAGCGCCTCCAGGGCGCGCTGAGCGCCCTCCTCGCTCGCGACATCGGCCGCCACCGGGACGAAGTCCGCACCGGGTACTTCCGCCGCCAGCCGTGCCACGCCTTCCTCGACCCGCCGCTCGTCCCGGCCGTTCACCCCCACCCGGGCGCCGGAACGCGCGAGTCCGGCGGCGATCGCCGCGCCGATGCCCTGCGTCGAGCCCGTCACCAGGGCGGTGCGTCCGGTCAGATCGATCTGGATGTGGAACCAGTCCCTTGTACGTCAGTCCCCTGTACGGCTGTCTGTCTGCGATACGGCTGTCCGTCCTGCGCGCAGGTACGCCTGCCGTCAGCCTGGCGGCAGGGCGACCGGCCCGCCACTTCGGCCGACCCCCGGGCCCCCGGACGTCCCCGATATACAGGTCGACTGGACATGCATGTCCACGACCACCCACGAGGCGTGGTGCATCCAGTGGGCGATGGCGGCCAGGTGCGCGGGGTGAAGGCGGCTACCGGATCGTCCTGGGGCCGGAGGACGAGATCGATGTGCCCGCCTTCGAGGCCGCGGTCCGCGAAGGCCGTGACCACCTGGCGGCGAAGGAGTACCAACAGGCCGAGAGCACCCTGCGGTTGGGGCTGTCGATGTGGCGCGGTCGCGCCCTGGACGGCCTGACGGGACGGGCCTTCGAGGATCGAGCGGACGCGCCTGGAGGATCTACGACTGGGCGCTCTGGAGGACGCCGCCACCGCGGGCCTCGAACTCGGTCGCGCGAACGAGCTGGTCCCCGAACTGCAGGCCCTGCTGTCCCTCGCCCCGCTCCGCGAGCGGTCCCGGGCCCGACTCATGCTCGCGCTCTACCGCTGCGGGCGGTTCGCGGAAGCCCTCGACGTCCACGACACGGGCCGCCGGCTCCTGAAGTCCGAACTCGGTGTCGCTCCTTCGCCGGAGCTGAGCGCCCTGCACGCCGCGATACTCCGCCACGATCCGTCGCTCCAACAGCCCGACGCGGCACGCGAAGGACGGTCGGTCCCCCTCTCCGACCGACCTGTCTGCGTCGCACCCGGACGTCCGGTCCGCTCCCGGCGAGGGCAACCTGAGCCGACCCCTCGGCCCGTTCATCGGCAGGCGCAGGGAGCTGACCGCGCTGCGCGAGGTCGTCGACCGCGAGCGGCTGGTGACGGTGCTGGGCCCGGGAGGCGTCGGCAAGACACGGCTGTCGCTCGAGGTGTGCGCGCTGGTCCAGCCGTCCCGCTGCAACGTCTGGTGGGTCGATCTGGCCGCGGCCGACGACGCGAACGTGCTCGCGGTGGTCGCCTCCGCGCTCGGTCTGTCCGACACCTCCGTCCGGCCGGACCAGCCGCCGAACGACTACATGCACCGGATCACCTCGTTCCTGGCCGGACGGTCTGCCGTGCTCGCGCTCGACAACTGCGAGCACCTGCTCGACGCCGTGGCCCCGCTTGTGGCGACGCTGCTGGGCCGGTGTCCCGCACTGACCGTCCTGACCACCACCAGGGCACCGCTGGAGGTCGCGGCCGAGGTGCTGTTCCCCTTGGCGCCGATGCCGGACGAGGAGGCCGCCGACCTGTTCGGCACCCGTGCCGTCATGATCGACCCGTCCTTCGCCCCGGACGAGGCGGCACTGCGGGACATCTGCCGCCTCTGCCGCAGGCTCGACGGACTGCCGCTCGCGGTGGAACTCGCCGCCGCGCACGTCCGGCTCCTGTCCGTCCGCGAGATCGAGGCCCGCCTCGACAACCGCTTCACCCTGCTGACCAAGGGCGAGCGCACCGCGCCGGCCAGACACCGCACCCTGCGTGCCGTCCTAGACTGGAGCTACGCCCTCCTCGACACCACCGAACAGCGACTGCTGACGGAACTGGCCCTGTACGTGGGCGGCTGCTCCCTCGAACTCATCGAGGCGGTCACTCCGCTGCCCGGGGCGTGCAGTGCCGAACTCCTCCATGTACTCGGGCAGTTGGTCGACAAGTCGTTGCTCGTCCCGGTCTCCACACCTGACGGGAACCGGCTGCGGATGCTGGAGACGGTCCGCGAGTACGCGCTCACCCGGCTCCACGAGGAGGGCTGGGCGCCGGAGGCCGAGGAACGCCTCATGGCGTGGGCCGCACGCTTCGTCCGCGACGGCAGCGCGGGCCTCTCATCCCGGGACCAGCGGAAGTGGACCGGACGCCTCACCGACGAGTCCGCCGACATCAGGGCGGCAGCGGACGTGATGCCGGCCAGATCACGCCCGACCGAGGCCCTGCTGCTGGAAGCGCGGCTGGGCTACTTCTGGTTCATCAGCGGTCGCGAGGAAGAGGGCATCGACCGACTCCAACGCGCTCTCCAGGCCTACGACGCGACAGCCGGCGGCGGATCGGAGTGCCCACCGAGGAGGACGAGTGGGCGCTCTTCTACACCATCGCCTGGCTCACCTGGCTGCATCACGTCGCCGGCCATCACAAGGAGGCCGGCTCCTACGTCGAGCGGCACAAGGCGGCGTGGGAACACGCGAAGAACCCCGACCTCGCCGTCCTGGGCCTCTGCTACGACACGCTCTACGCGCTGCTCAACGGACACGACGACGTCGAGAAGAGCTTCGCCGTGGCCGAGGCCGCCGTAGCGGGCACGGAATTCCACTGGGACCGGGCGGTCCTGCAGACGAACTGGTCGACCTACTGTCTTCAGCACGGTGACGTCGAGGGGCCCGTCGGCACGGGCTGATCGCGGTGGCGGCGTCACGCGCGGCCGACGACGACTTCGCCCGGGTCTTCTCCCTCACCCTCTGCGGCGACGCGGACGAGAGCGACGGCCTGCGTGCCCGGGCCCGCGAGCAGTGGACCGAAGCCGCCCGGATCCTCCGTGCCGTAGGAGCGCGCACCCGCTGGGCGTATGTGCTGCTCAGGCTGGTCTGCCTGGACAACACCGAGGGCGAGTTCGCGCTGGCCGAGCAGCGGCTCGTGGACGTGAGCCGGCTCGCGGACGAACTGAGCGCGGACGATCTCCAGGCGGCCGTGGCCAATCTGCGCGGAGTGCTGGCGGTCCGGGGCGGTCGCTTCGCGGACGCGGAGAGAATCCTGCTCGGTGTCTGGGGCTGCCCGGGAGCACCGCCCGACCGCAGAGCGGTATCGGCCGTCGGTCTGGCGGTCATCGCGATGTTCGGGCTGCCGACCCCCACCGCCGCGGGCGACGCGCGGGTCTGGATCGACCGGGGCGGGAGACGCACGCCGGCCTGCTGGAACCGCTCGCCCGGCACGCGGTGGGGGTGCTGCTGGACAGACTGGACACCCACCCTCGGGCCCGGGGCGAACGTGCCCGCCGGGACGGACCAGGAGTGCGACTGGCTCGCGGACAGCCCCTCCGTGCTGGCCGCCTTCAGCTAGACCGTCCCACCCGCGCCGCGATCAGGCGTACGCGGACAGTGAACCTCTTCGGAGTGTGTGCCGTAGCAGCGACCAGACGGCACCTGGTCCTCCGGGATGCCTCCGTCGCCGTGTCGCGTCGCGGAACTGTTCCCTTGCGCTCCCGAGTGACCGTCGGCCAGGGCCGGTTCTCCGACGAAAGGCACAGCATCATGACCGACTACCAGGGGCGGATCGTTCTCGGAGCGGACACCGTCGCCGAACTGGCCGACCGGATCGAGGGATCCGTGTTCACCCCGGACGCCCCGGGCTACATAGGGGCGATCGCGGGGTTCAACCTGCGGTCGCGGCAGCGGCCCTGCCCGGTCGTCGCGGCGGCCGGCGCCGACGACGTACGGGCCGCCGTCGCTTTCGCCGCCGCGCGTGACCTGCCAGTCGGGGTCATGGCCACCGGGCACCAGCCCTTCCCCACAGCGGACTACTTCCTGCTTGTCACGACGCGGGCGATGCGCACGGTCGACATCGACGCCGAGGGTGCCGTGGCCCGCGTGGGCGCGGGCGCGCTCTGGTCGGACGTCGTGGAGCCCGCCCAGGCGACGGGTCTGGCGCCGCTGAACGGGTCCAGTTCCCAGGTGGGAGTTGTCGGCTTCACCCTCGGCGGCGGGCTCAGCCCGTTCCTGGGCCGGTCCTTCGGCTGGGCCGCCGACACGTAGTCACGATCGAGGTCGTCACACCGGACGGCGCGCTGCACCGCGTCTCCGCACAGGCCGAACCGGAGCTGTTCTGGGGCCTGCGCGGCGGACGCAGCAACTTCGGGATCGTGACCGAGCTGGAGATCGGACTCTTCCCCGTGACCTCCTTCTACGGCGGCGGGATCTACTTCCCCGCCGAGAACGTCGAGGCCGTGCTCCGCGCCTTCCCCGAGGTGGTCCGCGCCGCGCCCGACGCCTTCACCTGCTCCGTGGCGCTGCTCAACTTCCCGCCGGTCCCGGAGATCTCCGAACCGCTGCGCGGCCGCTTCCTCGCCCACGTCCGGGTGACCCACCTCGGCTCCGACGAGGAGGCCGAGAAACTCATCGCGCCCTTCCGCGCCCTCGGTGACGGCATCCTCGACACGGTCGGCCGCCACTCCTACGGCGCGTTCGACATCGTGCACACGGACCCGGCGGACCCTTTCCCGTACGAGGAACAGGGCGCCCTGCTGGCCGAGTTGCCCGCCCGAGCCGTCGAATCCCTCGTGGAGAGGGCGCAGGTGGCCGCAGGCGGCCTCGTCACGGTCCTGGAGATCAGGCATCTCGGCGGGGCACTGGCCCACCGGCCGGAAGCGGCGAGCCCCATCGCCGCGCGGGACGCCGTGTTCAACGTGTGGGGGGCGACCGTGGGGCCGCCGGAGGTCGTCGACGCCGGCATGGCCATGCTGAGCGGGATGGCCGAACGCCTGAGCGTCTGGTCCACGGGTCTCACGTACACGAACTTCGCGGGTCGCGACGATCGGGCGGAGAACGTGTTCACCATCGATGACCTGGAGCGGCTGCGTGCTCTGAAGCGGCGCTACGACCCGCGCAACCTGTTCCGCGCCAACAACCACAACGTCGCTCCCGACCAGCGGTGAACTGCGAGCGGGAGCTTCCCGAACTGGCCGCCCATGCCGTGGGAGCCCTCGATCCCGCGGAAGAGGCACAGGTCGACAGCCATGTGCGGAAGTGCCCTGACTGCGCGACCGAGGTGGACGGGATCCGCACCACGCTCGCCGCCGTCCGGAGGCTCCCGGCCGAGGAGACGCTGGGCGACTGGTCCGGCAGGCTCCCCGAACTGCGGGAGGCGGCGGTCCGTGCCGCCTTGGCGGAGATCCCGAGGACGAACCGTTCCTGAAGGTCTCCGGCACCCTTTCCCGCTCCTTTCCCGCTCCTTTCCTGGGCCTGTCCTCGCCCGCGCGGGCCGGGCAAGCGGACATCAAGCCGCCGGCAAGAGGTCCCCCTGAAGGTTTCCCCGTTCAGCCTTCAACGAATTGGTGCGCCGTGGACGATCCACGGCGCACTGGGGGAACGTGGCAATGAGGCACAGCACAGTAATCCGGGACACTCCGCGGAACGGGACCGGCGGAACTCAGGACAGGGCGCGCGACGAGGCGTTCGTCCGAGCCGTCTACGACAAACACAAGGTGTTCCTGCTGAGAGTGACCACCGGGCTCCTGTGGGGCGACAGCCACCAGGCCCAGGACGTGGTCCAGGAGGCCGTCCTGCGCGCCTGGCAGAACGCCGACATCCTCGATCCCGAGGCCGAGGGCGTCCGGCCGTGGCTCGTCACGGTCGTCCGCAACCTCGTCATCGACGGCTACCGCGCGCGTAAAGCCCGCCCGCCGGAGACGGTCGACACCGCGCTGAACGGGCTGCCCGGTCCGGAGTCCATGGAACCGGCCCTCACCAAGAAGCTCGTGCGCGAAGCCCTGGCGGACCTGACGTTCAGCATCGCGAGATCCTCGTCCACGTCGAGTTCCTGGACCAGTCCGTGGCCCGCACGGCGCAGACACTGGGCATACCGCCGGGCACGGTCAGGTCCCGGACCCATCTGGCCCCCAGGGCCCTGCGCGCCGCGCTCGCCGAGCGGGGCTACACCCCCTGAGCGCGCTTCCTCGTGCGAGGGCTTCGCCGAGCCGAGCCGAGCCGGTGCGGCCCGGCTCCGCGCCCGCGGTGAACGACAGACGGTCAGACCGCGCTACCGGGCCACCCGGTGAGCGACGCTCTCGCGCCGGGTCGCGCGCCGGCGCGCCTCGTCGACCGCGCTTCTTTCCTCCGGGGTGAGGAGTTCCATGAGCCGCTCGTTGTTGACCCAGTCGTTCAGCAGCGCATGGGAACCCCCCAGACTCAGGGAGTACGCCCACATACTTCGTCCACGCGTCGTTCCGTTCCATTCGTTTGCCCAGCTCAGCAGATGGCCGATTCGCTGCTCCGTCGTGAACCTCGTGAATCGCATCCCCGTCACCTTTCGACCATCACGAGAAGGCATTGCCTTCGTCTGTCCTGTAAACGGGGCGGGGAAGAAGGAGGTTCACAGCCGTCTCAGAATCCGGTGAGCGTCACCTTGCCGATGGTGCTCCCGGACTCCAGGATGCGATGTGCCTCGCGCAGATGGGCGGCGTTGATCGTGCCGAGGTCCCGGGTGGCCGTGGTGCGCAGGGCGCCCTTGTCCACGAGCTGGGCGATCCGGTCGAGGATGTGGTGCTGCGTCACCTGGTCCGGGGTCTTGAACAGCGAGCGCGTGAACATGAGTTCCCAGTGGAAGGAGATGCTCTTCGCCTTCAGCAGACCGATCTCCACGGGACCGAAGTCGTCGATGGCGAGCAGCCCTCCGAACGGCTTGAGCATCTCGGCGTACGCGGCGAGATTCCGGTCCGTACCGGCGGTGCCGAAGATGTGGTCGACCCCGCCGGGCGCCACCTCGGCCACCTGCGCCGGCAGCGGGCGATGGTGGTCGACCACGTGCGTCACGCCCATCCGGCGGGCGAACTCGACGGTCTCCGGGCGGGAGGCGGTCCCGATCACGGTCAGGCCGGTGAGGGCGCGTGCCAGCTGGGCCACCATCGCCCCCACACCGCCCGCCGCCGCGGTCACCAGCAGCGTGCCGGTCTCCTCCGCGGCACCCTCGCGCAGGCCGAGGCGCTCGAACAGCCCCTCCCAGGCGGTGAGGGAGGTCAGCGGCAGCGCCGCCGCCTCGGCGAAGGAGAGGGTGCCGGGCTTGTGGCCGACGATGCGCTCGTCGACGGCGTGGAAGCGGGAGTTGGTGCCCGGCCGGTCGATCGCGCCGGCGTAGAAGACCTCGTCCCCGACCTCGAACAACTCCACCTGCTCACCGACCGCGACGACCGTGCCGGCGGCGTCCCAGCCGAGCACCTTCAGGTCGCCGCCCGGGTCGTTGCCCTGCCGGACCTTGTAGTCCACCGGATTGACCGCGATGGCCTCGACCTGGACCAGCAGATCGTGCGGACCCGGCTGCGGCACGGGCAGTTCGACATCCACCAGGCTCTCGGCGTCGTCGATCGGCAGGCTCTTGCGGTAGGCCACGGCGGGCATCGTCGTGAACTTCCGGGTCTCGCTCATCGTGTGTCTCCTCGACTCGTGCTGCGGGCCGACGAGGACCGGCGGCCACGAGCCGCACGGTACCTACAGGGAGGTAGTAACCATCAAGGGCACCTGCTTCCCAAAGGAAACCATCGAGGTGAGGCGGTCGCGAGCTGCCCCGGACGGCGTGCGGTCAGGCGGATTCCGGGAACCGGTCTATGTTCTGCTCCACCCAGGTGCGCAGATGGGAGAGCGGCGCGCAGGCGTCCCTGCCGAGCGGGGTCAGGCTGTACTCGACGCGCGGCGGGACCTCCGCGTAGATCCGGCGGTTGATCAGGCCGTAGTCCTCCAGGCGGCGCAGTGTCTGGGTGAGAACCTTGGGGCTCACGCCCTGCAACCGGCCGCGCAGCGCTCCGAAGCGCTGCGGCCCGCCCTCCAGGGCGCCCAGCGCGAGGGCGCTCCACTTGTTGGCGAGCAGGTCGAGCATGTCGCGGCAGGGGCAGGCCGCGGAGTAGACGCTCTTGGGGTCGTCGCAGAGGCCCGATGTGTTCGTCATGCGGCAACAGTACCCATTGGGTACCACGGTACCCAATGGCGATCAACGTCCCTTGCGGGTAACCGACGCCCGCCTTGTACGGTCACGGACATACTCGGAATCCGCGGTCACGGACATACTCGGAACCCGGTTTCGCGGATCGGAACCGCCGATGAGGGCTGACACATGAACGACGACGCCATGCACCCCCGACTGCTCGGCCGTCTGGAGCTGGCCGACGGGAGCGGTGTCGTCGCACTTCCGGGCGCGGTCTCCCGCGCGATCGTCGGCCGGCTGCTGCTGGCCGGGGGAGCGCCGGTGCCCCCGTTCTGCCTGAAAGGCTCGGTCGGGGGTACTCGGGGTTCTGCGGCACTCAAAGGTGCCGTTCCCCGAAGGAAAGAGAAACCCGTGTACATAGGTCTGGGTACCGTCGTCCTCATCATTGTCATCGTCGCCGTCGTCATGATGCTGCGCCGCGGCTGATCAAGGATCCCCCGGCCGGGCAGGGCCACGAGCGGCGCTGGCTAGACCCTGCCGAGTGGCAACAGCGGTGGAAAGGTACGAGTTCGGGCTGCCGGGGCCGCTGAGTGGCCGTCACGACGGGCGTGCGCTGGATCTCGGCAGCCCGCTGCAACGCGCGATCCTGGTCCGGCTGTTGCCCGGCGAAGGACGCCGGTGCGGACTCGACCACCTGATCGACGCGCTGTGCGTCGGACGTCCACGACATGGTGGTCGTGCACCGCACCTTCCGCCAATCATGCGCGGCACTCCCGGACTTGGTGCGCGGACTGCGGCCCGGCGACACCGCGCGGGCCCAAGTCATCGTAGAAACCGTGGAGTTCATGCTCATGGGCCTGGAGGCCCACCACGTCAGCGAGGACGAGTTCCTCTGGCCCCGGCTCGCGGCACGGGTGGAGATGCGGGCCGAGGCGATCGCGCGCATGGAGGAACAGCACATCCGGCTCGAAGAGTTGGTCACGGAGCTGAGGGGTCCGCCATCCTGCCGTTGGCCGCCGAGTGTCTGAGCGTCGCCGAGTGGGAGGAACCCGGCGAGATCAGCCTGGCGAAGCTGGGCAAGAAGCATCTGCTGCGCGCCTTCAGCGCGCTGATGGCGGTGGCGACCCCCGAGGAGCAGCGAACGCTCCTCACCAAGGCACCCCTGCCCGCCCGCGTCCTGTGGCGCCTGTCCGGCCGCCGCCCGCACGCCCGTCGGGAGGCCCGCCTGTACGGGGGGCGTGACGGGCCCGCTCCCTACGGCTGGGGCGTGGCCGGAGAACTGCTCGTGGTGCCGGTCGGGTCCGTCGTCGGGGTGTCCGCCGAGCTGTGGTCGGGGGAGAACCAGGTCAGACCGACCAGCAGCGCCCCGAGGAAGATGAGGACGGCGGCGACGGTACCCGCCGTCCTCGACCGGCGTACGGTGCCGGCACGGCCTCCCGTTCGTTGCCGGCGCCTGGTCGTCCGGTGCGAGGGCGTGGTGCCGGTACCGGTGCCGCTCCCGGCGGACGGGAAGGCGTACGTGGTCGCGGAGCCGGCGGCCGTGCTTTTCGTCCGGGGTGCGACGCCCGCGTCCCAGGCGGTCACCTGCGGAGTCGGCGCCGGTTTCGGCTCGCGGTGCGGTGTGGCCGCCGGTAGGGGCTCGGGATGTCCCCGCCAGGCGCCGGCGCCGAACCACTCGGCCGCCTGGCGTGCCGTAGGACGGTCCTCGGGGCGTTTGGCGAGGAGACCGAGCAGATAGTTCTCGAAGGCGGGCGGGATTCTGACCCCGAGTTCCCGTGGTGGTACGGGGGCCGTGTCGAGGTGGTGGTGGAGGACGGCGATGGGGCTGCCGGCGCGGAACGGCGGGTTGCCGGTGAGGAGTTGGTAGAGCACGCAGCCGAGCGAGTAGACGTCGGACGGCGGTCCTGCGGGCTGGCCGAGGGCGCGCTCGGGGGCGATGTACAGGCTGGTCCCGACGATCTGACCGGTCGCGGTGAGCGCGCCGTTCGGGTCGTTCACGAAGTGTGCGATGCCGAAGTCGCCGATCTTCACGGACCCGTCGGCGTCGAGAAGAAGGTTGCCGGGCTTGATGTCCCGGTGCACGATGCCCTGTTCGTGCGCGGCGGTGAGACCGGCGGCCGAATGGGCGGCGATACGGGCCACGTCCTCGGCCGGCAGGGAGCCCGCCTGGGTGAGGACGTGGGCGAGGCTGTCGCCGTCGACCAGTTCCATCACGAGGAACAGCCGGCCCTCCTGCTCGCCGAAGTCGAGGACGCCGACCACATGGGGGTGGCTGAGCCGGCCCGCGGTCTGGGCCTCCAGGCGGAAGCGGGCGGTGGCGGTGGGCTCGGAGTTCTGGGAGTGCAGGAGCTTGACGGCCACCGGCCTGCCGGCCAACTCGTCGTACGCCTGCCAGACCTCGCCCATCGCACCGCGACCGATGGTGGTGTTCAGCCGGTACCGGCCCGCTATCAGCACCTGTTGCTTCATCCTCACGCAATGAGACGAATCGAACGCTGCGGGCCATCTCCCTTTGAGGGAACCGGTGTTGGAGGGGGGCGCAGCTGTCCCAGCCTACTGGCGGAGAGGCGGCGACCGACCCCGACTGCGACTTCGACAGGTGGTCCGGCAGTCGCGGCACGGTCATTCGGCGCAGGCGCGGGGCCGTCGGCGGAGCGGCGGGTGCCCTGGAGGCCCACTGGTAAAATGGGCGCACGCTTCGATGTCGCCGGGGCCTGTACCAGGGGGTACGGGCCCCGGTGCCGTTGCGGGCATCACACTGAGGAAGGTTCTCCATGAACGCGAAGCCGCCGTCCGCATCCTTCGACCAGCTCGGGCTGCCGCCGGAGCTGGTCGGGACGATGACCGGCCTCGGGGTGACAGAACCCTTCCCGATCCAGGCGGCGACCCTGCCCGACGCGCTGGCCGGGCGCGATGTGCTCGGCCGGGCACGGACCGGTTCCGGCAAGACGCTGGCCTTCGGGCTCGCGCTGCTGGTGCGGACCGCGGGCCTGAAGGCGGAGCCGAAGCGACCGCTCGCCCTGGTCCTGGTGCCGACCCGGGAGCTCGCACAGCAGGTCAGCGACGCGCTGGCACCGTACGCGCAGACGATGGGAGTGCGGCTGGCCACGGTGGTCGGCGGCCTGTCGATCAACCGGCAGCAGGCGCAGTTGCGGACCGGCGTCGAGGTACTCGTCGCGACGCCGGGACGGCTGACCGACCTGGTCTCGCGACGCGACTGCCATCTGAACCAGGTGCGGATCACCGTCCTGGACGAGGCGGACCAGATGTGCGACCTGGGGTTCCTGCCGCAGGTCTCGGAGCTCCTGGCGCAGATCCCCGCCGACGGGCAGCGGCTGCTGTTCTCGGCCACGCTCGACGGTGACGTCGACCAACTGGTCAAGGACCATCTGCACGACCCGGTGCTCGCCTCGGTCGACCGGGCGTCGGGCTCGGTCGCGACGATGGAACACCATGTGCTGAACATCCACGCCGCCGACAAGTACGCGACGGCGACCGAGATCGCCGCGCGCGACGGCCGGGTGCTGATGTTCCTGGACACCAAGGCCGCCGTCGACCAGTTCACCCGCCATCTGCGGGCCAGCGGCGTCCGGGCGTCCGCCCTGCACAGCGGGAAGTCGCAGCCCCAACGCACGCACACGCTCGGCCAGTTCAAGGACGGCGAGATCACCGTCCTGGTGGCCACCAACGTCGCCGCCCGGGGCATCCACATCGACGCCCTCGACCTCGTCGTCAACGTCGACCCGCCGGCCGACGCCAAGGACTACCTGCACCGCAGCGGGCGTACGGCCCGCGCAGGCGAGTCCGGGAGCGTGGTCACCCTGGTCACCCCCAACCAGCGGCGGGACGTGAACCGGATGATGTCCGACGCCGGGATCCGCCCGATCGTCACCCAGGTCCGCTCGGGCGAGGAGAAGCTGACCGCCATCACCGGCGCCAAACGCCCGCCGACCGGGGCGAAGCCCACCGGCAACGCCCCCTTCCGCGGTATGGGCACCCGCCCCGGCCGACCCGCCAAGGAGTCCCGGAAGACCGCCGAGGCCCGCAAGGCCGCCGAGGCCCGCGCGGCGGCCCGGGTGCGCAAGGGCCGCTGACCTGCCCTTGAGGTACCTCCTGCTTCTCCTTGAGGTACCTCCGTGCTCACTGCTCCACGGCAACGTCCTGCGCAGGGCTTCGCCCCCGGAGCGTGACGAGAGCCAGCAACGCGGAGCACAGCGCCGCCGTACCGCAGACGACGAAGCCGATCGAGTAACCGTGTCCGAGGGCGTCCAGCGCGAGCGGATGCAGATCGGCCAGCTTGGGCGAGGCCGCCGAGGCACCGTTCACCGCGAGCGGCCCGCCTTCTTCCAGCACGGCTGTGCCCGCGCCCTTCAGCGCGGGCGGCAGGGCGGAGTCGTGCAGGGAGGCGGAGAAACTGCTCGCCGCGCGGCTGAGGGCGACGGCGCCGATGACGGCCGGGCCGAGGGTGAAGCCGAAGTCCCGGAGCAGGTTGGTGGTGGCGCTCGCCATCCCGGCCAGATGCGTCGGCACGGTGTTGACGGCCGTCGCGGTGATCGACGAGACGGTGATCGCGAAGCCCAGGCCGACCAGCCCGAGCGGCAGGATCAGCGAGGTGAACGCGGTGTCTGTGATCGGCAGCGTGGCCGACCAGTAGTCGCCCGCCGCGATCAACAGCAGCCCGGAGCCCAGCAGCAGCCCCGGTGCGACCGTGCGCAGCAGCCGTTCCGTCAGCGGCAGCATCAGCAGCGTCATGCCGTTGAGGAGGACGAAGGCCAGGCCCGTCCGCATCGGGGCCTGGTCCTGCACCGGGCCGAGCCGGATGCTGACGGAGTAGGCGGTGCCCAGGAAGGCGAACATGCCCACCACGGCCACGACCGAGGCCACCGCGAAGGCCCGGTTGCCGAACAGATCCAGGCGCAGGAGCGGGGACTTGGCGCGCTTCTCGGCCAGCACGAAGGCGGCGAGGAACACGGCCGCCAGGACGAAGGCGACGACGATCGAGGGCGAGGCCCAACCGTCCGTCGGGCCCTGGATGATGGCGTAGAGGAGAGCGAACAGGCCCAGGCCGATGGTGAGTTGGCCCGCTATGTCGAGTGAACGGCCTTCGGGGGCGCTGGAGTTGACCACGAACAGGGCGCTGACGGCGACGCTCGCCGCGGCGACGGCGGCGACCACGACGAAGGACCAGCGCCACGAGCCGTAGGTGGCGGTCACGCCGCCGAGCAGCGGAGCGAGGAACCCGCCTGCGGAGAGCAGCGCCGCCCACAACGCGATGACCCGGGCGCGCTGTGCGGGCGAGGTGGTACCGGCCGCCAGGACGGTCAGCGAGGTCGGGAACAGCGCGGCGGCGCCGAGACCCGCCAGCGCCTGCCCGGCCCAGAGCTGGTGGACACCGGAGGAGGTGGCGCTGACCAGCTCGCCCACCACCAGCAGCGCGGCGCCGCCGACCAGCAGCCGCTTGCGGCCGAACAGGTCGCCGAGCAGACCGAAGGTCAGCTCCAGCACGGCGACCGGCAGCAGGAACGCGTCGGAGATCCAGGTGAGTTGGGAGCCCACCGGGTGCAGGTCGGACTGGAACAGCCCGTTGAGCGTGGCCGGTATCGCCAGGCCGATCTGGGCCAGACAGACGGCGAGGAGACCGGCGACCAGGGTGCCGGTGGTCAGACCGGGGCCGGTGGCGGTGGTTCTGGTGGAGGGTTCGGTCGTCATTGACACGGGGAGCTCCTGGGGCGCGCGAGCGGGGGACGGGGAGGGACAGCGGAAACCGGGGAGGGGAAGAGCCGGCGGAAAGCGGAGAGGGGACGGGGAGAGGACGGGGAGGGGAGAGGGGCGGCGGAAATGCGGGGAAGGGGCCGGGGGCGGGAGCGGGAAGGTGGGCGGGAGAGAACGCTTCGGGATCAGCGGGTGCCGGTCAGGCGGCTCGGGCGGTAGTCGGTGAACGCGGCACCGTCGAGGCCCAACTCATCCGCGCCGCGCTGGAGTTGGGCGGCGGTGGCGGAGTCGCCCCAGTGCCCGGTGTCCAGCCGGTGTTCCACGGCGCGCAGACCTGCGACCACTTCGGCGGTGGTGAAGTTGCAGTGGCTCTGGCGGGCCACGTAGGCCTGTCGCAGCAGTGCGGAGTCACCGGCCGCGCGCACCCGCCCGGCGAAGGCCGACTCCTGTTCCACGGGCACCAGTTGGTCGGCGGTGGTGTGGAGGTCCAGCAGCGGCACGGCCAGCCCCTGACCGGCGGTCGAGGTCCGCTTCAGCCGGGCCACCGCGGCCGGGTCGGCCGTGATGTCCGCCCCGTGGGTGAGCCGGTTCAGGTCGGTGCGCAGATCGAGCCCCGCGTCGCGGTAGAGGGCCTCGACCTGCTTGACGTGGGCGGATCCGCGCAGCAGCCCGGCGTAGTCGACGCCCTTGTTCCAGGACGTGTTGCCGCCGGCGGACTGCTCCACCGACCAGCGCGCCGGGATGATGAAGCTGAGCAGCCCCTGAGCCAGCCAGGCGTACTGCTGCTGCTCCTGGCCCGCGAAGTCGCCGCGCGCGGGCGGCAGTTGGCCGGGAGCCCAGTCGGCCAGATTGAGGTAGGCGGCGGCCAGGGCGATCCGGGCGCGGCCCGCCGGGGTCTGCTGCGCCGTCTGCACGGCCTGGGTGAGCCGACCGGCGAGGGCGGCGCCGTCGGCCTGGCTGTCGAGGTTCACCAGGGCGTCGGCGTCGGCGGGGTCGAAGAACGTGGCCAGCGTGTACTCCGCGTCCAACTGGTAGTTGTCCAGATCGACACCGCCCGCGACCAGGCCGCACAGGCCGAGCGCACCGTCGACACGGCCCGCGCCGTCACGGGCGATCCGCGCGTTGACGAGCCCGCCCATCGACTGACCGACCGAGATGACCCGGGTCGGTGTGCCGATCTGTCGGCGGACGGCGGCGAGCGCGGCGAACTGGTCCCGCTCGGCCGAATCGAGCGCCCACATCGAGCCGTTGGGGTCGTAGGAGGAACCGGCGAGGGCGTAACCGGCGTCCAGCAGAGCCTTGCTCGCGGCGGGTGAGGGGGCGTCGGCGGCGGTGGTCGGTCCGAAGCCGTGGCTGAACAGCAGCAGGGTGCCGTTCCACCGCTCGGGCGTGTCCGCGATCCAGGTGGCGCCGTCGGTCAGCGTGCCGGAGTAGTGGCCGGCGGTGGTGGCCTGGGCACCGGTCGCCGGACCGAGCAGGGCGGTGGCGAGGGCGGTCGCGCAGACGGCGGCGAGGGTCGAGAGACGGGGTCGGGGCATGGCGGCGGCTCCGCGGGTCGAGGGGGGACCGAGTGGGGGAGCGTGCTGGGCGTACGAGCTGTGCGTGCGAGTTGGAAGAGCGGTGCGAATGTAGGGCTCTTTTTTCATGGCCGTCAAGAGAGTGACCAATAATGAGGCAGGGGAATCCGCGGGTGGACGCACGAGGGCAGGGCGCGGACAGGGAGGTGGGCCGGAAGGGGCCCGGGTGTGGACTCGGGGGCCCGTGCGCGCGGATCAGTCCAGCGTCAGGGTGTCCAGCAGTCGTATGGCCGCGCGTGCCGCCGGGCGCTCCCAGCGGCTGGCCAGACCGCGGAAGACGGTCTCCGCCTGCGCGGCGGGCCAGTCCCCGGGAAGGTGCTCGGCGGGCAGATGCGGGTCCCGTCGTACGAGGTCCAACCAGTCGGTGTGCAGCAGGAGTTGACCCGCGAGGTCGTCGCCGGAGGCGGCCGCGGGGAGGGGGTCGGTGCGGTCCCAGCGGTCCAGGAAAGCCCGGTACCGCGCGCCGATGGCCGGCACGTCGAAGGCCTGCTCAAGGACCTCGCGGACGTCGGTCGGCGACTCCACCTCCGCGCGGAACACCCGCAGATACGGTTCCAGGCCGAGCCCAGCCACCATCTCGCGGACGTCGACGGGCGCCGGGGCCACCCACAGGCCGTTCTGCAGCGGGCCGAAGCCCGCCCAGATCAGGCGGGAGCGCAGATCGTGCCGTTCACGGCTCCAGGCCTCCGGCAGCGAGAAGCCCACCATCGTCCAGCGGCCGTCCCAGTCGCGGTTGACCGCGCCGGTCTGCCAGATACGGTTCCTGCCGTCCGTCAGCACCTGGACGGCGTGCGGTGTCAGCGCGAAGTACGTCTTCCGGCCCTGGCGGCGGCGCTCCAGCAGATCGCGTTTGACCATGCGGTTCAGGGTCGTTCGCACCGCTTCCTCGGTGCTGCCCACCCTCCCGAGAGCGGCGATCACACTGCCCGACGACACGGCGACGGGCCGCCCCAGCACATGAGCGCCGAAGAAGGTCAGCATCAGGGACTGGGTGCGCGGCTCGGGGCCGCTCTCGGCGGCGGGTCCTGCGGCGACGTCGACACTGGTCACCGGCACAGCCTAGGCCCGGGGGTGGGTGTGCGGGGCCGCCGCACCGCTAACTGTGTCAAGTCTGTAACGGCGATCGGATATCGGTCAAGGGTTGGGATCGAGTGGGCGTCGCGGCAGCACGGCGTCGCGGCTCAGAAGGCGAACGCCTCGGTCAGGCGCAGGTTGTAGCCGTCCTCTTCCATCAGGACGACCGTGACGCCGAACGGGGACGGATGGTCCAGCTCCAGGGGAGTGAAGGCGTAGTCGACCGCGGCCTGGACGGGCGGCACCAGCTTGCCGTCGGGCTGGGGAGCCGAGGCGGGCTGCCAGCGCGGTGCGGCGGACGCCGGGTCGACGCCGTAGGGGAACTGGTGGAGCGTGTGGCCGTCCTTCGTGGCGTGCACCATGTTCAGGCAGGGGGACGGGCCGTCGGCGGGCAGTTCGCAGGTGGTGGCGACGTCCTGGGTCTCCCAGGCGAGCACGATCTCGTCGGCGTTCGCCGCCGCGGCGATGTTCGACAGCGACGCGATCGCCGTGAGCGCGTCCTCGCCGGAGGTGACCGGGCGCAGCCAGATCAGACCGACCAGCTCGCCGCGCACCAGCGGCATGATGACCGGGCGGGGCACGGCGCCTTCGCTGAGACCCGCGACGTACGCGCTCTTCATCGACTCCGTCAGCGCGTCGAACGTACGCGTGTCCATGAACTCCCCATCCGCAGCGGCTGTGTGGCGTCCATTCTGCCCTCGCGGCGGAGTGCGGGAGACCGCCTCCGAGAGTGACGTCCCGGAGAGCGAAAAAGGCCCCGGCTGGACGGGGGAGACCAGCCGGGGCCGTACCTGGTGGCATGCGGAGGGCGGTCGCCTCTCGGCGAAAGGCTCCATGGGGCTTCAGCCGGACGATCGTCCCCATGGGCTATAGGTGAGGCCCGGGGACACTGTCCCCTCCGCAGCCACATACACATGAACGGGCGACCCGGCCCAGTTGTTCCCGCGGGGGTCCCGCCGGTGACTGTGACCTGCGGAACACCTCGGCCGGAAGGCCTCAGTCGAGGTAGTCGGCGATCAGCGTCGCGAACTCGTCCGGGGTGGCGAGGCGGATACCGAGGGTCTCCGCCTTGGCCCGCTTCGATCCCGCGTTTTCCCCGGCCACGACCAGGGTGGTCTTCTTGGACACGCTGGAGGAGGAACGGCCGCCGGCCCGCTCGACGAGTTCGTTCATCTGGTTGCGGCTGAGCTTCTCCAGGGGGCCGGTCATCGCGCCGGTGACGACCACCGTCATCCCGGCCAGCGGCCCGTCGGCCGTAGCGGCGGCTTCCGTACCGTCTTCGGCGGGGTCATCCGTCGTGGGCGCGGGCGGGGTCGCGCCGGGCTCGGTCATGTTGACCCCGGCGGCGGCCAATTTGTCGATGAGCGGGGCGAGTTCGGCCAGTTCGGCGACGATCGAGGGGGCCTTCTCGGTGCCGATGCCCTCGACCCGCTGCATCGCCTCCGCGTCGGCGGCCCGGATGGTGTCCATCGTCGCGAAGTACCGGGCGATACGGCGGGACATGGAGCGACCGGTGCCGCGCACCCCGAGCGCGCACAACACCCGTGACAGTGGCCGGCCCTTGGCCGTGACGATCGCGGTGAGGAGGTTGTCGGTGCTGGTCTCGCCCATCCGCTCCAGGCCCAGGAGCTGCTCGCGGGTGAGGGTGAACAGGTCGGCGAGATCGGCGACCAGCCCGGCGTCGACGAGCTGGACGACGCGGGTGTGGCCCAGCCCCTCGATGTCGAGCTGGTCGCGGCCCGTGGCGTAGGACAGGGCGGCGACCAGGTGGCAGTTGCGGCCCTGTTCGCAGCGCCAGCGCAGCTCGCTGGTGTCGATGCCGGAGCCGCAGCGCGGGCACACCTCGGGGAACACGATGGGCAGTTCGTCACCCGTGCGCAGATGCGCGACCGGGGCTTCGATGCGGGGGATCACGTCACCGGCCCGGTGCACCATGACGTGGTCGCCCAGGCGCAGATCACGGCGGGTGATGTCGCCCGGGTTGTGGAGGGTGGCGTAGGTGATGGTGGCGCCGTCGATCTCGACCGGCTCCAGGACGGCGCGCGGGGCGATGATGCCGGTGCGGCCCACGTTCCACTCCACCTCAAGGAGCCGGGTGATCTTCTCCACGGCGGGCAGCTTGTAGGCGATCGCCCAGCGCGGGGCCCGCGAGCCCGACCCGGCGGCCTGTTGGTCGGCGGCGAGGTCGGCCTTGATGACGATCCCGTCGATCCCGAACGGCAGTTGGGCCCGGAGCGCGGCGATCTCCTGCACCCGGGCCAGCACCTCCTCGACCGTGTCGGCGGTGATGCCGGGCACGGCGGTGGTCGCGGTGGTGTTGACCCCGTAGACGGCGGCTTCGGTCATGAGCTCGCTGTGCGCCAGCTCGGCGAGGCGTGCCGCGAGCCCGGGCTCGGTGTCGGCGACGGGGATCAGGCCGTAGCCGAAGAACGTCATCGGCACCGTGTAGGCGCGCTCCTTGGCGCGCAGGGTGCCCGCCGAGGCGCCGCGCGGGTTGGCGAACGGCTGCCCGCCGTGCGCGGTGCGGACCTCGTTGCCGTGCTCGAACTGGGCGGTGGTCATGAGGACTTCGCCGCGCACCTCGACGGTGACCGGCTCGGACAGCTCCTGCGGGAGGCCCTCGATGGTGCCGATCGCGTGGCTGACGTCCTCGCCGGCCGTGCCGTCGCCGCGGGTGATGAGCCGGGTGAGCCGGCCGCGGGTGTAGCGGGCCGCGATCGCCAGGCCGTCCAGCTTCGGCTCCACGCTGAACCGCGTCACCTCGTGGTCGATTCTTCGGGCCAGCGAGGCGGTCCAGGTGGTGAACTCCTCCGGCGAGAACACGTTGTCCAGGCTCAGCATCGCCATCGTGTGCGGGACATCGCCCTCGACCGCGCCGCCGGCCACCTTCCCGGTCGGGGAGTCGGACTGCACCTGGTCGGGATGGTCGGCCTCCCACGCTGCGATGCCGCGCACCAGCCGGTCGTAGGAGTCGTCGTCCAGCACGGACGTGCCACCGGTGTAGTAGGCGGCCGACGCCTTCACCGCGTCCTCGACCGCCTGCGCGTAGGCGGCGGCATCCACGATCACAGCTGCAGGAGTTGTCATGACTCTCATCCTGCCTGCCACCACTGACAATGCCCCGGGCCGAACGCGGCGCGGCCACGCCTCGCGGTGTGGGGATCGCTGTACTTGTATCGCCCCGTTTATTGTCCGACCCTCAAAGGTGTGTCGTTGCACTTTTGTATTGAGTCTGCTTTTCTGGAGGCCGGTAGTCGATCCACGTCACAGCCGAGGAGAGTCACCATGACCAGCACCCGTATCGCCGTGATCGGCGCCGGCCCGGGCGGCCTCACCTGCGCCCGTGTCCTCCGGCGCCACGGCATCGACGTCACCGTCTACGACGCGGACGACTCCGCGACCGCCCGCGACCAGGGCGGCACCCTCGACATGCACCCCGACACCGGCCAGTACGCGCTGCGCGCCGCCGAACTGTGGGACGAGTTCGCCGCACTGGCCCGCCCCGAGGGCGAACAGATGCGGCTGGTCGACCGTGCCGGCCGCGTCGTCTTCGACAGTGCCCCGCCGCAGGACGGCGAGGGCAACCCCGAGATCGACCGCGGCCAGTTGCGCACGATCCTGCTCGACTCCCTTGCCGCGCCGGTCCGTTGGGGCCACAAACTGGAGCGGGCCGAACCCCTCGGCGACGGTCGGCACCGCCTCCACTTCACCCACGGCGGCACGACCGAGGCCGACCTGGTCATCGGCGCCGACGGCGCCTGGTCACGCGTACGCCGACTGCTGTCCGACGCCGTCCCCGGCTACACCGGTGTCACCTTCGTCGAGACCGGTCTGGACGACGCCGACACCCGTCATCCGGAACTCGCCGGACTGACCGGCGACGGCACGATGATGGCCCTCGACGACAACCACGGCTTCGTCGCCCAGCGCAACAGCGGCGGCCACATCCGGGTCTACGTCGGGATGCGCGTCCCCGAGGACTGGTACGGGCGGGCCGCCCTCGACCCGGCCGACACCGCCGCCGTCCGCACCGCCCTCCTGGAGCGCTTCGCCGACTGGGGCGAAACGCTGCGCGGATACATCACCGACACGGACACCGGGTACGTCAACCGACCCCTGTACGCCCTTCCGGTTCCCCACACCTGGGAGCACACCCCCGGCGTCACTCTGCTCGGCGACGCCGCCCACCTGATGTCCCCCTTCTCCGGTATGGGCGCCAACCTCGCCATGCGCGACGGCGCCGACCTGGCGCAGGCCCTCATCGACCACCACGGCAGTGACCGCCACGACCGCGACCGCCACGGCATCGACGAGGCGATCACCGCCTACGAGAAGATCCTGCTGCCCCGCTCCGTCGAAGCCGCACAGGGCGCCGCCGAAGGCATCGCCAGTGCCTTCGCCCCCGACAGCGCCGCACAGTCCCTCGCCCACATGGCCGCCCACCATTGACCGCCCCCACCCGCACCCCCGAAGGGAAACCGCTCCCGCCCCTCAGTCCTCCGGCTCGGACGTGCGTTGCAGGTCGGCCCGTCCCTCGGCGGCGCGGATGAAGCGGGTCATGCCGAACTGGCTTGTCCCGGAGGCGTCTTGGGGACCGCCGACCGCGGATTCGGCGGAGCGGGGCGCCGACGGCAGGACGTAGGGCCGGCGGAGCACCTCGTCGAGGATGATCACGGTCTCGGTCGCGCGGACCGCCGGAATCGTGGACAGCCGGTCGGTGACCAGGCGGTGCACGGCGGTGACGTCGGCCACCCGGATCTGGATCATGGCGTCGTGCTGACCGGTGGTGACGGCGCAGTACTCCACCTCCGGCATCTGGGCCAGCGCCGTACGGAACTGGTTCCACAGCTCCTGGCGGACCGTGACGAAGATCAGGGCGCAGATCTCCAGGCCGACCCGGTTGTGATCGACGCGGGCGCTGAAGCCGTTGATCACGCCGTCGGCGCGGAGCGCTTCGAGGCGGGTGTAGGCGTTCGCGCGGGAGACGCCGACACGTTCCGCGAGCGCCGCGACGGAAATACGGCCCTGGGTGCGCAGCACGTCGAGGATCTTGAAATGCACCGAATCCAGGGCAAGACCGATGCCGATCCGTCCAGAGCGGCGCTCGCCCGGGCTCTCCGGGGTCGACAGATCTTCCATGTTCGCGCCTCTCCGTTGCATTTCGTCTCGTGCTGGTCCCGTCCGCCGAGAGTCCTGGTTACTTTCAGCCAACCCTAACGGCGAATCGTCCAGGCTCCCTCCCGGTGTCCGCCCGTTCCCGCACGGCCTTCTTCCGCTCCGCCCCGCTCTGTCTTGCCCACGGAGGCACGCATGCCCAGATTCAGTGCCGGGTCGTACCCGGTGGCACTCCCGCTCGTCGCGGTCGCGGCGCTCGCCCTGAGCGCCTGCTCCGGCGGTACGGGTGCCACCGGCTCGGCGGCCGGCAAGACCCTGGTCGTCGACACGTCGTTCAACCTGAAGACCGCCGACCCGGGCCGTGAGTTCGAGCCGACCGGGCAGATCGTGGACAAGGCGCTGTACGAGACGCTGCTGTCCTTCAAGGGCTCCGACGTCACCAAGCCGGTGCCGGGCCTGGCCTCCTCCTACGAGCAGTCGGCGGACGGCAGGACACTCACCCTGCACCTGCGTACGGGCGCGAGGTTCGCGGACGGCAGCGCGGTCACCGCCGACGACGTCGTCTTCTCGCTGAACCGGGTGATCGCGCTCAAGGGCAACCCGTCGTTCCTCCTCGACGGCGTCACGGTCACCAAGACCGACGCCTCCACCGTCACCCTGGTCTCCAAGAAGGCCAACCCGGCGCTGCCCTTCATCCTCCCCAACCCCGCGCTCGGCATCCTCAGCGCGAAGACGGTCCAGGCGCACGGCGGCTCGGCGACCGCGACGGACGCGGCGGAGAAGTACCTCAACACCACCTCGGCCGGTTCCGGCCCGTACACCCTCACCTCGTTCAACACGAACACCCAGGTCGTCCTCACCAAGAACCCCAAGTACACCGGCTCCGACAAGCCGACCTACGACAAGATCGTCCTGCGCAACGTCCAGGCCCCCACCCAGAAGCTGAACGTCCAGCGCGGCGACAGCCAGATCGCCCTCGACCTCACCTCCGACCAGGTCAGCGGCCTCGGCGGCGGACTCACGGTGGACAGCGGCGCGTCCTCGGACGTGATCTTCCTGCTGCTCAACCAGAACACCAAGGTCAGCGGTACGACGTCCAACGCGAAGTTCGCCGAGGCCGTCCGCAAGGGCATCGACTACAAGAGCCTGCTCTCGCTCGCCGGCACCGGCTCCGTCCAGCCCGCCGGGATCATCCCCTCGACCTTCCTCGGCGCGCTGCCCGCCTCCGAGGCCACCGCCCGCGACCTCGCCGGGGCGAAGGCGGCGCTGAAGGCGAGCGGTATCGCCAAGCCCTCCGTGACCCTCGGCTACGCCAGCGACCTCACCGTCGACGGACTGTCCCTCCAGACTCTCGCCGAACGCGTCCAGGCCCAGCTGAAGGAGGTCGGCATCACCGTCACGCTCGCCCCCGCGCCGACCACCACCGAACTCGACAACTACCGCAACGGCAAAGAGCAGTTGGGCCTCTGGTACTGGGGACCGGACTACCCGGACCCCAGCGACTACCTGACCTTCCTGCCCGGTGACCTCGTCGGCCTGCGCGCGGGCTGGAAGGCCGGCGCCGACCCCACCCTCACCGCACTCGGCGACAAGGCGGCGACGACGATCGGCGACGACACCCGCAAGACGCTGTACGAGCAGATCCAGACCCGCATGAACGCCTCCGGCCCCTTCGTCCCGCTGATGCAGCCCAGCCGCAACACCGTCTCCGCCGCGTCCGTGACCGGCGTCGCCTACAACCCCGTGTGGACGATCGATGTCGCCGCGCTCGGTGCCAAGTAAGCGGAAGGGGGGCGGTGTTCGGCTCTTCTCGCGCCGTCCCCTCGCCCGCCGTCCGCTCGCCCGTTTCCTGCTCCGCCGTACCGCCACCGCCGTCCTGCTCGCCCTCGGCGTGACGCTGGTGACGTTCGTCCTCACCAACCTGGTCCCGGGCGACCCGGCGGCGGCGAACCTCGGCCAGCGGGCGATCGGAGACCCGGCGATCGTCGCCCAGTTCCGCCACCACTACGGCCTCGACAAGCCCCTGCCGGTCCAGTACGTCACCTACCTCGGCAACCTCCTCCACGGCGACCTCGGCGAGTCCCAGCAGAGCCACCAGTCGGTCCTCACCGACCTGTCCACCGCCGTCCCCGCCACCCTCGAACTCGCCGGTGCCGCGATCGTGGTCTCCCTGGTCGTGGGCGTGGCCTTCGGCGTCGCGGCGGCCCTGCGCCGCGACCGTCTCACCGACCAACTTCTGCGTGTCGTCAGCCTGTTGGGGGTCTCGGTGCCGACCTTCTGGCTGGCGCTGCTCGCCTTCTACATCTTCTTCTACCGCCTCGGCTGGGCCCCGGGCAGCGGCCGGCTCGACCCCGGCATGACCGCGCCCCCGCACGTCACCGGCCTCTACACGGTCGACGCGGCACTCGCCGGACAGTGGCCGGTGTTCTGGAGCGCGGTGGGTCATCTCGCCCTCCCCGCACTGGTGTTGACGGCCTACACGGTCGGCCTCCTCACCCGCTTCACCCGCTCCGCCGTTCTGGAAGTGCTCAACCAGGACTACGTCCGCGCGGCCCGCGCCAAGGGCCTCCCCGGCCGCACCGTCCTCTTCCAGTACGTCCTCCGCGCGGCCCTCGTCCCCGTCATCACCGTCGCCGGACTGGCCTTCGGCGCCCTCCTCTCGGGCACCGTCCTGGTCGAGTCGATCTTCGCCTGGCCTGGCCTCGGTGCCTACGCCTACCGCAGCGCGACCACCCTCGACCTGCCCGCCGTGATGGGCGTCGGCCTGGTCGTCGGCCTGGTGTACCTGACCGTCAACCTCGCCGTGGACGTCCTGTACGGCGTGATCGACCCGAGGGTGAGGGTGCAGTGAAACGCAGTCCCCAGGGTCCGACGAAACGCGGTTTGCTACGACGGCTGCCACCCGCCTGGCGGCGCCCGCTCGCGGTGACCGGCGGCTTGGTCGCGCTGTTCTGGCTGGTCATTGTCGTCGCCGCCCCGCTGCTCGCCCCGCACGACCCCCTCGCGCAGAACCTGCCCCGGCTCACCGCCCCCGGCGCCGGCCACTGGTTCGGCACCGACGAACTGGGCCGGGACGTCCTGAGCCGCGTCCTGTACGGCGCCCGGGTCTCCATCCCGCTCGCCCTGCTGCTGGTGGCCATGTCGCTGCTGGTCGGCGGGGTGCTCGGGGCCTGTGCCGGGTTCTTCGGACGCTGGGTGGACGAGACCGTGATGCGGATCGCGGACCTGGTGTTCGCCTTCCCCACCGTCATCCTGGCGATGGTGGTCGCCGCCGCGCTCGGCGCCAGCCTCCAGAACGCGGTCCTCGCCGTCCTGGTCGTGTCCTGGCCGTCGTACGCACGCGTCACCCGGGGTCTGGTCATGGGCCTCAGGAACCGTGAATTCGTGCTCAGCGGACGGCTGTTGGGCTTCTCCGCCTGGCGGTCGCTGCGCGTCGACATCCTGCCCAACGTGCTCGGCCCGCTGCTGGTCCTGGCCACCCTCGACATCGGCACCGCGACCCTGCTGCTGTCCGGGCTGTCCTTCCTCGGGCTCGGCGCCAAACCGCCGACGGCGGAGTGGGGCGCGATGGTCGCGGACGGCACGCAGCAGTTCGACAAGTGGTGGATCGGGGTCTTCCCGGGCCTGGCCATCCTCACCGTCGTCCTCGCCTTCAACTTCCTCGGCGACACACTGCGGGACGCCCTCGACCCCGGCACGGCCCGCACCATCGGCGCGGAGAAGGAGCGTGTCGGATGAGCGCCGGCAACGTGCTGGAGATCAGCGGCCTCACCCTCGACCTGGGCGGCGCCCGCATCCTCGGCGGTGTCGACCTCGCCCTGCGGCCCGGCCGTATCCACGGGCTCGCGGGGGAGAGCGGTTCGGGCAAGACCATGACCGGTCTCGCCACCCTCGGCCTGCTGCCGCCCGGCGCCCGCACCGGCGGCCGGATCGAGCTGGAGGGCACGGACCTGCTGACCCTGCCGGCCCGTCAACTGGCCGCGCTGCGCGGCCGATCGGTCAGCATGGTGTTCCAGGACCCCTCCACCAGCCTGCACCCCATGCTCAGCATCGGACACCAGCTCACCGACCATCTGCGCCACCACCTGAAACTCGACCGGAAGGCCGCGAAGGGGAAGGCGGTCGAGCTGCTGACGCAGGTCCGCATCCCCAACCCCCGTGAGGCGCTGGGCCGTTACCCGCACCAGTTCTCCGGCGGCATGCGCCAGCGCATCGCGATCGCCATCGCGCTCGCCTGCGAACCGAAGGTGCTGATCGCCGACGAACCGACCACCGCCCTCGACGTCACCGTGCAGGCCGGAGTGCTGCGTCTGCTGCGCGGCCTCTGCGACGACCTCGGCCTCGCCGTCCTGCTGGTCACCCACGATCTGGGCGTGATGTCCGCGATCGCCGACGAGGTGAGCGTGATGCGCCACGGCCTGGTCGTGGAGACGGGAGCACGCGGCCAGGTCCTCACGGATCCCCGGCACGAGTACACCCGCCAACTCCTGGACGCGCTCCCCGGAAGGAGCACCGTATGACCCCCCACCCGACGGCCCCCCTCCTCTCGGTCGACGACCTCGTCGTCCAGTACCACCGGCCGGGCGCACCGCCCACGCGTGCCGTCGCCGGGGTCAGCCTCCAGGTGCGGGCCGGCGAAGTCGTGGGCCTGGTGGGAGAGTCGGGCTGCGGCAAGTCCACCCTGGCCCGCGCGGTCTGCGGCCTCACCGCACCGGCGGAGGGCCGGATCGTCTACGACGGCACGCCGGTACGCCCGTTGCGGGTGCGCCGCCGTGAACTGGCCCTGACCGGTATCCAGATGGTCTTCCAGGACCCGTACGGTTCCCTCAACCCCCGTCGCCGGGTGGGTTCGCAGATCGCGGACGGCATCCGTACGGCGGCCGGGCGGGGCGAGGCGGCCGAAGGCACCACCCCGGAGGACCTGTTGACCAGGGTCGGGCTGCCGGCGAGTGCCGCCGAGCGCTATCCGCAGGAGTTCTCCGGCGGCCAGCGTCAGCGCATCGCCATCGCCCGTGCGCTCGCCGCCCGCCCCCGCCTCCTCGTCGGCGACGAACCGATCTCCGCCCTCGACGCCTCCGCCCAGCTCCAAGTGGCCACGCTGATGAGGTCGTTGGCCGTCGAGTCGGGTGCCGGTCTGCTGTTCATCAGCCATGACCTGTCCGTCGTACGGCTGATCGCGGACCGGATCGCCGTGATGTACCTCGGCCGGATCGTGGAGACCGGCCCCACCGCCGAGGTCTGGGCCGACCCGCGCCACCCCTACACCCGGGCGCTGCTGGCCGCCGTACCGAAACCCGACGGCGCGGGCGTGCTGCCCGCCGAACTCCCGGGCGACGTACCCGATCCCGCCGATCCGCCGAGCGGCTGCCGCTTCCACCCCCGGTGCCCCCAGGCCTTCGACGGCTGCGACCGCGAGGAGCCGCAGTTGATCGCGGGGGGTGTCGCGTGTCGTCTGTACGCGGCGTGAGCGGGAGCCGGGCGCTCGCCACCACGCCGATCCGTACCCCGCGCCGCCCGCACGCGGCACCGCTCCACCCCGGCAGCGCTTGATCACAGCGCCCCGCGCGCCGCCCACGTGCCCGGAGCCCTCGCGTCGGCGGCGCCCCGCACTTCCGCACGAGGCAGCACCTGACCCGCAGAACGTCGCACAGAACCTCACGCCGAGCTTCGCACCGAGTCTCGCGCCGAACTTCACGGAGAGCCGATGTCCGCCACCCCGCCGCCCGACGACGACCACACGAACCTCTACCCGCCGGACCGCCTCCACCGTGCCCGGCAGGCCGCCGCCCGAGCCGGTCTGGACGCCCTGCTGATCTCGCCCGGCGCGGACCTGCGGTACCTGACCGGCTACGACGCCCTGCCGTTGGAGCGGCTGACCTGTCTGGTGCTGCCCGCCGAAGGCGACCCCTTCCTCCTCGTCCCGGCCCTGGAGGAACCCGCCGCCCGGGCGTCCCCGGCCGGTGACCTGGGCATCGAGATCACCGGCTGGGACGAGACCGACGACCCCTACGCCCTCGTCGCGGCCCGGCTGCCCGCCCGCACCGCCCGGGTCGGCGTCGACAACCGCATGTGGGCGGAGAAGGTCCTCGCCTTCCGGGCCGTACTCCCGGGCGCCGGACAGGAGTTGGCCGGTGAGGTGCTGAACGGGCTGCGGATGCGCAAGACCGCACGGGAGGCGGCCGCGCTGCGCCGGGCCGGCGCTGCCATCGACCGGGTGCACGCCCGCATGGGGGAGTGGCTGCGGGCCGGACGCACCGAACGCGAGGTCGGCCGGGACATCGCGGACGCGATCATCGCCGAGGGGCACGTCCGGGTCGACTTCGTCATCGTCGGCTCCGGCCCGAACAGCGCCAGCCCGCACCACGAACTGTCCGACCGCGTGATCCGGCCCGGCGACCCCGTGGTGGTCGACATCGGCGGCACGACCCTGGACGGCTACTGCTCCGACTCCACCCGCGTGTACGCCGTGGGCGAGCCGCCCGCGGAGTTCCGTCGGCTGCACGAGGTCCTGCTGACCGCCCAACGCGCCCAGACCGACGCCGTACGGCCGGGCCTCACCGCCGCTCAACTCGACGCCGTGGGGCGGGACATCATCACCGCGGCCGGACACGGCACGCACTTCATCCACCGCACCGGACACGGCATCGGCCTGGAGAGCCACGAGGAGCCCTACATCGTGACCGGCAACCCGCTCCCGCTCGCACCGGGCATGGCCTTCTCCGTCGAACCCGGCATCTATCTGCCCGGCCGGTACGGAGCGCGGATCGAGGACATCGTGATCTGCACGGAGGAGGGCGGGGAGCGTCTCAACCGCACGCCCCGGGACCTGGTCGTACTCCCTTGACCCGGCACGAACACCCCACCCGAGGAACCCCCATGCCCGCTCCACCGCCCCCTTCCGCCCCTCCCGCAGCCGACGGCGGTGCCCGCCCGGGTGGCGCGCCCGCCGACCTGGCCGAGGTGTGGACGGTGATCACGGGCATGTACGAGGGCTACACCGCGGGTGACCGCGCGCGCATCGACGCCTTCCTCGATCCCCAGGCCACCATCTGGGACTCGGCGACCCCCGAACTCCTATGCGGCAGAACGGAGTTGAACCGGGTCCGGGACGCCCGACCCACCCCGGACGACGGCCCGGCCGAGACCGGCCTCACGGCGTACGGCCAAGTCGTCGACGTCTTCGGGGACCTGGCGGTGGCCCGCTACTGGCTGCGGGTCGAATTCCGTGCGGCCCCGGCGGAGTTGGCCCGCAACACCGCGGTCCTGCGACGTGCCCGTTCGGGCGGCCACTGGCTCGTCGTGCATCTGCACGAGGACATCCAGAGCGCCCCGGAACCGTGTGACAGGTGAGGCGTGGGGGACTGTTCCCTCTACTATGTCGGGGTCCGGTCCGGACGTGTCGTCCGAGGCCTGGTGTGCACCCCCGTCGGGCAACGGGGTTGGAGCCCAGCCGAGTTGACCTCACGGTGGATCCGGTGAGTGTCGGTTCCACCCAAGGAGGACATGTCCCGTGCTTTCGCTCGATGGCTCCGACCCGTCACACATAGGTCGCTACCGTCTGGTCGGCAGACTCGGGGAGGGCGGGATGGGCCGGGTGTACCTCGCGCGGTCGCCGGGTGGCCGCCCCGCCGCCGTCAAGGTGATCAACGACCACCTCCGCCACGACGAACACGCCCTCAGCCGGTTCCGCCGCGAGGTGGAGACCCTGGGTACGGTCCGCAGCGCGTACACGGCCTCACTCATCGACGCCGAGCTGGACACACCGCCGTACTGGCTGGCCACCGAGTATGTGCCGGGGCCCACGCTGCACGCGGCGGTCGTGGCGAACGGACCGCTCCCCGCCGACCTGGCCCGGGTCATGCTGGCCGCCCTCGCCGAGGGGCTGGACGCCATCCACGTCCGGGGTGTGTGGCATCGGGACCTCAAGCCGCACAACGTCATCCTCTCCGCCACCGGCCCCCAGCTGATCGACTTCGGCATCGCCAGGACCACCGGCACGTCCAACCTGACGCAGGCCGGCGGTGCGATGGGCAGCCCCGGGTTCATCGCGCCGGAGACGATCACGGCCGGCGAGACCGGTCCGGGAGCGGACGTGTTCGCGCTCGGGGCCACGCTGGCGTTCGCCGTCACCGGCCGACCGCCGTACGGGGACGGGCCGTTCGCCGCCGTGTCCTACCGTTCGGTGCACGGCGAGCTCGACCTGCGGGGTGTCGACCCCGGCGTGGCCGAGCTGATCGCGGCCTGTGCGCAGAGCGATCCCGCGCTGCGCCCCACGCCCCAGCGCATCATCGAACTCTGCCGGGCCGATGCCGATCTGGTCCACCATCCCGCCTACCAACGGGCGCTCGCCGTGGGCTCGTTGACTGACCCGGCGCGTGCCGCGACCGTCGCCGACAGCGGAGGCGGTGTGTCGCCCGGCACCCAGGAAGTGACGACGGCCCTCGCCCAGAGTGGCCACGGCGTCGGGGAAGCCCACGCCGCCACACTCCTCGCGCCGCACCCGGGTCACACGGCGGACACCATGTACGGCCCCTATCCGGGGGGAACCGGGCCGACTCCGCCACTGGACGGCGGAGGCCCCCGGAGCGGGCGCGGCCGTCGCCTGCTGTGGGCCGGCGTCGGCACGGCCGCGCTGGTCGTCGTCGCGGGCTCCGGGCTGCTCGTGTCGCACGCCTTCGACGACGAGGGCAAGAGCAAGAGCAAGGACTCGGCCTCCTCGCGGGCGACACCGTCCGCCGACGCCACCCACGCGTCCGCCGCCCCGTCCGAGAGCGCGGCGACGTCGTCCCCTTCTCCCTCGGCCACAGGTGACGGCAAGCTGCCCGACGCCGTGGTGGTGAAGCCCCCGTTCACCTTCGAGGTCGGGACGTTCGTGCAGACCGTGCGGTCGAAGCTGATCATGCAGCCGGACGGCAACCTGGTGCTCTACGACGCGTCCGGCACGGCCCACTGGGCGAGCCAGACCCAGGGCGAGGGCAACACGGCCGTGCTCCAGGCGGACGGCAACCTCGTGGTCTACAGCGCCCAGCACCAGTCGCTGTGGGCCAGCAACACACAAGGAGCCGACGGGGCCACCCTCAAGGTGCTGGAGACCGGCAACATGGTCATCGCGACCGACGCCCAGGTCGTCTGGCAGACCGATACCGCGTTCTGAGGAAGTGCGGCGGCGCGGGGCCGTCGCCGGTCCGGACCGGCGACTCCGGACTCAGCGGACCCGCGCCACCGCCGCGTAGATCCCGCTGCCCTCCGGAGCCCCCTCCGACGCCGGCGGGTTCCACTCGGTCGCCGTCACCAGGCCCGGCGGCACCAGGTCGAGGCCGTCGAAGAAGCGCTCGACCTCCGGGCGGGTGCGGAAGCCGAGCTTGATGCCGCCCTTGGCGTACTCGGCGGTGACCTGTGCGGCGAGTTCGGGGTAGAGGTCGGACGCGGCGTGGGACAGGACCAGACAGCTGCCGGACGGCAGGGTGGCGACGAGGTCGCGGACGATGCCGTGGGCGTCCTGCTCGTCCGGGATGAAGTGCATCAGCGCGATCAGCGAGAGGGCGATCGGGCGGGTGAAGTCCAGGACGTGGCGGGCGTGTTCGACGATCTCCTCGGGCTGGCGTACGTCGGCCTGGATGTAGTCGGTGACCCCGTCGGGGTGGCTGACCAGGAGCGCCTCGGCATGACGCAGGACGATCGGGTCGTAGTCGGTGTAGACGACCTTCGCCGTCGGCACCGTCCGCTGGACGATCTGATGCAGATTGGGCGCGGTGGGGATGCCCGTGCCGATGTCCAGGAACTGGTCGATGCCCCGGCCGGCGACCCAGGTCGCCGCGCGGTGCATGAAGGCACGGTTCTGCCGGGCCGCGTCCTTCGCCTCGGGCGGCAGCTTCTCGCCCACGGCCTCGTCGACCGGGTAGTTGTCCTTGCCGCCCAGCAGCCAGTCGTAGACCCGCGCGGGATGTGCCTTGCCGGTGTCGATCTGCGGTGACGGCTTGGGGCCGGTCGTCATGGCAACTCCATCGCGGCAAGTGAGGGGCGGGTGGGGGAGGTGGGGCGGGCCGGGCTCGCGATCATCGTACTCGGGCCGGTCATATGGCCTGTGGGGGAGGGGAGTTGGGCCTGCCGCGCAGGTCAGCCGCGCGCGGGTCCGTGCAGGCCGTCGAAGAGGATGGTCGTCAGGGCGTCCGCCAGGGTCTCCACGGTCAGATCGCGGTCGGGGCGGTACCACTCCACCAGCGAGTTGACGGTGCCGAACAGCAGCCGGCTCGCGAGGTGCGGATCGATGTCCGCGCGTATGCCGCCCTCGGCCGCCGCCCGGGTCATCAACTCGGCCACCCGGTGGTCGAATTCACGGCGCCGGGCCAGCGCCCGCTGCTCGACCTCACTGTTGCCGTGCAGCCGCAACAGCAGGGTGACGTACGGCAGTTCGGCGGCGAGCACCTCGACGCTGCGGTGGATGACCCGCTTCATCCGGGCGGTCGCCGGGGACCCGACGGCCGGGTCCCGGGCCTGCCTCTCCTCCTCGTCCAGCACGGCGAAGAGCGCGTCCAGGGCGCGGTTGACCGCGAGTTCGAGGAGTTCCTCCTTGCCGGACACATGGTGGTAGATGCTCGACTTGCTGAGTCCCAGGCGCCTGGCCAGTTCCTCCATGCCGGTGCCGTCGTAGCCGCGTTCGTTGAAGACCACGACGGCGACCTCCAGCAGCGAGTCGCGGTCGTAGGCGGGCCGGCCGTGGCGGCCGGCCGGGTTCTGCACAGGTGTCCTGGTCACCGGGCCATTGTGACAAGACCGGCGACCGCACCGGACGGAACGGCCGCCGCGGTCACTGCTCCCGCAGATTCTTGACCCGGCGGATCTTCCCCACCGAGCGCTCCAGGGTCTCCGGATCGACGATCTCCACCGCCACGGACACCCCCACGCCGTCCTTGACGCCCTTGCCGATCGCCGCGGCGGCGGAGTCCCGCTGTTCGGGAGTGGCGCCGGGCCGGGCCTCGGCGCGGACCGTCATATGGTCCATACGGCCGCGCCGGCTGAGCTGGATCGTGAAGTGCGGGGCGACGGCGGGGGAGCGCAGGATGATCTCCTCGATCTGGCTGGGGAAGACGTTCACCCCGCGCAGGATGATCATGTCGTCGCAGCGGCCGGTGATCTTCTCGATGCGCCGGAACGCCGGCCGGGCGGTGCCGGGCAGCAGCCGGGTCAGGTCGCGGGTGCGGTAGCGGATGATCGGCAGGGCCTCCTTGGTGAGGGAGGTGAAGACCAGCTCGCCGCTGTCGCCCTCGGGCAGCACCTCGTCGGAGATCGGGTCGACGACCTCCGGGTAGAAGTGGTCCTCCCACACATGGAGGCCGTCCTTGGTCTCCACGCACTCCTGCGCGACACCGGGGCCGATCACCTCGGACAGGCCGTAGATGTCGACCGCGTGGATGTCCATGCGCTCCTCGATCTCCAGCCGCATCGCCTCCGTCCACGGCTCGGCGCCGAAGATGCCCACCTTGAGGGAGCTGGTGCGCGGGTCGACACCCTGGCGCTCGAACTCGTCGAGGAGGGTGAGCATGTACGACGGGGTGACCATGATGATCTCGGGCTCGAAGTCCTGGATGATCTGCACCTGGCGGGCGGTCATGCCACCGGAGGCCGGGATCACCGTGCAGCCCGCGCGCTCGGCGCCGTAGTGGGCGCCCAGACCACCGGTGAACAACCCATAGCCGTACGACACATGGATCCTGTGCCCGGGGCGGCCACCGGCCGCGCGGATCGAGCGGGCCACCACGTCGGACCACATGGAGAGGTCGTTCTCCGTGTAACCGACGACCGTGGGGCGGCCGGTGGTGCCGCTGGAGGCGTGGACACGGCGGACCTGGTCCATGGGGACGGCGAACATGCCGAAGGGGTACGTGTCGCGCAGGTCGGCCTTCGTGGTGAAGGGGAAGCGGCCGAGGTCCTCCAGGATGCGGCAGTCCTCGGGGGTGACGCCGGCCTCGTCGAACTTCCTGCGGTACAGCTCCACATGGTCGTAGGCGTGTCGCAACGTGGCCTGGAGCAGGCCGAGTTGGTGCTCCCGCAGCTCCTCGCGCGTCAGGCGCTCGGCGGCGTCCAGCAACCCGTCGGGGAGCGGTTCCCCGAGGCGCGGACTCAGGGGCGGCGAAGCCGGTGGGGCCGCCGGGGCTGTCAGGTCGCTGCTCATGGAGACTCCTTCGTCTTCGCGCTGTCGATCATGCGGCTGCGGCCGCGGAACTCCGCGATCACCTGGTCGCCGCGCAGCACGCTCACGTCGTAGATGCCGCTGCGGCCGAACCGGGTGCGCTCCGTCGCGGTCGCCACCAGGACGTCGCCCTCGTGCGCCGGGGCGACGAAGTCGATGTCGGCACCGGCGGCCACGGTCACCGGGCCGTGGCTGTTGCAGGCACAGGCGAAGGCGGAGTCGGCGAGCAGGAACAGATAGCCGCCGTGAGCGATCCTGTGTCCGTTGACCATGGCCGGGGTCACGGTCATACGGAGCACGGCGGTCCCCGCGCCGTGCTCGACGAGCTCCATGCCGAGAGCCCGGGACGCCTCGTCCGCGGCGAACATCCGCGCCGTGGGACCGGAGGCCGTGTCAGCGGCCTGCGTCATTTTCCACCACCTTGTGGACCGACCGAACATTCGGTTAGCGTGCGTCACGGCCAAGTAATCCAGCATCACCACTGCCTGTCAAGAGGTGGAACGCATGCCCCAGACCAGCTCCGAACCCTCCTCCGGCGAGGTCTATCTGATCGACGGGGCCCGCACCCCACAGGGCCGCTACGGCGGCGCCCTGGCCTCCGTACGGCCCGACGACCTCGCGGCGCTGGTCGTCGGCGAGGCGGTCCGCCGGGCCGGGATCCCGGCCGAGGAGGTGGACGAGGTGATCCTCGGCGCCGCCAACCAGGCCGGCGAGGACAACCGCGACGTGGCGCGGATGGCCGTCCTGCTGGCCGGGCTGCCGCACACCGTGCCCGGCTACACCGTCAACCGGCTGTGCGCCTCCGGTCTGACCGCCGTGGCCTCGGCCGCGCAGGCGATACGCGCCGGAGAGGCGGACCTGGTCGTCGCGGGCGGGGTGGAGTCCATGACCCGCGCCCCCTGGGTGATGGCCAAGCCCGGCACCCCGTGGGCCAAACCCGGGGAGGTGCACGACACGTCGCTCGGCTGGCGCTTCACCAATCCGCGCTTCGCCGCACAGCAGACCCTGTCGATGGGCGAGACCGCCGAGGAGGTTGCCGCGCTCGACGGCATCACCCGCGCCGAGTCCGACGCGTTCGCGCTGCGCAGCCATCAACGGGCGGTCGCCGCCCAGGAGTCGGGCCACTTCGACCGGGAGATCGTGCCGGTCGCGGTGAAGGACGGCGCGGTGACCCGCGACGAGGGCCCGCGCCCCGGCACCACGCTGGAGAAGCTCGGCTCCCTGCGCACCATCTTCCGCGAGGGCGGCATCGTCACCGCGGGCTCCTCCTCACCGCTGTCCGACGGCGCCGCCGCCCTGGTGGTCGCGAGCGGCGCGGCCGTCCGACGCCACGGACTCACCCCCAGGGCCCGGATCGTCACCTCCGCCTCGGCCGGCGTGCAGCCCCACATCATGGGCCTCGGCCCGGTCCCCGCCACCGAGAAGGCCCTCGCCCGCGCCGGCTGGGGGACCGCCGACCTGGACGCCGTAGAACTCAACGAGGCCTTCGCCGCCCAGGCGATCGCCGTCACGCGCCGCCTCAAGCTCGACGAGGAGAAGGTCAACGCGGACGGCGGAGCCATCGCGCTCGGCCATCCCCTCGGCTGCTCCGGCGCCCGCATCCTGCTCACGCTGCTCGGACGGCTGGAGCGCGAGGACGCCCGCCGGGGTCTGGCCACGCTGTGCGTCGGTGTCGGCCAGGGTGTCGCGATGCTCGTGGAGCGGGTGTGAGCGCCATTTCTGCCTACGGCCCGTACGAGACCCTTCTCGTCGAGGAGCGCGCGGACCGTGTCGTCGTCACCCTGCACCGGCCCGAGGCCCGCAACGCCATCAGCGGGCTGATGATCCGCGAACTGCACGCCGTCTGCGAGCAGTTGGAGCAGGAACCCAAGCTGCTCCTGCTCACCGGTCACGGCGGGGTCTTCGCCGGCGGCGCCGACATCGCGGAACTGCTGGCACGCGGGCGGGACGAGGCGCTCCGGGGCATCAACAGCCGGCTCTTCGAGCGGGTACGCCGGCTGCCGATGCCGACCCTCGCCGCGGTGGACGGCTGGGCGCTGGGCGGCGGCGCGGAACTGTCGTACGCCTGCGATCTGCGGATCGCCGGTCCGGACGCCGTCTTCGGCAACCCGGAACCAGGGCTCGGCATCCTCGCGGCGGCCGGTGCCTGCTGGCGGCTGCCCGAGCTGGTCGGCGAGTCCCTCGCCAAGCAGGTACTGCTGGCCGGACGGAACCTCGACGCGGCGGCGGCCCTGGCGGCCGGGCTGGTCATCGACGTCGTACCGGCGGAGAAGCTGCTGGACGAGGCGCACGCGCTGCTCGACCGCATGGCCCGGTCCTCGGCCACGGCCCTCCGGCTCACCAAGCTGGTGGTCGACTCGCCCGGCGCGCACCCGATCGCCGACGACCTCGCCCAGGCCGTGCTCTTCGAGGGGCAGGACAAGAGGGACCGGATGACACGCTTCTTGGAGAAGAGGAACCGCGCATGAGCCCAACACCCGTCTCCGCACCGGCCGTTGTCGGTGTGATCGGCGGTGGCCGGATGGGCGCCGGGATCGCGCAGTCCTTCGTGGCCGCCGGTTCGTCGGTGACCGTCGTGGAGAGCGGCGAGGCGGCCTCGGCCGCGGCGTTCGACCGGGTCGCGACCGGCCTCAAGCGGGCCGCCGAGCGCGGCCTGCTCGACGAGCCCGCCGAGCAGGTGCTCGCCCGCCTCACCATGGCGGACTCGGTCGACGGCCTGCCCGCCGACGCCGACCTCGTCGTCGAGGCCGTCCCGGAGGACGCCGGCCTCAAGGCCCGCGTGCTCGCGGCGGCCGAGCGGGCGGTGGGCGCGAGGACCGTGCTGGCCACCAACACCAGCTCCCTCTCGGTCGCCGAACTCGCCTCCGTGCTCACCCGGCCCGGACGCTTCCTGGGCATGCACTTCTTCAACCCGGTGCCCGCCTCCGCGCTGGTCGAGATCGTCGTCGCACCGCACACCGAGGCAGCCGTCGTCAGCGCCGCGCTCGACTGGACGCACGCACTCGGCAAGAAGGACGTGACCGTCAAGGACTCGCCCGGCTTCGCCAGCAGCCGGCTCGGACTGGCGCTCGGTCTGGAGGCGATCCGCATGGTCGAGGAGGGCGTCGCCGCGCCGGAGGCGATCGACGACGCGATGAGCCTCGGGTACAAGCACCCCATGGGACCGCTGCGCCTGACCGACCTGGTCGGCCTCGACGTGCGCCTCGCCATCGCCGAGTACCTGCACTCCACCCTCGGCGAGCGCTTCGCCCCGCCGCGACTGCTGCGGGACAAGGTCGCCCGCGGCGAGCTGGGCCGCAAGACGGGACAGGGGTTCTATGTATGGGAGTGAGCGCGAAGCAGGGAGGGACGCGCCCGGCGCGAGCCTTGCCACCGTGCTGGAGCGCGAGGCGGCTGCACAGGAGAGGCTGGGTGCTACGCGGGACCACCGGGCCGCCGTAGAAGCCTTTCTCGTGCGGGCGGAGCCCTCGTTCGAGGGCCGCTGACCAGCCATTCGTCCGGCAGGTCTTGCCTCGCCGGGGGAAACCCATCAGACTGGGTACCGAACGAATGGTCGGTAGGGAAGGTGGTGTGTTGATGACCGGCACAGACACGGGGGCGTCGGCCGCCGACCGGGACGCGGGGCCGCTGCGGGAGCAGTTCGACGCCACGATCGCGAAGGACCAGCGGATCGAGCCCCGCGACTGGATGCCCGAGGGCTATCGCAAGACCCTGATCCGGCAGATCGCGCAGCACGCGCACTCCGAGATCATCGGGATGCAGCCGGAGGGCGACTGGATCACCCGCGCGCCCTCCCTGCGCCGCAAGGCGATCCTCTTCGCGAAGGTGCAGGACGAGGCCGGACACGGACTGTATCTGTACTCGGCCGCCGAGACCCTGGGCGCGGACCGCGCGGACCTGACCGAGGCGCTGATCGAGGGCCGGCAGAAGTACTCGTCGATCTTCAACTACCCGACGCCGACCTTCGCCGACGTCGGCGTGATCGGCTGGTTCGTGGACGGCGCGGCGATCTGCAACCAGGTGCCGCTGTGCCGCTGCTCCTACGGGCCGTACGCGCGGGCCATGGTGCGCGTGTGCAAGGAGGAGTCCTTCCACCAGCGCCAGGGCTTCGAGCTGCTGCTCACGATGATGCGCGGCACGGACGGTCAGCGGGCCATGGTCCAGGACGCGGTGGACCGTTGGTGGTGGCCGTCGCTGATGATGTTCGGCCCGCCCGACGACGACTCGCCCAACTCGGCGCGTTCCATGGCCTGGAAGATCAAGCGGCACAGCAACGACGAACTGCGCCAGCGCTTCGTCGACATGACGGTCCCGCAGGCGGCGAAGCTCGGAGTCACCCTGCCCGACCCGGAGTTGAGCTGGAACGAGGAGCGCGGCCATCACGACTTCGGCACCCCGGACTGGTCCGAGTTGCAGCGCGTGATCAGCGGCGACGGACCGCGCAACGCGGAGCGGGTCTCCCGCCGCCGGGCCGCCCACGAGGAGGGCGCCTGGGTCCGGGAGGCGGCCACCGCCCACGCGGCCAAGCAGGCCGCCCGTACCCAGAAAACCGAAGGAGCGGCGGCATGACGCAGGACTGGCCCCTGTACGAGGTGTTCGTCCGCGGCAAGCGCGGCCTGAACCACGTCCACGTCGGCTCGCTGCACGCCGCCGACGACGCGATGGCGCTCACCCACGCCCGCGACCTCTACACGCGGCGCAACGAGGGTGTGTCCATCTGGGTCGTGCGCTCGGAGCACATCGCCGCCTCGACCCGCGACGAGAAGGACCCGTTCTTCGCCCCGAGCGCCGACAAGGTCTACCGCCACCCCACGTTCTACGACATCCCCGACGACGTCCCCCACATCTAGGAGCAGGGAATGAGTGACGACCACGTCTATCTGTCCCTGGCCGAGGGGCACGACGACAGCGACGCCCGCTGGGCCTTCGGCACCGGCTTCGAGGACCCGCTGCACGGCGTCGACCAGACCGTGCCGGAGGGGACGGACACCGCCCGACTGGCCGCGTACTGCCTGGCACTTGGCGACGACGCGCTCGTCAGCGCGCAGCGACTGGCCCAATGGTGCACCGCCGCCCCCGAGTTGGAGGAGGAGGTGGCGCTGGCCAACATCGGGCTCGACCTGCTCGGTCAGACCCGTCTGCTCTACGCGCGTGCCGGTCAGGTCGACGGCACTGGACGCGACGAGGACGCGTACGCCTACTTCCGTGACGCGGACGCCTTCCGCAACGTACGGCTGGCCGAACTCCCCAACGGAGACTTCGCGTTCTCCATCACCCGC
Source organism: Streptomyces sp. NPDC101776 (assembly GCF_044766845.1). Lineage (NCBI taxonomy): Bacteria > Bacillati > Actinomycetota > Actinomycetes > Kitasatosporales > Streptomycetaceae > Streptomyces > Streptomyces sp. NPDC101776. The sequence goes on along the minus strand of NZ_JBIWMV010000003.1, from coordinate 261,500 downwards.
CTGCTGGTGCTCTCCTCCTGGCGACTGGCCCTCTTCGAGCGACTCGCCGTCACCACACCGGACCCGGTGCTCGCGGCCATCGCCGCCAAGGGAGTCAAGGAGCTCGCGTACCACCGTCAGTACGCGGCGGAATGGGTCGTCCGGCTGGGCGACGGCACGGAGGAGTCGCAGCGGAGGACGCGGGACGCGCTGACCGCCGTGACCCCGTACCTGGACGAACTCTTCGCGGTGGACGGGGAGTTGAGGGACGAGGTGCTGAGCGTGCTGCGTCAGGTCACCGACGCCGCCGGACTCGTCCTGCCCACGACGGCACCGGTCCCCGGACACGGCCGCGACGGCGACCACACCGACCACCTGGCCCCCCTCCTGGCCGAACTCCAGAGCGTGGCCCGCGCCCACCCGGAGGCGACATGGTGACCACCCTGCTCGACGCGCGGCGCGCCCGGCACATCGCCGCGCAGGTGCCCGACCCCGAGATGCCGATGCTCACGCTGGCCGACCTCGGCGTCCTGCGTGACGTGGAGCTGCGCGAGGACGGCACGGTGGTGGCGAGCCTGACGCCCACCTACTCCGGCTGCCCCGCCATGGCCGAGATGCGCGCCGAGGTGGCCGCACGGCTGACGGCCGCCGGGTACGCGCGCGTGGAGATCCGTACGGTCCTGACCCCGCCCTGGAGCAGCGACTGGATCACCCCGGCCGGCCGCGCCAAGCTCGCCGAACACGGCATCGCCCCGCCGGGCGCCGCCCCTCGTGGTCCGCTGGTCCTCACCCTGTCGCCGACCCGCCGTACGGTGCCCTGCCCCCGCTGCGGGGCGACCGACACCGAGGAGACCTCGCACTTCGCCGCGACCTCCTGCAAAGCCCTGTGGCGGTGCCGCGCCTGCCGCGAGCCGTTCGAGTACGTCAAGGAGATCTGATGGCGAGCCCTCAACACTCGACCACGGCGAGCCCTCAACTCCCCCTCGCGAAAAGGACGGTGGACCAGTGACCGCCCCGGCCCCCGCCACCCCCGCCCGCCCGGCGCGCCGCCGCCCGGCCTTCCACGCACTGCGGGTCGCCGCCGTCGAGCCGTTGTGCGAGGACGCCGCCGCCATCGGCTTCGACATTCCCGGCCACCTCGCCGAGGAGTTCGCGTACCGGCCCGGCCAGTCGCTCACCCTGCGCCGGGAGGTCGAAGGGCGCGACGAGCGCCGTTCGTACTCGATCTGCTCCCCGGCGGGGGCGCGACCGCGCATCGGCGTACGCGTCGTCCCGGGCGGTCTGTTCTCCTCCTGGCTGGTCAACGACGTACGCCCCGGCGACACCGTCGAGGTGATGGCCCCCACCGGCGCCTTCACCCCCGACCTGACCCTCCCCGGCCACCACGTCCTGATCGCCGCCGGCTCCGGCATCACCCCGATGCTGTCCATCGCGGAATCCGTCCTCGCCGCCGACACCCGCTCCCGCGTCACGCTCTTCTACGGCAACCGGCGCAGCGACACGGTGATGTTCGCCGACGACCTCGCCGACCTGAAGGACCTGCACCCCGGCCGGTTCCAGCTCGCGCACATCCTGTCCCGCGAACCGCGCGAGGCGGAGATCCTCTCCGGCCGCCTCGACGCCGACCGGCTCACCGCGCTCGTGGACGCCCTGGTCGACGTGGACACCGCCGACCACTGGTGGCTGTGCGGCCCGCACGGCATGGTCCGCGACGCCCAACAGGTCCTGACCGGACTCGGCGTCCCGGCCGAACGCGTCCACCAGGAGCTGTTCTACGCCGACGACGAGCCCGTACGGACCAACGAACACATCGACAAGGTCTACGACGGTCCCGTCAGCCAGGTCAGCGTCACCCTCGACGGCCGCACCACCAACTCGGCTCTGCACAAGGACAGTTCGATCCTCGACGGAGCCCAGAAGACCCGGCCCGACCTGCCCTTCGCCTGCAAGGGCGGCGTCTGCGGCACATGCCGCGCTCTGGTCACCGACGGCACCGCGGACATGCGGCGCAACTACGCCCTCGAACCCGCCGAGGTCGACGCCGGTTACGTCCTCACCTGCCAGACCTACCCGGTGTCCGACACCCTCGCCGTCGACTACGACAGCTGAGGCGGGCGAGTTGGGGCAGCCGGAGATCCTCCTCGGGCTCATCCCGGGTGCGGGTGGTACGCAGCGGCCGGCCCGGCTGATCGGCTCTTCCAAGCTCGCGCAGGGACCGGCGATCGCGCTGCGGGCGGCGAAGGAAGCGGTCGACACCGGTCTGGAGACGGACATCGAGACGGGGCTTGCGGTCGAACGGACGTGGTTCGCGGGGCCGTTCGCGACCGAGGACCGTGAGCGCGGGATGCGCAGCTTCGTCGAAGAGGGCCCCGGCAAGGCCAAGTTCAGGTGACGCGAAGAGCGGGCCGGGGATGAACCCGGCCCGCCCTTTCCTGTCGCTGCGGGTCAGCCGAGCAGCTTGGTGGCCAGGGTCGCCGCGTTGTACGAACCCCAGCCGGTGGTGAAGTCCCAGCCGGTGGCGGCGGAGTAGGCGCCGTTGCTGCCACTGGTGATGTCGTGGAAGCCGGTGCCGCTCGCCGTGTAGAGCGCGGGGTTGGCGAAGCCGAGGTTGGCCTTGCCGGCCGCAGCGGCCTGCTGGTTGTAGAGCGCGCCGAACGCGGCCCACTCGGGCGCGGCGGCGCTGGTGCCGCCGACCGTGCCCCAACTGCCCTGCGAGTAGATCGAGACACCGGGGCTCGGGTTGGCGTGCGCCGAGACGTCCGGGACCTGGCGGTAGCCGCCACCGGCGGTCTTCTGCACCGCGGTCTGCCAGCTCGGGATCTTGAAGACGGAGGACTTGCCGCCGCCACCGCCGGACCAGGCCACTTCCTTGCTGAACGCGTTGGCGGAGGTGACCGTCAGCTTGGTGCCGCCGACACCGGTGACGTACGGGTCGCTGGCCGGGAAGTCGACGGTGGTCGTGCCGTCGCCCGCGTCGTCGGAGCCGTCGTCGCCGGAGGCCGCGTAGAAGCCGAGGCCCTCGGCCGCGCCCGCCTTGAACACGGCGTCCACGGCGTTGATGTTGGACGTGGTGCGCTGGCTCTCGGAGGCACCCCAGCTGATCGAGGTGGTCGGGATGCCGCTGTCGACGATGGCCTGGTAGGTGTCGACCTCACCGGCGTCGGAGTTGGGACCTTCGAAGACCGTCACGTTCGCCTTGGGGGCGATCGCGTGCAGCACCTCGATGTCCAGCTCGACCTCGACCTGACCGTCACCGAGCGCGCCGGAACCGCCGTCCACCTTCGACACGGTCGGAGTGGGCGAGCCCAGGCTGTAGTTGGTGTCGTACTTCGTGATGTTGGCCTGCTGGAAACCGTCGAACTCCAGCAGCGCGATCTTCTGGCCGCTGCCGGTGTACGTGCCGGAGACGTTGTAGCCGCCCTTGAGCTGCGCCGGGGTGTAGCCGCCGCCCGGGCCGTTGCGCGGGGCGACGGTGGAGGTCGACTGACGGTGCAGCTGGGCGCGGTTGTTGAGGCCGGTCACGTCACTGACGAGGCCGGCGATGCCGGTCGGCAGGGTGGGCGCGGTCTCGTTGGCGTAGAAGGCGCGGCCCGACTTGGCGTCCTTCCACGTCGACAGCTTGGTGCCGAACGCCTTCTCCAACTGGGCGGCGGTGCCGCTGGCGTCGACCAGCAGGTTCCCCGAGTGGACCTTGCCGACCGTCAGACCCTGGGCGCGCAGGAAGTCCTTGACCTGCTTGACCTCGGCGTCGGTTCGGCCGAACCGGGCCGCGAACTGGGCCTTCGTCAGATAGTGGCCGTACGAACTCGACCGCGGATTACTGACGTTCGCGACGAACGTGTCGAGCGCCTTGTCGCTTCTGGGCGTCAGGCTGACCGCCACCGATATGCGCTTGCCGGCGGCCACGGCGCCGGTGCGGGACGCGTCGTGGTTCAGGCCCTTGAGGACATCTCCCGCGACGGCGGCGCGAGTTGTGTGCGGCTGGACGGCGGCGTAGGCGCTGGGGACGGCGGCGGCGAGCAGGGCCGGCACGGCGACGAGGCCGACCAGCTTCAGGCGTGAGGTCACGAAGATCCTCCGAGGAGTGGGGGGTTGCTGTCCCGGAAGCGGAACGGCTTCACCGTAGGAACATCGACCCCACCCGCATAAGCGGGGGAACCCTTGCGTCACGTGTTAACTGTGCATGTCACGTGAACCGCGGATTGCGTGCGAAAGCGCGGACGACGGGTCAGCGCCGGTTGTCGACTGCGCGGGCGGTCCGTACACGGCCCGGCTGACTGATTGTCACCGCCTGTGCCGTGGACGGCTGTTGGTCGTCGTCGCCGACGCTCACGGTCGCCGCGCCGGACGCGATGACGGCGACCGCCATGGCATGGGCGAGCGCGGTGCGCGAGCGGACGCCGACCTTGCGGTAGACCCGCGAGAGCGTGCCCTCGACCGTCTTGACGCTGATGAACAGCTCGGCGGCGACCTCCCTGTTGGTGGCCCCGCCGCCGACCAGCTCAGCGATCCTGGCCTCCGTGGGCGTGAGTTCGGGCCGCCCCTCGCCGTCCCGGTCGCCGGCCTCCAGCCGGGTCAGTTCGTCCCTGGCCCGTGCCGCCAGCGGATCGGCGCCGATCCGCGTCGCCGTCTCCAGCGCCTCACCGAGCGCGGTGCGTGCCGCGTTCCGGTGCCGGGCCCGGCGCTCGACCGCGCCGAGCGCGATCAGGGTGCGTACGAGGTCCACGGGCAGCGGGAGTCGACGCAACCGGTCCACGGCGGCCCGCAGCCCCACCGCCCCCTCCCGTGCCCGGCCGAGCCCCGCCTCACGCAGTCCCTCCGCCCGTTCCAGCGCGGCCAGCACGCTGCCGGGGGCGTCGGCGGACACCCGCTCGCGCGCCTCGTCGATCACCGCCCCGGCCGCGTCCGTCTCACCCAGCACGACCAGGGCCTCGGCCAGATCGCTGTACCAGTGCAGCAGGGGCGGATCGGCGGCGGACATGGCCGCGCCGAGTTCCTTCACGCGTTGCAGCGCCTCGACCGCGGCCGCCGCCGCACGCGGGTCGCCGACGAGCAACTCGGCCTGCCCCAGCACCGCGAGCGCCCGCAGCAGGAACAGCCGGTCACCGTCCGCCTCCGAGGCCCGCACCGCCTGCTCGGCCAACTGCCGCGCCTCGTCGGCACTGCCACCGGCGGTCGCGGCGAGCGCCGCCGCGTACAGCGCCGGAGCGGCCTGTACGCCGGTCTCGGCCACGGCACGGGTGCAGCGGGCGGCGGTGCGCAGCGCCTCGCGGCAGTGTCCGGCGCGCACTTGGATCCGGGTCAGGGCCACCAGGGTCGCCATGACTTCCTCGACCCCGGCGAACTCCCCTATCTCCGCAAGGAGTTCGGTGACCCGGGCCTGCGCCTCGGTGACCTTGTCGGAGTCCAGGGCGAGGATCGCCCGCATCCGGATCAGCCCCCAGCTCTCCGGTCCGGCACCGGCGCCCCCGGTCAGTGCGAGGGCCTCCTCCAACGCGCGGTCGGCGGCGTCCGGTTCGCCGCCCAGGGATCGCACGCGGGCAAGCGTGGCGAGCGCCCCGATCCGGGTGTCCGTGTCGCCGGCCACCGCCGCCTGCCGCGCCGCGCGCCGGGCATGTCGGGCCGCGTCCTCCAACTCCCCGCACAACAGGCCCCGTACGGCGGCCCAGTGGTGCAGCCAGGCCTCCGCCTCCGGGTCGCCGTCGGCATCCTGGAGCCCCTCCTCGATCAGGGCGTGGGCACCCTGGAGCGCCTGTCCGGCGTTGCGCAGCAGGACCAGCCGCGCCCGCACCCGCTGCCGTGCGGATCCCGACCCGGCGAGCACGGTCTCGGCCGCCTGCCCCGCCTCCTCCAACTGCCCGGCGTCACAGGCGTATTCGGCCGCCGCCAACAACCGGTCGGCGCGCTCCGTGGGAAGGTCGGCGGGGGTACGCCGGGCCGCGAGCCCGGCCAACTCGAAGGCGGTGTCGGGTTCGCCGTCGCGACGGGCGGACTCAGCCGCCGCCATCAGCGTGCGGGCCGTGGTCTCGTCCTCGTACGGGTCGGCGAGCGCCAAGTGCCGCGCCTGCTCGACGGGGTCGGCGACCGCTCGGGCCAGCAGCGCGTGCGCCTGTCGGCGGGCGTGCTCCGGAGCGTCGGCGTAGACGGCGGCCCGGATCAGCGGATGCCCGAAGCACACGGTCCCGTCGGCGTCGGCCGTCGCGACACCGAGCCGCTCCGCCTCCGCGAGGTCCCCGGCGGGGTCGCGGAACCCGGCGACACGGAGCAGCGTGAGCGTGGGGCGGGCGGCGGTGCTCGTGACGAGGAGGGTGCGGCGCGCTGTCTCCGGCAGTGTGCGCGCCCGGTCCAGGAGCAGGGTGCGCAGCCGTCGGGGCACGGGCAGGTTCCGGCCGAGGCCGACGGCCGCGCCGTCGCGCGGGGCCGCCCGCCCCAACTCCAGTGCGTACCAAGGGTTTCCGGCGGCGGTGTCCTGGACGGCCCGCAGGACGGCCGGTGGCAGATCGGTGGGCAGAAGCCGCGCCACCTCGTCGTCCGTCAGGGGCGGCACCGGCAGTTCGACGGTGCCGGGCGGGCAGCAGCGCGGCCGTTCGGGCTGCTCGCCCTCGGACACCCGCTCGGCGGCGACGACCTGTACGTCGAGGCCCTCGACCCGGCGTACGACGAAGGCGAGGACCTCGGCGGTCGGCCCGTCGAGCCACTGGAGGCCGTCGAGGACCAGCAGCACGGGACCGGTCGCGGCGAGGGCGCGCAGCACGTCGAGCACGGCGACGCGCACCGCGAGCCGGTCCCGGTCGCCGTCCGGTTCCCGGCCGTGCAACAGGGCCGCCCGCAGGGCTGCTTGGGGTTCGGGTGCCAAGGCCGCCAGGCAGCTCTCCGGGATCCGTGCGAACAGGTCGACGAGGCCGGCGAACGGGAGCCGGGTGTCCTCCTCGGCGGGGGAGCAGTGCAACACCGTTCCGGACGGCCCGACATGAGCGGCCGAGGACGCCACCAGGGCGGCCACCAGCACGGACTTGCCGATCCCGGCGGGACCGTACAGCAGCACTCCCTGACGGACCGTCAAATCGCCCCGGGCGGCGTCGAGCAACTCGCGGCGCCCGCTCAATGACCGTACTCGCATGGTGTCCTCGGGCATCTCGACAAGTGCTCATGACAACCGTTGCGGAATCGCCTTGTCAATCTTGGTCCGCCCTGGTGGACCGGTCCCGTGCGCGCGAACGGCGCCCGGCAAGAGCGGGACATCGATGTCGATCGATTGGCGCATGATCCCCATGTGAAGTGCCCGCAGTGACGTATTTCCTGCTTCATCAACCGCCGAATGGGTGCGAAGCGGCAGACCGGTCGTACAAAAAACTGGGCAGCGGATGTCGCGAAGGAGTGGGAGAGAACGATGAGCGATCACGGAGCGGACCTGGTGATCCGGGCCGAGGCGATCCACACCCTGGTGCCCGGGCAGGCGCCGCAGCGGGCGCTGGCCGTGCGGGGCGACCGCATCGCGGCCCTCTCGCCGGACCCGGACGGACTCGACGCCTGGGTGGGCCCGCACACCACGGTCCACGACCTGCCCGGCGCCACGGTGCTGCCCGCGTTCGACGACACCCACACGCACCTCATCTACGCGGCGCTCGGCGCGCACGACGTGCCCGTCCATCAGGCCAACGACATCCCCGGGTTCCTCGACCTGATCCGGCAACGGGCGGCGACAACCCCCGAGGGTGAGTGGATCCGCACCACCACCAACTGGCAGGAACTCAACCTCGCCGAGCGGCGGATGCCCACCGCGGCCGAACTCGACACCGCCACCGACCGGCACCCCGTCCTGGTCGAGCGCGGAGGCCACAACGACGTCGTCAACAGCTACGGGCTGCGCCTGGCGGGCATCACCGAGGACACCCCCGTACCGCCGGGCGGTGTCATCGGCCGCGACGCCGACGGCAGGCTCGACGGGCGGCTCATCGACAACGCCATGGGGCTGGTGGAGCGCCTGGTGCCGGGACCGGACCGGGCGCAGCGGATCGACGGGCTGCGGCTCGCGACCGCCCAGTACGCCGCCACCGGCATCGGCACCGTCCGCGACTGCGCGGTAAGCCCCGCCGACTACGCCGTACTCCTGGCCGCCCGCGAGGCCGGAGCGCTCGGCATCCGGATCCGCGCCCTGATCTCGGCGCTCGGCATGACCAGCGCGGCCCAGGTGGAGGAACTGCTCGACGTCATGGAGGACTGGCGTGACGGCTCCGACCCCGAACTGCGGGTGTGGGGCGTGAAGTTCGGCCTCGACGGCGGCCTCGAAGCCGGGGCCACCGAGGAGCCGTACGCCTGTGACCACGCCTTCTCCGGGACGCTGATCTGGGAGCCCGCCGCACTGGTGGAGGCCGTCGAGGCGGTGGTCCGGCGCGGCCGGTGGGTCGGCACCCACGCCTACGGCGACCGCGCGGTCCGCACGCTCCTGGACGTCTACGAGCGCGTCCTCGCCCGCAACCCCGGCCTGCCCGCCGGCACGCTGGTGATGGAGCACGGCGGCCTGGCCGGACCCGAACAGCGCGCCCGCGCCGTCGAGTTGGGCATCCCCGTCACCATCCAGCAGCCGCTGCTGCACGACACCGCCGAGGTGGAGGAGGGCTTCTGGGGCCCGGAGCGCGTCGCCCCGCTCTTCCGGCCCGCGGCTGGATCGACCTGGGCGCCCAGGTCAGCGCCGGATCGGACTTCCCCGTGGGCCAGTTCGGCGCGATGCGCTCCGTCTGGGGCATGGCCACCCGCCGGACCGTCATCGGCGTCAAGGGCCCCGAACACGCCATCACCTACGACGAGGCCGTCACCCTGCACAAGGTCAACGCGGCCCGCCTGTGCGGCGATCAGGACCTGCGCGGCACCCTCACCCCGGGCCGCCTCGCCGATCTCACCGTCTGGGACCAGGACCCCGCCCGCTGCCCGAGCGAGGCCCTGGGTGACCTGAACCCCGTGCACACGGTCGTCGGCGGCCGGTTCGTCGGGCGGTGACGTTCCGTCAGGCGGTCGCTGCCGTACGGATCGCCGCTATGTCGAACTGGAGCCGCACCTTCTCGCTCACCATCGCGCCCCCTTCTGCCAGCCGGGAGTTGTAGATCAGACCCCAGTCGGAGCGGTCGATGGTGGTGGTGCCGTCGAAGCCGGCGCGCTCGTAGCCGAAGGGGTCGGTGACATGGCCGATATAGGTGAGTTCGAGGACGACGGGACGGGTGACGTCCCTGATGGTGAGGTCGCCGAGCATCCGGTAGACATCGTTGCCACCCATCTGCACGGCGGTACTGGCGAACCGCATCTGCGGGAAAGTGGCGGAGTCGAGGAAGTCACGGCCGACCAAGTGCGCGTCACGTTGTTCCACGCCGGTGTCGACGCTGCCGGTGGACACCACGATCTCCGCCCGCGAACGGGCGGGGTTGCGGCCGTCGAAGTAGAGCCGGCTCTTGTATTCGGCGAAAGACCCGCGCACGGTCGTCACCATGGCGTGCCGGACGGAGAAGCCGATCCGGCTGTGCGCGGGATCGATCATCCACTCTCCGGTCAGCCCGGCGAGATCGGGATCGGGCAGGCCGGAGGAGGTGAAGGCCGGTGGGGCGGCCGGGCGTTGCGGGACGGTGGCGGGGGGTGCCGAGCGGCGGAGGGGCGCAGCACGGTTGAACAGGTTCATGTGTCACGTAGTTACTGCACGCCTGATATCGCCGCAAGCCTTCATCGGAAATCGACAGCGGCGCGAATCGGCACTGACACGCTTAAATGCTGTCACCTCGCGGGCCGTTACACATTTCCCACACATATTCGCCACCCAAAAGCGGTGACCGTCATTTCAGCGCACCGGGAACCCGAACGAATAACCCTGCTGCTTCAGCCACGGCAGGATCTCGCGCAACGCGGCCACGGTCTCGGAGCGGTCGCCGCCGGCGTCGTGGAACAGGATGGTCGGCCCGTTGGCCAGTTCGGACTTCACGGTGGTGATGATGGCGTCCGTACCCGGGAGTTCGAAGTCCTTGGAGTCGACGTTCCAGCCCAGCGGGCGCATCCCCTGCGAGGCGGCGAGATGCCGGCTGTACGGAGTGAAGGCGCCGCCCGGCGCACGGTAGTACTGCGGGCGGACACCGCCGGACGCCTTGGTGATCATGCTCGCGGCGTCCAGGATCTCCTTCGACTGATAGGCCTCGGACTTCTTGTCCATCGTGGTGTCGTGCGAGACCGTGTGGTCGCAGAGCCGGTGTCCGGCCGCCACGACCGCCTTGACCAGGTCGGGGTGGGCCTCGGCCTGGGTGCCCACCATGCAGAAGGTGGCCTTCACGCCGTTCTCCCGCAGGACTTGGAGCACCTCCGGCGTCCAGGTCGGGTCCGGCCCGTCGTCGATCGTGATGTTGACGCCGTGGGCGCCCTTGTCGGAGGCGTGCACGATCTCCTGCGACACGGTCACCACCCGGGCCGGGGCCGAACTGGACGCGCCGGGAAGGGCGTTGGCCCCGTTCCGCTGCGCGTCGACGACCCCGGCCTGCGCGGTCCATACAGAGGTGGCCGCCGCCACCGCAGTCACCCCGACCGCCGCCGCGAGTACCCGGCCGTACCATCCCCGCCCGCCATGCCGCGCCATGTCCGCCCTGTTCCCTGTTCTGTTGCCCGACTTCGTGCATTCGTCAGGACGGGATAAACGAGCGGAAGGATCCCTCTGTTACGGATCACGGACAATTCCGCTGGAGTTCCGGGACAGACGGCGATCCTGGTCAGCGCAGCGCGAGCCGGCCACGGAAGTTCTCCGGGACCGGGGCGAAGCGCAGGGCCATCGTGAGATTCTCCGGATGGTCGACGGTCAGCCGGTAGCGGGTGCACAACAAGTGGCACAGGCCCATCAGTTGGACCGTCCCGATGTTGGCGCCGACACACTTCTTGGGCGCCCAGCCGAACGGCACGTAGGACGAGCGGTCCGCCGGCCCGTGCGGCGCGCCGGGCAGGAAGCGGTCCGGGTCGAAGACGTCCGGCTGCTTCCAGACCCGCTCGTCCCGGTGGATCAGATGCGGGCTCAGCAGATACCAGTCGCCGGGCTCCAGCCGGGTCTTGCCGAAGTCGAAGGGGTGGTGGTTGCGCCGGACCAGGAGCAGCGGCGGGCTCCACAGCCGCAGCACCTCCTTCACGAACCGGTGCGTCATCGGGGCCGCGTGCGTCGGCGCCGTACGGAACTCCACCGGGTCCACGGCGGACAGTTCCTCGGTGAGCCGTCGCTGCCACTCGGGGTTGCGGACCAACTCGTAGAGCAGACTCGCGGCGGCGGTGCCCGGCGGGCCGCCGATCGCGGTGAGGACGGTGGTCACCACGTCCAGCGCGCGGTCCATGCCGAGTTCGGGCAGCATGTCGACGAACGGATCGGCGAGATCGGGCTCACGCCGCCGCTTCCCGTGCGCGCGTTGCCGCAGCACGCGGCGCACCACCAGCCCGGACCGCAGCTGTACGACGATGAACTTCAGATGGTGCCAAGTCCCGCCCGGATCGGGCGAGATGAGCCGCAGCAGCTTCATCTCCAGGTCCCGGCGCACCAGATCGGCCTCGCCCGAGGTGAGACCCGTCAGCGCGACCGGCAGCATGGACCGCAGCGCCACGTCCTGGGTGAGCGTCACCAGGTCGACGTCCTCGCCGAGCCGCTCGCCGATGATCCGGTCCATGCGGTCGATCAGCCGGCCGTGGTGCTCCGGTGTGGCGAGCGTGTGCAGTTGGGTGAGCCATGCCGAACGGATCCGGCTCCACCGCACCTCGGGACTGTGCCGCCGCCGCACCATGTCGATCAGCCGGTCGTGCATCACGAACCGGTGCCAGTTCGTGGCGCTGACCCGGCGCGCCGCCTCCGGCTCGAACAGGCCGAGCCGGGTGTCGTCGACCCAGAAGACGCCGTCCTCGGTCGCGCTGCGCATCCGCATGAAACGCAGGAAGTCCTCGGGATGCTGCGGAGTGGTCATCGTGAACGTTCCCCCTCGTGGAGCGTGGGGAGCCGACCGTGCGGCGGCTCCCCACGCCGGGCCGGTCAGATGTGGTGGTACAGGTACCAGAAGTACTCGTACTGGCTTCGGATGTTGAGAACCGACTTCGCCTTGAGGTACATGGCGCGCATCCGCGTTCACCTCCTTCCGGGACAACCGGTGCGGGCGCTCGGCACCGCGGTGAAACGCGGCGGAGCGAGCGCCGGACCCACCTGAGGACCGGCGCCGTCATGGGTGACCGTCAACCTCCGGTCACGGGTGATGAGTTCGACGAGATCTTCGAGCAGCCGCATGGTGACGGTCGCTCCGGCACAGCTGTGCGGCCCGTGTCCGAACGGCAGATACGCCGGGTCCGGCGGAGCCTGTGCCCAGCGCTCCGGCACGAACTCGTCCGGCCGCTCCCAGTGCCCGGGATGCCGGTGCACCAGATAGGTGCAGACGGCGAGCCGGTCGCGCGGGGTCACCGCGGTCCCGCCCAGATCCTGCGCACGGCTCGGTGTCCGCGCGAACAGCCACGCCACCGGCCACAGCCGCAGCGCCTCCCGCACCACCCAACTCGGCCTCGCGGCCGGGGAGTCGGGATGTGTGCCGAGTAGATAGACCGACCAGCCGAGCGCGAAGCCGACCGAGCCGACGGTGGCGAACAGGAAGGAGAGATAGACCTCGGCGAGATCCTTCGGATCCGCCCCGGGCTCGCTCTCGCCCACCACCACGTCGAGCAGGTCGCGCGGTTCGCGCGGACCCGTCAACTCGACTTGCCGGGCACGCACTTCGCCGTGCAGCACGCTCAGCGCACGGCGTCGGAAGAGCAGCCGGGACACCGGCGAGTGACGTCGCCGCGCACCCGCCAGCACCGCTCGGCGCACGATCTGCTCGACGGTGGCGTGGAGTCGGGGCGGCGCGTCCGGACGGACCAGCACGTCCCGCAGATGCCGGAGGACGAGCAGGTTCCCGGCGTCCGGCCAGACAGCGTCGGGTGTGAGGAGTTCGGCGACGAGACCCGGCAACTCCGGCCGCCGAGCGTCCAGATGACGACGGATCAGGGCGCGGGCCGCGCGCCCGATCCGGATCTGCGCCGAACGAGGCCCGAAGTCCCCGTGCCGCGTCCGGTAGAAGTCGGACATGTCGACAACGGTCCCGTCCCGGTTGCCGAGCACCGCCCGGGCCGACTCCGGCCCGGCCACACACACGGTGCCCGCGGTCGAGCGCCACACGTCGTGGACGCCGTCGAACTCCGCCCCCAGCAGAGCCAACGGGTCACGGACGCGGGGGCGGACTCCGCGGGGAGTGCGGGTGGCATCGCCGTACCCCTGACGCGTCCCGGACGACTCCATGGCGGCCCCCTTCGGCAGTACGGAGGCGCGGCACCCGTGTGCGGTACGCGTGACGCCCCGACCGATGGGAACAGCCTGCTGGCCGGCCCGTGCCGTGTCGCGTGCCGTGCCGGTGAGCGGAACCGGCGGCGCGCCCCCTTGACGCCCGCCGGCACCCGGCCTACCGTCGACTAAACACGTCTAGACAGGTAGGTCGACGATGGCGGACGCACAGACTTCCCGGTCCCGGCAGCTCCAGGTCGAGACACACGGCCTCGACGTGATCGCCGACGCCGAACGCAAAGGCACCCCGCGCACCCTGTTCTGGCCCTGGTTCGGGGCGAATGTCTCCATCCTCGGACTGAGCTACGGCGCGTTCGCGCTCGGCTTCGGGATCTCCTTCTGGCAGGCACTCGTCGCCGGCGTGATCGGGATCGTCTTCTCCTTCCTGCTCTGCGGCTTCATCGCGGTCGCGGGCAAGCGCGGCTCCGCGCCGACGATGGTGCTCAGCCGCGCCGCCTACGGTGTGCGCGGCAACCGGCTGCCGTCGGTGATCTCCTGGGTGCTGACCGTCGGCTGGGAGACCGTCCTCACCGCCCTCGCGACCATGGCCACCGCGACCGTGTTCGACAGACTCAGCTGGGGCGGCGGCACGGAGACCAAGGTGGTCGCACTGATCATCGTCGGCGCGCTCATCGTCGTCGGCGGCGTCATGGGCTTCGACCTGATCATGCGGCTCCAGACGGTCATCACCGTGGTCACCGCCGTGCTCACCGTCGTCTACATCGCCCTCGTCGCCGACCACATCCACTGGAGCACGGTCAGCGCCGTACCGGCGGGCTCCGCCCAGGAGTTCATCGGCGCGCTGGTCTTCATGATGACCGGCTTCGGCCTCGGCTGGGTCAACGCCGCCGCCGACTACTCCCGCTATCTGCCCCGGAGTTCGTCCGGCCGAGGAGTGATCGGCTGGACCACCTTCGGTGCCTCCGTCGCCCCGCTGCTCCTGCTGGTCTTCGGTCTGATGCTCGCCGGTTCCTCCAGCACGCTGAACAAGGCGGTCGCCGCCGACCCGATCGGCGCGCTCACGACGATCCTGCCCACCTGGTTCCTGGTCCCCTTCGCCGTGGTCGCCGTTCTCGGCCTGGTCGGCGGCGCGGTCCTCGACATCTACTCCTCCGGCCTCGCCCTCCTCTCGGCGGGCTTGCGGGTGCCGCGCTATCTCGCCGCGCTCGTCGACGGCGTCCTGATGATCGCGGGCTCGATCTACATCGTGTTCTTCGCCGACAACTTCCTCGGCCAGTTCATGGGCTTTCTCACCACCCTCGGCGTCCCCATCGCCGCCTGGTGCGGCATCATGCTCGCCGACCTCGCCCTGCGTCGCCGCGACTACGACGAGGCCGACCTGTTCCGCCCGGCCGGCCGCTACGGCGACGTACCGCTCACGCCCCTCCTCCTCACCCTCGCCGCCACCGCGATCGGCTGGGGCCTGGTCACCAACACGGCCGCGAGCTGGCTGAGTTGGCAGGGCTATCTGCTCGACCCGCTCGGCCTCGGCGGCAAGTCCGGCGCCTGGGCCTACGCCAACCTCGGCGTCCTTGCCGCCCTCGCCCTCGGCTTCCTCGGCACCCTCGCCCTGGGCCGCGCCCGAGTCCGGCGCCAGGAAGAGCAGGCCCCCAGCCCGGAGGCGGTGCCCGCCGTATGACCACCGCACCCGGCCACCTCGCCGTCATCGACATGCAGCGCGTCTTCGCCGAACCCGACAGCCCCTGGGCCACCCCCCGCTTCGCCGACGCGGCGGCAGGCGTACGACGACTGCTGCCGGCCTTCGGGGAGGACGTCACCTTCACCCGCTTCCTGGCCCCCGCGAAACCCGAGGGCGCCTGGCGGGCCTACTACGACGTGTGGCCCTTCGCGCTCCAGCCATCGGACGCCCCGCTCTGGCGGCTGACCGACGAATTCGCCGTCCGGGCACGGCACTTGGTGGACGCGCCCACCTTCGGCAAGTGGACCCCGGAACTCGCCGAGCGCGTCGCCCCCACCGGCCGCCTCGTCCTCGCCGGCGTCAGCACCGACTGCTGCGTCCTCTCTACGGCCCTGGCCGCCGCCGACGCGGGAGCGGAGGTCCTGGTCGTAGCCGACGCCTGCGCGGGTGTGGACGACGACTCCCACGCCAAGGCGCTGCACGTCATGGACCTCTACCGGCCGCTGATCCGGGTGGTCACCGTCGCCGAGGCGGTCGGGGAGACCTCATGACCGGCGTCCGGCTCAAACACCAGCGGATCACCGAGGTCCTCGCCAAGGAGATCCGCAGCGGCCACCGCCCCGCCGGCGAACAACTCCCCGGCGAACACGCCCTGGCCCAACGCTTCGGCGTCAGCCGTACGACCGTCCGCGCGGCCCTCGCCGAACTCAGCGAGGCCGGCCTGATCGCCACCCGCACCGGCAAGGGCTCCTACGTCCTCTTCGACGGCCGCCCCCTCGACGACCGCCTCGGCTGGGCCCGCGCGCTGGCCACCCAGGGCATCGACACCCGGGTCCGGACCCTGAAGGTGGACGCCCGGCACGACGAACAACTCGCGCGCCAACTCACTCTGAACACCGCCGAGTTCGTGTGCGTGGAGCGGATACGGGAACTCGCGGCGGACGCGGTCGTCGTGTCGTACGAACGCAGCTTCCTGCCGCCCGTGCCCGGGGTGCGCGATCTGCCCGCGCGAGGCCTCGGCGCGGAGTCGCTGACCGAGGTGATGCTGCGGGCGGGGCTGCGGGCCGACCACGGTGAACAGCGGGTCAGCGGGCGGCGGATCGACGCACGGGAGGCGGAGCTGCTGCGCCGCGAGGCGGGCGACTGGTTCCTCGACACCCGGCGGACCAGCCGCGCGGCCGACGGTTCCTTCGTCGAACACGTCGTGAGCCTCCTCGACCCCGACCACTTCCAACTCACCCTCGAATTCGGCTGATCCACGCCCCACAAGCCGACCCCTGCCACGGAAAGTGCCCATGACCCTCCAGAGCCGCGCCACCGGAGCCCTCCACGGGCTCGCCCTCGGCGACGCCCTCGGCATGCCCACCCAGATGCTGTCCCGCCCCCAGATCACCGCGCGCTACGGCCCGTTCCTGACCGGCTTCGAACCGGCCGCCCCGGATCATCCGCTCGCCGCCGGGATGCCGGCCGGCGCGGTCACCGACGACACCGAACAGGCCCTGCTCCTGGCCCGGTTGCTGCTCGACGGCGAGGGCCGCGTCGACCCGGCGGAACTCGCCCGGCGCCTGGTCGCCTGGGAGGACGACATGCGGGCCCGCGGCTCGCTCGACCTCCTCGGACCGTCCACGAAGCGCGCGGTGGAACTGGTCCTCGCGGGCACCCCCGTCGACGAGGTGGGGCGCTACGGCACCACCAACGGCGCCGCGATGCGGATCGCGCCCGTGGGCATCGCGGTGCCGGCCGCCGACCCGGCCGTGTTGGTGGACCGGGTGGTGGAAGCCAGCAGCCTGACCCACAACACCGGGGTCGCCCTCGCCGGTGCCGCGGCCGTGGCCGCCGCCGTGAGCGCGGGAGTTGACGGGGCGTCGGTTCCGGAGGCGGTCGAAGTGGCCGTGTCGGCCGCCCGGTTGGCTGCGGGGCGCGGGCACTGGGTGGCCGCAGCCGACGTCGCCGAGCGGATCGTCTGGGCGACCGGGCTGGTGCGGGGTCTCGATCAGGCCCAAGTCTGCGAACGGGTCTACGCGTTGGTCGGGACGAGCCTCGCCACACAGGAGTCCGTACCGGCCGCCTTCGCCGTCCTCGCCGCCTGCCCCGAGGACCCCTGGCGGGCCGTGCTGCTCGCCGCGTCCGTCGGCGGAGACTGCGACACCATCGCCGCGATCGCGGGCGCCGTCGGTGGTGCGTGCCACGGAGTGGACGCCTTCCCGGCCGACGCACGGGAGACGCTCGTCCGCGTCAACCCGAAGCTGGGCTTGGACACGACGGCCGCCGCGCTCCTCGTCCTGCGGGACCGGTCGTGACCGGCAGGCTGTGGCACCTCGGCAACGTCGTCGTCGACCTGGTTCTCGACATCCCCGCTCTCCCCGAGCGCGGCGGTGACGTCCTCGCCACCCGCACCGAGCGCACGCCGGGCGGCGGTTTCAACGTCATGGCCGCCGCTGCCCGTCAGGGACTTGCCGTGACCTACGCCGGAGCACACGGGACCGGCCCCTTCGGCGACCGGGCGCGCGCCGCGCTGCGCGCCGAGGGCATCGACGTCCTACTCGCACCGCGCCCGGCACCGGACACCGGCTTC
Source organism: Streptomyces sp. NPDC101776 (assembly GCF_044766845.1). NCBI lineage: Bacteria > Bacillati > Actinomycetota > Actinomycetes > Kitasatosporales > Streptomycetaceae > Streptomyces > Streptomyces sp. NPDC101776. The sequence goes on along the minus strand of NZ_JBIWMV010000003.1, from coordinate 243,950 downwards.
GTGGTCTGTCTGGTGGACGCGGACGGCGAGCGCACCTTCGTCACCAGCCCCGGCGCCGAATCCACTCTCACCCCCGCAGACCTGGCCGAACTCCGGCCCAGCGCGGGCGACTTGGCGTACCTCACCGGATACAGCCTGCTCCACGACGGCAACCGCGCCGCCCTGCTCGGCCTCCTGGCCCGACTGGACCCGGCCGTCACGGTGGTCACCGACCCCGGGCCGTTGGCACACGAAATCCCCGGCGACGCACTGGAGTCGCTGCTCGCCCGCTCGGACTGGTGGAGCTGCAACGCCCGCGAGGCCGCCCTCCTCACGGGCGTCGATGATCCGGCCGAAGCCGCTCGCGCGCTCCAATCCCGGCTGGGGCGCGGCTCGGTGCTCGTCCGTACCGGCGCCGACGGTTGTCTCCTGCGCCAGGGTGAACGCCTCGTCACCGTCCCCGGGTTCGCCGTGGACGCCGTCGACCTCAACGGCGCGGGCGACGCGCACACCGGGGTGTTCATGGCCGCCCTGGCGCAGGGCCTCGACCCGGTGGCCGCCGCCCGCCGGGCCAACGCGGGCGCCGCCCTGGCCGTCACCGCGCCGGGCCCGGCGACCGCACCGGACGCGGCACGACTGGACGCGTTCCTGAACTAGCCGTCCATGAAGGTCAGTTGCCGTCCCGCCGGGAGACCTCGACGTTCTCCAGGATGCCGATCGCGTCCGGCACCAGGACCGCCGCCGAGAAGTAGGTGCTCACCAGGTAGGAGATGATCGCCTGCTCGTTGATGCCCATGAACCGTACGTTGAGGCCCGGTTCGAGCTCGTCCGGGATGCCGGTCTGGTAGAGGCCGATCACACCCTGGTCGTCCTCGCCGGTACGCATCGCGATGATCGACGACGTACGGGACGCGCTGACCGGGATCTTGCCGCAGGGCAGCAGCGGCACCCCGCGCCAGGCGGGCAGATGGTGGCCGCCGACGTCGATGCCGCTGAAGTAGACGCCCCGCTTGTTGCACTCGCGGCCGAACGCGGCGATCGCCCGCGGATGGGCGAACAGGAAGCGGGTGTCGCGCCGCATGCTCAGCAGTTCGTCGAGGTCGTCGGGGGTCGGCGGCCCGGAGTGGGTGGAGATCCGCTGGTCGTAGTCGGCGTTGTGCAGCAGCCCGAACCCCCGGTTGTTGACCAGCTCGTTCTCCTGCCGCTCGCGCAAGGCCTCGACGGTGAGCCGGAGTTGGTGCTGGGTCTGGTTCATCGGCTGGTTGTAGAGGTCGGTGACGCGGCTGTGCACCTTCAACACGGTCTGGGCCACGCTGAGTTCGTACTCGCGCGGGGCGAGGTCGTAGTCCACGAACGTGGCCGGCAGATCGGGCTCGCCGACATGCCCGGCGCTGAGCGCGATCGCCGCCTCGCCGTAGGTGTTGAGCGGTCCGCGGTCGTCCGCGCCGGCCGCCTCGACGTGCGCGCTCAGCGCGGGGTGCCGTTCCGCGACGGCCTGGTACGCCGGGCGCGGCAGCGCCAGCACCGTGGTGGCCGTCGCCGCGCGGGCCGTGAACTCCCAGGTGCCGTCCGGGCCGCCGAGAGCCTGGCCGCCGAAGGTGTCGCCGTCGGCCAGCAGACCGGCGACCGCCTCGTCGCCGTAGGGGCCCTCCCCGAGCTGCTCCACCTTGCCGTGCGCGATCAGGAACACCTGGTCGGCGGGGTGGCCCGCCTCCACGATCAACTGCCCCGGCGCGAACTCCCGTTGCTCGAACCGCTCGGCCAGCGCGCCGAGCGCGTCGGCGTCCGCGAAGCCGCGCAGCAGCGGAAGCTCGCTCAACTCGGCCGGGACGACCCGCACTTGGGCGCCGGTCTGGACGAACGTCACCCGTCCGTCGCCCCGCGTGTAGGACAGCCGGCGGTTGACGCGGTAGGTGCCGCCGGGCACGTTCACCCAGGGCAGCATGCGGGTCAGCCAGCGTGAACTGATGCCCTGCATCTGGGGTTCGGACTTGGTCGTGGTCGCCAGAGTGCGTGCCGCGGCGGTACCGAGGCTCTGCTGTTCCCGCTCCTCGGCGCCCGCCTCGGGCGCGGTACCGGTGTCGACCGACATGGTGCCTTCTCTCCTGTCGCACGGATGACGGAGTGTCTGCTCCCGTCACATTCCGTGCGTACAGCTACCCCTCATCGGTCACCACGAGTGATGGCCGGCGACGGCGGTCGAGGCACATGCCATTCGCACGTGCCCCCGCACCACCCCCGGTTGACCCGACGTCACTCGTTCGGGGTATTCGGCCGGGTCCCGCTCACAGGGTCTTTCCCGGGTTGAGGATGCCCCGGGGATCGAACGCCTCCTTCAGTCGTCGCTGCAACGCGTGGGCGGTGGGCCCGAGTTCGTCCGCCACCCACTGCCGCTTGAGCACTCCCACGCCGTGCTCGCCGGTGAGCGTGCCGCCGAGCCGCAGCGCGAGCGCGAAGATCTCGCCGGCCGCCTCCCAGGCCGCGTCCGGCAGTCGGTCCAGGGCGGGATCGACCACGATGATCGGATGGAGGTTGCCGTCCGCCGCGTGCGCGAGGGTGTAGACGGGCACATCGTGACGGGCCGAGATGACGCGGATCTCGCGGACCGCCTCCGCGAGTCGCGAACGGGGCACCGCGATGTCCTCGATCAGCGGCCGGCCCAGCCGCTCCAGCGCGGGCAGGGCGAGCCGGCGGGCCGCCAGCAGCGACTCCGCCTCGACCGGGTCCGTCGTGGTCTCCACGGAGGAGGCCGTCGGCGCCAGCACCCGCGCGACCTGCTCCGCCTCGATGCCGGCCCCCGCCCCGTCGCACTGCACCAGCAGCAGCGCCGCCCCGCGCTCGCCCAGCGCCGGATCGACGGCCCGCAGCACCGGCCCGTCGAGCAACTCCGCGAGCGCCGGTACGACCCCGGCCCGCCCGATCGCGTACGACGCCTCGGCCGCTGCCTCGAACGAGTCGAAGTAGGCGGCCACCGTGGCCGTCGCCACCGGCACCGGACGCAGCCGCAGCGTCGCCGAGGTGATGACGGCGAGCGTGCCCTCCGACCCGGTCAGCAGCGCGGTGAGGTCGTAACCGGTGACCCCTTTGACGGTACGGCGGCCGGTCGTGACCACCGTGCCGTCGGCGAGGACGGCCTCCAGGCCGAGCACGCTGTCCCGCGTCACGCCGTACTTCGCGCACCGCAGCCCGCCGGCGTTGGTCGCGATGTTCCCGCCGATCGTCGAGATCGCCGCGCTCGCTGGATCGGGCGCGTACCGCAGGCCGTGCTCGCCCGCCGCCCGGTCCAACTCGGCGGTGATCAGGCCCGGTTCGACCACCGCGAGCTGGTCGTCGGCCGACAGTTCCAGGACGCGGTTCATCCCGGCCAGGTCGAGGACGAGCACGCCCTCGCCGGCCGACGCCCCGCCCGACAGGCCGGTGCCGGCACCGCGCGGCACCACCGGCACGCCGAGCGCGTTCGCGTGCCGGAGGGTGACGGTCACGTCCTCGGTGCGCCGGGCGTGCACCACGGCGAGCGGTACACCGTCCGGCCGGGTGCCCGAACGGTCCGTGGCGTGCGCGGCCAACGTCCTTGGCTCTGTTGCCAGTTGATCGGGCGGCAGATCCCGGGCGAGCAGACCGAGGAGCCGGGCGGCGGCGGTGGGAGCGGTCGGGGGAGCTGTGGTCACCGGTTCCGTACCTTCACTGTGCGTGCCTTCACGGATTCAACGCCTTCGTTCCGATCGCGAGCAGCGAGATGTCCTCCTGGGGTGCGTGCACGGGAGCGCACTGGATGTCCCGGAAGTGCCGCTCCAGCGGATTGCCGCGCGCGAGCCCGGGATTGCCGAGCAGGCGTACGGCGAGCTCAACCGCCCGTACACCGTGCCGGTCGGCCAACACCCGTGCCCCGAGGGCCTGTTCGGGGGTGTACGCGGAGTCGCCGGAGTCCACCCGGGCGGCGCCGTCGAACACCAGCTGCTCGGCGGCGGCGAGCAGCACCTCGATCTCTCCGGCGGCCCTGCGGAACCGCTCCGTACGGGCCACCGGATGACCGAGGTTGGCGGGAACCCGGGAGTGGGCGAACGTGTGGAAGAAGGACTGCGCCGCCCGCGCCACCCCCAAGTAGAGGGCTGCCAGGGGGAGATGGAGTGCGGCGCCCGCCCGGTTGTCCTGCTCGGCCGCCGCACCGTACGGGCCGATGCCGATGACGTGCTCGTACGGGATCTCCATGTCCCGGAACGTCACGTCGTGACTGCCGCTGGCCCGCAGCCCCAACTGGTCCCAGCGGCCGGTGATCTCGATACCGGGGGAGCCGCCCGGCACCAGGAAGGTGCCGACGCGCGGTTCCGGTTCGTCGGTGGTGGCCCACACCAGGAACCAGTCCAGGCCCTCCGCGCCGGTCACGAAGCGTTTGGTGCCGCTCAGCGACCAGCCGTCCGGGGTGCGCCGGGCGAGCGTAGAGGGGAGGCCGCCGCGGGCGGGGGAGCCCAACTCCGGTTCCACACGGGCGTGGTTGACGAGCACCGGCCGCCCGAAGGACTCCTTGACGAGCCGCGCGTACAGCTCGGCGGGCCAGTGCGGCTGTACGGCCTGTCGTGCGTGCGTGTTGAGGGTCATCGCCGCGATCAGGGCGACGGACGGGTCGCCCTGGCCGATCAGGTGGAGGATGCGCGCGCTCTCCTCGACCCGGGCGCCCCGGCCGCCGTACTGCTCACCGATGGTCGCGGTGAGCAGCCCGGCATCGTGCGCGATCTTCAGGGAGTCGGCGGGGAAGGCGCCCGACTGGTCGTAGTCGGCGGCGAGTTCGGCGATGCGCTCGGTCACAGGGCCTTCTTCAGGTCGGCGTTGAGTGCGGTGGTCCAGAACGACTTCACGTCCAAGTGCTTTTTGAGCGCGCCGAGTTCGGTGAAGGCGTCGGCCACCTTCTGCTGCGAGGCGATCGTGTCGTCGCCCACCGTCCTTGCCTGCGTGGGCCGTTGCTTCTGCGCGGCGAGCAGATCCGACTTCGCCTGCGCCAGCGGCTGGTGGGTGGCCTCGGCGGTGACCTTCGCGAAGCCGTCCTCGTGGCCGTCGCGGACGTAGGCGTACGCCTTGGTGATCCGGGCGATCAGATCGGCGACGGCGGCCTTCTGGGCGGGGCTCTTCAGGACGCTGTCCCGCGCGGACCAGAGGAAGTTGCCGGACAGGATGTCCGCGCCGGAGCCGACCGTGGTGGCGCCCTGCTGGTGGGCGGTGATGACCGACGTGCCGTACGAGGCGAAGGCGTCGATGCTGCCGCCGTTCAGGGCCGCGAGGCCGTCGTTGGGCAGCAGCGGCTTGGCGTCGATGTCCGACCACTTGAGGCCGGCCTGCTTCAGCAGCTCGTACAGGAAGTAGTGGGCGGTGGTGTTCTGGACGTAGCCGACCTTCTTGCCCTTCAGGCCGGCGATGTCGGTCACCTTCGACCCCTTGGGGACGATGACCTCCTGGTTGAGGGTCGTGCCGCGCTGGACGGCGACGACCTTGAAGTTGGGCTTGCCGTCGGCGGCCGAGAAGATGGGCGGGATCTCGCTGGAGGAGGCCAGGTCCAGTGCTCCGGCGCGCATGGCCTGGAGCTGGAGGTCGCCACCCTGGAAGAGATTCCACTTCACCTTGTACGGGGTGTCGTCGAGGTGGGCGTACTTGAGGACGGCCTCCCCGACTTTCCAGCCGGTGTCGCCGACCCGCAGGGTCACGGAGGAGATGTCGGACGGGGACTCGGCCTTCGCGCTGCCGCCGCAAGCTGCGGCGAACGGCAGGAGCAGGGCGAGGGCGGCGGCGGACGCGCGCAGGGAACGGCGGAACAACACGGAGTCTCCATAGGGGAGTTCGCAATCAGGAAGGGGGGAGGTGGTTCAGGCGGCCTGGGCGGTGCTCGCCCGGTGGGCGAGTTCCTGGCGGACCAGCGGCAGCACGTGCCGGGCGTAGTCGATCGCGTCGTTCAGCGGGTCGTAGCCGCGGATCGACAGCAGGTCGCAGCCGATGTCGACGTAGTCGAGCAGCGCCTGCGCGACCGTCTCGGGCGTACCCACCAGGGCAGTTGAGGCTCCCGCCGCGTTGGTGGCGACGGCGGGCGCGGTCCACAGGCAGCGGTCCTGGACCTCGCCGCGCTCGGCGATGTCGAGCAGACGTTGCGAACCGACGTTCGCCGGGCGGCCGGTGGTGCGGTAGTGGCGCAGCGACTCGGCCTCCTTCGCCTGGTCCTTGAGGACACCGAGGGTGCGGTGCGCCTTCTCCCAGGCCAGCTCCTCGGTGGGCGCGATGATCGGGCGGAACGACACCCAGATACGGGGATGGGGGCGACCGGCGGCGTCCGCGACCGCGTTGACGGCGGCGATCTGCTCGGCCGTCTCCTTGAGCGGCTCGCCCCACAATCCGAAGATGTCGCCCTGCTGTCCGCCCACCCGGTAGGCGTCCTGGGAGGAGCCGCCGACCGAGATCGGGACCAGTCCGTTCACCGGTTTCACGTCCGAGTGGTAGCCCTCGAACCGGAAGTGCCTGCCCTCGTGCGAGACGGGCCCCTCGGCCTGCCACACCTTGCGCAGGATCTGGATGTACTCGTCCGAACGCTCGTACCGCTCGGCCTTGTTGAGGTAGTCGCCCTCCCGGCGCTGCTCCTCGTCGCTGCCGCCGGAGATGATGTGCAGGGTCAGCCGGCCGTTGCTTATCCGGTCCAGCGTGGCCAGGGCGCGGGCCGCGTGCGTCGGGAAGATGACACCCGGCCGGTGCGCCAGGATCGGGCGGATCCGCTCGGTGTGGGTGGCGACGAACTGGGCGACCTGGAAGGCGTCGGGCGAGGCCGAGTGATAGGCGACCAGGGTGTGGTCGAAGCCGCCGTCGTCGAGCGTGCGGGCGTACTTGCGGAGGTGGTCGACGTCGAAGCCGATCCGGCTCGCGGCGGCGGGGCCCGGGGCCCCGGCGTCGGTGTGGACGGCGCTGATGAACTCGACAGGCATGAGCGAACTCCTAGGACGTGAGGGTCACTTGAGCAGAGAGGTGTCCGTGGTCCTGGCCACGTCCACGTTCGGGTCGAGGACCCCGATGCTGTTCATGAGGTCGGCCACCTGCTGCACGCTCGTGTCGACGTCCGAGGTGACCGGCAGCACCTGGCTGTAGGCGGCCGACGCGAGGGTCTTCGCCACCGAGGCGTCGGCGCCGTTGCGCTGCTCGATGGCCTTCGCGTACGCGTCCTGGTGGGTGCTGGTCCACTTCAGGGCCGTGCTCAGGCGCTGGAGGAAGTCGCTGAGGGCGGTCTTCTTCCCGGCGTTCGCGAGGGCCTTCTCGGAGGCGTTGACGAAGCCGATGCCGCTGACCCGGCCGTCCCCGCCGTCGACGAGGAGACGGCCGCCCTGCTCCAGACCGACGGCCTGGTAGACACCGAACGTCGCCCAGATCTTGACCTTCCCGGAGGCGAACGCGGCCTGCGCGTCGGTCGGCAGGAGGTACTGCACCTTGACGTCCTGGTAGCTGAGCCCGTTCTGCTTGAGGACGTTGGCCAGCAGATACTCCGAGACGCTGCCCTTCGCCGAGGACACCACGACCTTCTGGCCCTTGAGGTCCTTCACGCTGTCGATGCCGGAGTCCTTGCGGACGACGATCCCGACGTGCGTGCCGTCGTTCTTCAGGGCGGCGATGTTCTTGATCCTGACCCCGCCGCTGAGCGCCTGGAGCGCGGGCAGGTCGGCGGAGAACCCGGTGTCGGCGGCATCCGCCTGCACGGCCTGGTAGAGCGGGGCCGCGCCCTGGAACTCGGCCCACTTCACCTTGTACTTGGCGCCCTTGAGCGCGTCCGAGGCGGCGATGATCGTCTGGAGTGTCTTGGCCTGGTCGCCGATGGTGAGGGTGACCTGCTTGCCGGACGCGGTGTCCGCCGAGGAGTCGGCGCCGCAGGCGCTCAACGCCAGCAGGGAGGTCAGGCTCAGGGCGGCGGCGGCGAATCTGCGGATCACGAGGGGGTTCCTTCCAAGGTACGGGTCACGCCGAGCCAGTTCAGGAGGCGGGCGCGCAGGGTGACGAACTCGGTGGCGGTCAGATCACGGGGGCGGGGCAGGTCGACGGTCAACTCGTGGGCGATACGGCCCTCGTCCATCACCAGCACCCGGTCGGCGAGCAGCAGCGCTTCCTCGACGTCATGGGTGACCAGGAGGATCGCGCACCCGTGCAGCCGCCACAGCTCGGCGACGAGCGCCTGCACCTTGCCCCGGGTCAGCGCGTCCAGCGCGCCGAACGGCTCATCCAGCAACAGGAGTTCGGGCTCACGGACCAGGGCGCGGGCGAGCGAGACGCGCTGCGCCTGACCGCCGGACAGCGTCTTGGGCCAGACGGTCGCGCGCTCCGCGATGCCGACCTCGTCCAGCGCCTTCAGCGCGAGCGCCCGATCGGGTCGCCCCGGCAGCCCGAGCACGACATTGCGCCACACCTTCAACCAGGGGAGCAGACGCGGTGATTGGAACGCCGCGCTGCGTCGCGCGGGCACGGTCACCTCGCCGCCGATCTCGTCGTCGAGCCCGGCGAGGATCCGCAGCAGCGTCGACTTGCCGCAGCCGCTGTGCCCGAGCAGGGCGACGAACTCGCCCTCCCGGATGTCCAGATCGAGCGCGTGCAGCACGGTGTTGCCGTCGAAGGCCCGCGAAAGCCCGCGTATCTCAACGGAGTTGGCCATCTCTACGCCTCACCCTCGAAGTTGGCCCGCCAGGTCAGCAGCCGGCGCGACAGGATCCGTACCGCGAAGTCGCAGGCCAGCCCGAGCAGCGCGTACACGACGAGGCAGAGCACGATGACGTCCGTGCGGAAGTACTGCTGGGCGTTGCTCATCAGATAGCCGAGCCCCGCGTCCGCGTTGATCTGCTCGGCGAAGACCAGCGCCAGCCAGGCCGTGGACAGCGCGTACCGCAGGCCCACGAGTGCCCCGGGCAGCGCGCTCGGCAGGATCACGTACTTGATCAGACCGAACCGGCCGAGCCCCATCATCCGGGCGGCCTCGACGAGTTGGGCGTCGGTGGAGCGGATGCCGCCGTAGATGTTGAAGTACAGCGGATAGGTCACCCCGAGTGCGACCAGGGCGATCTTCGGGGTCTCCTCGATGCCGAACCAGACGATGAACAGCGGGATCAGACCCACCCAGGGGATCGCCCGGAACATGCCCATCGAGGAGTCGATGACGTCCTCGCCGAGCCGGAACAGCCCGGCCAGCAGCGACAGGACGAGCGCGACACTCGCGCCGATCAGGAACCCGATGGCGGCCCGGCGGCCCGACGCGGCGATGGCGCTGGGCAGTTCACCGTTCTTCGTCAGGTCCACCGCCTGCCGGAGGACGTCGACGGGGGAGGCCAGCACGGACTCGGGCAGCACCCCGGTGGCGGAGGTCAGGAACCAGAGCAGGACGAGCCCGACGGGACCGGCCGCGCGCCGCACGGATCGCGGGACGGTGAAGCGGCGGGCGGTCTTCGCCCTGCCCCGGATGGTGACGCGGGCGGCGGGCGGCACCTTGTCCGTGGGTGCCGACTGCACGGGCAGTACGGCCACGTTGAGGGGTTTCGTCGTCATGGCCGGTCTCCCGTCGCGGCCGGGCGGGCGGGGTCGGCGGACCAGGCGGACCAGGAACCGGGGAAGAGCGTCGCCTCGAACCCGGCCAGCTCCAGCGCCGCGATCTGATGGGCGGCGGTGACACCGGACCCGCAGTACACGCCGATGCGTTCGGCCTCACCGGCCCCCCGCTCCTCGAACCGCTTGCGGAGCAGTTCGGGGGAGAGGAAGGTCTCGTCCGCCGCCAGGTTCTCCCCGGTCGGCGCGGACACTGCCCCCGGAATGTGCCCGGCACGTGGGTCAACCGGCTCGACCTCGCCCCGGTAGCGCTCACCGGCACGTGCGTCCAACAGCAGCCCGGAGGAGGCGAGTTCGGCGGCGCCGTCGGCATCGGTGATCGGCAGCGCACCCGTGCGGAGCACGATGTCGCCCGGTGCCGGATCGGCGGGGATCCCGGACTCCAGCGGCAGCCCCGCCGCGCGCCAGGCGCCCAGCGCCCCGTCCAGCAGGGTCACTTCGGTGACTCCCGCATGGCGCAGCAGCCACCAGGCGCGGGCGGCGGCCGTGTTGCCGAGGTCGTCGTAGACGACGACGGCTTGCCCGTCGGCGATGCCCCAGCGGCGGGCGGACTCCTGTAGTTCCGTGAAGTCGGGGAGCGGATGGCGCCCGCCCTCGGGGCTCGCCGGTGCGGCCAGCTCGGTGTCCAGGTCGACGTAGACCGCGCCCGGGATGTGGCCGTCCGCGTAGTGGTCGTGGCCGTAGGGATCGCCGAGGGCCCAGCGGACGTCGAGCAGCACGGGGGGCCGCTCGGAGCCGAGGAGTCCGGTCAGCTCGGCGACGGTGGTCGTCACGCGGCGGCTCATGTCGACTCCTCGGCTATCGCGGGCAGTTCGGGGGAGAGGCGGAGCCGTTCGAGGAAGAGGACGACCGTGGCGGCGACGGTGCGGTGCAGGGCGTCGTTGAGGACGTCGTGCCGACCGTCCACGAAGGTCACCGTGTGGACGTTCGGGTGACCGGCGTAGACGCTCAGCGCCCGGTCGAGCGGGCTGATCGTGTCGGCTTGGCCGTGCAGGGCCAGCACCGGGACACGAACCAGGTCCAGATCCGGTTCGGGCAGCTCGGGGGCGCCGGCGATCGCGCCCCGGCGGAACTCGGAGTCGTTGGTGAGGCGCCCCTGATGGGTCGGGCAGGCGGTGCGTGCCGCGGCCTCCTCCTCCCAACTGCCCGCCGTCCAGGTGCCGGTGGGCAGTCCGGCCAGGATCAGCGCGTCGACGCCCGCGGTCTGCTCGGCGGCGAGCTGAAGGGCGTAGAGCGCGCTCGTGTCGGAACCGACCAGCACCTTCGGTCCTGGCAGCGACTCGTCGGCGAGCAGCTTGGCGGCCTGCTCCAGTACGGCGGGGTCGGCGGTCGGGTCGCCGAGGGCGCGGACGCGGTAGGCGTCGAAGCCGAGCCGGCGACCGAACCGCTCGTAGACACCGCCGTGTTCGCCCCGCCCGGCCAGCACGATCAACGTGCCGCGCGCGGCGAGGCCTTCGGGTTCGTCCCAGGACGGGACGGAGGAAGAGGGCATGGGGTGACAGCTCCCAACGAGGGGCAAGGGGAGGGGGATTGAGCAGAGGGGAGGAAGAGAGGGGAAGAGTGGGGAACAGAGAGGAACAGAGGGGAAGAGTGCAGGCCGGAGCAGCCGTCACGTGTCAGTGCGCGGGGCGGACGTGATCAGCGGGAGCTCGGGAAGGGTGCCGGAGACCGGCGGTCGGTCAACGACAGCGCGCGCTGCACGCCACGCCGAAGTCGATGACTCGGCGCTGCGTCAGAAAGGCAGCGAAAGCGGTCGTGTGCAGCATGGGCCCATCATGACCGGCCGTGACCGATCGCGTCCAACGATGATTCCGCATCGAAATCGATCAGCTATCGCGATCGGTGCGGGAAACGACTACCGTCACCGGCATGCCCCAACCTGTCCTCGACATCGTGGCCCTGCGCAGCCTGACCGCGATCGCCGACTGCGGTGGCTTCCACCGGGCGGCCCGGGCTCTCGCCCTGAGTCAGTCCGCGGTCAGCCAGCACGTCCGCAGACTGGAGAAGACGCTGGGTCTGCCGATCGTCGAGCGAGAGGGGCGGGGCACCCGGTTCACACCGGAAGGGCGGCTGCTCCTCGAACAGGCCCGGCGCATCCTCGCCGTGCACGACGAGGCCGTGCGCACCCTGCTCGACGTCGAGGGCGACACCGTCACCATCGGCTCCACCGAACACGCGGCCGACCAGTTTCTGCCACGGCTGACCGCGGCCGTCCAGGAGGTGCGGCCCGGCTGCCGGGTCCGCTTCCGCATCGACCGCTCGGCCCGGCTCGTCGAGGCCGTGGAACGCGGCAGCGTCGATGTCGCGGTGTACGTCACCGAGGCCGCCGCCACCGAGGGCACACCGGTCGGCGGCCTCCCGCTCACCTGGCACGCCACGCCCGGCTGGCAGCCCCCGGCGGCGCCCGCGCCCGTCCCGCTCGTCGCCATCGAGGACCCGTGCGCGATCCGCCGCCGCGCCATCTCCACCCTCGCCGCGCACGGTGTGCCCGCCGCGGTCGTCGGCGACGCGGGCTATCTCGCCGGCGTTCTCGACATCGCCCGCACCGGACAGGGCGTCGCGCTGCTCGCCGCGGTCGGCACGGCTCCGGACGGGCTGACCCCCTACGACGGCTTGCCCTCCGTCACCCCGATCCCGATGAGCGCGCTCGCCCGCCCGGGCGCCGACCCGGCGACGGTGGACGCGGCCTTCGCGGCCGTACGGGATCTGCTGCGCTGAGACAGGCGCGGCGGGGGGCCGTCGTCCGGCCGGTCTGAGATCGGCCGGAACTGCCCCCTGCGGTGGGGTAGTCCGGTCTGTTTCGGAGGAAAGATCCCTTGAGGGATTCGGTGAGCCCGGTCGGTCCGTGAGTTCGGTGAGTCCGCAAGGGGGCGCGATCGTCGTGAGGGTCGTCCTGCTCGGTACGGCGGGCGGTGGTGGTTTCCCGCAGTGGAACTGCGCCTGCGCGCTGTGTGCCGCCGCCCGCGACGGGAAACTGCCCTCGCGCACGCAGGAGTGCGTGGCCGTCACCGGCAACGCGCGCGACTGGTGGCTGCTCAACGCGTCGCCCGACATCGGCCCTCAGCTCGCCGCGACTCCCGCGCTCTGGCCCGGTCCCGGTCCGCGCGACACCCCCGTGCGTGGCGTGCTCCTCACCGACGCCGAGGCCCACCATGTGACGGGCCTGGCCGCACTCCGCGGGGCGGCGGGCCTCAAGGTGTACGCCCCGCGGCCCGTCCTCGCCGCGCTCACCCCGGCCCGGACCGTCCTCGACCGGCACGCGCCCTGGGAGTGGTCCGACAGCCTCGCCGAGGGCGGGTTCGTCCTGGCCGGGGGTCTTGTCGTCACGGCCCACCCGATGGCCGCGCGGCCCCCGGTGTATCTGCCGCCCCGCCCGTCGGACGACCGCTGGGTGACGGCGTACCGCATCGAGGACCTGGCGAGTGGCGGGGTGCTCGTCTACGCCCCCGGTGTCACCGTCTGGACGGACACCCTCGACGACCTGCTGACGGAGGCGGACTGCGCCGTGCTGGGCGGCACCTTCTTCACGGCGGACGAGACGGCCACCGACCGGTCGGCCCGGGGACACCTGCCGGTCGCGGGCGCCCGGGGCAGCCTGACCGCCCTCGCCCGTTACCCGGGCGTGCGCCGGATCTACACGCACCTCCACCACACGAACCCGCTGCTCGACCCGGGCTCGGCGGCGCGGGCGCAGGTGAACGGGGCCGGGGTCGAAGTGCTCATGGACGGGGCCGAGTTCGTGGTGGGCGGCTAGGGCCTGTCCGGCGGAGCAGCTCGCAGGAAATCGGCGGTACCTGATGGGCGCCGGTGAGCGGGGCGTGGTGCGTGCAGCTGCAAGGCGGAGGAGGGCGTCAACGCGGAGCCTTGGCAACCGACGACACCGCCGCAGATGCGCGTGCCACGCCCCGCGTCTGCGACATGCTCCGCCGGACAGGCCCTAGGCCGGTGCGTCGTCCAACATCCGTGCCAGTACGTCCCGTTGCAGCGGGAGCACCTCCGCGTGCAGCTCGCGGCCCTTCCGGGTGAGCGCGACCCACACCCCGCGCCGGTCCTCGACACACACGGAACGTTCGACGAGGCCGTCCTTCTCCAGCCGCCCGATGAGGCGGGAGAGCGCGCTCTGGCTGAGATGGACCCGCCCGACCAGGTTCTGCACCCGGCACTGGTCGCCCTCCCCGGGCGCCTCGGACGCGAGCATGTCGAGCACCTCGAAGTCGCTCGCGCCCAGGCCGTGCGGGTGCAGTACACGGTCGATCTCGCACATCGTGCGCGCGTGCACGGACAGGATGTCCCGCCACTGTTCCTCTAGCTGCCGGGCACCGGCCGACTTCACTGCCATACCCGCACGGTAACACCGATCCGGCCAATCGTTGAGTCTGCAACTAGTGCGCGTGCAAGTAGCCGGGCCGGTGCGGCGGTGGTGTCAGGCGGCCGGATTCTGGGTGAGCCCGACGAAGTTCCCGTCCGCGTCCTTCACGAACGCGATGAGCTTGCCGCCGCCGACGTCCTGGACGTCCTGGACCAGCTCGGCTCCCGCCTCCACCATCGCCGCGAGCCGTGTCCGGATGTCGTCCACGGTCCAGTACGGCACCGGTCCGGTCATGCCCTTGGCGTGCCCGTTCGGGTCGAGGCCGACGTCCTGTCCGGCGGCCTTGTAGCCGACGTAGTACGGCTCGTCCGCGTACGGCTCGACCCCGAGCAGGGCGCCGAACAGGGCCTTCGCGGCGTCGAGGTCCTTGACGGGGTAGATGATCGTGTTCAGTCCGTCGGTCATGACGAGCTCCTCCGTGCGGTGCGGTCCGACGGTTTTCGCCGGTGAATTCAGGCTAGGGCGCGGGAGGGGGTGAGGGCTTCTCGAATCCTGACTGGCTGCCCCGACCCGCCCGACAGGCCTGACGCGCTGCCCGGTCCCGCGCCGATCAAGAAAACGGTAAGAACCCCCCGTCACACCCGCCCCACCTACAACCTTCCGTCCCGCCGTCCCGTCCAACTCCCGCCCGGCACCGATCAGTTGCCGGGGTCTCTGCTGTCCCAACTGGGGGATTTCATGAGTTCTGTCTCCGTCGGACGCGTGCTGCGTCGCGGGGCCTGTGCCGGAGCCGTGGGGGCGCTGGTCGTCGCCGGACTCGGGAGCGGGGCGGCGGTCGCCGACGACGTACCGCAGACCGATGAGCTGGCGATCCACTCACCGTACGACGTGACGGCGACCGTCGCTCCGGACGATGGTGTCGCGCAGTACCGGCCGCTGGTGCTGGGCCTGACGCACAGCAATGACACCTTCACCCTGACCGACGGACACCTGACCGTCGACGCCTCCGGGCTCGCGGGGGTCGCCGAGGTGGCCTGGCCCGCCACCTGCGCGCCGGACACCGCCGGCACCGTCGCCGTGTGCGACACCGGGGACGTGCCGAACCGCTACAACCCGCAGGTGCGGCTGAAGGTGCGGGCCCTCACCGCCGCCGCCCTCGGCGCGCAGGGCACGGTCACCTACTCCGCCGAGGCCACCGGCGCCCCCGACGGCACGATCGTCACCACACGGAGCAACGACACCACCGTCACGGTCGGCTCAGGCGTGGACCTCGGCATGGGCACCCCGCAGGATGCCGCCGGCGTCGCACCCGGCAGCAGCCTCACCGTGCCGTCCTCGATCACCAACACCGGCAACGAGACCGCGCACGGCTTCAGCGTGAACATGTGGGCGACGTACGGCCTCGACGTCACCACCCGCTACCCGCAGTGCGCCTACACGGGACCGGACGTCAACGGCACCGGCTTCACCACCGTGACCTGTTCCTTCGACACCGAGATCGCCCCCGGCGCCACCGTCGAACTGCCGGAACCCCTCCAACTCGCCGTCACCGAGCACGCGTTGTACGACCGCTTCGACTACGACGTCGAGCCCGCCGCCGACGTCACCGACCTCGACAGCTCGGACAACAGCCGCTCCTGGCACATCACCGCGGACAACACCGCCGACTTCGCCGTCTACGGCACCGAGGCGAGCGGCGCGGCCGGCGACACCGTCACCTCCGGCTTCCGCTTCGTCAACCACGGACCGGCCTGGGCCGGTGACATCAGCGCCGGCGACCCGATCACCACGATCGACTTCTACGCCCCGCAGGGCACCGTCGTCACGTCCGTGCCCAAGACCTGCCACAACGCCTGGACGTCCGGCGACGATCCGACCATCGCCCACTACGCGTGCACCCTGCCGACCTGGGCCAAGCCGGACCTGGACGTCGGCTTCCCGTTCCAACTGCGCATCGACACGGTCGTCCCGGACGCGACAGGACACGTCACGACCCGGGCCTACAACGGCACGCCCCTCGCCTTCGACACGAACACCGCGAACAACACGGCCGAGGTGATCGTCAACCCGTCCGCCTGACGGCGGTGGGAAAGGGGCGCGCTCTCCACCGGGAGCGCGTCCCCTCCTACGTCGACTCGCGCTTCACCAACTCCGTCGGCAGTATCACCGCCGCCGTGTCCTCGCCCCCGATCTGCGCCAGCAGCACTCGCACCATCTCCGCGCTGATCCGGTCGAACGGCTGCCGCATCGTGGTGAGTTCGGGGCTGGACGCGAGCGCGGCGGGGGAGTCGTCGAAGCCGCCGACCGCCACGTCCTCCGGCACCCGTCGTCCGGCCCGCTCCAACGTGGTGAGCACGCCCCGCGCCATCAGGTCGGAGGCGACGAACACGGCGTCCAGGTCCGGGACCTGGGCCAGCAGCCGCTCGGCGCCGCGCTCGCCGCTGAGCCGGCTGTAGTCGCCGGAGACGACGAGATCGTCGTCCACCGCGATGCCCGCCTCGGCGAGCACCTCCTTGTATCCGGCGAGGCGCTCGACACCGCCCGGGGTGTCCAGCGGACCGGTGACCGTGCCGATGCGGTGGCGGCCGAGGGAGAGCAGGTGCCGGGTCATGTCACGGGCGCCGTCCCGGTCGTCGGCGGCGACATAGCTGATCTTGGAGCCGAGCCCGATCGGCTTGCCGCACGCGACCAGCGGCACGCCCGCCTCGCTCAGCTCCTCCGCCACCGGGTTCCCGGAGTGGCTGGAGACCAGCAGCACCCCGTCGACGTGCCCGGAGGTGATGTACCGCGTGATGCGCCGCCGCTCGTCCTCGGTGCCGGCCAGCATCAGCAGCAGCGGGATGTCGTGCGCGGCCAGCGCCTGGGTGCAGCCGCGCAGCAGGATGTTGAAGTTGGGGTCCTCGAAGAACTTCTCCTGCGGTTCCGTCAGCAGGAAACCGACCGAGTCCGAGCGCCCGGTGATCAGCGAGCGGGCGTGCCGGTTCACGACGTAACCCGTCCTGCGGATGGCCGCGTTGACGGCCTCCTGCGCGGCCGGGCTCACATAGTGCCCGCCGTTGAGGACCCGTGACACCGTGCCCCGTGAGACACCGGCCTCGCGCGCCACGTCATGGATCGTCGGCGGCCTGCGCCGACCCCCCGTATTGCTCATGGTCATGACTCTACGGCGCCCGTGCCCGGAGCCTGAAGCACCGCTGGGAGACCTCTATGGGAGCGTTCACAGCATTCACGGCAGAGAAACATCGGGGACACTTGTCAGCGGTCACTGGCGTGCGGTTATGTTGAGGCGGCGCCGTAGGGCGCGCTGTGTGCACGTTCCCAAATGATCGACTACGGGAGAGATCCATGCCGGAGACCACCCTGAAGGGCCTCACCAGGCTCGCCTTCGGTGGGGACTACAACCCCGAGCAGTGGCCGGAGAGCGTCTGGCAGGAGGACGTCCGGCTGATGCGGGAGGCCGGCGTCACCATGGTGAGCGTCGGGATCTTCTCCTGGGCACTGCTGGAACCCGAGCCCGGTGTGTACGACTTCGGCTGGCTCGACCGCCTCCTCGACCTGCTGCACGAGCACGGCATCCGCGCCGACCTCGGCACCCCCACGGTCGCCCCGCCCGCCTGGTTCTACCGCGCCCACCCCGAGGCCCTGCCCGTCACCGCCGACGGCACCCGCTACGAGTTCGGCTCACGCGGCGCGATCTGCCACAGCGACGCCGACTACCGCGCCGCCGCCGCGAACATCACCACCCAGCTCGCCGAGCGCTACGGCACCCACCCGGCCCTCGCGCTGTGGCACGTCTTCAACGAGTACGGCGTCCCCGTCTCCGCCTGCTACTGCGACTCCTGCGCCGCCCACTTCCGCCGCTGGCTGACCCGGACGTACCAGACCGTCGACGGCGTCAACGAGGCCTGGGGCACGGCGTTTTGGGGCCAGTGCTACGCGACCCTCGACCAGATCAACCCGCCCCGGCTCACCCCGACCGCCGTCAACCCGGCCCAGGCGCTGGACTACACGCGGTTCGCGGACGCCACGATGCGCGAGAACTTCGTCGCGGAACGGGACATCCTGCACCGCCTCGCGCCCGGTATCCCGGTGACGACCAACTTCATGGCCGCCCTCAGCCAGTGCGAGTCCGTCGACTACTGGGCCTGGGGCCGCGAGGTCGACCTCGTCACCAACGACCACTACCTGATCACCGACGGCCGGCGCACCCACGTCAACCTCGCGATGGCCGCCGACCTCACCCGCTCCGTCGCGGGCGGCGCCCCCTGGCTGCTCCTCGAACACTCCACCTCGGGTGTCAACTGGCAGCCCCGCAACCCCGCCAAGGCCCCCGGCCAGATGGCCCGCAACGCCCTCTCGCACGTGGCGCGCGGCTCGGACGGCGCGATGTTCTTCCAGTGGCGTCAGTCCCGGCGCGGCGCCGAGAAGTTCCACTCCGCGATGCTCCCGCACGGCGGCACCGGGACCCGCGTCTGGCGCGAGGTCGTCGAACTCGGCGCCTCCGTCGAGGAGTTGAGCGAGATCCGCGGCACCCGCACACGGGCCGACGTGGCCGTCGTATGGGACTGGCAGTCGTGGTGGGCGCAGAAGCTGGAGTGGCGCCCGAGCGAGGACCACGACGCCCGCGAGCGCGCCGACGCCTTCTACGAGGCCCTCTTCGACCGTCACCTCACGGTCGACTTCGCCCACCCGGAAGCCGACTTGTCGGCCTATCCCCTTGTCGTCGTACCCGCCCTGTATCTGACCACGGAGGCGGCCGGCCGCAACCTGAAGCGGTACGTCGAGCAGGGCGGCACCCTCGTCGTCTCCTACTTCTCGGGCATCGTCGACGAGCACGACGCCGTCCACGAGGGCGCGTACCCCGGTGCGCTGCGGGACGTACTCGGCCTGACCGTCGAGGAGTTCTCGCCCTTGCTGGCGGGGCAGCGGGTGCGCATCACCGGACCCGACGGCTCCGAACTCACCGGCGACGTGTGGACCGAGTTCGTGGTGCCGCGCGGTGCCGAGACCGTGTGGACGTACGCCGAGGGACTCACCGCCGACCACCCGGCCGTCACCCGGCACCGCCTCGGCGAGGGCACCGCCTGGTACGTGTCGACCCGTCTCGACGCCCACGGCCTGGACGCCCTGCTCGGCTGGGCGACGGAGGACGCCCGGATCGCGCCGCGCGCCGAGCTGCCGTACGACGTCGAAGTCGTGCGCAGGGAAGGCGAGTCGGGCAGCTTCCTGTTCGTGATCAACCACAGCGCCTCGGACGTCAAGGTGCCGCTGGGCGCCGACGGCACCGAGCTGCTGACCGGCGAGCGCGCCGCGGGCGACCTGGCGGTCCCCGCCGGAGCCGTTCGGGTGCTGCGGCTCGACGGCTGACCCGGCTCCCCTCCGCCCGCGCGAGCCACGAGCCGCGGGCGGAGGGGGACGCCCGTCGTCCGGCGCGCGTGCGTTCTTGTTCGGCTGGGGCGGTGTGGTTCGGCCAACTCCGTTTCCAGGAACCGGAGTTCGTTCCCGGTGGTCTCATCGCGTCCCGCCTGTCGCCCCACGCCCCAGTGGCTGCGGCCGTGCCGAACAGGAACGGTCGGTCCCGGACAAGGGTCACCGAGTCCGGGACGCGATGGACCGTGCTGCGGGACAGTGGGAGGGCACGGCAAGCGGCGTGCAGGACGGAGGGGCACGAGATGCTGAGGACTCCGGTTGGTCAGCGACGATTGGACATCCTGGAGTGGCTGAGAGATCCGGCCGCCCACTTCCCGCCCCATCGGTACCTCGACGAGGCAGGGGTCGGTTCGGAGGCGGTGGCGGCCAAGCTGGGCGTGTCCCGCCAGGTGGCCGAGACCCACCTCGAACTCCTCGTGTCCCTGGGCCTGTTGCGCACCCGGCGGATCCGGCTGCGCACCTACTACCGGCGCGACGAGGTCCGTATCGCCGAGGTGGCCCGGATGTTCGAGAAGGGCTGGTAGGGCGGGACCTCAGAGGGTGTCCTGCGGCGAGGGTGTCGGAGGCGCTTCCGGTTCCGTCTCCTCCTCCACTGTCTCCTCCGGCTCCGTGCGGAAAGCCGCGTCCGGGTCCCCGAACCGCTCGCACAGCAGCCGGCCCACCAGCGCGCCGCCGTAGAGCACGAAGCCCACGCCGACCAGCCAGGACTCCACCACCAGGACCGTGCCGACCGGGCCGTAGCTGACCGCCTGCGTGACCAGGAGCGGAGTGAACACCAGATACGAGAACCAGCGCAGTCCGACCAGGCCCGCCATCGTGGCGAGCGCGCCCGGGAGCAGATAGCGCCAGTGGACCTGACGGCTGAGCAGGAAGTGCGGGCCCCACCAGAAGAAGAGGAGGCCTGCCGCCATGCTGAGCAGGATGCGGGGCGTGCCCTCCAGGACGGTGCGGGTCTGCACCTGCGCGTACAGGTAGCCCATCAGCATGACCAGCCAGATGAGTTGGCGCCAGATGCGATGCCAGGGTGCGCCGGTAGGACGCCACACGTGCTCGTAGCCGTTCTGCACGCTCGACGCGAAGGACAGGCCGAACAGCGCGAGCAGCGCCACGCTCCACGCGCTGGTGGTGCCGATGACCTTGCGCGGCGGGGTGAAGACGTCGGTGAGCGCGCGGGCGGACCGGCCGGACAGGTCCATGCCGTCCACCAGCCACAGCGCGAACCCGCCGTGCCCGATCGGATCGGCCGCGGCCACCACGATCAGCAGGGGCGCCAGCGTCACCAGGGCCAGCGTCGCGAACCCCATGGCCCGGTGGAGCAGCTCCAACTCCCGCCCGCGCCGGTTGAGTTCGGCGAGGCCGAGCCCCTGCCACACCGCCCGCACCCGTCTCACCGCTGCCGTCCCGCACGACGGGTGGCCGACCGTGACATGAGGGCCCCCTTCTCGCCGACCGGCAGCGGGATCCGGGTAGCCGGCAATACGCTCGGCAAACGTGACCGGATGCCGCGATGACCGGGAAGAGCAGCAAGCGTACGCTCGCCGACCCGAACCGTGGAGGCTTTCATGGACCGACCCGAGGCCCTGCTCGCCCGCCGTTACGTCGCGATCGGCGGCCGCGGCCCCGAGGACGTGGTCGCCGACACCCGGGGCCGGGTGCTGACCGGCGTAGAGGACGGCCGCATCCTCCGCCTGGACGGTCTGAGCGACCCCGAGACGGTACGGGTGGAGACCCTCGCCGACACCGGCGGCAGGCCACTCGGCCTCGAACTCCTCGCGGACGACGCCCTGTTGGTGTGCGACGCGGAACGCGGGCTGCTGGGCGTCGACTTGGGGGACGGTACGGTGCGCGTCCTCGCCGACTCGGTGGCGGGGGAGCCGCTGCGGTTCTGCAGCAACGTGGTCGCGCTGTCCGACGGCAGTGTGTACTTCACCGTCTCCAGCCGCCGCTACCCGCTCCACCAGTGGCTCGCCGACATCGTCGAACACACCGGCACCGGACGCCTGTTGCGCCTCGCGCCCGACAGCGGCACCCCCGAAGTCCTGCTGGACGGGCTCCAGTTCGCCAACGGGCTCGCCCTCAGCGCCGATGAGTCCTTCCTGGCGATCGCCGAGACCGGCGCGTACCGCCTCACCCGCTACTGGCTCACCGGACCGCGGGCGGGCCGTAGCGACGTCTTCGTCGAGGACCTCCCCGGGATGCCCGACAACATCTGGCGTGCCGGAACCGACGGGCCGATCTGGGTGGCCCTGGCCGGTCCCCGGGTGGCCCCGCTCGACCTCCTCCACCGGGGCTCGGACGCCGTACGGCACACGGCCGGCCGTATCGCCGTCCATGTGCCCTTCCACCCCACGGGCATGATCGGGGCCTTGGCGGTCGACGACTCGGGACGGATCGTCCACCACCTCGTCGCGCGCGGCTCGTCCTTCCGCATGGTGACCAGCGCCTGTGAGGCGGTCGGCCATCTCGTCCTGGGCAGCCTCCGCGAACGCGGTGTCGCGCTGTGCGAGCCGCCCGCCCCGAAGTGACCCCGGCAGGCCCCCGGCGTTACCCTGATCCCCGGCCGCGATCAGCTCTCGCGGCGCGGCGGTGGGGCCCGCCGTACCCGAACCGCGGCAGTGGTGCCGCCAACGGTCCCTACTTGTAGAGGCGTGTGCCCTCAGGGCCCCCGACGAGTAGGAGACGTACGGCCATGACAGCCCCCGAAGCCGAGAGCCTGCGCGCCCCGACCCGACCCCCGCGCCCGTCCGTCTGGCGCGGCCAGGGAACCGTCGTCGCGGTGGTCGCGCTCGGCGGCGCGATCGGTGCCGTGGCCCGCTACGCGGCGTCCCTGTGGTGGCCCGCGCGGAGCGGCGGATTTCCCTGGGCGACGTTCGGGATCAATGTGGTGGGCTGCGCCGTCATAGGCGTGTTCATGGTGGTGGTCACCGAGGTGTGGGCCGCTCACCGGCTGGTGCGGCCGTTCTTCGGCACCGGTGTGCTCGGCGGCTTCACCACCTTCTCGACATACGCCGTCGACATCCAGAAACTGGTCGACGCGGGCCATCCCCGCACCGCGCTGGCCTACCTCGCCGCGACCCTGCTCGCGGCGCTCGCGGCGGTGTGGCTCGGAGTGACGGCGGCCCGGCGCGTCCTGAAGCGGAGGCAGCGATGACCAGGCTGACCGGCAATGCCCTGCGCGTGACCGTCTTCATCGGCGAGAACGACACCTGGCGCCACAAGCCCCTGTACTCGGAGATCGTCCACCGCGCACACCGGGCCGGGCTGGCCGGTGCCAGCGTCTTCCGGGGCATCGAGGGCTTCGGCGCCTCCTCCCTGATCCACACCTCACGGCTGCTGTCGCTCAGCGAGGACCTGCCGGTGGCGATCGTGATCGTGGACACCGAGGAGCGGGTCCGGGCGTTCCTGCCGCAGCTCGACGAACTCGTCGCCGAGGGCCTGGTGATCCTCGACGACTGCGAGGTCATCCGGTACGTCGGCCGCGCGGACGACTCCGGCGAAACGGACACCAGGGGTCGCGCGAAGGGTAAGAGGTCGTTGTGAACTGGCTGTTGGTCGTCGCGGGAGCCGTCGTGGGTGCTCCGCTCCGCTATCTCACCGACCGCGCCGTGCAGACCCGACACGACTCCGTCTTCCCCTGGGGCACCTTCGCGGTGAACGTCACCGGCTGTCTGATCCTGGGCACGCTGACCGGTGCGGTGTCCGCCGGCGCGGCGGGCTCGCATCTCCAACTCCTCGTCGGGACAGGCCTGTGCGGGGCCCTGACGACGTACTCGACCTTCTCGTACGAGACACTGCGGCTGACCGAGACAGGGGCGGGCCTCTACGCTGCCGCCAACGTCGTCGGCAGCGTGATGGCGGGCCTCGGCGCGGTATTCGTCGGGGTGTCGATCGCGCAGGCCCTGTGGGCGTAAGAGGTCGGGCGGCTCCCGCGCCCGAGCGGCACCGCCCCCGGCGCTATTGTCTACAGCACTGTCGACCAATCCCGAAGAACTGGATCTCATGAGCGTCATCAGCGTCGGTCAGGCCGCCGTCCTCGGAGTCGTCGAGGGGGTGACCGAGTTCCTGCCCGTCTCCTCCACCGGCCATCTGAAGATCGTCGAGGGGCTGATGAAGATCCCCGTCGACGACGATTCCGTCGTCGGGTTCTCGGCCGTCATCCAGGTCGGCGCGATCGCCGCCGTCCTCGTGTACTTCTTCAAGGACATCGTGCGGATCGTGACCGCGTGGGGCCGTGGCCTGCGCAACCGCGAGGAGCGCTATCACCACGACTACAAGTTCGCCTGGTGGGTGATCTACGCGACGATCCCGATCGTGCTGGTGGGCCTCGCCGCGAAGCCGCTCATCGACGGGCCGCTCGGCTCGCTGTGGGTCGTCGCCGCCTCGCTGATCGTCGGCAGTGGTGTCATGTGGGCCGCGGACCAGATGGGCCGGCACAAGCGCGGTGAGGACGACGTCACGTTCAAGGACGCGATGCTGGTGGGCAGTTCACAGATCCTCGCGCTGCTCTTCCCCGGTTTCTCGCGCTCCGGCGCCACGATGTCCACCGGTCTCATCCTCGACCTGGACCGGGTCGCCGCCACCCGGCTCTCCTTCTTCCTCGGCATCCCCGCACTGACCGGCGCCGGCATCTACGAACTGAAGGACGCCCTGGGCGCGGGGGTCGGCGCCGCCCCGCTGGCCGTCGGCACGGTCGTGTCGTTCGTGGTCGCCTACGCCTCCATCGCCTGGCTGCTGAAGTTCGTCGCGAAGCACTCCTTCAACGCCTTCGTGATCTACCGGATCGTCATCGGGCTGCTGCTGTTCGGCCTGCTCGGCACGGGTGTGCTCAACAGCTGACACCGCGCGGACGATCATCGCGGAGGGCGTGAAGCCGGATTTTCAGGCCGCACGCCCTCTGTATTTTTCTTTTCCGATCGCTTGACAGCACTGTCCCGTCACCCGCAGGATCACGTCCGTGAACCTGTCAGACAGCCAGACAGGTGGAGTCGGGCCGCGGCGCGTCAGCGCCATGGAAGCGGTGCTCGTCCACCTCCGCGGCGCCATCGAGCGCGGCGACTACGCCATCGGCGACAAGCTCCCCTCCGAGGCGGAGCTGTGCCGCACCCTGGAGATCAGCCGGCCCGTGCTCCGCGAGGCCCTGCGGGCCCTGCAGACCATGGGGCTGACCGTCTCCAAGACCGGTAAGGGCACCTTCGTGGTGGCCAACGCCGTGGAGGACCCCACCTTCGGCGACTACGCGGCCAGCGACCTGCTGGAAGTGCGCCGCCACGTCGAGATCCCGGTCGCCGGGTACGCGGCACTGCGCCGCACCCCGGAGAACCTGGACCACCTGGCCCACCTCCTGGACCGGATGGAACAGGAGACGGACACCACCGCGTGGGTCGCGATGGACACCCTCTTCCACCTCACCGTGGCCGAGGCCGCCCAGAACCCGGTGTTCCGCCGGGTGATCGAGGAGATCCGCGACGCGCTGGCCCGCCAGTCCGCGTTCCTCAACGAACTCGGCGGCCGGCGCGAGCAGTCCAACCGTGAGCACCGGGCGATCGTCGAGGCGCTGATCGACGGCAGCGAACCGGACGCCGTCGAGGCCATGTCCCACCACCTCGACCGGGTCGAGACGACCCTCACCGACATCGTGCGCCCCACGCGCACGGACACCCCCACGGAAGGCGGACCCGAGGCGTGAGCGAGCAGTCCCTGCACGACAGCGAGCAGCCCCTGCACGACAGCGAGCAGCCCCTGCACGACGGCGTGCAGAAACGATCCGGCCATGTTGACGCCGGAGACGCCGGATACAGCAAGTCCCTGAAGTCCCGGCACGTCAACATGATCGCCATCGGCGGAGCGATCGGCACGGGCCTCTTCCTCGGCGCGGGCGGCCGCCTCGCCGACGCCGGCCCCTCCCTCTTCATCGCGTACGCGGTCTGCGGACTCTTCGCCTTCCTCGTCGTCCGCGCCCTGGGCGAACTCGTCCTCTACCGGCCCTCGTCCGGCGCCTTCGTGTCGTACGCCCGCGAGTTCCTCGGCGAGAAAGGGGCCTACATAGCGGGCTGGATGTACTTCCTGAACTGGGCCACCACCGGCATCGCCGACATCACCGCCGTGGCCGTGTACACCCACTACTGGGGCATGTTCTCCGACATCCCTCAATGGTTGATCGCATTGATCGCCCTCGCGGTCGTCTTGACCGTCAACTTGATCTCTGTACGGCTCTTCGGCGAGCTTGAGTTCTGGTTCGCGATCATCAAGGTCGGCGCGCTCGTCGTCTTCATGCTCATCGGCATCTTCCTGCTGGCCACCCAGCACCAGGTCGACGGCACCACCCCCGGCCCGTCCCTGATCACCGACAACGGCGGCATCTTCCCCAACGGCATGCTGCCCATGCTCCTGATCGTCCAGGGCGTCGTCTTCGCCTACGCCTCCGTCGAGTTGGTCGGCGTCGCCGCCGGCGAGACCGAGAACCCCGAGAAGATCATGCCGAAGGCGATCAACTCGATCATGTGGCGTGTCGGCATCTTCTACGTCGGCTCGGTGCTCCTGCTCTCGATGCTGCTGCCCTGGAACAAGTACAGCGCCGGCCAGAGCCCCTTCGTGACCGTGCTGTCGAACATCGGCATCCCGGCGGCGGGCGGTGTCATGAACCTCGTCGTCCTCACCGCGGCCATGTCCTCGCTCAACTCCGGCCTGTACTCCACCGGCCGCATTCTTCGCTCCATGGCGATGTCCGGCTCCGCACCCAAGTTCACCTCGGTGATGAGCCGCAGCCAGGTCCCCTACGGCGGCATCCTGCTCACCAGTGGCATCTGCGTCCTCGGCGTCGGCCTCAACTACGTCGTCCCGGCGGACGCGTTCGAGATCGTCCTCAACTTCGCGGCGATCGGCATCCTCGCCACCTGGGGCATGATCATGCTCTGTCACCTCCTCTTCTGGTGGAAGACCGAGAAGGGCGAACTCTCCCGGCCCGGCTACCGGTTGCCGGGCTCCCCCTGGACCGAACTCGTGACGCTGGCCTTCCTCGCCTCCGTCCTGGTCCTCATGTACGCCGACGGCGGCGCCGGACGCACCACCGTGCTCTGTCTGCCGCTGATCGCCGCCGCGCTGGTCGCCGGATGGTTCGCCGTCCGCCGCCGCGTGACACACATGTCCACCACCGCACCCGACGCGTGAGACCCACGCCGTCCTGACCCCGACAGGCAGCGATGTACAGCAGTCCCCTCGCGGACCCACCCCTCATCCGTGAACCCCTCCACGCACCCGTCGCCCACCTCATCCGCGGCGGAATGACCGAGGGCATCCACTACGGCTCCGTCGTCGTCCTCGACGCCGACGGCCAGGTACAGCTCCAACTCGGCGACATCGAGGCCGCGTTCTACCCGCGCTCGGCGATCAAACCCCTCCAGGCCGTCGCCATGGTCCGGGCGGGACTCCCGCTCGACGGCGAACTGCTCTCGCTCGCCGCCGCCAGCCACTCCGGCGAGGAACGCCACCTCGCCGGGACCCGGCGCATCCTCGAACTGGCGGGCCTCGGCGAGGACGATCTGCGCAACGTCCCCGATCTGCCCTACGGCCCCGACGTCCGCGACGCCTGGGTGCGCGAGGGGCGGTCGCCGTCCCGGCTCGCCCAGAACTGTTCCGGGAAGCACGCGGCGATGCTGTACGTGTCGAAGCTCAACGGCTGGTCCCTGGACGACTGTCTCGACCCCGGGCATCCGCTTCAGCAGGCGATCGCCGAGATCGTCGAGGATCTCACCGGGCAGCGGATCGCTCGGGTGAGTGTCGACGGGTGCGGGGCTCCTCTGTTCTCCATCTCCCTGCACGGGCTTGCTCGGGGTGTCTCGCGGATCGTCACTTCCGCGCCGGGGACGCCTGAGGCTCGGGTCGCGGACGCGATGCGGGAGTTCGCGGAGATGGCGTCCGGTTCCGGGCGGGATGTCGCCGCGTTGATGCGGGCCGTGCCGGGGCTGTTGGCCAAGGACGGGTTCGAGGGGGTCGAGGTTGCCGCCTTGCCTGATGGGCGAGCTGTTGCCGTGAAGATTGCGGATGGGGCCAACCGGGCGCGAGTTCCTGTGGCGGCCGCGGGGCTAGTGCGGGCCGGGGTTTCCGCCTCGTTGCTCGGCGAGTTCGCGGGGGAGCCGGTGTTTGGTGGTGGGGAGCCGGTGGGGTGTGTGCGGCCTGTGCGGGCTTTGGACCCGGTGTCGCCGTTGTCCGCGTGTGCCTAGATCGGTTGTGGGGGATGCGCGGGTCCGTTGTGGCTGGTCGCGCAGTTTCCCGCGCCCCTGAAAACAGTCCTCGACCTCTTCTGAAAGTGAACCCGATGACCGTCGCTGTCCGTCGCGAACATGATCTGCTCGGGGACCGGGATGTACCCGCTTCTGCCTACTGGGGTGTTCACACCCTGCGAGCCACCGAGAACTTCCCCATCACCGGGACGCCGATCTCCGTCTACCCGCACTTGATCAATGCCCTTGCCGCCGTCAAGGAAGCAGCCGCTCTCGCCAATGAGGAGTTGGGGCTGCTGTCGGCGGAGAAGACGGCCGCCATTGTCGCCGCGTGCCAGGAGATCCGGGACGGGAAGCTGCATGAGCAGTTCGTCGTGGACGTGGTTCAGGGCGGGGCCGGGACCTCCACCAACATGAACGCCAACGAGGTTGTCGCCAACCGGGCGTTGGAGTTGTTGGGGCACGCGAAGGGGGAGTACGGGTACCTGCACCCCAATGAAGACGTCAACCTCGGTCAGTCGACCAATGACGTGTATCCGACGGCGGTCAAGATCGCGACGGTCTTCGCCGTCCATGGGTTGATCGAGTCAATGGTTGTTCTTGAGGACGCGTTCGCCCGTAAGGCCGTCGAGTTCCGTGACGTGCTCAAGATGGGCCGTACACAGTTGCAGGACGCGGTGCCGATGACGCTCGGTCAAGAGTTCTCGGCGTACGCGGTCATGATTGACGAGGATCGTCAACGTCTTGACGAGGCTGTGCAGTTGATCCATGAGATCAACCTGGGGGCCACGGCCATCGGGACCGGGCTCAACGCGCCCGCGGGGTACGCGGAGTCGGCTCGGCGGCATCTCTCGGAGATCACGGGGCTGCCGCTGGTGACGGCGGCCAACCTGGTCGAGGCCACGCAGGACTGCGGGGCGTTCGTGCAGATGTCGGGCGTGCTGAAGCGGGTCGCGGTCAAGCTCTCCAAGAGCTGCAACGATCTGCGGCTGCTGTCCTCGGGGCCGCGCGCGGGGCTCGGGGAGATCAACCTGCCGCCGGTGCAGGCCGGTTCGAGCATCATGCCCGGGAAGGTCAACCCGGTGATCCCCGAGGTCGTCAACCAGGTCGCCTTCGAGGTGATCGGCAACGACGTCACCATCACCATGGCCGCCGAGGCCGGACAGCTCCAGCTCAACGCGTTCGAGCCGATCATCCTGCACTCGCTGTCGGAGAGCATCACGCATCTGCGGGCCGCCTGCCTCACGCTGGCCGAGCGCTGCGTGGACGGCATCACCGCCAACACCGAGGCGCTGCGCGCGAGCGTGGAGAACTCCATCGGCCTGGTGACCGCGCTGAACCCGCACATCGGGTACACGGCCGCCACCGACATCGCCAAGGAGGCCCTCGCCTCCGGCCGGGGCGTGGCCGAACTCGTCCTGGAGAAGGGCCTGTTGCCCGCCGAAACCCTCGCAGACCTGCTGCGGCCCGAGGTCCTGGCCGGCAGCGGCCCCGTGGCCGGCTGACCGCGGACGCGCACCAGGACCGGCCCGGAGGCACAATGGTGATCATGTCCCCATCGATGACCTTCCAGCCGGTCCTGGAGCGCATCGCCGGTGAGATCGAGCGGACCCCCGGCCGCGGCCGGCCCGCCGACTACATCCCGGCGCTCGCCGCCTGCGACCCGCGCAGCTTCGGCATGGCCGTCGCGGAGCTGGACGGCACGGTGTACGGGGTGGGGGACTGGCGGCAGCCGTTCTCCACGCAGTCCATCACCAAGGTCTTCACCCTCGCCCTCGACCTGGCCCGCGAGGGCGACGAACTGTGGCAGCACGTGGGCCGCGAGCCCTCCGGCAACCCCTTCAACTCCCTTGTCCAGCTGGAGTACGAGAGCGGCATCCCGCGCAACCCGTTCATCAACGCGGGCGCGCTCGTCGTCACCGACCGGCTCCAGACCCGTACCGGAGACGCGGCCGGCGAACTGCTGGCCTTCCTGCGTACGGAGAGCGGCAACCCGTCCCTCGGTTTCGACAAGGAGGTCGCCGCCTCCGAGTCCGCGAACGGCGACCGCAACGCGGCCCTCGCCCACTTCATGAAGTCCTACGGCAACATCGGCAACGAGGTGCCCGTCCTCCTGGACCAGTACTTCCGGCAGTGCTCCATCGAGGCCTCCTGCGCCGACCTCGCCCTCGCGGCCGGTTTCCTGGCCCGGCACGGCAGCCGCGCCGACGGCTCCCGGCTGCTCACCCTCACCCAGGCCAAGCAGGTCAACGCGGTGATGCTGACGTGCGGGACGTACGACGCGGCGGGGGAGTTCGCCTACCGGGTGGGGCTGCCCGGCAAGAGCGGGGTCGGGGGCGGGATCATCGCGATCGTCCCGGGCCGCTGCACAATCGCCGTGTGGAGTCCGGGACTTGACGAGCGGGGGAACTCGGTCGCCGGGGTCGCGGCCCTGGACCGCTTCACGACGCTCACCGGGGTGTCGGTGTTCTGACTGGATCCCCCTGCGCACGGCGAATTCATGGGTGGCTCGGCCCGATCACACGGAGGTCATGCGCAGGCCTCCGCACGGAGAGCGGCACGTCGCTTTCCCGCCATCCGGAGTTGACACGCTTGGCGAGTGTTGGCCATGGCTTTTCCCGTCGATCTCCGCCGCTGTCAGGTACTCGGTCTGGCCGGAACCGCCGTCCTCGCGCTGGGCGGTGAGACGGCCGGGGCGCTCCCGTCCGCCGACCTCTTCTCCCCGGCCTCCGCACAGGCGGCGCTCGGGCTGGTCGGGGTCTACTTCGGTGTCGTCCTGCTGATAGCGGCCTGGCTGCTGCTGGGCAAGCTGATCCGCGCCGACGAACCGCCGACCCCGCGTTCGCTGTTCCTGGTCCTCGCCGTGTGGGCGTCCCCGCTGCTGCTCGCGCCGCCGCTGTTCAGCCGCGACGTGTACAGCTACCTCGCGCAGGGCGCCATGGTCGACGCCCACATGGACGTCTACGCGCACGGCCCCGCCACGCTCGGCGGCCCCCTCGCCGACGAGGTCGCCCCGCTGTGGCAGCACACCGGGGCGCCGTACGGCCCGGTGTTCCTCGCCGTGGCGTCGGGGCTCTCCGGACTGACCCGCGGTGAACTCCCCGCCGGGCTCTTCGGGATGCGGGTCATCGCGCTCCTCGGGGTGGGCCTGATGGCCGCCGCGCTGCCCCGGCTCGCCCGGCACAGCGGCGCCGACCCGGCCGCCGCGCTCTGGCTCGGCGCCCTCAACCCGCTCGTCCTGCTGCACCTCGTCGCGGGCGCCCACAACGACGCGATCATGCTCGGGCTGCTCGGCGTCGGCCTGGTCGCCGCCCTCGGCCGCTGGCCGGTCGTCGGGGCCGTACTCGTCACACTCGCCGCACTCGTCAAGGCACCGGCCGCGCTCGGGCTCGCCGCGGTCGTCCTGCTCCAGATCCGCGCGGGCCACCGCCCGGCCAAGGCCGTCACCACGACCGTCGTCGCGTCCGCGGTCACCACGGTCGCCGCCACGGCCGTCGCGGGCACGGGCTACGGCTGGATAGGCGCCCTCGACACACCCGTCTCGGCGCACAACTGGGCTCTCACCAGCCTCCTCGGCCGCGCCACCGGCGCCCTGCTGGAACACCTCGGCAGCGACCTCGCGCCCTTCGCCGTCCCGGCCTGGCACGCCCTCGGACTCGCGGTCACCGGCGCGGCCATCCTCGCCATATGGTTCCGCCTGGGCCCGAGCCCGGTCTACGCGCTCGGCCTGAGCCTCGCGGTCGTGGCCGCCTTCGGCCCGGCGATCCGCCCCTGGTACGCGCTGTGGGGGCTGTTCCTCATCGCCGCCGCCGCGCCCAGCACCTCCGTACGCCACCGCGTGGCCGCCGTGACGGGCGTCCTCGCGCTCGCGGTCCTGCCCAGCGGCGGCCCCGCCGACGTCGGACAACTCGTGCTGGCCGTCTCCGGCGGCGTCCTCGCGATCGTCGTCCTCTGGCAGGCCCGCCAGGCGGCCGAGGCCCCGGCCCTGGGGCGTACGGCATGAGAGCGCCCACCACCGACCGCGGCCGCCTCCTCCTGGTGCTGGCCCTCGCGGCCGTCGTCACCGTCTTCACCGCGACCGTCCCGCTGCTGCGCGACTGGTTCGACCTGCGCGTCTACTACGGCACCGTCCACACCTGGCTCCACCACGACGGCCGGATCTACGACTACCACGTGCCCGGGACGACATACGGCTTCACCTATCCACCCTTCGCCGCCGTCAGCATGGCTCCGATGGGGTACCTCGGGCTCGGCGCCGCGATCGCCGCCGCGCTCGTCCTCAACCTGACGGCTCTCGCCGTGGTGCTGCGCATCCTGGCCGGGCCCGGGTGGCGGCGGTACGGCTGGTTCGGGTGGGCGCTGGTGGCCTGCGGGCTGGCGCTGTTCGAGCCCTTGCGCGACACCTTCAGCTTCGGGCAGGTGAACCTCCTGCTGCTGGCCCTCGTCCTCGGCGACGGCTGGCTGCTCTCCACCGGCCGGGGCCGCTGGGCAGGCGTCGGCATCGGCCTCGCGGCTGCCGTCAAGCTCACACCGGCCCTGTTCATCGGCCTGTTGCTGCTGGCCAGACGCTGGAAAGCCGCCGCGTTGGCGACGGCCGTGGCGCTCGCAGCGACCGGGCTCGCGGCTCTGGTGGTCCCGGGCGCCTCGAAGTTCTACTGGACCCAGGCGATGTGGGACACCACCCGCGTGGGCCGTCTCGACTACGTGTCCAACCAGTCCCTGCAAGGCGTCCTGGCCCGGCTCGGCGACACGGGCCGACCGCTGTGGGCGACGGCCGTCGTCCTCGTGCTGTGCGTATGGGCGGTGCGGGCGCGCCGCGCGGTCGTCGCGGGGGACTGGACCGCCGCGTTCGCGCTGACCGGGCTGACCGCGTGTCTGATCAGCCCGATCACCTGGGTGCACCATCTCGTGTGGCTGCTGCCGTCCTTCTCCGTGCTGGTCCGCGCCGGGCACGCGCGGATCGCCGGCGCCCTGTACGCGGTGATGTGCACCAGCGTGGTGTGGCTGTGGTTCGACGACTCCTCGGGCATCGACGGCTTCCTCGGCAGCAACACGTACACCTGGATCACCCTCGGCCTGCTGCTGTGGCTGCCGACGGGTCAGGCCCTGGGCGACCGCGCGCCCCTGAACCGCAACGCCAGCACCACCGCACCCGCGCCCAGCACCGCGGCGGCCACGATCGCCGCGGTCTCGGCCCAGCCCGGCCCCTCGTCCGCCACGGCAGCGGCGGCCACCGGCACGGCCGCGGGACCGGGCCTCGGCCTCGCCCGCAACGCGTCCAGCGACCCCACCGGATCGACCCGCCCGGCAGCCGCGAAACCCCAGTCCAACAACTCGCGCGCCTCCTCGTACACGGTGAAGCCACCGCCCGCCTGAGGGTTCATCACCGTGACGACGAGCGACCGCCCGCCCCGCCGCGCCGCCGCGACGAGCGTGTTCCCGGCGTGCGTGGTGTAGCCGTTCTTCACACCGATCAGCCCCGGATACGGCTCGACGCCGTCGTTGCCGGTCAGCAGCCGGTTGGTGTTCTGGATCCCGTACGACGATCCGTCACCCGGGAACTGCGCCTCGGCGGTCGAGCAGTACCGCGCGAAGTCCGCGTTGCGCAGCCCGGCCCGGCCGAACACCGCGAGGTCGAAGGCGGAGGACACCTGGCCGTCGGTGTCGTAGCCGTCCGGCGAGATGACATGCGTGTC
The DNA here is from genome assembly GCF_044766845.1 of Streptomyces sp. NPDC101776. Classification (NCBI taxonomy): domain Bacteria; kingdom Bacillati; phylum Actinomycetota; class Actinomycetes; order Kitasatosporales; family Streptomycetaceae; genus Streptomyces; species Streptomyces sp. NPDC101776. Next base: position 210,717 of record NZ_JBIWMV010000003.1, on the reverse strand, counting down.
GAGGGCGCCCAGTTCGCGTGCCTTGGCCTGCATCCGGGCGGCCGTGGCGTCCCAGCCACCGTTGAGGGAGGCCAGTACGTGCACGGCGTCGTTCCCGGAGTTGAGGAAGACCCCACGCCACAGGTCGGCGACGCGGTAGGTGTGGCCCGCCTCGACCCCGACCAGGCTGCTGCCCTCGCCGATACCGGCCAGGTCCTCCTCTGTGACGCGATGCCGGAGCCCTCCGGGGAGCGTGGGGAGGACGGTCAGGGCGAAGAGGGTTTTCAGGGTGCTGGCGGGTGGGAGTCTGCGGTGGGCGTTGTGGGAGGCCAGGACGTCACCGGTGCGGGTGTCTGCGACCAGCCAGGAGAGGGCGGAGATGTCCGGGAGTTGGGGGGCGCCGGCGTTGGGGTGGACCTGGGTGGTGGGATCCGGCCCGGTGTTGGCTGTCGCCGCGGTGGGGGTGAACGCGAGGATGCCCGTGAGGCAGAGGGCGCAGGTCGACATGGCGATCCGGGGTGAGAATCCGATTGTCATACCGGCCAACGTAGGAACGGAGTCGTTGTCTACGGCGATGGCGGGGCCGGGCGGGGTGAGTGTGCACCCGGATGCGCTAGTGGTTTGGCTGCGGGCCGGTGGGGGCTGAGCGCGGCCACGCGGCGGAGCCGCATATCGATACAGTCCCGCGCCCCTGAAAGGGCAAGCTCGGGTCAGTTGGAAGGCAGCGTCGGCTGGATGCGGCGTACGAACGTCGCGTTGTCCGGGGTCTCTCGCATGCGCTCCAGGAGAGTCTCCGTGGCGCCCTGGCCGTCCCTTGTCTGGAGGGCCCTGCGCAGGCCTCGTACGGCCGTCAACTCGGCCGGTGTGAGCAGGAGTTCCTCGCGGCGGGTGCCGGACGGGGTGATCTCGACGGCCGGGAAGACTCGGCGGGAGGCCAGTTCGCGGCTGAGGCGGAGCTCCATGTTGCCGGTGCTCTTGAGTTCCTCGAAGTAGAAGTCGTCGGCACGGGAGCCGGTCTCGACCAGAGCCGTTGCGAGGATGGTGAGCGAGCCGCCCTCCTCGGCGAGACGTGCGGCGCCGAAGAACTTCTTCGGGCCGATCAGCGCGGTCGCGTCGACACCGCCGCTGAGGGTGCGGCCACCGGAGGCCGCCGCGTTGTTGTGCGCCCGGCAGAGGCGGGTGAGTGAGTCGAGCAGGATCACTACGTCCTCGCCCGCCTCGACGAGCCGCTTGGCCCGCTCGATCACGAGCTCGGCCAGCGCGATGTGCTGCTTGGGGGCCTTGTCGAAGGTGGAGGCGTACACCTCGCCGCGCACGGAGCGCCGCATGTCGGTGACCTCCTCGGGGCGTTCGTCGAGCAGGACCACCATGAGGCGGGCCTCGGGGTGGTTGCCTGCGACGGCCGCCGCGATCTGCTGGAGCAGTACGGTCTTGCCGGTCTTGGGCGGGGCCACGATCAGCCCGCGCTGGCCCTTGCCGACGGGGGCGATGAGGTCGGCGACGCGTCCGGTGAGGCCGGCCGCCGGGTGTTCGAGGTGGAGCCGCTCACGGGGGTGCAGCGGAGTGAGGTCGCGGAAGTGGCGTCGGCCGCGCAGTTCGGCGGGCGTGTGCCCGTTGACGAACGCGACCTCGGTCAGGGCGCGTTGGCCGCCGCGGAGGCCTTCCACGAGGTCGCCCTTGCGCAGGCCGTGACGGCGGATCAGCGCGGGGGAGACCTGGAGGTCGGTGGGCGTGGGCTGGCAGTCCAGCGCCCGCAGGTACCCCTTCCCGTTGCCGTCGATGTCGAGGACACCGGTGGCGGTCTGGGTGCGGGGCTGTTCCTGTACGGGGGGTTCGAGTGTGGTGGTCATGATGGGAGGTCCTTTCAAGGACGGGTGCATGTGTCATGCGGAAGGAAGGGGGAGAAGCCGCGGAGGGAGGGCGCATGGGCGCTCCTCGGGGCGGCGGGAACATCACCTCGGGTGCGGCGGAAAAACGCTGGTCACGAGGTGGTGTGGAGAAGCCGCTGTGCCGGTCGGAAATCGACGGGCTGTGCGGCGGAAGAGAAGTGGATCCGGCACCGGCGCCCAGAACGGGGCGTACACAAGTGCTGACCGCACCGTAGCACACCCGGTGCGGTTCTGGATGTGAGGTGCGCCTCAGCGGCTGGCCAGCAGGCCGTACAGGAGGGGGATCCGCGGCTCTGGCAGTCGCCACCAGCCGGTCGGGGTCCGGACCATCTGCGGCCAGCGCGGCCACGGCAGTTCGTCGCTCTCGCGAAGGCGCCGGATGTTCAGTCCCGCCGTCGTCAACGCGTTGATGACCTCGTCTATTCCGTGCATCCACTCGTAGCTGTCGGTCGCGTCCGCCACGGCCGGACCGTCGGTGTACGTGAACGTCGCGTCCCGGTGCACCGGACCGCCGCCGCCCAGGTAGTCGTGGCGCAGCAGCAGTTCTGGTCCCTCGCCCGGACTCGGCTTCGGGCCCAGGGAGTTGAGCAGGGGGTGGAACTCGACGATGTACAACAGGCCGCCCGGGCGCAGGAGTTGGGCGATCACGTCCGCCCAGCGCGGTAGATCGGGTAGGTAGCACAGGGCGCCCTTGCCGGTGTACACGATGTCGAACCGCCGTTGCCCCAGGGCCTCCACGGCGTCGTACACGTTCGCCTGTACGTAGTCGACGTCCAGGCCCGCCTTCGCCGCGATGCCGGTCGCCGCCGTCACGGACGCCTCGGAGAAGTCCAGGCCGGTGGCCCGCGCCCCGCGCTGTGCGAACGCGAGGGTCTCCGTGCCGAGGTGGCACTGGAGGTGCAGCACGTCCCGGCCGGCCAGGTCGCCGAGGTCGTCCCACTCGAAGGGGGCGAACCAGCGGGCCGGGTCCGGGTCGCCGTCGAGGCCGTAGAACCGGCTGGCGAGGTGGACGGGGGTGCGGGCGTCCCAGTTCGCCTGGTTGGCGCGCATCAGCCGTGCGGGGTCGTCGGTGCTCATGGGGGCATCCTGCCGTGAAGCCGCGCGGAGTTCCCGGCTTCCCGCCTCATACCAGCCATACGAACCCCCGATGGCCCTTCGTCGACCCATTTCTTGTTCTCCTCAATGGCCGTACCTACGCTGCCACCACCGCACCACGGCGGCACGGGACAAGGGACTTGGCAATCATGGGTCGACTGGCCGGGAAAATCGCTTTCATCAGTGGGACGGGGGCAGGAATAGGGCGGGCCGCGGCGCTGATATTCGCGGCGGAAGGTGCCGAGGTCTTCGGTTGCGACATTGATCGGGACAGTGCGGCCGAGACCGTGGAACTCGTCGAAAAGGCCGGCGGAATCATGCGGTCCCTCGCCCCCGTGGATCTGTCCACCCAGGACGGCGCCCGGGAGTGGATCGAGGCCGGGATCGCGTCCTTCGGCGGGATCGACATCCTGTACAACAACGCCTCCGCGCTGCGGAACGGCCCGTTCGAGACGATGCCCGCCGAGGACTGGTACTTCACCATCAGGAACGAGCTGGACATCCCCTACTTCTGTACCCAGGCCGCCTGGCCGCACCTGATCGCGCGGGGTGGCGGGGCCGTTCTCAACGTCGCCTCCGTGGCCGCCGTACGCGGTGCGCCGTTCATGCCGATGGTGCCCCACGGGGCCGCCAAGGGCGGGGTGTTGGCGATGAGCCTGCACCTGTGCGCGGCCGGCGCCCCCCACCGCATCCGGGTCAACACCATCGCGCCGGGCATGACCCGCACCTCCGCCACCGCACCCTTCCTCGACGATCCGGACGGCCCCAAGGCCCAGTTGGAGGCCCGTATCCCGGTCGGGCGGGTGGGGCAGCCCGAGGACATCGCACGGGCCGCCGCCTTCCTCTGCTCCGACGAGGCGGCCTTCGTCAACGGCGCCAACCTCATGGTCGACGGCGGCGACAGCGCGATGGCGGGCTGAGCCGCCGTGAGCACCCGACTCGACCACGTGGGCGTCAACGTACGCGATCTGACCGCCCAAACCGCTTGGTACCAGGGCGCGTTCGGCCTCAAGACCGTCTTCGAGTTCCACCTCGAAGGGCCCGGTCTGAGAGGTGTCGTACTGGAGCATCCGCGGGGCTGGCGCATCGAGTTGCTCGCCAGGCCCGGTTCCGCCCCCGGCCTGCGCGCGCCGGACCCGATGACCGCCGTACTCACCGAGGGATACGGGCACTTCGCGGTCACCACCCCCGAACTCGATCCCGTCCACGGCGCGTTGGTCGCCCATGGAGCGGGCGAGGTCATGGCACCCGGGCCGTCCCCCGAACCCGGAGTGCGGATGGCCTGGGTCAGTGACCCCGAGGGAAATCTCATCGAACTCATAGAGAAAAACACAGAGTGAGGGCACGCACGATGACGGATTCGACCTCCTTGAAAAGACTGGACCCCGGAACGCTCATAGCGTGCTGTCTCGCGGTCGCGGCGGCACAGTTGTGCATTACCGTTCCCTCGCCCATCAACGGAGAAATTCAGGCCGCATTCGGTGCGTCGGGTTCCCAAGTAGCCTGGGTCACCTCGGCCTTCATTCTCCCCACCGCGATTCTGGAACTGAATTTCGGCGTGGTGGGCGATCTCTTCGGCCGCAAGCGGCTGTTGGTGCTCGGCGGGCTCGTGCTGGCGCTCGGTGAACTGCTCAACGCCACCTCGCAGAACATCACCATGATGTGGACCGGGCAGGCCCTGGCCGGCATCGGCGCCGCCGCGCTCTTCCCCAGCTCCCTCGCGGTCATCGCGGCGGCCACACCCGACGGCAAGGACCGGGCGAAAGCCGTCTCCACCTGGGCACTGTCGATCTCCCTCGCCTCAGCCCTCGGCCCGCTGTCCTCCGGGATCCTCGCCACGGTCGCCGACTTCCGCTGGGCGTTCGTGCCGCCGGTCGTCCTCGGTCTGATCGTCGCGGTCACCTCCTGGAAGCTCGTCGTCGACTCGAAGGCGCCCGAGGGCCGCGCGCTGGACTGGCCGGGGCAGATCACCATCGCCGTCGGTCTGACCGCCCTGCTCTGGGGCATCATCGAGGGCGGCGACCGCGGCTGGGGCAGCGCGGCGATCGTGGGCTCACTGACCCTGGCGGCCGTCGCGCTCGTCGGGTTCGTCGTCGCGGAGACCCGCGCGGCCTCCCCGATGTTCAACCTCGGCCTGCTGAAGATCCCCTCGTTCGCGGCGGCGGCCGTCGTCGCGCTGGCCGGCATGTTCGGCTTCATCGGCACCGCCTACTGCGTCTCGATCCGCCTCGGCGCCGTGATGCATCTGAGCCCCCTGCGGGCCGGAATGCCCTTCGTGATCCTCCAGTTGATCCCGCTGCTGCTGGCACCGGTGCTCAGCCGGATGCTCACGAGGATCGACGCCCGCTGGCTCCTGATGGGCGGCCTGCTGCCCATGGCCGCCGGACAGTTCTGGATCGCCGCGCTGCCCATCACCACCACCTCCCTCGCGGCCTTCATCGGCCCGGTGCTGCTCCTCGGCGTCGGCTTCATCTGCGTGGTGTCCTCGCTGACCTCCGCCGCCGTGAACGCCGTACCGATCAACATGACCGGCATGGCCAGCGGCGCGACCAGCCTGGTCCGCGAGTTCGGCCAGGGGCTCGGGCCGGCCGTCATCAGCACCATCGCGATGAGCGCCGCGTCCTCCGCCCTCGTCGGCAAGCTCAGCGGGGCCGACGCGGGCATGGAGAAGGCGGCCGGACCCCTCGCCGTCGTCAACGCGGGCAGCGCCTCGGCCAAGGCCGCCGCGCAGACCGCCCTCGGCCACGGCATGGCCCTCGGCGTGGTGATCTGCGGCTGCGCCTCGCTGCTGGGCGCGGTGGTCACCCTGCTGCTGGTGCGCAAGAACACCGAGCGTGCCGTCGTGGGCGCGGGGGATCCGTCGGTGCAGGCGGCGACCGCGTAGCAGGTACGTCGTGGAGGAGGCCGGGGCCCGGTGGCCCCGGCCTCCTCGCGTTTCCCGCAGGAGCTTCCCGGGGGAGCTTCCTCAAGAAGTTTTCCGAAGAGGGTGTCGATCGGGCTCGGGTGCGTTCGTCGGTGGGGTGTAGGAAGCTCATGAGGACCAGGAGGATCCATGAAATACATGCTGCTCGTGTGTGGCGACGACACCGCCGACGCCTCCGGGATGGCACCCGTAGAGCCCTGGGTGGAGGAGCTCGGCGACCGCGACGTACGACTGCACGGGCACCGGCTCGCGCTGCCCGCCGAGGCCGTCACCGTGCGGGTGCGCGGCGGGGAGGTACTGCGCACCGACGGGCCGTTCGCGGAGACCAAGGAGTACGTCGCCGGATTCGACATCCTGCAGTGCGACACCCTGGAGGAGGCGGTCGAGGCCGCCGCCAAGCACCCCGTGGCCACCGTCGGCGCCATGGAGGTGCGCCCCTTCTGGCCGATGGACGGCGAGGAGGACGGCGAGACGGAGATCCGCGCGCTCGACGCCGAACGGCCGGGGACCACCGCCTTCCGCGAGGCCGTGGAGGACGTCCTCGGGGACGTGACCGGGCCCTTGACCCGCGAGGTGCTGGAGTTTCACGTGCACGTCGACGAGTCCATCGCCTTCGGGCACGCCCTCGTCCGGCTGCTCGGCACCCGCGCCGACGGCCGACCGCTGGACGACGTACTGCGCGTGACCACCGGCTACCGCAACGCCGGCCTGCGCTGGCAGATCATCCACGAGCACATCTCACCCGCCACCGAGAAGCCCGGGGAGTAGCCATGAAGTACGCCCTGCTCATCTGCACCCCCGTCGACGGCGAGGAACTCGGCCCCGCCGAGATCGCCGACGACCCCCGCTTCACCTCCTACATCGACGAGGTCCGTGGCCGCGACCTGATGCGCGGCGGAGCACGCCTACGGCCCTCCACGGACGCCACCACCGTCCGGGTCCAGGGCGATGAAGTCCTGCTCAGCGACGGGCCGTTCGTCGAGTCCAAGGAGTACGTGGCCGGCATCGACATCATCGAGGTCGCGGATCTGGACGAGGCGATCTCGCTCGCCTCCCGGCACCCCGCCGCGCTGGCCGGCGGCTCGGTCGAGGTGCGGCCGGTCTGGGAGTGAGCGTGCCGGACGTCGAGGAGGCGGTCGCCGCCGCCTTCCGCGAGGAGTGGGGCCAGGTCGTCGCCACCCTGATCCGGGTGACCGGCGACTGGGACCTCGCCGAGGAGTGCGCGCAGGACGCCTTCGCCCAGGCACTCGACCGGTGGCGGCGCGACGGAGTCCCGCGCCGCCCCGGCGCCTGGTTGACCACGACCGCCCGCAACCGCGCCCTCGACGTCCTGCGCCGGGAGGCGGTCGGAGCGGCGAAACTGCGGGAGGTCGCGGTGCTGGGGCGGGACGAAGGGCCGTACGACCCGGAGTACGACGGTGACGACAGCGGTGTCGAGGACGACCGGCTGCGGCTGCTCTTCACGTGCTGCCACCCCGCGCTGCCCATCGAGGCCCGGGTCGCGCTCACCCTGCGCACGCTCGCGGGCCTGACCACCCCCGAGATCGCCCGCGCCTTCCTCGTCCCCGAGGCGACCATGGCGCAACGGCTGGTGCGCGCCAAGAAGAAGATCCGCAACGCCGGTGTCCCGTACCGGGTACCGCCCGCGCATCTGCTGCCCGAGCGGACGACGGGTGTCCTCGGGGTGGTGTACCTCCTCTTCAACGAGGGCTACGCGGCCACGTCCGGCGCCGACCTGGTCCGCACGAACCTGTGCGCGGAGGCGATCCGGCTGGCCCGCGTCCTGGCCCGTCTGATGCCGGACGAGCCCGAAGTGCTGGGCCTGCTGGCCCTGTTGCTGCTGCACGACGCCCGCCGCGACACACGCGTGGACGCGGCGGGCGAGCTGGTGACACTGGAGGACCAGGACCGTACGGCATGGGACCGGGCCGAGATCGACGAAGGCGCCGCGCTCCTGGAGACCACGCTCCGCCGGCGCCGCCCAGGGCCGTACCAGATCCAGGCCGCCATCGCCGCCTGCCACACCACCGCACCCACCGCCGAGGAGACCGACTGGGCCGATATCGCCGCCCTGTACGGCGAGTTGGAGCGCTTCGTGCCCTCCGCGGTGGTGCGCCTGAACCGGGCGGTCGCCGTGGGCATGACCGAACACCCGGACGCGGGGCTGGAGTTGGTGGCAGGGCTGGAACGGTCGGGCGAACTGGCCGACTATCACCTGCTGCCCGCGACCCGCGCCGATCTGCTGCGCCGTGACGGCCGTACGGCGGAGGCGGCCGAAGCGTACGGGCGGGCGCTGGAGTTGGTGGAGAACGACGCGGAACGACGCTTCCTGGAACGGCGGTTGAGGTCCCTGACTAGCCCCGGTTCGTGAGGGTGCCCAGATCGACCCCGTGGGCCTCGGCGTCGGCGGTCACGATCCGGGTCGCCAGGCGTGACAGCCGTGTGCGGTCGGCCTCGGACAGCGGCGCGGCGCAGCTCTCGATCCGCTCCGCGAACCGCGCGGCGACCTGAGTCGCCAGCTCGCGGCCCGCATGGGTGATCGACACCTGGAACGAGCGGCGGTCGACGGCACTGACCGTGCGCGTGACCAGGCCCCGGCGCTGCGCGCGGTCGACGAGGCCGGTGATCGAGGACTTGTCGAGGCCGAGGTGCCGACCGAGCTGGTTCATCGTCGGTTCCCGGTCCCGCAGGATCCCGAGCAGCCGCGTCTGGGTGAGCGACAGGTCGTACTCCCCGGCGATCTCGGCCAGCGCGCTCTGCATCAGGAACGACAACTGGGCGAGGGCGTCGACCAGGCCGAGGTCCTCGGGCGGCGAGGTCGGCGAGGGCTGCACGTCGTGCGATGAGGTCATGTCCCGGATTCTACTTGCAAAGGTACGCGGCACCTACTAATTTAATTGGTGCGACGTACTTTCTGTGCCACGTACTTTCTGCGTCGCGTACTTCAGTGCCGCGCACCAAAACCGAGGAGAACTCTCATGGACGTCCATGCCGCCGTGGTCCACTCGTTCGACGCCCCGCCCCGCTACGAGCCGTTCGACCTGCCCGCCCCCACCGACGAGGACCAGGAGCTGATCGACGTCCTCGCCGTGGGGCTGCACCCCCGCGTGCGCACCGGCGCGTCGGGCAGTCACTACACCAGCACCGGGAAGCTGCCGATGGTCCCCGGTGTCGACGGCGTCGGCCGGCGCGAGGACGGTCGCCTGGTGTACTTCGTCGCCGACGACGGACTGGCCGGCTCGATGGCCACCCGGACCGTCATCGACTGCCGCCGCAGCATCCCGCTCCCCGACGGCGCGGACGCCGTGAAGATCGCCGCCGCGATGAACCCCGCCATGTCGTCCTGGGTGGCCCTGCGCCGCCGCGTCCCGATCGAGGCCGGGCAGTCGGTGCTGATCCTCGGCGCCACCGGCAACGCCGGACAGATGGCCGTCCAGGTCGCCAAGCGGCTCGGCGCCGGACGGGTCGTCGGCGCCGGGCGTGACCGGGCCCGGCTCGCGGCCCTGCCCGGAATCGGCGCGGACGCGACCGTCGCACTCACCGACGACGCCGACGCCACCGCGGCCGATCTGGCCAAGGAAGCCGCCGAAGTCGACCTGGTCATCGACTACTTGTGGGGCAAGCCGGCCAGTGACGCGATCATGGCGCTGCTGCGGGCCCGCACCGACCGCAGCCGCGCCCTGGACTGGATCCAGATCGGCTCCATGGCCGGCCCGACCATCGAACTCCCTTCAGCGGCACTGCGTTCGGCGAACTTCCGGCTCCAGGGCAACGGCCAGGGCGCTGTGTCGACCAGGGCCTACCTGGAGCAACTCCCGTCCCTGGTCGCCGAGATCGAGAGCGGCGGCATCGCGGTCACCGCCGCTCCGGTGCCCCTCGCCGATGTCGAGAGCGCCTGGAACGCGCCCGAGGTTCCCGGCGTACGGACCGTCCTGGTGTCCTGAGGCGGCCCTGCCGTCGTCACGAGGCGTCGAGCGCGTTCGTGATCGCCTTCACCCCGCCGTGCGCCGCGTACCCGCCGTCGACCGTGATCTCCGCGCCGTTGACGTACGACGCCTCGTCCGACAGCAGATAGACGACCAGCGGCGCCACCTCGTCGACCGTGCCCGCCCGGCCCTGCGGGGTCAACGACAGATGGGCCTGCACGAACACCGGGTTCGCTGTCGCCATCAACGGGGTCTCGATGTAGCCGGGATGGATCACGTTCGTACGGATGCCGCGCGGCGCCAGCTCCAGCGCGGTCACCTTCGACAGGCCGCGCAGCGCCCACTTGCTCGTGGTGTACGCGACCGCGTGATGCGCGGTGAGACCCGCGACCGAGCCGACGTTCACGATCGACGAACCGGCCGGCATCAGCGGGGCGAGCGCCTGGATGCCGAGCAGCGCGCCCGTGGTGTTGACCGCGAACGCCCTGTTCCAGTCGGCGAGTTGGACGTCACCGAGCCGGGCACGCATGGCAATCCCCGCGTTGTTCACGAGACCGTGCACGACGTCGAGCCCGGCCGCGAGGTCGGCCCAGTCGCCCTCCGACGACACGTCCAGGTGCCGATAGCGCACGTCCAGCCCCTCGGCGCCCAGCGACGCGGCGAGCTTCTCGCCCGCCTCGTCCAGGACGTCGGTCGCGACCACCGTCGCCCCCTCCCGGGCCGCGGCCGCCACCTCGGCGGCCCCCTGGCCCTGCGCGGCCCCGGTGACGACGACGGTACGACCGGCCAGACGCGTGCGGCTCACGGTTCCTCCAGGGGGTGCGGGCTGTCTCCCGTCCACGCTAGGAAGCCGGGGTCAGCTCCGGAAACGCACGATCGGCATGGGTGGCATCCGCGCCGTCGATCTCGTCGGCGATCGCGCGCACCACCGGGTCGTCCAGCGACGCGCCCACCTTGCGGACCGTCTCCCGCAGCCAGCGGTGCGCCGGATCCGCGTGCCGGTTGTGGTGCCAGTACATGGCCTCCACCAGCGGTACGTCCGGGAAGGGCGTCGGTACGACGGCGCAGCGCGCGAAGCCCTCGTAGCGCCGGGCGAGCCGCTCGGGGACCACGGCGACCAGGTCGGTGCCGCCCACCAGGAACGGCAGCACATTGAAGCCGGGCGTGCTGACCTGCACCCGGGGGGTGATGCCGAGGGTCTCCAACTGCCGGTCGGCGGGGGTGAGTTTGCCGATGACGCAGGCCGCGTGCGGCATCTCGGCGAGGTCGCGCAGCGAGAGCCGCCCGTCCACCAGGCGCGGGTTGTCCGGGTCGACGAGACACACGAACCGGTCGTGCATCACCGTCTCGCTGACCCCCGGCAACTGGTAGCCGAGCGGCACGATCATCAGGTCGTGGCAGCGCAGATGCGTCTCCGTCTCCAACTGCCCCATGACGATCGGGTGGAAGTCGATCCGGATACCGGGTGCCTCCTGCGCGAGGGCCCGCAGCAGCGGTTCCATGAACACCGTCATGACGTAGTCGGACATCACCACAGAGAACCGCTGCCGACTGCGCGACGGATCGAAGTGCCTGGTCAGCGACAGCGCCTCCTCCGCCTTGTGCAGGGAGGACCGGACGACCGGAAGCAGCCGCTCCGCAAGCGGGGTCAGCTCGTACTCGCGGCCCACCCGCACCAGCAGCTCGTCGTTGAAGTGCCGCCGCAGCCGGGCCAGGGAGCCGCTCATCGCGGACTGGCTGGTGGACAGCCGCACCCCCGCGTGGGTGACGTTCTTCTCCTCCAGGAGGGCTTCCAGAGCCACCAGAAGATTCAGGTCGATTGCTCCCAGACCCATGCGTGTGTCCTTCCGGCCGCGTCGTTGAAGCTCGGTGAAACCGGAGCGTAACGACCGCCTTCCCCGCGAGGAAGAGGCCGGGAGGGAAGTCACAGGGATCCGATAGCTGCCATCGGATCCCTGGATGTCTGCAGGTCGGAAGGGTCCGCGGTCGGATCTACGGCCGCGGGGTCCGGCCGCGCTTGCGGGCACGCGGAAGGTATACGTCCGTACGGCCGGGCACCACGCGGTTGGAGAGGGTGCCGAGGCGCTCCACCGCGAGGGTCACCTCGTCGCCCGGCCGGAGCGGCGGCGGGGTGCGCTCGCCGACCCGGCCCCAGAACTCGGCCAGAGCGCCCCAGCCGCAGGTGCCCGAGCCGAGGATGTCCCCGGGGCGCACCCAGGCGTCCCGGGAGGCGTAGGCGATCATCTCCTCGAAGGTCCAGGAGACGTTGGCGAGGGTGTCGCGGCCGATCAGCTCCCCGTTGAGGGTGACGGTCATCTCCAGGTCCAGGAATCCGTCCGGGTCGCGCCGGTCCTCGACCTCGTCGGCGGTGACCAGACAGGGACCCAGCGTGTTCGCGAAGTCCTTGCCCTTGGAGAAGCCGAGGCCGAGGTTCTTCTCCGGCTTCTGAAGATCCCGCGCCGACCAGTCGTTGAAGATCAGGTAGCCGACGATGTGCTCGCGCGCCCGCTCCGGCGTGAGATCACGCCCGGCGCGGCCGATGACCACCCCGACCTCCAACTCGAAGTCGAGCACCGAACAGCCCGCCGGGACCGGCACGTTGTCGTGCGCGCCGTACGCCGCGTGCGGGTTGGTGAAGTAGAAGTTGGGCGCCCGGTACCACTCCTCGGGCACGTGCTCAAGACCGTCCAGGGACTTCGAGACCCCCTCGATGTGCGCCTCGAAACCGACGAAGTCCCGGATGGACGGCGGCTTCAGCGGTGGCAGCAGCCGTACCTGATCCACCGTCAAGTCGCTTGCCCGGCGCAGTGCTTCGGTGCCGGCCGCGTGCAGCACTTCCTGCTCCAGCAGGGTCAGTACGGTGACGCCCTCGGGCAGTGGGTGGACGGTCCCGTCCCGGACGACCCCGGCGCGCTCCACGCCCTCGTACTCGTATGTCGCGAAACGCATCGCTCACTGCTCCCAGTGGTTGGTGTTGGTGACGGTCCCCGCGCTCAGATGGCCGGCGAAGAGCCCCTTGGGGTCACGTGCGGCCCGGATCTCCCGCAGCCGCCGCCACTGCTCGTCGCCCATGAACCTCAACTGCCGCACGGTGAAGTCGGAGTCGCCGAGGTACTGGCCGGCCGTGACCGGCTGCATGTCCGCCATCGCGCTGTCCAGCCAGGTGCGCAGCTCCGTGTCCCGCGCAGGGTCGTCATGGATGACGTACGTGGCGCAGTAGATCTCCGACTGCAACGAGAAGGCCATGTCGGAGAGTTGGCGCAGCGGGGCCATGGAGAACCAGATGGTGAAGGTCTGCCGGGTGGGCTGCTCGGTGAACGCCTTGCGGATCGCCGGTACGACGTCCTCGGCCGAGCCGGTCAGCCAGGCGTTGTCGACCAGGTAGCGGTGGCCCTCGGGATTGGCGGTGCGCTGACCCGCCAACTGCTCCGCCAGCGTGGTCTGTTGGGCCTCCACGCGGAACAGGGCCCGGTCCGCGTACGGGTTGGCGTGCAACGGCGCCAGCGCCTCGGCGGCCTCCTCTGCGGTGTCGGTCATCGACACGCCCGTGACCAGCAGCACCGGCTCGTCCAGGTCGGGCGGTGTCTGGGTGAGCGCGACGATCTCCACCAGGTCCGACACCGTGTGGTGCATGCCGTGCAACCAGGTCATGACCTCGTCGAACAGGTCGAGCGGATACGCGTGCACGGTGTGACCGAGGTACTTCGGCAGCGGGCGGGTGCGGAGGTGGAAGCGGGTGACGATGCCGAAGAAACCGGGTCCCGCGCCGCGCGCCGCCCAGAACAGGTCGCTGTGATGGGTCTCGTCGGCGCGCACCAACTCGCCCTCGGCGGTGACGACGTCGATCGCCACGATGTTCTCCGCCGCCCAGCCCCAGCCCCGCGCGTTCCAGCCCTGCCCGCCCTGGAGCAGGAACCCGCCGATGCCGACGGAGGGACAGTGCCCGCCGTTGAAGAAACGGCCGAACTCCCCGAGATACGGGTTGAGTTCGTCGCCGCCCTTGACGCTGGGCGTCGCCGTCACAATCGCGGTCCCCGGGTCGTACGCCATCTCGCGGAAGCTCCCGAGGTCGATCAGCAGCGCGTCCTGGCGCACCGACCAGGCGGCCCAACTGTGCCCGCCGGAACGGACGGCGACCTGCCAGCCGCGTTCCAGCGCGAGTCGCACCCCCTCCACCACGTCCTGCTCCGACTCGGCCATCAGGACAGCCGCCGGTGAACGGTCGTGCGGGAGGCGGGCGTTGAAGACCCGCCCGAAGCAGGCCTCCTCGAAGTCCTCGTCATCGGGGAGATGGAGGGTGCCGGAGAATCGGTTGAGGTTCAAAGGCTGCCTCACTTGATCGCGATCGGGTTGACGGGGGCGCCCACCGCGCCGGTGACCGGCAGCGGCGCGGCGACCAGCAGGAACTCGTAGACACCGTCGGCCGCGCAGTCCTCGGCCAGGGCCTCCAGGTCCCACATCTCGCCCAGCGGGAGGCCCATGTTGGGGATCGCTATCTGGTGCAGCGGGGACATCGCGGGCTGCGGGAACTCGTAGGGCCGTACCTCAAGTCCCCAGGTGTCGGAGGCGATCGCCGCGATCTCCGTACGGTGCAGCCAGCCGAGGGTGGTGAAGGAGAGGCCGGGCGCGTCACCGGCCGCGTAACCGCCCCAGGCGCCGAGCCGTCGTACGCGGCCGAGTTGCCCGGTGCGGATCAGTACGAGGTCGCCGCGCCGGACCGAGCTCGTCGCACCCTGCGCCTCGATCGTGGCCCGCAGATGCTCCTCCAAGATCGGGAAACCGTCCGGGAGTTCACCGTGCTCGTCACCGACCGCACGTCCTACGTCGAGGAGGACCCCGCGGCTCGTGAAGGCCTCCTTCATGTGCTCGATGCCGGTGACCGAGTCGCCGTCGCCGTTGACGATGGTGCACGGACGGCCGTTCCACGCCTGCTTGTTGTCGTAGATGTGGCCCAGACCGTCCCACTGCGTGGAGGCCTGCAAGGGCATCACGACGTGGTCGTCGGCGCCGCCGAAGCCGTGCGGGAAACCCTGGGTGCCGGCCGCCGCGTCGGAGCCGGTGTCCTTCATGTAGTGCACCGGGTTGATCCGGCCGCGGAAACCGCGCTGCGGGCCGGACTCGTTGAACTCCTGGGCGAGCGAGAAGGCCCGCCCGCGCCGCACCAGGCCCACCGCGTGGGCGCGGATCGCGTCGTCGATGAAGTTCAGCGTGCCGAGCACGTCGTCCTCACCCCAGCGGCCCCAGTTGCGGTAGGCGGAACGGGCCTTGGCGAGTTCCTCCTCGATCGGCCCGAGGGCACCGGCGGTCATCGCGTACGTCCTTTCAGCAGCAGGTCGAGGGCGTTGCCCCCGGCGACGGCGGCCCGGTCGGCCGGGGTCAGCCCGGCCGCGTCGAGGCGGCCCACCGGGTCGTCGACACCCATGTCGAAGGGGTGGTCCGTGCCGAGGACGACCCGGTCCGCGCCCACCTCCTCGACGAGATGGCGCAGCGCGCCCGGGGTGTACACCAGCGCGTCGAACCACATCCGCCGCAGATAGCTGCTGGGCAACTCGGCGCAGCCGCGCGCGTCCTGGCGTACCTGCCAGGCATGGTCCGAACGGCCGATGTACGTCGGCAGATAGCCGCCGCCGTGCGCCGCCACCAGCTTCAGGCGCGGGAAGCGGTCGAGGACACCGGTGAAGATGAGATGCGAGAGGGCGACGGTCGTCTCGACGGGCTGCCCGACCGTGTTTCCCAGGTAGTCGGTGGCCAGCCGCTCACCGAGGGAGCAGCCCCAGGGGTGGATGAACACCACCACGCCCAGTTCCTCGGCCCGCTGCCACACCACGTCGTGTGCGGGGTCGGCCAGTTCGCGGCCGTCGACCGTCGTGGAGACGCTGATGCCGTACAGGCCATGGTCGTTGACCGCCTGGTCGAGCAACGCGACTGCAAGGTCCGGGTGTTGGAGCGGGGCGGTGCCCAGGCCGTACAGCCGGTCGGGTGCGGCGGCACAGTGCGCGGCGACGGACGCGTTGACCGTGCGGGCGAGGTGGATCGCGAGGTCGGGGTCCGCCCAGTAGTGGTGCATCGGCATCGGGCCGACCACCTGGATGTCGACACCCATGGCGTCCAGGTCCGTGAGGCGGGTGGTGACGTCCGTCAACCGGGGTGCCAGCCGCTGGAGTTGGGCGCGGTTGACGGCCAGGGACGCGGGGGAGTGGGCGCGCTGCTCGGCCGCGAGTTCGGCGGCGAGACCCGGGGTGCCCGCGACCAGGGCGTCGGCGGTGGGGACGGCGAGGTGGCCGTGGAAGTCGACCACGGGCGAGCCGGTCATGCGGCGGCCGTCAGGTGGTCGAGCGTCTCGGACATGATGCGGGCCGGGTCGGCGCCCGGTGTGCCGGGGTGGATCTCCCAGTCGGCGAGCTGGAGGGAGTTCTCCAGAACCATCCGGACCCGGGGCAGCCGCCGGTTCATGAAGCGGTCCAGGGCCTTCTCGGTCGGTTCGTCCGCCGTCACCACCTCCGCGAGCAGCACCGCGTCCTCCATGCACATCGCGGCGCCCTGTGCGATCAGCGGCGGACAGGCGTGGGCCGCGTCGCCGATGACCATCGCGCGGCCCCGGTGCCAGGGTTCGTCGACGAGGATCGCCTCGATCCAGCGGTAGTCGACCGGCGTGTCGTCGGGCAGCGAGGCGAGGATCCTGCCCCAGGTGCCGCCGTACCCGGCGCCGCGCTCCCGCAGCAGGGCGAGCGGGGCCCGCGGGCCGATGAGCGAGGTGTCGAGGTTCTCGTCGAGGAGGTAGGCGTAGCACTGGTCGGGGGAGATCGGGCTGTAGCCGGCCTTGAAACGGGGGCCGCCGTAGTACACCTCGGCGCAGTCCATCTCGGCCGGGCGGTCGGCGACGACCCGGAAGATCGACATGCCGACCGGACGGGGCTTCGCGTCGATGCCGATCAGGGCGCGCATCGCCGAGTTGATGCCGTCGGCTCCCACGACGAGGTCGTAGCGGCCGGTCGAACCGTCCGTGAAGGCCACGTCCACGTGATCGGGTGAGCGGTCGAGCCGGTCCACGCTCAGCCCGAGGCGCACCCGCACCCCGTGCGCACGCACCGCGTCGCACAGCGCGTCCTGCAGATCCGAGCGCAACGCGCCCGCCGTGGACGGCAGTTCGGGCCCGCCGGTGTGCGGGGTGTCCAACTCGGTGATCAGCCCGCCGTCGGCGCGGCGCAGCCGCATGACGTCGAAGGGCACCGCCCGGGCCAGTACCCGATCCAGCACACCCACCGAGCGCAGCGCCTTCAGCGCGTTGCCCTGAACGGTGATGCCATGGCCCACACCGAACCACTGCGGAGAGATCTCGACGAGCTCCACCTCGACGCCCCGCTGGGCGAGCGCGAGACACAGCACGCTTCCGGTGATGCCGCCGCCGACGACGAGCACCTTTTGTACGGGCATGGGCGATCCTTGCGAACGTAGACAGAAGTGGGGGTCAGCCCGAGAAGCGGGCGCCGAGCTCGTGGAAGTGCTCGACGGCCGGCGGCTCGGCGAAGAACGGTCCGACCAGGGCCCGCCAGCGCCCGAAGGCCTCGGACTCCCGGAAACCGACCGTGTGCGCCTCGACGGACTCCCAGCCGACCAGCAGCAGGAAGGTCGCCGGCCGCTCCGCACCGCGCAGCAGCTCGGCCCAGCGGAACCCGGCGGCCTCGGCCAGCACCTCACGGGCCTTGCCGAACACCTCCGCGAACTCCCGCTCACGCCCCGCCTCGACGGTCAGCTCGGCATGCTCGACTATCACGTTCTTCTCCTCGGGAAAGTGGGTGCTCCGAGCCTGCGTGGGCGGCCGACACAGGGTCAACGGATCGAGGCATCGCCAAGGGGGACGCCATGCATCCCGTACGGCGATGGAGCCGCAGCTGAGCGGCCGACGGGCCCGCCGCGCGGGGAGCCGCACCACGACACGGTGGGCCGGGCGGGCCGGTGATGGCAGGCATCGCGGATCGCCATTTCCGCCGGGTCCCCGGGCTGCCTAGCGTCGAGGGCGAGCCCCCACCCGTACGAGGAGAGCGCCGTGCCCGATCCACTGCCCACCCATGCCGGACCTTTCGCGCTCGGCACGTTCGCCTCCGGTGAGACGGGCTTTCCCGGCCTGGTCACCGGCGACCGCGTGCGCGACCTCTCCGACCTCGTGCCGTCCGTCCGCGCGCTCGTCGAGGACTGGGAGGACTGGCTGCCCCGGCTGGCCGACCTCGCCGGATCCTCCGACGGCACCTGGCACGACCTGGCCGCACTGCGCGTCCTGACCCCGATCGAGCCCGGCCAGATCCTGCAGAGCGGCGCCAACTACCGCAAGCACGTGGTCGATCTGGTCGCCGCCGAGAAGGAGAGCGTGCACGGCGCCACCCCCGAAGAGGCTCGCGCCGACGCTGAGTCGATGATGGACGAACGCGCCCGCAACGGGGTGCCGTACGTCTTCCTCGGCTCCCCGCGCGCGATCAGCGGCCCCTACGACGACATCGTGCTCCCCGCGCTCGGCGAACAGCACGACTGGGAACTCGAACTCGCCCTGGTCATCGGGAAGTCGGGCAAGAACATTCCGGCCGAGGACGCGATGGGCCACGTCGCCGGATACACGATCTCCAACGACCTCACCACCCGCGACCGCCTCTACCGGCCCGACCTCAAGGCCATCGGCACCGACTGGTTCACCGCAAAGAACGCCGACACCTTCCTGCCCACCGGACCCTTCCTGGTTCCGGCGGCCTTCGTCGGCGACCCCGGCGACCTGCGGATCACCTTGCGCCACAACGGAGTTGTCCGCCAGGACGAGTCGACGAAAGACATGATCTTCGACATCCCACGGCTCATCGCGTACGTCTCCACGACCACCACCCTGCGCCCCGGCGATCTGCTGCTCACCGGCTCCCCGGCCGGCAACGGCGCGCACTGGGGCGTCTTCCTGAAGCCCGGCGACGTCGTCGAGTCCGAGATCACCGGCCTGGGCCACCAGCGCAACACCGTCAGGAGCGGACAGTGACCTTCCAGCCCATCACCCATCTGCGCCATGTCGACCTGGCCGTACCGGACTTCACCCGCCAGCGCGCCTTCTACGGCACCACCTGGGGCCTGACCGAGGTCGCGGGCGACAGCGGAGTCGCCTTCTTCGCCGCCGAGGGCAGCCCCGAGCAGTACATCGTCCGCATCCGAGAGGACGAACGGAAGCGGATGGACCTCGTCGCCTTCGGGGCCGTATCGCCGCAGGCGGTGGATGAGCTGCATGGGCGGCTCGGGCGTGTGGGCGTCCAACTGCTCAGTGAACCGGGCGCGTTGGACACACCGGGCGGCGGCTACGGCTTCCGGTTCTTCGACCCGGACGGGCGGGTCGTCGAGGTCTCCGCCGATGTCGCCACCCGCACCCACCGGAAGATCGAGGAGCGCGAGGCGATCCCGGTCCGGCTCTCGCACTGTGTCGTCAACTCCCAGAACCCGGAAGGGCTGCGGGACTTCTACGTCCAGCACCTCGGGTTCCGGCTCACCGACACCCTGTACTCGACGCACATGGGCGACCTCATGTACTTCCTGCGGTGCAGCCCGCTCCACCACTCGTTCGCGATCGCCCGGGGACCCCATGTCTCCCTGCATCACGCCTCGTTCGAGATGCGCGGGGTCGAGGAGTACATGCGCGGCACCGGGCGGGCGCTGCGCGCCGGGACCAGGCTCACCTGGGGACCCGGCCGGCATCTCGCCGGTGACAACACCTTCTCCTACTTCCACGACCCGCACGGCAACACCGTCGAGTACACGACCGAACTCGCCGTCCTCGAAGAGGACTTGTGGCACCCGGGCCGCCATGACGTCGACGACCCGATCACCCAGGACCAGTGGGGCACCGCCGACCCGATGAGCGAGTCGGTCGCCAAGGAGCAGTTCAACGACCCCGACGTGCTCTTCGAAGCACCGCCGGTCTGACATCCCGCCGGCACTCCCTCTGTCGCCAACCACCCGCAGAAAGGCCGCAGTTGTGGCAACGATCCTGAAGCACGCCGTGCCCAAGTCAGAGGTGGCCGCCTCCCTCGACCAGGTGCGGGAGACCGTGACCGGCGTCATCGCGGACATCCGTGCGCGCGGCGACGAGGCGGTACGCGCCTACTCCGAGAAGTTCGACAAGTGGAGCCCCGACTCCTTCCGGCTGACGGACGAGGAGGTCGAGAAGATCGTCGCGTCGGTGCCGCAACAGGTCATCGACGACATCCGCTTCGTCCAGGAGCAGGTGCGCACCTTCGCCCGCCATCAGCTGGACTCCCTGCGGGAGTTCGAGGTCGAGACCCTTCCTGGTGTGCGGCTCGGCCAGAAGCACATCCCCGTGCAGGCGGCCGGCGCGTACATCCCCGGTGGCCGCTACCCGCTCACCGCCTCCGCCCACATGACCATCGTCACCGCCAAGGTCGCGGGCGTGCCCCGGGTCGTCGCCTGTACGCCGCCCATCCACGGCGAGATCCCGGCCGCCACCGTCGCCGCCATGCATCTCGCCGGAGCCGACGAGATCTGGCTGCTCGGCGGAGTGCAGGCGGTGGCCGCCATGTCGGTCGGGACGGACACGATGCGGCCGGTCAATCTCATCGCCGGGCCCGGCAACGCCTATGTCGCCGAGGCCAAGCGGCAGCTCTTCGGTGAGGTCGGCATCGACCTCTTCGCCGGGCCGACCGAGATCCTCGTCCTCGCCGACGAGCAGGCCGACCCGTTCGTGTGCGCCGTCGACCTGCTCTCCCAGGCCGAGCACGGCCCGGACTCCCCGGCCGTCCTCATCACCACCTCCCGCGAGCTCGCCGAGAAGACCATCGCCGAGGTGGAACGCCTGCTGCCCGGCATGCCCACCCGCGACTTCGCCGAGCCCGCCTGGCGCGACCACGGCCAGGTCCACGTCGTCGACACCCACGACGAGCTGTACACGCTCGCCGACGCGTTCGCCTTCGAGCACGTCGAGGTGCTGACCGCCGAACCGCGCCTCGCGCTGGAGCGCATGACCCAGTACGGCGCCCTGTTCCTCGGCGAGGGCACCTGCGTGTCGTTCGGCGACAAGGTCATCGGCACGAACCATGTGCTGCCCACACGTGGTGCCGCGCGCTATACCGGCGGCCTGTGGGTGGGGAAGTACCTCAAGACGGTCACCTATCAGGAGGTCACCGACACCGATTCCCAGGCGCTGCTCGGCCGGCTGTGCGGACGGGCGGCCCGCGTCGAGCTGTTCGAGGGCCACGCACGCTCCGGTGACCTACGTGCCGCGAAGGCCGCGGGCGACGAGCTGCCCTGGAACACCCCGTGACCGCAGAACACCCCGTGACCTCGGAGCATCCCGTGGCCTCGGAACACCGCACGGCCTCGGACCCCCGCAGGCCCCTCGACGGGCGTACGGCACTGATCACCGGCGGCGGCGGACCGCTGGGCCGTGCCTTCGCGCTGGGCCTCGCGGACGCCGGGGCCCGGGTGATCCTGGTCGGGCGCAACGAGGCGGCGCTCGCCGAGGCTGCGGCCCGTGTGGTCAAGGACGGCGGACAGGCCCGTACGGCCTCCTGCGATGTCTCCGACCCGTCGGCCGTCAGCGCCCTGGCCATCCAACTCACCGACGAGGACGTGTCGTTGCTCGTCAACAACGCCGGAGTCGCGGGCCCGGTCCGCCCGCTCGTCGACATCGAGCCGGACGAGTGGGACGACGTGTTCGCCGCCAACGTCCGGGGCGTGTATCTGATGTGCCGGGCCTTCCTGCCGCCGATGCTCGCGGCCGGGCGCGGTGACATCGTCAACGTCGCCTCGGTCAGCGGGAAGCGCCCGCTGCTCAACCGCACCCCGTACACCGCCTCCAAGATGGCGCTGCTCGGCCTGACCCGGACCCTCGCCGGGGAGGTCGGACCGCGGGGGATCGCGGTCAACTCCCTTTCCCCGGGGCCGGTTCGGGGTCCGCGCATGGACCGCAACTTCCGGCTGACCGCCGAACTGACCGGCTGCACGGTCGCCGAGGCCGAACGCGACTTCGCGTCCCGGGCAGCCCTCGGCCGGCTCGTCGAGGAGCATGAGGTCGCCCAGGCGTTGGTGGCGATGCTCGCGATGCCCGGCCTGTGCGGGGCGGACATCGACCTGTCGGCGGGGATGATCGCCCCGGCGTAGCGGAACCGCGTGCGGGAAACGGTGAGGTGGACGGCCCGTGAGCCGCCCGCCTCACCGCCGTGTTCCGGCTCGTCCGCCCCCTATGACGACTCTGTGTGACGGCCATGAACTGGTCGGCGTGATCCGAGGCATCGGACTCCCATATGTGTGTGCCGCCCGCCTATTCCCTGGTTCTCGTGGCTGCTTAAGTCCCTCGTGCGCACCTTCGGTGCCTCCGCCGGGCCCGTCCGCATCCCGCGTTCGACGGCCGGCCGGTCACACTGCGCAACGGCGCATCGATCCCTGGGAAGGCAAGCAATGACGCTGATCACCCGACGCTCGGTCCTGATCGCCGGTACCGCCACGGCCGGAGCCGTACTGGTGCCGGCGGCCTCCGCCACCGCCGCGCCGACGGCCAAGAAGGCTTCGGGCACGCGGATCTCGGTCGCATCCGGCGAGACGTACACGGTCGCCGCGACCACCCGCGTGAGCGAACTGTCCATCGCGTCCGGCGGGAAGATCGTCGCCCCGGACGGCTCCAGCCTCTCGCTGACCGTCGACGGAGTGGAGACCGGCCAACTGCTCACCGCCACCGGCGCCACGGCCACCCTGATCCAGGCCGGCACCTACCGGGGTGACGTCGTCCTGACTGTCGCCGCGGCCAACGAGGTGACGTACCAGACGCTCACCTTCCCGTTCCGGCAGGCGGTGTACGTCGACGGCGACGGCGTGGTCAAGGACAAGTCCGTCCTCGCGGCCGTCCTCGGCGGCAAGCTGACGGACGCCTACGCCAGGAACGTGTCGATCACCTCGACCGGCGAGTGCTTCGACGGCGTGTACGTCCAGGACGCCACCTACACGCTCGACCGGCCCTCCATCTCCCTGACGGGCAACGGCCGTTCCGACTTCGCGGGCTACGGCGCCGCGGTCGTCGGCGACGGCTCCTCGACCACGCTGGTCGTGGACGGCGCCCGGATCGACACCAGGGGAGTCGTCCGCACCGCCGTCATCGCCGACGACGGCGCCAACGTCATCGTCAAGGACTCCGTCCTGCGCACCCGCAACGGAGCTCTGCCCGCCGACTACCAAGCCACCGTGGAAACGCCGTACATGGAGTCCGTGCCCTGGATGCTCGGCCTCGACGGCAACGTCCGCGCCACCAACCTCATCGGCGCCAACAGCAAGGCCACCTACCTCAACTCGACCGTGTTCTCCGAGACTTGGGGCGCCCTGTCGGTCGAGGGCGGCAGCGGACTCAAACTGACCGCGATCAACAGCCACTTCGGCAACACGGGGGAGTACGGCTACGGCACCTACGCCATCGGCGACGCGACCGTGCGCGTGCTCGGCTCGCGGCTCGACGTCGGCAGCTACGCGACCATCATCGCGGGCCCCGCCGCCGTCGTGCACTACGGCGACAGCACCAGGGCCGCCGTCTCCGCGCTCAACACCGAGCTGGAACTCGGTCTGTCCAAGGCCGAGTTGGCGTCGATTCCGGTGCGCAGCACCGTGGTGGACTCCGGGCACTTCGGCTACATGTTCTTCGGCACCGGCCAACTCACCCTCGACGGCGGCACGGTGATCAACTCCGAGCGGGCCACCTTCCTCAACAAGGGCCAGCAGACCACGATCAGCGTCGACGGCTCCCAGGGCGCCCGGCTCAACCCGCGCGACGGGATCATCCTCCAGATGATCGAGCTGGACGACCCGGGCCCGGTGCCGGTCGACGGCAAGATGATGAACATCGGCGTCTACACCGAGCCCACCGGCGACCCGACCAAGGACGCGAGCTTCGACCCGACCGCCGTGCACACCACCGACGGAGCCGCCACCTTCAACTCCATAGTTGTGAAGGGCGACTTCTACAACGGCATGCGCAAGGGCAAGAACATGGTCCTCACCTTCGAGGGCTCCCGTGTCGAGGGCGTCATCTCCGCGTCGACGGCCAAGCACCGCGTCTCCAGCATCGACGCGTCGACCTTCTACGAGCTGGGCATCGTCGCCAACACCGTGGGAGCCGCCGTCAACAACGGCGCGATCGTGCAGCTCAACAGCGGCTCGGCCTGGACGGTCACCGGCACCTCGTACCTGACCCGGCTCGCCCTAGCCGCCGACGCGACCGTCAGGGCGCCCCGGGGCAAGAAGGTCACGCTGACGGTCGACGGGACGGTCACGGCCATCACACCCGGCCGGACCTACACCGGTGCGCTCACGCTGACCGTCGGGTAAGGCGCGTCGGAGGCGCGGCACTCACGCGAGCCGCGCCTCCGCCTCCTTGGCGATCGTCTCGAACTGCGCCGCCATGGCCGCCTGGAGGGCCTGGGCGCCCGACAGCGGACGGACCATGACCGTCAACTCGTCGATCAATCCAGCCTCGTTGACGTGGATGAAGTCGCAGCCGGTCAGCTCCCGGTCGCCGATCCGCGCGGCGAACAGCAGCGCGTGGTCGGCGCCGTCCGGGTCGCCGATCTCCCGCTCGTACCGGAAGTCCTCGAAGACCCGCGCGACGGCGTGCAGGATCGCCGCGGTGATCGCCTTCCCCGGATACGGCTTGAACACGACCGGGCTGGTGAAGACCACGTCCTCGGCCAGCAGCGCCTCGACGGCGTCCATGTCCTGCGCCTCGACCGCCTCTCGGAACGCACGCATCGGCTCACCTCATAGTCAATTTGTTGAGTAGGTGTGGATGAGACTAATCAACGGCTGTTAGCGTGTCCACATGTCCCTCAAGTACGCGGTCCTCGCGGCCCTCCTGGAAGGGGAGGCCTCGGGCTACGAGCTGGCGAAGGTGTTCGACGTGTCGCTGGCGAACTTCTGGCCCGCGACACCGCAACAGCTCTACCGCGAACTCGAGCGCCTCGCCCAGGACGGGCTGATCGCGGCCCGGGTCGTACAGCAGGAACGCAGGCCCAACAAAAGGATGTTCACGCTCACCGAGGCCGGCCGGCGCGAGCTCGACACCTTCGCCGCCGAGCCGCCCCGGCGCCCCACCGCCATCCGCGACGAACTCCTCATCAAGATCCAGGCCATGGACGGCACGGACCCCGCCGTCACCCGGGAGCTGATCGAGGAGCGCAGGTCGTGGGCGCGCGGCAAGCTCGACCGCTACGAGCGCGTACGGGACCGGCTGCTCGGCGGCCGGACCGAGGAGGAGTACCTCCGGGACGCCGAGCGCGTCGGGCCGTATCTCACGCTCATGGCCGGGATCGCCTTCGAGGAGGAGAACCTGCGCTGGTGCGAGCGCGTTCTCGCGATCCTCACGCAGCGGGTTGCCCTAGGCTGACCCGGATGTTCAGCCCCGAAGGCCCCAGTCTGCGCGAACTCGCCGTCCAGGCACTGTCGTCCGTCGAGCACGGCTACGACCTCCTCGCGCCCAAGTTCGACCACACCCCGTTCCGGACACCGGCCCCGCTGCTCGACGCGGTCGCCGCCATGCTGGAGCGCGTCGGCCCCTTCGACGACGGACTCGACCTGTGCTGCGGCACCGGCGCGGGCGCCGACGTGCTGACGAAGGTGTGCCGCGGGAGCGTCACCGGCGTCGACTTCAGCGCGGGCATGCTCGCGGTCGCGCAGGGGCGTCCCCGGGCCGCCGGTCCGCGTGTCTCGTGGGTGCGGGGCGACGCCCGGGCCCTGCCGTTCGCGCCCGCCTTCGATCTGGTGGTGAGCTTCGGGGCGTTCGGTCACTTCCTGCCGCGCGAACTGCCGGGGCTGTTCGTCCAGATCCACTCCGTGCTGCGGCCCGGCGGCCTGTTCGCCTTCCCCGTCGTCGCGCCGCCGCGGCTCACCTCTCCCGCGTACTGGATGCTGTCCGGCTTCGACGCCGTGATGAAGGTGCGCAACGCCGTCTGGCGACCGCCCTTCGTCATGTACTACCGGGACTTCCGACTCGGCTTCGTGCGACGGGAGTTGGAGCGGACCGGCTTCGCCGTCGACCAGTACGCCCTGCCCGAGTTCGGGCGCCGGGGCGACGGCAGCCCCCGCGTCCGCATGGTCGCGGCGCGACGGCTGCCGTAGCGGCTGGGGTGGGTGTCAACTGGTCGCGGACGCCGCCGACTTGATGACCTTCGTGACCAGGTCGGGGCGGGAGATCATCACCACGTGCGAGGCGTCCACCACGACCGTGTGCGAACCGGCCCGCTCGGCCTCGAAGCGCTCCAGGTCGGGTGCGATCGCCCGGTCCTGCGCCGCCACGACCGCCCACGAGGGGATGTCGTGCCAGGCCGCCGCCGTGGTGACGTCCGTGAACGCGGCTGAGCTGATGGGGCGTTGGGAGGCCCCCAGCAGTGCGGAGGTGGACGCCGGGAGGTCCGCGGTGAACACCGCGTGGAACTTCGCCGTCTGGATGGCCAGATCGGTACCGCCCGCGCCGTCGGGCAGCGGCTGCAAGGCGTCGTTCAGTTGCGAACCGGGGAACCGCGCGGCGAGTTCGCCCAGTTGCTCGCCCTTGTCGGGCACGAAGGCCGCGACGTAGACGAGCGCCTTCACGCTCGGGTCGCCCGCGGCCGCCTGGGTGATCACCGCGCCGCCGTAGGAGTGTCCTACGACGACCTTCGGGCCGTCGATCGTCTTGAGGAGCGCGGAGAGATAGCCGGCGTCGGCGGTCAGCCCGCGCAGCGGATTGGCGGGCGCCACGACCGTGTAGCCCGCCTTCTGGAGCCGGGAGGCCACGGCCGACCAACTGGACGCGTCGGCGAACGCGCCGTGCACGAGGACCACGGTCGGCTTCGGTGCGGGGTGCTTGCCTCCGGTGGCGGGTGCCGCCGAGGCGGGGAGAGCGGTGGCCGCGAGGGCGCCGGCCGCGGCAGCCGCGCCGAGGAGCAGGGGTCTACGGGAAATCGTCATCGGTCAGCTCCGGGTGAAGTCGGGGAGATCGGTGTCGAACGCTTGCTCGTAGGTGCCGGTCCGGGATCAGGCGTAGCGGCGCACGAACGGCAGGGCGGTGTCCGCGACTTCCTGCCAGCCGCTGTCGATGGTCAGCGCGTGGCCCCGGCCCTTGATATCGGTGATACCGGTGACGCCCTTGTTGTGCTGCTGCTTCCAGTAGGAGGCGTTGGCGATCGACCAGGGCACGAGATGATCAGGAGCGGGCCGCGCTCGGGGTTCTCCGTGTCGACCCGATGGCGGTTGGCGGGGTTGCCGAGGACCGGTGCGGAGGAGCGCAGTGCGGACACCGGCAGCGGCAGCACGCCCCGGAACGGCGCCGGGTCGATCGCCACGGACACGGCGGACAGTCCGCGCCCGGCGAGGATCTGTGCTGTACGTCGACGTGGGTCATGTTCGGAAGTATGCGGCGGGAGAGGCCCAGGAGTCCGTCATATGACCGCACTTGGCGGAGATCGGCGTGATTGCCGCGCCACGGGTGTTCTCCTACGCTGAATCGCGTGTGGTCAAGAGTGCCGTCCGGGAACGGAGTTGCGCATGCTCAGCAAGGGTGAAGCGGGCGAGGCGGTCCGCCTGGCCAAGGTCAAGACCGGTGTCACATGGGCCCAGTTGGCCGAGGCCGTGGGCCGACCGCTCGCGTGGACCACGGCGGCGCTGCTCGGCCAGCACCCCATGACCAAGGACGAGGCGGCGACCGCCGCGGCCCTCCTCGAACTCGGTGAGGACGCCGTCCTCGCCTTCCAACTCCAGCCGAACCGGGGCGCGTTGGACGCGGCCGTGCCCGTGGACCCGACGATCTACCGGCTCTACGAGGTCATTCAGGTCTACGGCCCCACCATCAAGGAACTGATCCACGAGCAGTGCGGCGACGGCATCATGAGCGCCATCAACTTCCGCCTCGACGTCAGCCGTGTGCCCGACCCGGCCGGTGACCGGGTCGTCATCACCCTCGACGGGAAGTACCTCCAGTACCAGTGGGAGTGACCATGAGGTGCTCCTCGGCCCAGACGGCCAGCGCGGCGAGAGGGATCAGGAAGGCGTCGCCGTGCGGGGTGAGGGCGTAGGAGCGCTGCGGGGTGCGGGTGAGGAGGCCGGCGGCGGCCAGTTCGTGCAGCCGGTCGGCGAGCATGCGGTCACTGATGCCGGGCACCCGTTCGCGCACCTCACCGAACCCTGCCGGGCCCCTGGCCAGCGCGGCGAGGACGAGGCCGCTCCAGCGTCTGCCGAGCAGGGCGAACGCGTGGGTCAAGGCCTCGACCGTCGGCGGGAGTTCGGGGTGCTCGGGGTTCGCCGAGTAGGGCTGGTTCGTCATACGGAGGCTCCAAGGGGCGCGGCGGACGTACGCGCCCGTGGTGCCCCGCCGCACCGGGCTGCGGGGCACCACGGGCACGGTCTTCGCGCCGGTTCGACGTGATGGTGCCTGGATGTGTGGGGGCTCAGCCCATGTGGACCGGGGCGGCGCCTTCGGTGTGCTGCTGCCTGCCCGCGTCGACGGCGAACGCGGTCACGGCGGCACCGGCCACGAACACGACCCCGGCGGCGACGAAGGCCATCGTGTAGCCGTGGGTGAGAGCGTCACCGGCCTTCGAGACCAGGCCCAAGTCCCTTGTGGCCAGGCCTCGGTAGAGCGCGGAGGCCGCATGCGGCAGTTTGTCGTCGGCCGCGGAGTTCGAGATCGTCGACAGGACGGCGAGGCCCAGGGCGCCGCCGATCTGCTGGGCCGTGTTGAGCAGGGCCGAGGCGATGCCGGTGTCCTGATGGCCGACACCGCTCACCGCGCCGAGCGTCATTGGGACGAAGCTCATGCCCAGACCGAGAGCGGTGACGAACATGGCGGGCATCAGATGCCCGGCGTAGGACGAGTCAGGCTCCAGGGTGGCGAACCAGAACATGCCGACTGCCGCGAGCAGGAGGCCCGGTGCGGCGATGAGCCGGGGCGCGATGTGGGCGACGAGCTTGGAGCTGATGCCCGCCGCGGTGGCCATGCCGAAACTGAACGGGAGATAGGCGAAACCGGTCTTGATGGGGCTGTAGCCGAGGATCAGCTGCATATAGAGGGTCAGGAAGTAGAAGAACGCGAACATGCCCGAGCCGATGAACAGCATGGTGGCGTAACTGCCCCACCGATTACGGTCGTTGAACAGGCGCAGCGGCATCATCGGGTCCGGCGTCCGGGCCTGGAGGAACAGGAACGCCGCCAACAGGACGGCGGCGACCGCGAAGCAGCCCAGCGTGAGGCCGTTGGTCCAGCCGTGTTCGCCGCCGCGCGTGATGCCGTAGACCAGGGAGATCAGGCCGCCGGTCCCGGTGACGGCGCCGGGGACGTCGAGGCGGCCGGGGTGGCGCTGCGCCTCGACGAGGCTGCGGGTGCCGGCGAGGACGGCGAGGCCGATGGGGATGTTGACGAAGAACACCCAACGCCAGTCCAGGACATCGGTGAGCAGACCACCGAGCAGCAGACCGACCGTGGCACCGAGGCCGCCCATCGCGGCGTACACGCCCATCGCCCGGTTGCGGGGCTTGCCCGCCGGGAAGGTGGTCGTGATCAGCGCCAGCGCGCTGGGTGCGGCGAGGGCCGCGCCGACGCCCTGGAGGATGCGCGCGCCGATCAACAGGCTCTCGTTCGGGGCGAGTCCACCGAGCAGGGACGCGAGGGTGAAGACGGCGATGCCCACCTGGAAGATCCGGCGGCGGCCGAACAGGTCCCCGGCCTTGCCGCCGAGCAGCAGCAGACCGCCGAAGGCCAGCGCGTACGAGTTGACGATCCACGCCAGATTCGCGTCGGAGACACCGAGGTCGGTCTGGATGGCGGGCAGGGCGATATTCGTGATGGTGGCATCGAGGATGACCATCAACTGGGCCGCCGCGATGACGAAAAGGGCGAGACCGAGATGCCGGTCTCCGGGGGTGGAACCGGAATGCTCCGGCGCCGTGGAAGTGGCGGTTGCCACGCTCTCAGCAGACATGGTTCAAGAACTCCAGGGAGTGCCGCGAACAGGGAAAGGTGAGAGTGAACGGAATCCGGTGAGAAGCGGAACACTCGCTGTGCAATCCGAGGTCGGGGCGCCGACACGGCACATCGCTCGGCCTCGGGACGAGTGCTCACCGTAGCAGCGATTCACCGTCTGTCGTGACCCGGCAACCCCCTTTCCGGTGTTGCCAATATCGCCCTTGACGAACTCGCCCATGGTGTGGGCAAAGGGAATTCGGGACGCCCGGGAATTGCCCACACTTTCCGCGAAAAAGCAAACAGCTCACACAGGTCGGCGGTTATTGAGCCGGGCCGCCTGACGGGTCAGATGGTCGCGTTCGGCGAGATTGGGAGCCTTGTGCGCCGCCTCCGCGTACAGCCGGGCCGCGGTCGACAGGTCGCCGTCGCGCTCATGAAGGTAGGCCGCCACAGCGGTGTGGCGTGGCAGCGAGTCGTCCAGCGGTGTGAGCGCGGCCAGACCCGCGCGCGGGCCGTCGGCCTCGCCGACCGCCACCGCGCGGTTGAGGCGGACCACCGGGCTGTCGGTCAGGCCGACGAGTTCGTCGTACCACTCGACGATCTGTACCCAGTCCGTCTCCTCGGCCCTGGGCGCGTCCGCGTGCAGCGCCGCGATCGCGGCCTGCGCCTGGAACTCGCCCAACTGGTCACGGGCCAGCGCGAGTTGAAGGATGGAAACACCTTCGGCGATCGCCGACGTGTCCCAGCGCCCCCGGTCCTGCTCGGCCAGTGGCACCAGGCTGCCGTCCGGCGCGGTCCGGGCGGCGCGTCGGGCGTGGTGGAGCAGCATGAGCGCGAGCAGGCCCGACACCTCGGGATGGTCGATCACACCCGCGACCTGCCGGGTGAGCCGGACGGCCTCGGCGGCGAGGTCGACATCACCGGAGTAGCCCTCGTTGAAGACCAGGTAGAGGACTCGCAGCACGGTCGCGACGTCGCCGGGCTGGTCGAACCGCACCCGGGACACGGTGCGCTTGGCCCGGCTGATGCGCTGCGCCATCGTCGCCTCGGGCACCAGATAGGCCTGGGCGATCTGCCGGGTGGTGAGCCCGCCGACGGCACGCAGCGTGAGCGCGACCGCCGACGAGGGCGTCAACGACGGGTGGGCGCACAGGAAGTAGAGCCGGAGCGTGTCGTCCGCCGCGGGCGCGTGGCCGGGCGCCGGCTCCTCGTCCACGAGATCCTCGCGCCTACGGCGGGCGGTGTCCGCCCGCGTCGCGTCGAGGAACCGCCGCCAGGCCACCGTGACCAGCCACCCCTTCGGGTCGCGCGGTGGCTCGTCCGGCCAGACCCGGACCGCCTCGACGAGCGCGTCCTGTACGGCGTCCTCGGCTGCCGCGAAGTCTGCTCCGCGGCGGACGAGGATCCCGAGCACACTCGGCGTGAGGCTCCTCAGCAGGACCTCGTTCACTTGAAGGTGCAGTCCGTGGTGGTCGAGTGCGTGCCCAGGAACGGGCGCAGCTCCAGCCACTCGTGGATCGGCTTGCCTCCCGCTCCGGGGGCGGCCGACAGCTCACCGGCCAGTTCTACGGCCCGCTCGTAGCTGTCGACGTCGATGATCATCCAGCCGGCGATGACGTCCTTGGTCTCGGCGAACGGCCCGTCGGTGACCGGCGGGCGCCCCTCGCCGTCGTAGCGGACGAACGTCCCCTCGGGCGAGAGGGCCTGGCCGTCGACGAACTCGCCGCTCTTCTCCAGCCGGGCCGCGAAGTCGTTCATGTACCGCACGTGGGCCGTGATCTCCTCGGGCGCCCACTGGTCCATGGGGACGTCGTTCACGGCGGCGGGGGCGCCGCGGTAGTGCTTCAGCAGCAGGTACTTGGCCATGGTCGTTCTCCTCGGTGCTGGTGCGACCCATTGTGGACGCGTTCACCTCGGGGACGGAGCCGGGCGCGGGTTCTCGACATCGGCGGGCAGGTTTTTTCGCCGCGAGTTTCGCGAGGGCTCTGGGGGAGGGCGGAAAGGGAGGCGTGTCCACTCCTCTTCCCTTCTTAACGTATAGCGCACCGGGGGGCTTGCGGCAAGGCCCCCGGTGTGCCGCAGAATGTCCGGCCTAAGGGCATGACCTGCGGAAATGGGAGTCGTGGAATGCGTGTGCTGTTGACGACGTGGGGATCGCGCGGGGATGTCGAACCCGTCGCGGGACTCGCGGCCCGACTGCTGGAACTCGGCGCGGAGGTGAGCGTCGCCGCGCCGCCGGACGAGGAGTTCGTGGAGCTGCTGGACAGGGCCGGTGTGCCGCTGCTGCCGCTCGGACCGTCGGTGCGCTCGGTGGTGACCGGGGCGAGGCCGCCGTCGGCGGCGACGGCGTTCCAGCTCGCGCCCGAGCTGGTCGCCGCCCGGTACGAGACGCTGCTGCCGGCGGCCGAGGGGTGCGACGTGCTGCTGGCGACCGGACTGATGCCGACCGGTGCCCGCTCGGTGGCCGAGAAACTGGGCATCCGCTACGTGTTCGCCTGCTTCCACACGGCCGGGCTGCCGTCGTCGAAGCACCGGCCGCCGTCGCGGCCCGGCCATCAGTCCTCGGCGGAGGAGACCGACATCAAGGTGCTGTGGGAGGAGGACGCCCAGCGGGTGAACGCCCTGTACCGCGAGGCGGAGAACCGGCACCGGGCGGCGATCGGCCTGCCACCGGTCGACAACGTCCGCGACCACGCGTTCACCGAGCGGCCGTGGCTGGCCGCGGACCCGGACCTGTTCCCGTGGCAGGACCAGACGGATCTCGACCTCGTGGTGACCGGACCGTGGATCCTGCCCGACGAGCGCCCGCTCCCCGCGGATCTGGAGGCGTTCCTCAAGGCGGGAGAGCCGCCCGTGTACGTGGGCTTCGGCAGCATGGCCCTGCGCACCTCGCCGGACGTGGCCCGGTTCGCCATTGAAGCGGTGCGGGCGCGGGGCCGCCGAGTCGTGCTCGGCCGGGGCTGGGCGGAGCTGGCCGCGGTCGACGACCGGGACGACTGCTTCGTGGTGGGCGAGGTCAATCACCAGGCGCTGTTCGGCCGGGTGGCCGCGGTCGTCCACCACGGCGGCGCGGGCACCACTACGGCGGCCACGCTGTCCGGTGCGCCCCAGGTGGTCGTACCGCAGATCGTGGACCAGCCATACTGGGCGGCACGGGTGGCCGAGCTGGGCATCGGCGTCGCACACGACGGGCCGACGCCGACCTACGACTCCCTGTCGGCCGCGCTCACCACCGTCCTGGCCCCAGAGATGCGGACCCGGGCCCGGATCGTGGCAGGAATGCTGCGCACCGACGGGACGACAGTGGCCGCGAAGATGCTCCTCGACCCGGCAGGCGGGGAAAGGCCGCCCACGCGCGCGTGAACCGGCCCGACCCCGAACACGAGAACCCGTACGCACCGGTCCACACGGCCTGCCGCCCGCACGGCCGTGAGCGACCGCAGATCGGAATTGATGCCGTGAACCCCCTGACCACCAGCGCCTTCGACCTTCCCGACCGGCTCTCCGCCAAGGCCGACCCGGCGCTGATCTCCGGTGACGAGCAGCACTTCGTGGCGATCGCGGAGTGCCTCGACCAGTCGATCGCGGAACTCACCGAGCAGCTCGACGCCGCGCGCAGGGCGCCCGGGGGCATCGGCCGGGCGGCGATGGACCGGGACACGGAGATCCACCGGCTCACCACACGGCTGCGCACCCTGCGCCGCTTCGGCCTGGACCTGTGTCTGGGCCACATGGTCGACGCCGACACCTCCGAGCCCGTCTACATCGGGCGGCTCGGTCTCACGGACAGCACGGGCCGACGACTGCTGCTCGACTGGCGGTCCCCGGCGGCCGAGCCGTTCTTCGGTGCCACTCACGCGAACCCGATGGGGCTGGCGAGCCGCCGCAGGTACCGCTGGACGCGTGGCCGGATCAGCGACTACTGGGACGAGGTGTTCACGGCGGACGGCTTCGTCGGGCACGCCGCGCTCGACGACCAGTCCGCGTTCATCGCCAGCCTCGGCGGCAACCGCTCGGGCCGGATGCGCGATGTCCTCGGCACCATCCAGTCCGACCAGGACGCCATCATCCGCGCGGGATCACGCGGCGCGCTCGTCGTCGACGGCGGCCCCGGCACCGGCAAGACCGTCGTCGCCCTGCACCGCTCCGCCTACCTCCTCTACTCCGACCCGCGCCTCGGGCACCGCAGGGGCGGCGTGCTGTTCGTCGGCCCGCACCGGCCCTATCTCGACTACGTCGCCGACGTCCTCCCCAGCCTCGGCGAGGAGGGCGTGCAGACCTGCATCCTGCGGGACCTCGTGGCGGAGGGGGCGACGGCAGGCGCCGAGGCCGACCCGGAGGTGGCCCGCCTGAAATCGTCCGTGGAGCTGGTGCGGGCGATCGAGCCCGCCGCCAGGTTCTACGAGGAGCCGCCCACCCAGGGCATGAACGTCACCACCCACTGGTCCGACATCTGGCTGAGCGCCGAGGACTGGGCCGTGGCGTTCGAGGCGGCCGAACCCGGCACCCCGCACAACGAGGGACGCGAGCACGTCTGGCAGGAACTGCTCACGATCCTGGTCGAGAAGCACGAGGACACCACCCCCACCCAGGACGGCGCCGTCACACCGGCCCTGCTCCGCAAGTCGCTGCGGCAGAACCGCGAACTGCTCACCGCCTTCAACCGCGCGTGGCCGCTGCTCGAAGCGGCCGACCTCGTCGGGGACCTGTGGACGGTACCGGCCTATCTGCGCAGGTGCGCCCCCTCCCTCAGCCGAGAGGACGTCCAGCGCTTGCAGCGCGCGGACGCCCAGGCCTGGACGGTGTCCGACCTCCCGCTGCTGGACGCGGCACGGCAACGGCTCGGCGACCCGGAGTCGGCACGCCGCAGACGCCGGCAGGAAGCCGCCGTGGCCGCCGAACACGCGCGCAGGACGGACGTCATCGACAGCCTGCTGCAGAACGTCGAGATCGACGAGAGCGAGGGCGCGATGGGCATGCTGCACGGGCAGGACCTGCGTGACGCCCTGATCGACGAGGCCGCCCAGCCCGGCATCGAACCCGACCAGCTCGCCGGACCGTTCGCGCACATCGTCGTGGACGAGGCCCAGGAACTCACCGACGCGGAATGGCAGATGCTGCTCCTGCGCTGCCCGTCCCGGAGCTTCACCATCGTCGGGGACCGCGCCCAGGCCCGGCACGGATTCACCGAGTCGTGGCAGGAACGGCTGAAGCGGATCGGGCTCGACCGGATCAACCTGGCGTCCCTGACGGTCAATTACCGCACCCCGGAAGAGATCATGACGGAGGCCGAGCCGGTCATCCGTGCCGTGCTCCCGGACGCCAACGTGCCGACCTCGATCCGCGCCAGCGGCGTTCCCGTCGTCCACGGACCCGCCTCCGACCTCGAGTCGGTCCTCGACACCTGGCTCGCCGCACACACCGAGGGGATCGCCTGCGTCATCGGTGACCCGGACTTCCGGGCCACGCCGCGCGTCCGGTCGCTGACTCCCGAGCTGTCCAAGGGACTTGAGTTCGACCTGGTCGTCCTCCTCGACCCGGAGAAGTTCGGCGAGGGCATCGAAGGAGCCGTCGACCACTATGTGGCGATGACGCGGGCGACTCAGCGGCTTGTCGTGCTGACGACTGCTTGAGTCCGGTCGGCGCGCGGCGAGTGGGGACCCGCCGCGCGCCACCGGGTTCAGCCTGCCGACGGAAGCGTGAACTCGTAGATCAGGGCGTCCTGTTGGGCCTCCACCACCAGATCGGTGATCTCCAGCGGGCGCGCGTACTGGTCGTGCACGCGGCGGGTCACCCGGACCGAGGGCGCGTTCGCGACCTGGGTGATGGCGTCCCGGTGGTGCAGGGTCAGACCGGCCCGGCGCATCCAGTCGTAGGCGCGCCGGAGTTGGGCGGCGGCGGAGCCGTCGGCGCGGTCGCGGTAGCGGGCCAGTTCCTCCACCTCGGCCAGCGCCACCGCCGAGAAGGACGTGAGGGCCGTACGGAGTCCGCTGCCGTCGGCCGCCGCGGACGCGTAGCGGTGCACCAGGGTCGGGCGGTGCGGGGCGATCCGCAGGGCCTCGGCATGCTCGGGCGGGGGAGTCTCCCAGGTCACGGAGGTCCGGTCGAAGCCGGTCGGGTCCGCGCTGCGGGCGCCGACCGGGAAGGTGAGGGAGGACGGGGTCTCGACCGGCAGACCGGGCAGCGTGGCGTGGCTGCCGCGCCGGTCGGTGGCGACCAGACCGTCCCTGCGCAGTACCTCCAGCGCCTGTCGTATGGTCTCCCGGCTGACTTGGAAGTGTTCGGCCAACTGTCGCTCGGCGGGCAGGCGTTCGCCGGGCGGGATGGTGCCGTCGTGGAGTTCGGCGAGCAGTTGGGTGGCGACCTTGCCGTAGAGGGGCTGGTCGTCGGCGGTCGGATGGTGGGGGGTGGTGCGGGCCATGCCGCGCCTCCTGAGGGTGACAAGACTGAAAGCAGAACCGGTGACGAAACGTAGCCGTGCGGGCTCGTTGCGCGACCAGATCTAGCATTGGTCTAAACCACCAGGGAAGAGCGGCAGGGCAGTTAGGCCGAAACCGACCCGCGCCGATCACCTCTCAGAGGGCGCCGTAGAGGGCGTCGATCAGGGCCAACTTCCGTGGGTCGTCGGCGATATGAGGCCCCATGCGGTTCATCGCATAGCCCAGTGACACACCCCTGTCCGGGTCGGCCAGACCGCAGGAGCCGCCGAAGCCGTCGTGTCCGAAAGCCCTCGGGTCGGGACCGTACGAGCCGTTCGGGCCGCTGAGCCACAGTCCGAGCGCGACCTCCGTCTCGTGCGCGAAGCCCGCGCCGAGTACGAGGTCGCGGCAACTGCCCTGGCCCTCGCGCACCCGCTCGGCCGCCTCGGGGGAGAGGACGCGGTGGCCGGCGTAGGAACCGCGTCCGGCGAACACACCGTAGAGCGCGGCGATCGCGCGTGCGGTGCCGTGGCCGTTCGCGGCGGGGATCTCGGCGGCGCGCCATTCGGGGGTGTTGGCCTCGGCCGCGCCCGCGATCGGGTTGCTCAGCGCGGCGATCGCGGCGGGCGCCAACTGGCTGAAGATCGCGGCCTGTTCACTGCTCGACGCGGCGGGCGGATGCACCAGCTCGGCCGCCCGGCCGGCCTCCTTCTCCGGCAGCCCGATGGTGAAGTCGATCCCGAGCGGGCCGGTGACCTCCCGCTCCAGGAAGGCGCTAGGGAGCAACCCCGAGACGCGGCGCACGACTTCGCCGACGAGGAAGCCGTAGGTGAGCGCGTGGTACCCGGACCGCGTCCCCGGCTCCCACCAGGGCTCCATGGCCGCGAGGCGCTGAGTCGTCAACTCCCAGTCGTAGAGCTGCGCGAGAGAGTGCGGCTCGCGCAGGCCGGCCAGTCCGGCGCGGTGGGAGAGCAGGTGTCGTACGAGAACGTTCTCCTTGCCGGCGGCGGCGAACTCCGGCCAGTACGTGGCCACTTGGGCATCGAGGTCGAGCAGGCCCCGGTCGGCGAGGATGTGGGCGCACAAGGCGGTCGGGCCCTTGGTCGTGGACCAGACGTTGACCAGCGTGTCCCGCTCCCAGGGGCGGGTGCGTGCCTCGTCGGCCCAGCCGCCCCACAGGTCGACCACGGTCTCGCCGTCCACGGTGACGGCCACCGCGGCGCCCAGTTCGTCGCGGTCCCGGAAGTTCTCCTCGAACGCCGTGCGCACCGCCGTGAAGCGGGGGTCGCAGTGGCCGTCGATGGCTGGCTGATGCTCGGACATGGTGCCTCCGTGGTCCGCCGTGGGCCCGGGCCGCGACGCTGCGACCCGGACACCCTGAACATACCGACTGGTCGGACTGGGTGGAAGATGTCGTACGTTCAGTTGAGGAACAGCGTGCCCGAGGGCTCCCGGTGGCCCGGTTCCGTGTGCCAGTAGTCGCGGGTCTCCACGGCGAGCCCTGTGTCGTCGAAGCGCGCGAAGACGCAGCCGGCGAGCGTGGACGGCTCACCGTCCTCCTCGGCCAGCACCCTGAACTCGGCCGCGGCGACGCCGTGTTGACCGACTATCGGTGCCGAGAACCGGACATCGCCCACCCGCTCCGCCGCGAACGACCAGCGCAGATACGCGGCCAACTCGGCCCGCCCCCGGTGCGGTTCGCGGAACGGCATCGAGCGGTGGACGCAGTCCTCGGCGTACAGCTCCAGCAGCGCGTCCACATCGTGCTCCGCCCAGGCGCGGGCCCAGACGCGCACGAACCGTTCGGCGGCCTCATCGGTGGTCATGTCCATAGGGCGCCTCTCAGACGTACGACCGCAGCCAGTCCAGCTTGACCGCCTCTTGGTAAGGGCCGCCGCCCTCATGGTCGTTGAAGTCGTAGACCTCGATCTTCTTGTCCTCGTGCGCCCAGGCGTTGAACGTGGCGAACACCGTGGAGGGCGGGCAGGTCTGGTCCTCCAGGGCCGTCGAGAAGAGGGCGGGGGCGCGGCCCCGGGACGCGAAGTGGACGCCGTCGAAGTACGAGAGCGTGCGCAGCACGTCCTCGCCGCGCCCACGATGGGTCTTGAGGTAGTTGCCGATCTCCCGGTACGGGTCGCGGTCCGTGAGAATCGCCGCGCGCGGGTAGTCGCACAGGAACGGCACGTCCGGCGCGACGGCGGCCAGGTCCCCGACCAGCCCGCCAACGGCGATGGCGATGCCGCCGCCCTGGCTCGCGCCGAGCGCCACCGTGCGCGCGGGATCGACCAGCGGATGCGAACGGGCCGCCTCGACGGCGCGCACGCCGTCCGTGAACACCCGGCGGTAGTAGTAGTTCTCGGGGGCGTCGATGCCCCGGGTCATGAAGCCGGGGTACGCGGGCGCGCCGCCCACCGGGTCCGGGGTGCCGCCGCCACCGCCCCACGAGCTGCCCTGCCCGCGCGTGTCCATGATGAAGTGGGCGCGGCCCGTCGAGGCCCACAGCAGGTTCTCGTGCGGGAGCCCGCGTCCCCCGCCGTAACCGACGAACTCGACGACCAGCGGCAGGGGTTGGGCCGCGTCGGCAGGCAACCGCAGCCAGCCCTTCACCGGGTGACCGCCGAACCCGGCGAACGTCACGTCGTACACCCGCACCGTGGACAGTCCCGTGTCGACCGGCTCGAAGCGGGCGTCCAGATCGTGCTCGCGGGTCTCCTGGAGGGTCTTGGACCAGAAGGCGTCGAAGTCCTCCGGCTCGGCGGATTCGCTGTGGTACTCGCGGAGTTCGTCGAGCGGAAGGTCGAACAGGGCCATCGAGGACCGCCTTTGTGGAGTGTGAGTGCGGATGATCACACCGTACGTGTGACATCGGAGGACTCGCCAGGCCTGTGCGGCGGCCCGCGCCTACCATGTCGGCATGTCGTCAGCCGTGGATCTGCTGGTCAAGGACGCCGAACTGCTCGTCGTGGACGGTGAGCGGGAGATCCCGGGCGGCTGGGTCGCCGTCACGGGTGGTCGGGTCACCGCCGTCGGCACGGGAGGAGCCGAGCCCGAGGCGCGTACGACCGTCTCCGCCGCCGGGCGGCTCGTCACCCCGGGCCTGATCAACACGCACCACCACGTCTACCAGAACCTCACCCGCTCCTACGCCCCCGCCGTCAACGGCACCCTCTTCGACTGGCTGACCACGCTCTACCCGCTGTGGGCGAGCCTCGACGAGGAGGCCGCGTACGTGTCGGCGTACGTCGGTATGGCGGAACTCCTCATGGGCGGCTGCACCACATCCTCCGACCACCTCTATGTGCATCCGCGTCCCTACCTGGTCGACGCCGAGATCCGTGCCGCCCGCGACATCGGCTTCCGCTTCCACGCGACCCGCGGTTCGATGACCCGGTCCGTCGAGGACGGGGGACTGCCGCCGAGGATCGTCACCCAGAGCACCGACGAGGTGCTCGCCGACAGCGAGCGGCTGATCAAGGCCCACCACGACCCGGAACCCGGCGCGCTGATCCGGGTCGCGCTCGCACCCTGCTCGCCGTTCTCGGTCACCAAGGACGTGATGACGGCGACCGCGGAACTCGCCGAGCGGTACGACGTACGGCTGCACACGCATCTCGCCGAGGACCGGGACGAGGACACCTACTGCCTGGAGACCTACGGCTGCCGGCCCGTCGAGTACTTCGAGGACACCGGGTGGATGAGCGACCGGACCTGGGTCGCGCACTGCATCTATCCGAACGACGAGGAGCTGCGCCGGCTCGCGGCGGCGGGCGTCGGTGTGGCGCACTGCCCCAGCTCCAACATGCTGATCGGCGGCGGCACGGCCAGGGTCAAGGAGATGCGCGAACTCGGCCTGCCCGTCGGTATCGGCTGCGACGGGTCGGCTTCGACCGATCACGCCTCGCTCTGGATGGAGACGCGGGGCGCCCTGCTGCTGGGCCGCTACCGGGGCGGCCCCGGTGCGATGACCGCGCGCGACGCCCTCGACATCGCGACCCGGGGTTCGGCGCGGTGCCTGGGCCGCGCCGACGAACTCGGGCATCTGCGTCCGGGGGCGTGTGCCGACCTGGTCGTCTGGGATCTGCACGAGGTCGCGCTGGCCGGGGCGCTGAGCGATCCCGTCGAGGCGTGGCTGCGGTGCGGGCCCGCGCGGGCGTGGACGACCGTTGTGGGCGGGCGGGTGCTGGTGGAGCGGGGTGAGCCGGTGCTGCCTGCCTTGGGGGATGTGCTGCGGGATCATGGGCGGGTTGCTCGGCGGATGCAGCGGGGGGTGTAGGGGGCGTAGTGGCTGGTCGGGGTGGCTCAACTGCCTTGTGATGGAGGGGTGTTGAGGGGCAGGGTGGTGTCGGCACGGCGGCGGGATGTCGAGCTGCCGGACTACTGCTGACTGGTCGGGGCTGCTACGGCCGATGCGCCACGCCCGATGCGGGTACGGCCCGCCGCTGTCACGGTCCGCCCTCGTCACGTCCCCCGCCCCGTCACGCCCGCCTCCGGGTCCACTCCGGTTCCGTGAGTGCCCAGTCCCGTTCCCACTCGGCCAACCGGTGTCGCAGTGCGACCCGTCGGGTCACCGCGGACGTGAGCAGGGCCGTGCCGATCACGCCGCCCGCCGTCCATACGCCGATCGTCAACGTGTGCTGCCAGACGGCCACTTGACCCACGGGCGAGGAGACGACGCGGCTCTTGGCGTCGAGCCATACGTCCACCGTGTCACCGCGTGCCGTGTCCACCGGGACCTCGGCCGTGGCCGTACGCGGGCCCTTGCCGGGGTCGGTCCAACGCACCGCGACCGGGAAGGTCTGCGAGCCGGTGCCTTCCACCGAGGTGAGTCCGGCCGGTGGGTTTCCGATCACCAGCGCGTGGACGCGATGACGGTCGGCGCGTTGGGTCGCGGCGATCGTCCGGGCCTGGTCGTGCGCCCACAGCCCCGCGGCGGCGCCGGCCAGGGGAGCGCCGACGAACAGCAGGACGGTGACGACCAGTGCCGTCCACGTCTCCACGACATCCGACCGGCGCCGCAGCGGATTGTGCCGTCGGCGTCGACTCCGTACCCGGGTCCGCATGTCGGTCTCCTCGCCGTCACCGGAGCCGAGGAACCGTAAGGCCGGAAGCCCCCTAGGGGGCCGGTCCGCCGCCGCCTCGACACCGCGCACGCATGCGAGCGTCCACACAGAAGTCGTACCCCCTCCGAGGTACTTCCCTCAACCGGAGCGGCCTGGAGTCTCTGCCGGAGCCGTGAAGGGAGAGCTTCTCAGCCGAAGCGCTCGATGCGGATGCGGTCGACCGGCTGGCCCGCCTCGACCAGCAGCCGCGAGGCATGCTCGGCGAAGCCGTTGGACCCGCACACATAGGCCTCCCACCCACCGGCAGGCGGCTCGGCCAGGAGCGGCGCCACATGTGCGGCGGCCATACGTCCCACCGGCACACCCTCCGGCGCACCGCGCGTGAACACGGCCGTGGTCTCCGCGCCGTACTCCCGCGCGTAGATCAACTCCTCCGGGCTGCGCGCCGACACCAGCAGCCGCAACGGCACGGACAGGTTCCGCGCCCGGTGCTGCCGGAGCATCGACATCAGCGGTACGACCCCGGAACCCGCACCCAGCAGCAGCGCGGGCCGGTCGCCGGGCCAGGCGAAGAAACCGCTCAGCGGGCCGCGGACCTCGACCTCGTCACCGGGCCGGGCCACCGTGTGGAACCAGCCGGACACCTCACCGCCCTCGACATGGTCCAGGGTCAGCTCCACATACCCGGCGTCGTCCGGGTGCGAGGCGATCGAGTAGTGGCGCTGCGCCACATAGCCGTCCTCGGCCCGCAGCCGCAGCATCAGGTGCTGGCCGGGCAGATGGCCACCCCAGCCGGGCACCGCGAACCGGAACGTCGCGGCGTGCGGGGTCTCCCGGCGGACCTCGACGAGCGTGGCGGTCTGCCACAGGGCGGCGGCGCGGTTGCTCACGGCGATGCGTCCCGGCACCGCGAATCTGGTGGTGGGCGCGAAGGTCTCAGTCACCGGAGTACCGCTGTTCCTCCCAGGGGTTGCCCCGCCCGTGATAGCCGTTCCGCTCCCAGAAGCCGGGCTCGTCGTGGTCGAGGAGACGCAGGCCGGCGATCCACTTGGCGCTCTTCCAGAAGTACAGGTGCGGCACCAGCAGCCGGGCGGGGCCGCCGTGCTCGGCGGGCAGCGGCTTGCCGTCGTACTCCCAGGCGATCCAGGCACGACCGCCGGTCACGTCGTCGAGCGGGAGGTTCGTGGTGTACCCGGTGTGCGAATACGCGACCACATGTGTGGCGGACACATGGGGCCGGACCACATTGAAGAACGCGTCGAGCGAGACGCCCCCGAACCGCACCCCGAACTTCGACCAGCTCGTCACACAGTGGATGTCACCCTCGTAGGCCGACGCAGGCAGCTCGTGCGCCTCCGCCCAGTTCCAGGTGCGCGGCTCCGCCACGAGTCCGTCGACGCGGAACGTCCAGTCGGTGGGCGCGAGATCGGGGGTGACCTCGGCGGACAGGACGGGCCAGTCGTCGCCCGCGTCGTACTGACCGGGCGGCAGGCCTGCGTCGGGGACGCGGGGGCGTCCGGTGAAGCCTCGGGTGACGTGCATGGGGGTGGAGCCTCCAGGTCGCTGCGGCGCGGGTCCGCCGGGCGAGCGTGATCAGTGGTTTCTGGTTTCAACGGTACGCGTCCACGAGGTATGCCCAGGTCCGGGGGTGACCGCCGATCATTGCGGCCGTATGAACTCTCCGCGCCCCGGGGAATAGCTCCCCGGCGGCCGACCTTGGTCTTCAATGCGGCTCGAGTGCGGAGAGTCGATGCCAAGGAGAGTGAGGGAGCAGATGCCGAAGGCGTATGTCTTCACGCGAT
Source organism: Streptomyces sp. NPDC101776 (assembly GCF_044766845.1). Lineage (NCBI taxonomy): Bacteria > Bacillati > Actinomycetota > Actinomycetes > Kitasatosporales > Streptomycetaceae > Streptomyces > Streptomyces sp. NPDC101776. The sequence continues at coordinate 167,676 of NZ_JBIWMV010000003.1, read as the reverse complement.
ACGGGGGCCTCGAGACCGAGGAGCTCGTCGAGGTGGACCAGCCCCGGCCCGGCCCCGGTGAGATCCTCGTCGCGGTGCGCGCGGCCGGGGTGAACCCCGTCGACTGGAAGCAGCGCAACGGCTACCGGCGACCCGGTGAGACCGGCTCACGCGTGTTCCCCGCGGTCTTCGGCCAAGAGGTCTCCGGCGTCGTGCGGGAGATCGGCGCCGATGTGGACGGGTTCGCGGTCGGCGACGAGGTGTTCGGCAGCACGGTGGCCGGCGGATACGCCGAGTACGCCCTGCTGGCCGTGACGGTCGCCGCGCACCGGCCCGCCGAGGTGTCCTTCCAGGACGCGGCCACCCTGCCCGTCGCCGCCGCGACCGCGTACGACGGCATCCGCCAGCTCGACCTGCCCACCGGTGCGACCGTGCTGGTCACCGGCGCGGGCGGAGGGGTGGGCTCCGCGGCCCTGCAGATCGCCCGCGCCCTCGGACTGCGCGCCGTGGGCGTGGCGAGCGAGGGCAAGAAGGACCTGGTGGAGTCGCTGGGCGCGGTCCACGTCGCCTCCGGACCGGATCTGGCACCGCGCGTGCGAGCCGTCGCCCCGGACGGCGTCGACGGCGTCTACGACCTCGTCGGCGGCGAGGTGCTCGCCGAGGCCGCCGGCCTCCTCACCGACCGCACGAAGCTCATCACCGCCGGAGCCCCCGCCCCCGAGGTCGAGAAGCTCGGCGGCGCCCGCGTCGAGCGGGCCCGCAACGCCGCCGTCCTCGACGCGCTTGTGCAGCTCGTGGTCAGCGGCCGGCTGGACCCGCACGTCACGCGGACCTTCCCGCTCGACCAGGCAGGCGAAGCCCTGCGCACCGTCGAGGAAGGGCACGCCCGCGGCAAGATCGTGATCGAGGTCACCCCATGAGCACGTCCGACGAACGCGTCCTCGACAACCCCGCCCGCGCCGCCCTCACCGGCCCGCACGCCCACTTCGCCGAGCGGCGCGGCCGGGTCCTGCGCTACCCGGTCGACGTGTCTCCGTGGCTGGCCCTGCCCGACGAGCCCGATGCCGACGACTGGGCGGATGTCGCCGCCTTCTCCAGTGCCGGCGATGAGATCGCGCTCTTCGGGTGCAGGGAACAGGTCCCGGACGACTGGGAGATCACCTTCGACATCGACGGCGTGCAGATGGTGGACGACGGGCTGGTCACCGCACCGGACCCGGAGGCGATCCTCCTCGGCCTGGCCGACGTCCCCGAGATGCTCGACCTGGTGGCACGGACCAGACCCGGCCCCTTCCTGCCCCGCACCGTCGAACTCGGCACCTACCTGGGCATCCGCCGTAACGGAGTCCTCGTCGCCATGGCCGGCGAGCGGCTGCACCCGCCGGGCTGGACCGAGATCAGCGCCGTCTGCACCGACCCCGCCGCCCGCGGCGAGGGCCTCGCGAGCCGCCTCGTGCTGGCCGTCGCCCACGGCATCCGCGAACGCGGGGAGACCCCGTTCCTGCACACCGGCGCGGGCAACACCTCCGCCATCCGGCTGTACGAGTCCCTGGGCTTCCGCCTCCGCCGGACCACCGAGTTCCTCGCGGCCCGGGCGCCGGAGCACCTCACGCAGACGCAGTCCGCGGGGGTGTCGTAGCACCGGGTCGTAAGAACCCCGTCGTAAGGCCGGAGAGACCGGCGGCGGCTCAGCCGTCGTCCTCGGTTCCGGTCGGCCATGAGTTGTAGCGCTCCAGATAGCCGGCGAACCGGGCCAGGTCCTCCTCCGGCCAGTCCGCCAGCCGTTCGCGGAAGGCGGCCTGACGGTTCTCGGTGACCTGGGCGAGGATCCGGCGGCCGGCGGCGCTGAGGTGCAGGACCTGGACGCGGTGGTCCTCGGGGTCGAGGCGGCGCTCGATGAGGTCGGCGCGCTCCAGGGCGGCGACCTGACGGCTGACCGTGGACTTGTCGAGGGCGTAGTGCGCGGCCAGGTCGGTGGCCCGGCAGCCGTCCCGCTCCTCCAGGTGGCCGAGCAGGGTGTACGACACCAGCGACAGCTCGGGGTGGAGACGGCCCGCAGAGGCGCGGGCGCGGCGCGCGAAGACCGTCATCTCGCGCTGGATGGTCTCCACGGCCTGGTCCGCTCGCACTGGAATCTCCCTCGTCCGCCCGGTTGTTGCAGAGTACAACTCGGCGCTGGGGTCGGCCCCTCGTGGGCCCGGAGGTTCGGGTAGTGTTGCTCTCCGGTCGGGGACGTTCCCGACCGTCAACTCCCGGGAGGTGAGACCCATTTCCGCTGTGTCAGGCCGGGTGCTCTCCCCTCAGGACGGCTCGGATCACCGCTAGCAGGTGACCACGAGAGCACCCTTCGGCAAGCTTCCGAAAGGCTCTCGGCTTTCATGCCCTCTCTTTCTCCCGCCTCCGTCGTCAGCGCGCTCCGCACCGCGGGCTGTGTCTTCGCCGAGGACGAGGCGCGACTGATCCTCTCCGCCGCGCGCACCCCGGACGAACTCGCCGCCATGGTGGACCGCCGGGTCGCGGGCCTGCCCCTCGAACTCGTCGTCGGCTGGGCCGAGTTCGGCGGACTTCGCATCGTCCTGGAACCCGGCGTCTTCGTGCCCCGCCGCCGTACCGAGTTCCTCGTCGAACAGGCCCTCGCGCAGGCCCCGGGCGCGTCCGTCGTCGTGGACCTGTGCTGCGGTTCCGGCGCCGTCGGAGCGGCCCTCGCCGCCGCCCTCGGCCGGGTCGAACTGCACGCCGCCGACATCGACCCGGCCGCCACTGACTGCGCCCGCCGTAATGTCGCCTCCTACGGCGGCCACGTCCACACGGGCGACCTGTTCGGGGCGCTGCCCGACGGGTTGCGCGGCCGGGTCGACATCCTCGCGGCCAATGTGCCGTACGTCCCCACCGGCGAGGTCGGGCTGCTGCCCGCCGAGGCCCGCGAGCACGAACCGCTGGTCGCCCTGGACGGCGGCACCGACGGCCTCGACATACTCCGCGAGGTCGCCACCGGGGCGCCCGGCTGGCTCGCCCCCGGCGGCTGCCTGCTCGTCGAGACGAGCGAACGTCAACTCCCGTCCGCCGTCGAGGCGTTCACGCGCGCCGGGCTGGAGACGCGGTCGGCCTACTCCGAGGAGCTGTACGCGAACGTCGTGATCGGCGTCAGGACGGCGGGGCCCGTCAGGTCGTAGCGCCGGGCGGTCTCAGGTCGTGGCTCCGCTGCCGGACGGGCTGGGAGCGGGGCTCGGGCCGCGGTCGCCGTGGTCCCAGATGTGGCCGCGGCTGCCGCCCGGGAACCCGCTGGGCCGGTCGCCAGGTGTCCCGCGGTCGAAGGTGCCCGTGAAGGCCCGGTCGGCGGTCCGGGTGCCGGAGTCGGAGCGGGTGCCGGTCAGGGAGGCCGTGTCGCCCTTCTTGAGGGCGTCGGCGCCCTGGGCCGTCGCGCCGGAACCCACGGTCCAGGTCCACGAGGTGCCGTCCTCGCTCTTGACCGTGACCTGGTCCCCGTCCACCCTCGTCACCGTGCCGCGCTGCCAGATCCGTACGACCCACTTGCCGGTGGCGCTGTCCTTGACCGTCGCCTCGCCGTGCACGGCGGTGCCGCCGACCCCGAACCCGAACCACATCCCGCCCCCGTGCCGGGCACCGGGCGAGGGCGTCCCGGACGGGGTTCCCGCGGCGGCGGGCAGGGCGTCGCCGCCCGCACCCCCGGAGGTCGCCGCGTATGCGACGGTCCCGCCGAGCGCCAGCACACCCACGGTGGCCACGGCGATCACCGCCCGGGACCGCCGCGACCGCTGCCGCCACAACCGGTCGAGACCGTGATCGCGCTCCGCGCCACCGGGTCCCGTCAGCACCTCCATCTCGGGTGCGTGATCGGGCATCGGAGGTATCGCCGCGCTGTCGCCGGCTTCGTGCTCAGGATCGTGCGTCACGGCTCGCTCCCTAGGCCACGCGCGCGCGGCATCCCACCGGCACGCCTGCCTTTGATTCTCCGGGGCGGGCGATAAAGAACCGGTAATAAATCCCTGTGAATCGGCGCCTGTCGGCCCTGAAGAGGGCCGGGGCGGGCGGGCAAGCTCACCCGCCCGCGGGCCGCGAACGGTGAGAGGGCTCACCCGCCCCCGATTGTGCAACTAGTTGCACAATCGCCTCGGCGTCCTCTACAAAAGAGGCACGACACCGCGCACGGAGGCCTCGATGAGCCGTTACCCGCACCTGCTGAAGCCGCTCGACCTGGGCTTCACCACGCTGCCCAACCGCGTCCTCATGGGCTCCATGCACGTGGGCCTGGAAGAGGCCGAGCGCGGTTTCGAGCGCATGGCGGAGTTCTACGCTGCACGCGCGCGGGGCGGCGTCGGCCTGATCGTCACCGGGGGCATCGCGCCCAACGAGGCCGGCCGGCCCTACGAGGGCGGTGCCAAGCTGACCACCGACGCCGAGGCCGACCAGCACACCGAGATCACCGCCGCCGTGCACCGCGAGGGCGGGCGGATCGCGATGCAGATCCTGCACTTCGGGCGCTACGCCTACCACCAGGACCTGGTCGCGCCGAGCGCCGTGCAGGCACCGATCAGCCCCTTCGTGCCCCGCGCGCTCAGCGACGACGAGGTCGAGCAGACCGTCGAGGACTACGTCCGTGCGGCCCGCCTCGCCCGGCGGGCCGGCTACGACGGCGTCGAGATCATGGGCTCCGAGGGCTACCTCATCAACGAGTTCATCGCCCGGCAGACCAACCACCGCGACGACCGCTGGGGCGGCTCGTACGAGAACCGGACGCGCTTCCCCGTCGAGATCGTGCGCCGGGTGCGCGAGGCGGTCGGCGAGGACTTCATCATCGTCTACCGGCTGTCGATGCTGGACCTCGTGCCGGGCGGCTCCACGCTCGACGAAGTCATCAGTCTCGCCAGGGCGGTTGAGGCCGCCGGGGCGACCATCATCAACACCGGCATCGGCTGGCACGAGGCCCGCATCCCCACCATCGCGACCTCGGTGCCGCGCGGGGCGTACACCTGGGTCACGAAGAAGCTGATGGGCGCGGTGTCCATCCCGCTCGTCACCACCAACCGCATCAACACCCCTGAACTGGCGGAGCAGTTGCTCGCCGACGGCTACGCCGACATGGTGTCGATGGCCCGCCCGATGCTCGCCGACCCGGACTTCGTCGCCAAGGCCGCGGCCGGCCGTGCCGACGCCATCAACACCTGCATCGGCTGCAACCAGGCCTGCCTCGACCACACCTTCAGCGGGAAGATCACCTCCTGCCTGGTCAACCCGCGCGCCTGCCACGAGACCGAACTCGTCCTCACCCCGACGCGGTTGCGCAAACGCGTCGCGGTGGTGGGCGCGGGTCCGGCGGGACTCGCGTGCGCGGTGAGCGCGGCCGAACGCGGCCACGAGGTCACGTTGTACGACGCCGCCGCCGAGATCGGCGGACAGCTCAACGTCGCCCGACAGGTCCCGGGCAAGCAGGAGTTCGACGAGACGCTGCGCTACTTCCGCACGCGGCTCGACGAGCACGGGGTGGACGTACGCCTCAACACCCGTGTGACGGCAGGTGACTTGGGCCGCTACGACGAAGTGGTCGTCGCCACCGGTGTCGCCCCGCGCACCCCCGACATCCCCGGCGTCGACCACCCCAGCGTCGTCGGCTATCTCGACGTCCTGCGCGACCGCGTGCCCGTCGGCGAGCGCGTCGCGATCCTCGGCGCGGGCGGCATCGGCTTCGACGTCGCCGAGTTCCTCACCGACGGCGGCGACAAGGCGAGCGAGGACCCGGCGACGTACTTCCGCGCCTGGGGTGTCGACATGGACTACGCGGCCCCCGGCGGCCTCGCCGCACCCGAGCGGCCCGCCCCGCCGCGCAGCGTCCACCTCCTCCAGCGCAAGGCGACCAAGGTCGGCGCCGGACTCGGCAGGACCACGGGTTGGATCCACCGCGCCGAACTCAAGCACCGGGGCGTCACCATGGTCCCGGGCGTCCAGTACGACCTGATCGACGACGCCGGACTGCATGTCACCGTCGACGGCACGAGCACCGTGCTTGAGGTCGACACGGTCGTCCTGTGCACCGGGCAGGACCCGCGCCGCGACCTGTACGACGAGTTGACCGCCGCCGGACGCGTCGTGCACCTCATCGGCGGCGCCGACGTGGCCGCCGAACTGGACGCCAAGCGGGCCATCAAGCAGGGCACCGAGGTCGCGGCGGCCCTCTGAGGGCCGTCCCTAGGATGACCCCATGTCACTCCCGCACGCGATCCTCACCGCCCTCCTGGAGAAGCCGTCCTCGGGTCTCGAACTGACCCGGCGCTTCGACCGGTCGATCGGTTACTTCTGGTCGGCGACGCACCAGCAGATCTATCGCGAGCTGGGAAAACTGGAGTCCGAGGGCCAGATCCGCGCACTCGCGTCCGAGCAGCCGGCCCGCGGCCAGAAGAAGCGCTACGAGGTCCTGTCCGCGGGCCGCGCCGAACTGGCCCGCTGGACCGCGTCCGCCCAGGACCCCAGGCCGCTGCGCGACACGATGCTGCTGCGGCTGCGCGCGGCGGCGGTCGTCGGCACGGCCGGCATCGAGAGTGACCTGCGCCGCCATCTCAGCCTGCACCAGCGGCAGTTGGCGGAGTACGAGGAGATCGAGAAGCGCGACTTCCCACCCGGCCGGGACAGCGCCCAGGACCGGCTCCAGCACCTTGTGCTGCGCGCCGGGATCGACCTGGAGACCTTCTGGACGCGGTGGCTCACGCATGCGATCGAGGAGTTCGCCGAGTTGCCGTAGGGCATGCGCCGAGTTGCCGTGGGCGGTGCGTCGGGCGGTCGTAGGACATGGGGGAGGGGCCGCCCGTGAACCGGGCGGCCCCTCGTCCGTGGCGACGGTCAGGGTCAGAGGCGGTACGGCTTCGCGCGCCTGCGCAGGAACCAGGCCGTCGCGATGACGCCGACCCCGACCAGGCCCCCGCCGACCCCCAGGGTGAGGGGGCCGTAGTCCTTGGTGGCCCCGCCGAGGCCGCCCATGACGCCGCGTGAGGGCGAGGCCGTGGCGACGACCGTGGGGGTCGTGGTGGCGGACACGATCACGGACTGGGTGCCGACGGGTGTGGTGCCGTTCTGGCACATGACGATGACGGTGTAGGTGCCCGGGGTGACGTTGGTCCAGGCGGTGGACTGGCTGATGGTCGTCCCCGCCAGGGTCGCCTTCCGGCCCTCGGCGAAGCTCCCCTGGCTGCTGGTGAGGAGTGAGCCGGTGCCCCAGACGCCCGTGGTGCGGTTCTGGGAGCACGCGCTGGTCGTGACCGAGACCGTGGTCCCGGTCGTGCTCACGGAGATACCCGAGGCCGCGTCGGCGGCCGGGGCGGTCAGAGCGAGCGGAAGAGCGGCGGCTGTCACGGTCAGGCCGGAGCGGAGTAGTAGCTGAGAAGTGCGCATGGGACTGCCCTCCAACGGCACGGTTGGCGGAACATCCCTTGCGCCGCCGAGATCGGGAAACGGCCGTGCTGCCTCCAAGGAAGCCAACGCGCCCCCGGCCCGTCCCGCATGCGGACGGGGACCGGGCAGGTGACGGATTCCTTCGTCCGGCGCAGGGATGATGCGCTGTCAGGGGTTCGGGTCGGGTCGTGCGGGCTCATTGCGTGGGTGGGCCCGCCACATGTGGGTTCGCCACATGTGCGGGCTCACCAGGTGGGCGCGGCCCGTAGCAGCCGCTCCCGTACGAGCGTGACGTGCGGGTTGTCCGGTGAGCCCGGGCCCCGGGCGGCGGATGAGGTGCGAGGTGTTGATCGGCGGGTCCTCGGGCACCAGCAGCGGCAGCGGTGCGCCGGACGCCGGCTCGGCCGGGTACAGACAGCGGGGGAGCACGGTGATCCCGGCACCGGCACCGGCCACGACCGTCGCCGCCACCCCGCGCAGATCGAGCACCGCGACCACGTGTGCCCAACGGTTCCGTCGGCCCCGCCACGTGCACGGGCTCTGGAGACCGGTCCGCGCCGAGTCCACCCCGATCCGCTACGACGGCCGGCGCGTCCAGGGGTGCCGCGACCCGCGCGGCCAACTGGTTCGCCACCGAAGTCGGCACCACCCCGCGCGACCGCCGCTCGAACAGTTCCCGGCCCAACCGCCCTTTCAATTCGTTCGCTGCGGCGGGGCGGCTGCTCGGGCTGTCGCAGCCGACGGTGACGGCTCACCTGCCATTACGTCGTCACCGTCCGCTCCGCCGAGAACCCGCCCCACGTACCGTCCGGCAGCCGCGCCCTGATCCGTACCCGATGGCTGACCCCGGCATCCCGGCTCACGTAGAAGCTGTACGTCGCCCGGTCGCGCGGCGCGGTCCCGCCCCAGACCAGCGAGGTGGCGGGTTGTCCGTCGAGGTGGACCTGGTACTCCGTGACCACCCCGTCCGTGCGCGGCGGCACCCAGGACAGGTCGATGTAGTACGCCCCGTCGCCGCCCCGGTGGGTGGTCGCGCGGAAGTCCGTGGGGGCGGTGCCCCGCCCGTCGTCACTGCCCGGCGCTGTGGTGAGCAGGACGGTCGTGCTCGCGGGCGAGAGATTGTCGGCGGCGTCCCGGGCCCGCACGGTGAAGGAGTAACGCGTGCTCGGCCGCAGCCCCGTGACCACGGTCGCGGTCTGTGCTCCGCCCACACTGTGGATCTTCGCCCCGCCCTGATAGATGTCGTACGACACCACACCCTGGTCGTCCCGCGAGGCGCCCCAGGACAGCTGGACGGCCCGGCTGCCGATGACCCGGCCCTGCGGTGCGCCCGGACGGGTGGGTGCCGAGCGGTCGGCCGCGACGGCGACCGGTGTCCGGGCCCGGACCTCCCGGCTGCGCGGTCCCAGGCGGCCGTCGGTGTCCCGGGCCCGCACGGTGAAGGAGTACAGGGTGGCGGGCCGGAGCCTGGTGACATCCACCATGTGCTCGGAACCCGGTACTTCCTTCACTTTCGTGGTGCCCCGATATATCTCGTAGGTGTCGACGCCCGGGTTCGCCGTCACCGCGTCCCACATGACGTGCACGCTGGTCGCGCTGCCCGCCGCGGCCGTGACCCCGGCCGGGGCACCGGGGGGGGGGGTGACCGTCGCCCTCCTCACTCGTGCCGCAGGAGGCGAGCAGCAGGAGCGCGGCGCACACCAGGGCCGTACGGGAGAGGGCTTGGGTGGCACGGACGCGTCGCACGATTCTGCCTCCCGGCATTACGCGGGCACCACATGACGGAAAGGTCCGGACCAATATGACCCGGGTGGTGCGGCCGCATCAAGAGGGGCGCCGTTGCCGAACGGGCAGGAGGGTTACGTATGCTGAAGTCCTCACGGCTGAACTCGCCCCTACGAATGGGCAGTTCATGCCGGTGGCGCGGACCGCTGTCGTCGCTGATCCCGCGCCGGCGCGGGCGGGCCGGGGTCCCGGGCCGCGGTGGGGGCAGGTGACCCCGCCCCCGGCGGGAGAGCGCGGGGGGGGGGGCGCGGGTTCCCGGAGGTGTGAACCGG